>CANQSR010000035.1 GCA_947626575.1 uncultured Clostridia bacterium | reverse complement strand
GCGGGACAGGGTATGCTCACGGGGATCACGGAATCGTAAGGAGAGGGGTATGGCGACAACGGTCAAAGAGATCCTCTGCACGGCCGCAGAGCTCATCGGCCGCGGCGACCTTGCCCGTGAGGCGGAAAAAGGGAGTTCCTCTTCGGAGGAACTCTCCCTTCTCCTCCGCTGTTACAATCTCGTCGAAAACGAGGTCGCCCTCGATTACTTCCCCTTGAAGAAACAGGAGACGGTGAATACCCGCACGGGGAAGATCTACTATACCGAACTCTCCCAAACGCCCGTATCCGTGATCAAGGCGGAGGCGAAAGGCGGGGAGATCGGGTTCAAGCTCTATCCCGATTACATCGAGGTGTCCGTCAGCGGCGACGTTGCGGTCACATATGTCTATGCGCCCGCCGCCAAACAGCTTGCGGGGAATGCGGAATGCGATGCGCGCGTCGCCGCACGGGTCCTCGCTTACGGTGCGGCGGCGGAATTTCTGGTGGGATGCGGCAGGTTCACCGAAGCGGCCGTATTCGATAAGAAGTACCGCGACGCCCTGCGCGCGGCGGGAAGCGTCAGGCGGACGCTCAGCGTACACGCGAGGAGGTGGGCATGATCCCGCCAAAGGCGCTCTGTTCTCCTCCGCGGCGGGAACGGGTGATGCGCATCGACGCGGACTTTCTGAAACAGTCGCCGCGGGTAAGGGACTATGCCCTCCTCTCGCTGAGGCGGGAGGGGGACGCGCTCGTCCCTGCGGCGGGCGCCGTCAAAGTCGCCGATTTCACGGGAACGTTTACGGACATGTTCTATGCGGGCGGCGCCGTGTTTGCGCGGCGGACCGACAACGTCGTGGAGCGGTTTCCCGACAACGTCAGCTATTCGTTCGGCAAGAACGCCGTCCTCGGCGCGGCGGCCTATGCGCCCGAACACGGCGAAACGGAATACTATCTTCCCGCCGCCGACAGGGTGTACCGCCTGTACAGGGACACGTACGAGATGATGGAACAGCCCGCGGGCGGCAGCTGCATCGCCGTGCATCACGAGCGGCTCTTTCTCGCGCAGGGGAACAAACTTTGCTATTCCGCCCCGCTTTCGGGCGAAAAGTGGCGGCTCACGGAGGAAGATACGGGCGAGATCGAACTCTCGCCCGTCGGCGGCGGGATCCTCGCCCTGTGTCCCTTCGGCGGGCGGTTGTATGTGTTCCGTGAAAATGAGATCCTCGCCATGCGCGCCGATGCGAACGACCTCAATTTCAGCTTTGAAAAGGTGGCGTTCGACGGGCTTCCCATCGCCAATACCGTCCAATGCGTCGGCGGGGGCATCGTTTTCCGCACGGTACGCGGCCTCTATTTTCTCACCGGGGCGGCCTGCAAGTTCGTGCATGCGCCGCGTATGGCGACGCTGCGCGCGGAGTCTGCGTCGTGGCAGGGAAAGTATTATTCCCTCGCGGAACGGGAAGGGGAGATGTGCATCTATGTCTATGACCCCGCGGCGGACGAAGCGTATGTGCTGGATGTCCCCGCATCGCACGTTGCAGGCGGAACGGAGGGGGTATACTTCGTACATGGTACCTCCGTTTACCGTCTGACGGGCGGCGGCTATCCGCAAACGGAAGCGGGCGGCGCGCTCAAAGCGACGCTCGACGCCGCCTCCGAAGCGGGAAAAAAACGGTATTTGAAGGCGGTCACCATTCTCGGCGGGGGCGCGTTCACGGCGCAATTCGAAGCGGACGGGATCGCGCGCACCGCGCAGGTGAAGGCGGGGGAAAAGACGCGCGTGATGCAGTTGCTCCGCACGGGCGTATTGCAGTTCACCCTGCGGACGGCGGATGCGGGGGCGTTTCTCCGCACGGTGCTGTTGCATTTTGAGGAGGATACGGCATGACCATCGACATCATCGACCTCACCGACCCGCAATATGCGGATCTCTCGCCCGTCCAGCTCTCCATGGTGCGCGTGGCGCAGGGCAAGAAAAACGATATCCTCGCCAAGGCGGATGCCGAGCGCAAGGAACTTCTGTATCTGTTGCTCCGCAACGAGAATGCGCGAAGCTCCGTCCGCGCGCGGGAAGAGGCGCGCATCAAGGCGCAGGCGGATGCCGACGTGGAAGTGGTGAAGGAGGACCTCTTGCACCAGCTCGCCTATGAGTCCATCGGCTCGGAGGGGAACGAGAACGGCCCGTACCGCTATCCCGAAAATCCCAACTACAATCTCTCCTATTCCCAGCGATTTTTGGTGGTGCGGAACTACTACATGGAGGTCACGGACGACGCGGCGGCCCGCCTCGAAGCCTTCCGCATGGATACCCTCGCCCGCGCCTATCTCGGCGAGTTTTACCAGACGCTCTATGATCTTCTCGCGTCCTATGTCAACTGAGCGTCCCTCCCTCCGCATCCCGCGGGGGGAGGTTTTTTGCGCGGCGGCCCATGTATAAAAATTTTACCCCTGTCCCAAATTATGGGTATGAAAAAGGTGAAGGGCGAAGGGATGGGAAAGACGCGCGAAGAGCGGGAGAGCTGTTTTCCCGAAGAGACCCCGCGGGAGATCAGGCCGTGACGGGCAAATCGCGCGAAAACCAAAACCGCAACTATCTCAGATACGTGGATAGCTTTGCGCCGCCGACCAAGCACTTCAAGACGTGCGGCCATGCCTTTTTGGTGGGCGGGTTCATCTGCGTCATCGGGCAGTTTTTCAGGTTCATGTTGGAGTACGCGGGCCTTTCGGGGGATATCCTCGCGGGTACGGTCTCGGCCATCCTCATCTTTTTGGGAACGCTGCTCACCGGCCTCGGCGTCTACGACCGCATCGGCAAGAACGCGGGCGCGGGGAGCATCGTTCCCATCACGGGCTTTGCCAATTCCGTCGCCTCGCCCGCCATCGAGTTCAAGACGGAGGGCTATGTCTATGGCATGGCGGCGAAGATGTTCGTCGTGGCGGGACCCATCATCGTGTTCGGCGTGACGGGCGGCGCGGCCGTGGGGCTTCTGTATTGGCTGCTGTATCTGTAAAATTTTCGGAAAAGTTGCCGAAAACAGTTGAAATACGCGCGGGAACGTGGTAGAATAGAGCAGAAAAAAACGGGAGGGAACAAGATATGGCAAAAATCACGGCGGATACATTGATCGCGGATTGCCTCGAACTCAATCCCGGCGCGGCGGATATTTTGCTTGCGGCGGGGATGCACTGCTTCGGTTGCGCGCTCGCCCACGGCGAGACGGTCGCGGAGGCGGTCAACGCGCACGGAAGGGATCTTGACGAGCTGCTCGAAAAGCTCAACGAAGGCGTGGAATAAGGCCCCTGCAAGGGACGTGCGCACGCCTTTGGGTAACGCAAAATACGCCTTCGGATGGCGGCAAAACACGCGCTTTCCCTCTTGGGGAAAGCGTCAAACGAGGTATAAATACCGCGCGGTTGCAGACAATGCAATCGGGCGGTATTTTTATGGGCAATCAGACCATCTATTTCAAACGTCAGCCGCGCATCGTGGCGACGAGTACGATCGCGGGACCCAAGGAATGCGAGGGCGTGGTGGGGCGCTATGTGGAGACGGCGCTCTCCGACGACATGTTCGGCGAGTCCACATACGAAAAGGCGGAATGCAAGATGCTGTCCACGGTCATCGACGGCGCGATCGCAAACGGCGGACTCGGCCGCGACGAAGTGGATATGATCGTCTCCGGGGACCTGTTGAACCAGATCATCTCGGCGAGTTTTGCGGCGCGGGATTTCTCCGTACCCTTTTTGGGCGTGTACGGCGCCTGTTCGACGATGGCGGAGTCGCTCGCGGTCTCCGCGGCCTTTATCGACGGGGGATTCTGCAAGTACGCCGTTGCGGCGACGGGGAGCCATTTTGCATCGGCGGAGCGGCAATACCGTTATCCGCTGGAACTTGGGTGTACGCGTCCGCCGCAGGCGCAGTGGACGGTGACGGGCGCGGGCGCGGCGCTGGTATCCGCCAAGGGGGACGGCGTGCGCATCACATCCGCCACGCTCGGCAAGGTAGTGGATTTCGGCGTGATGGACGTCAACAACATGGGCGCCGCCATGGCCCCCAACAGAGATATATTAGACCCATAGAGAGATGTCTATGGGCTTTTAACAACAAAAAATCACGGAAAAAGGAGGTCAAATCAGTAGACATCTATGCAAAAGGGCGTGAATTTTATTCACGCCCGATTTTACTATTAGGTGT
>CANQSR010000034.1 GCA_947626575.1 uncultured Clostridia bacterium | reverse complement strand
GACAGCGACGGCCGTCTGTGGATGCGGTTTGCGGGGAAGGCGTTGGAGCTTACGGGCGACGTGACCTTCTTCACGGATACGGATAAGATCTCGTTCGCCGAAAAGAACGGTATCAAGATCGATCCCGATGCGTTGGAAAAGGTCGGCAACTATAAAGTAACTGTCTCCATCGAGGACGCAAACTTTACGGGCAGTGCGGTGTTCGAAGTCGTTGTGACCAATGAGAACGGCTATACGGAGCGGTTGGAACAGACGCTCGCACGGCTGCGGGAGTTGAAAGCTGGTCTCACGAAAGAGACGTTGCAGGCGAAGGACTTCGCCGCGCTCAAAGAGATGTCCGCGCTCATATCCGCATTGGACGAGGAGGAGCTGAACGTAGCCTCCGAAGAACTTGCGGAGTATGAGGCGCTGATGGAGTATTGGAACGACGCGGCGGACATCGGCGCGGCGATCGAGACGGCGGAGAAGATCGGCGATGCGCCCATTGAGGCGCTGTTCGGAGCCGTGGCGGCGCTGACCGCGCTGTGCGGTTTGGCATATATCGCAATGAAAGGAGGGATGCTGTAATGAAGAAGATAGTGAAAGCGGCGGGGATCGCGTTGTTGGGGTTGATGCTGCTCACGGGCTGCGACATGCTTGCGCCCACGCCTTCGGAAGGACCGGGCGGCGAGGGCAATGAACCCACGCCCTTGGAAGTTGTGATCGAGAAATACAGCCATCTCGGCGAGGCGAAAACGATTGAACGCGAAATCGAGATCGTGCGCGGAGCGCTTACGCAGTACGAGAGCCGCAAGCATTACGAAAAGAGCGGGGAAACGTACACGGTGAGCGGGACGGAGCGCACGCTGAACGGTTTGGACGCGGAGAGCGCGTACACGGAGAAAACAGTCTCCGAGACGCTCCCCGCGGGGACGTTCGAAGTGCGGCTGAATTTGAGCAGCGTGTACTTCCAGGACTTCACGGTGGAAAACGGCACGTTAGTGGCGGTGGTATGGAACGGGAACGCGGAGGCGGTATTCGGGATCCGCGAGGATCTTCCCGCGCCCGTCTATGACCTCACGCTGACGGTCGTAACGGACGAGAACCACGTGACGAAAATCGGGACGACTTACGGCACGTCGAACAACTCATTGGTGACGGTCAGCCTGACGTTCACGTATTGAGAAGGAAAAAAAGGAGAGAGACATGTACAGAGAAGCAATGAACGGGACGGTGCAACAGCAGGGGACGCGGCAGGAAGTATTGCGAGTGAGCGGACTCTACAAGCGGTATTCGAAGAAAGCGGATTGGGCGGTGGCGAACGTGACGTTTTCGTGTTACGAAGGCGAGATCGTTGGCCTTTTGGGTCATAACGGCGCGGGGAAGAGTACGACGCTGAAATGCTTGGAAGGGATGCTGCCGTTCGAGCGCGGGGAGATCGAGATCGCGGGGTATGACATCCGCAGGGACGCGGAGCTTGCGAAGTCGAACATGGGGTTTGTGACGGACAACCATGCGACGTTCGTGAAGATGACGGGTCTGCAATATATCAACTTCATGGCGGATATCTATGATGTGCCGACGGAACTGCGCGCAAAGCGTCTGAACGCATTGGAGAGCGTGTTCCAGCTGGGGAAGCCCATCGAGAATCTGATCTCGTCGTATTCGCACGGGATGCGGCAGAAGATCTGCATGATGGGGAGCCTTATCCATCATCCGAAGCTGTGGATCTTAGACGAGCCTATGACGGGGTTGGACCCGCGTACGATGAAGGCGGTGCAGGAATTCATGCACAGGTATGTGGCGGCAGGGAACGCGATCGTATTCTCGTCGCATGCGCTGAACACGGTGGCGAAGCTCTGCGACCGCGTGGTGATGATCCGCAAAGGGGAGCAGGTGAACGAGCTGAACGTGAGGCGGATCTATGCGGCGAACCCGAATTTTGATTTTGAGGAGTATTTCTTGCGGAATGAACGGCAGAGATGAAGCGTTGCGAGCGCGGTATGCGGCGGTAGCCGGGAAACAAAAGAAGGCGGGCGGGGTCAAACTCCGCACGGTGCGCGCGCTGTTGCGGAAGGGGCGCGAAGAGCGTCGGTCGATGTTCCGTGCGGGGCAGTTCGACTTTTTGGGCTTTCTGTTGCGCGTGGTATTGGTATGTGCGATCGTGGCGTTGTTCGTGTACTTTTTCGGGCAATTCACGGGGGTATATACGCAGGTGAAGACGGCTGGGAAGACGGACATCATCGGAAGGTCTTCGGAGCTGTTGACGATCCTATACACGGCGGTCGTGGTGGGGCTTGTGGTCGGCGGCGTGGGCCAACTCGGCCGCGAGCTGTTCGCGGCGGACGATATGAAGATCTTTTCAGCGCTTCCCATCAATGCGCGGACGCTGTTCGTGGCAAAGCTTTTGTCCATCTACCGCGGCCAGCTTGGGATCGCGCTGGTGGCGGTCATTGCGGTGAACGCGACGTTCGCGTGGCAAGTGGGAGTAACTGCGGCGTTCTGGGCGATGACGGTTGGGATGTGCTTTTTACTGCCGCTCATCACGATGGGCATCGCGTCGGTCTTGGTGCCGCTGGTGCAGGTAGTGAAGCGGTTTCTAAGGGAGCGGTACGTTCTCATGTTCATTCTCGTGACGGCGGTACTCGGCGCGGGGTTCTGGCTGTATTCGCTCATCTTGGGCGGCGTAAAGGAACTACTATTGGACAGCAATGCCCTCCGCTACTTTTTCAACGAGCAGGTGGTGGGAACGATCGGCGCGGTGTGCGGGTGGCTGTATCCCGCGCGGTGGTTTGCGGACATCATGACGGGCCGTGAATTTGTGTGGAGCGGGGTAGGCCTCGGCCTTGTGGCGGTGGTCTCGATCGCGCTGGCGATGCTCATCATCAAGAGCATTTTGACGCGCGCCTTGCAGGCGCGGAACCAGAGCGCGACGGTTTCGATGGTCAAGACGACGTCGCTGACGGCGCAGGGCGCACGGCTGCCCGCGCTGTTGAAGAAGGAATTTCTGATGATCTTCCGCACGCCGTCGTACATGTTCTCGTATTTTTCGGTGGCGTTCATCATGCCGCTGATGGTGTACTTCTGCATGGACGTGGGGGACTCCCTCGTCGAGAAGCTGATCGGCGTGGACAGCAGTTTGGAACTTGCGATGTTTTTGACGGTGCTGTTCGGCGCGCTGACGAACATCTTCTGCGCGACGAACATCAGCCGCGACGGGGAGATGTTCTACACGGTGAAGGCGTTGCCTGTGAGCTATAAGACGGTATTTTTCTCGAAGATCATTCTGTGCATGATCGTGACGGGGATCTCGCAGGCGGCTTCGGCGATCCTGCTGTACGCGACGGGAACGGTAGGCGGCGTAGATGCGCTGTTTATCGCGGCGGTGGGGCTGCTGTTCGGGTTCGTGAACGTGGCAATTGCGACGCGGTACGACTTCAACCATGCGAAGTTCTCGACGGAAGACGACGG
>CANQSR010000033.1 GCA_947626575.1 uncultured Clostridia bacterium | reverse complement strand
CTGTTCGGGTTCGTGAACGTGGCAATTGCGACGCGGTACGACTTCAACCATGCGAAGTTCTCGACGGAAGACGACGGCGAGATCAAGGAATCGTCGGGGACGGTCTCGGCGGTGATCATGATGGGAACGCTTTTGTCGTTCTTGGTAGGCGGGGCGGTATTCGTACTGAAACTGCTTGCCCAGATGAGAGGGTTCGAATACGGATATCTGACGTATATCTTAGGCGGTGCGGCGGCAGTTATTGCGGCGGCGCTGGCTCTATTTTATCTATTGTTCCGTCTCAAACGGAAGTACTATGAATTTTCCGGAGGAGGGATCTGATGCGTAAGACGCTGATTTCATTGATATTGGTATTGCCGATGGTATTCATGCTGGTGATATTCTCGGTGGCGGGCGCCCCGGATCTAAGCTCAGACGTTTCGGCGAACGGGATCAACATCATTGCGGAAGGGCGCGATGAAGACGGCACGCTGGTCATAGACATGGCGGACAAGACGTCGCATACGGTGACGGCGGAAGTGACGCCGGTCAAGGCGAAGGATAAGAGCTATACGCTGACATCGAGCGACGAGAGCGTGGCGGAAGTGACGAAGGACGGCTTGCTCGTTCCCAAACGGCAGGGGACGGTGGAGATCACGGCGACGAGCCACGATAAGGGCTTCACGGATACCCTGCCCGTGGTGATCGTGGCGACCAAGCCGTATGACTTCGATTTCACGCTCGCGGCCATGGACGCGCAAGCGCAGAACGTCTTGGAAAAGACGGCGGAGGGGTACGCGGCGGAAGTTTCCGCGGGAGAATACCGCTACGGGATCTCCATCGCTCCCGCGGGGTTCACGGCATACAACTTCGAGGAGGAGCCGGGGACGTACGCGGAGATCGAAAAGGGCGCAAAGACGCTGATGCTCCCGTTTTCGGGGGAAGCAGTGTTCGGGATCACGGTCCCGGACGGCGTGCGGGGCGATATCCGAAAGACTTTGCGGCTCAACGTGACCAAGCCTAAGGATACCTTCCTCATCAACGGGGAGGCGGTAAACAGCGGGCAGGGAACGATGTTCTGGGATACCAAGATCGCTTACGGCACGCAGGAAGTGCAGTTGTACTTGGAATGCGAGAACAACTTTGTAAGTTTCACGTCGGACCATGCCCGTCTCAACAGCGATGAAATGCGCTCGCTGAAAAACGGAAGATATATCCTCCCGCTTGAATTGGATGCGGTCGCATCTGGGTCGGACGTGGAGAAGATCGAAGGGGTGCTGAACGCAGACGGCAAGACGTGCAATATCACGTTCACCTTCACGGAGTTCGAGTTCTCGCTGTATTCGGATATGCCGGTCGCGGAGAAGGACGGCGCGAAACACGCGACGCTGTTCACGGACAGGGCGACGTCGTTCTATGCGGTGACGAGCGGGGGCGCGAAGGGCGTGGAGTATGAATGGACGTTCGAAGGCCCCGCGGAGTACTTCAAGCGCGGGACGCTGAGCGTACCCGGCGATATGGTCACCATCACGCCCAAGAAGGACGGCGAAGAGTTCGTCCTGCACGTGAAGGCGACGTACGGCACGGAAGTAAAGGAGGCGGAAGTCAATATCCTTGCCGTCAAGGAGATCGGCGTCATCCAGATCAAGAACAACACGAAGGCGGACCTTGCCGAATGTTACACGGTGGCAGGGCTGGTGTATGCCGACGGGATGACCAAGACTTCGGAGAATACGTATGCGTTGCAGGTATATTCGCACAGCACGGCGGGCGGGACGGACCGCGCCGGCGGGGAAGTGGAATATACCGTGAAGGCGCTGACGGGGGATACCCCCGCCGCAACGGTGGAGAACATAAAGAACATCCCCACCGTCATCCCCACGGGTACGGGCAAGGTGGAGATCACCGCCGCGTGGAAGTATAACGAGACGTTCGGGCAGAACGTCTCCGCAACGGTCACCTTGAATATCGTAAAGGACGCCGTGGCCGTCAAGAACGCGCCCGAACTCACCAAGGCCACGGAAGAGGGCCGCGCCGTTGTGCTGACGAACAATATCAAGCTCGGCACCGACGCAAGCGGCGAAATCCTTCCCGATACCGAACTCAAAGCGCTCCTCCAAAGCCACCGCATGAAGTCCACCTATAACACCGAATGGTATAAGTATGCGGCGGGGTATTCGGAGAACGACGCCTACGTCTCCTATGTGATGGAGTTCACGAACAGCGTCTATGGCAACGGGAAGTCCATCGATGCGGATAACTTCACCCATCACCAGGACGCCAACGGCACGCCGCTGCTCAAACCGTACTTCCAAGGGCCGCTCCACTTCGTCACGTTCAGGGATATGGCGTACGTCGCAGGGCAGGATAGCTGCGCCTTCCTCATCCGTACGAACAACGTGAAGCTGTATGGTGTCAACCTGCTCGGCTGCTCGGATGAATCCCTGAATAATCCCGAAACGGGCGAATATAACCTCGCGCGGCTCAACCTCACGGGTACCACGCTCGAAGTCAACGCCGATGCGCAGATCGTCAACTGCCGTATCCGGAACGGCAGGAACGTCGTCCGCATCTATGGCGGCAACCGCGACGGCAAGAATTACTTTGTGGATAGCCTCGCCGGAAGTCCCGCGGGCATTGCGGGAGAGCGCATCCATGTCTCCATTGAGGGCTGTATCCTCTCCCACGGCAGGGAGTTCATCGTAAAGATCGGCGCAAACAGGGCCCTGCGCGCCTCCAAGATAAACGGGCAGGAACCCGCGCTCACCGACCGGAGCGGAAAGGCCTATCCCGAAACGGGGACTTCCAACCGCTATGG
>CANQSR010000032.1 GCA_947626575.1 uncultured Clostridia bacterium | reverse complement strand
GTCTCCGTCCTCGCGGAGGATTCCGACCCCAAGCTCATCGGCCGCTTCGGGTTCCTCTCCTCGCGGGATACCGATAAGTTTGAGGGCGTCTCTTACAGCGTGCGCGGGAAACTCCCCGTCATCGGCGACGCGATCGCCTATATGTCCTGTAAGGTCACGGCCAAGTGGGATACGCCCACGCACACCGTCTTTTTGGGGGAAGTCATCGACTGCGACCACCTCCGCAAGGGCAAGCCGATGACGTATGCCTATTATCATGAAGTCTTGAAGGGCAAGACGAGCGCCAACGCGCCCACGGCCGCCAGCGCCGCCTTCGATGAGAGCGCGGAGCGCGCGAAATACGTCTGCACCATCTGCAACTATGAGTACGACGGCGAGATCCCCTTCGAGGAGCTTCCCGATGATTGGGTATGCCCCATCTGCGGCGTCGGAAAGGAGATGTTTGAGCAAAAAGGTGGTACCCATGTCCGAAAGAGCGGGTGGGTCTGCGATGTCTGCGGCTATGAATACGACGGCGAGATCCCCTTCGAGGAACTCCCCGATGATTGGGTATGCCCCGTCTGCGGCATGGGCAAAGAACATTTCTCCAAGAGACCGTAACGCGAAAAACTCCCGTCCCGCCGCATGGCGGGATTTTTTTGTGCCGTTTTTGGGAATAACGCCAAAGACGCAAAAAAATTTTTCCCAACCCGCTTGACAAAGTACCCCAAGGGGGTATATACTTATAGAGTACCCCAAGGGGGTATCAGGAGAATACTTATGGAAAACTGTTGCAACAAAGAAAAAGTTCGGCCGGAGACGGAGAAGAAGCGGCTTCTCACGCGCCTCAACCGCATCATCGGGCAGATGAACGGCGTCAAACGCATGATCGAGGAGGACCGCTATTGCGACGACGTCCTCACCCAGCTCGCGGCCGTTGACAAGGCGACGAGGAGCCTCGCGGCCCTCGTATTCGAGGACCACATGCACACCTGCCTCGTGGAACACGTGCAAAAGGGCGACCTCGGCGTCGTGGATGAGATCGTGGAGCTGTTCAAAAAGTTCCAATAAGGAGCGGCAATGAAGAAGAGATTTTCCATTACGGGCATGCAGTGCGCGGCGTGTTCGGCGGGCATCGAGCGCACGGTCAGAAAGCTCGGCGGCGTCGTCTCCTGCAACGTCTCCCTGATGGGGGAGAGCATGGAGGCGGAGTTTGAAGAGGGGGCCGAGGCGCGCATCGTCGCGGCGGTGCGGGAGCTTGGGTACGGAATTTACGACTATGGCAAGGTCCCGGAAAAGAGGAAGCGGTTCACGCTTTTGGTGCGCTTCTTCCTTTCGCTCATCCTGCTCATCCCGGAGATGTATCTCGCGATGGGGCATATGGTGGGGCTGCCCGCGCCGGAGGGCTGGCTGAACCACGGCCTTCAAATGGGCATCACGCTCGTCATCCTCGCCGTCAACTATGAGTTCTTCGTGAGCGGCGTGCGCGCGGTGGTCAAGCGCGTTCCCAACATGGATACCCTCATCACGTTGGGGGCCTCCGTCTCCTATATTTACAGCGTTGCGGCCGCAATTTCCGACCCCATGTCGCATGAATTGTTCTTTGAGTCGGCGGCGATGATCGTCACGCTCGTCTGCCTCGGCAAGTGGCTCGAAGATAAGAGCAAGAAGAAAACGGGCCGCGAGATCGAAAAACTCAAAGCGCTCGCGCCCGATACCGTCACGGTGGAGCGGGAAGGCTTTGAGGTGCAAGTTCCGCTCTCCGAAGTGTTTACGGGCGACGTTGTCATCGTGAAACAGGGCGAGAGCCTTGCCGTGGACGGCGTCGTCTTGGAGGGCCACGCCTTCGTCGATGCCTCCGCCATCACGGGGGAAAGTTTGCCCGTGGAGGTCGGAGAGGGTACCCATGTCGCGAGTGCATCCATCATTGCGAGCGGATATTTGAAGGTGCGCGCCGAGAAAGTGGGGGAGGATACCATGCTCGCGGGCATCATCCGCATGGTGCGGGAAGCGGGCGCGAGCAAGGCGCCCATCCAAAAACTTGCAGACAGGATCTCCGCCGTATTCGTACCGGCAGTGCTTGCGATCGCCGTCGTCACATTCATCGTCTGGATGTGCTGTACGCAGGATATCACCCGCAGCATCCGCTTTGCGGTGAGCGTCATCGTCATCTCCTGCCCGTGCGCGTTGGGGCTTGCCACGCCCGTCGCTATCATGGCGGCAACGGGCCACGGTGCGGGCATGGGTGTGCTTTTCAAGAACGCCGAGGCCCTGCAAAAGCTCGCCACTGTGCGCGAGGTGTTTCTCGATAAGACGGCCACGCTCACCGAGGGCAAGCCCAAAGTGGTGCATTACGAGGGCGACGGCGAGGGCAAGAAGATCGCGTATGCGCTCGAAACCAAGCTGAGCCACCCTTTGGCGACGTGCATCGCGGCGTATTGCGGAGCGGGTTACGAAGCGCAAAACGTGGAGTACATCACGGGCATGGGTGCCACGGGCGAGGTCAACGGCGTAAAATATCTCCTCGGAAACGAGCGCATGATGCAGGCTTTCGGCGTGAAGTTCGAAGAATTTCTCGAAGGCTTCCGAAGCCTTTCGGCGGAGGGCAAGACGGTGCTGTTTTTATCGGATGGGGTGCGCGTACTATCGCTGTTCGCCCTCGCCGATACCTTAAAAGAGGGGAGCAAAGAGGCGGTGGGGCAGCTCATTTCCCTCGGATGCGTACCCGTCATGCTCACGGGCGATAACGAGGCGGTTGCGCGGCACATCGCGGCGGAGGCGGGTCTGCCGCCTTACGAAGCGAGCCTGTGCGCCGAACTTCTTCCCGAAGACAAGTTGCGCCATGTGAAGGCTTCGCGCGAGGAAAACGACGCGGCGAAGCGCACTATGCGGGCGGCGAAGCGTGCGAATTACTTCGTTGCCATGGTTGGCGACGGTATCAACGATGCGCCGGCGCTCAAAGAGGCGGATATCGGGGTAGCGATGGGGAGCGGCACGGACGTAGCCATTGAAAGCGCGGATGTGGTCTTGGTGAAGGGGGATCTGCGCGCGCTACCGAAGGCGGTGCGGCTGGCGCGCAGGACGATGCGCATCATCAAGCAGAACCTCTTTTGGGCATTTTTCTATAACTGTGTAGGCATACCGCTTGCGGCGGGGGTATTTGCGTGGGCTGGGGTGATGCTGAACCCGATGATCGCGGCGGCGGCGATGAGTCTTTCCTCCCTGTTTGTTGTGACGAACGCCTTACGGCTGACTTTACGCAAATGAAGGGATGGGGTGCCTTTTTTGCGTTTTTTATTACGAAGACCTTGGTTCGCGAGTGACCCTTGCCCACCCCTTGAGGGGTGGGTGTCACCGAAGGTGACGGAAGGGGTGTCATATAAATTGGAATGCCACCCCCTACTTCGTCGCTTCGCTCCTCGTGCCGACCTTAGTCTACAATAGAAGCCTCGGTCGGGGCAGACCCGCAAGGGCGCGGGCCAGCTCCCCCTCAAGGGGGCGCCAAGGGAGGACGTCGCGGCCTTGCCGTGACGGATGGGGGGGAAAAGGCCCTGTCCCTCATTCCGAACGGAGCGAAGCGGAGTGAGCGAATCTTTAATACGTCATTCCGAACGGAGTGAGGAATCTCGCCTCTCGCGTCATTCCGAACGAAGTCGAGGAATCTCGCCTCTCGCGTCATTCCGAACGAAGTCGAGGAATCACCTTATTGTAATAATGTGACCCTTCGACAGGCTCAGGGTGACGATTACCCCCCCCCCACCACCGCCCTGCGGGCGGAGCCTCCCCCCCAAGGGGTAGGCCTTACGCCCTCGTTGCCCCCTGCGGGGCAAAGGCCAAGACGGTTTAGAATGCGACATGTGGTGGGAAAACGCGGGAAATGTGGAAAACGCGAGGGGGCGCAGGGAAGGATAGGAAAGTGTGGAAAAACAGGTCGGGCGGAGACGCCCGATTTTTTTATGCAATCCACACAAATTTCGGCGCGAATTTTTATGTAAAATGCTGAAATTTGCAAAAACGGGTCGAAAAAATCAAGAAAATTCATTCAAATGCTTGACAAATCCGTACGGGGGGGGGTATACTACTTAATCGTAAAATAATTTTTACCCGCGAAAAACAGGCAAAATGGCAGGCGAAATTGTTGATAACTTAACACCTGTATCGCGAAAAC
>CANQSR010000031.1 GCA_947626575.1 uncultured Clostridia bacterium | reverse complement strand
CGCTATGGGAAATTCTGCGCGCGCGAAGGGCTTGTCTATCCCGAATTTGACGAGGACGTCCACGTGATCCCGCCCTTCCGCGTCCCTGAGACGTGGCAGGATACCATCTCCATCGACCCCGGCCTCCGCAATCCGCTCTCGGCGCATTGGTACGCGGTGGATTTCGACGGGAACGTCTACGTCGTGGCGGAGCATTACCGCGCGGGGGCGGATGTGGACGAACATGCCGCGGCGATCCTTTCCATCTCCGAAAAGCTGGGCTGGAAACACGATGCCAAGGGGCGCGTCCACGCCATCATCGATGCGGCCGCCGAAGCGCGCACGCTCGCCTCGCAAAAGAGCGTCACCGAGCTGTTCGCAGAGAGGGGCGTCCTCGCCTCGCCGCGCGTCGATAAGGATGTGTTCGCGGGCATCGCGCAGGTCAAGAGCTATCTTTCGCGCAAGAACAATTTCCCCAATCTCTATATCTTTGCCTCCTGCACCAACCTCATCCGCGAGTTCAAGGGGTATTTTTGGGGGAACGGCGAAAGCCCCGTAAAACGGGATGACCACGCGATGGACGAACTGAGGTATTACCTCATGACGAAACCGAGAAATGTGCATACGGGGTCGGAAAAAACGGCCATCGAACGGGATAAAGAGCGGCGCATCCGCCGTTTGAAACGGAGATAAGGAGAACTATGGATAAGCTCAGAGAGGCGATCATGAAGGTGGCGCTCGGCTACCGCATCGAGGAAGTCACCGAGGAATACGACGCCAAGGACGGCGAACTCAGGCTGGTCAAGCGCAAGGAGACGCGGAAGGATATCCCGCCCGATCTGAAAGCGGCGAAGATTTTATTCGACGGGCAGGATTACTCTTCGCTCTCCGATGACGAGCTGGAACGGGAACGCCTTCGGCTCACGGAACTTGCCGCCGCACAGGCGGATGAAAAGGAGGATATATGACAGAACAACAAATCAAGGAAGAGCAGGAAAAGAAGCGGCAACGGGACCTCGTCGGCGAGATCCATAGGGATTTTGCCGCACGGCGCGAGATGCGGCGGCAACTCGAACGGGGCTGGGAACTCAACATGAAGTTTTTGAGCGGCGACCAATTCTGCGACCTCATGCCTTCGGGCGAGATCGAAGAGGACGAAAAGCAGTTCTTCTGGCAGTCGAGAAGGTGCTTCAACCACATCGCGCCCACCATCGATACCCGTCTCGCCCGCCTCGCAAAGGTGCGGCCCACCCTCGAAGTGCGCGCCTTTTCGGATAGCGAAGCGGATATGCAGGTCGCGCGCATCGCCTCGAACATCCTGCGTTCCGTGAAGTGCCGCATCGACCTCGATAAGGTCATCTCCGAGGCGACGCTCTGGTCGGAGGTGTGCGGCACGGCCTTCTATAAAGTCGTCTGGGATTACGACGACGGCAAGGTGATCGGAAGCGATACCGCAGGCCATCCCGTGAAGGAAGGGGACGTCAACGTGGTGGCGCTCTCGCCCTTCGAAATCTATCCCGACACGTTAAATGCGGGCAGCATGTCCGAGGTCAAGAGCATCATTCACGCAAAAGCGGTGTCTGTGGAGGATATTTTCGACCGCTTCGGCGCGGAGATCGCAGGCCGCACCATCGGGGAGTTTTCTCTCGCTCCCTATTCTTCCCCCACGGGCTGGCGGCGCGCCGCCGAGGGCGAACTGCGCCCTTCCATAGAGCAGGGGGAAATTTTGATCGAACGGTATACCCGTCCGTCGGGGAAGTATCCCGAAGGGCGGTTGGAGATCGTGGCGGGGGATAAGCTCCTCTTCGAGGGGCCCCTCCCGTACCAAAACGGCGACCGCGGCGAGCGGACGCTGCCCTTTATCCGCCAGACGTGCGTATCGCTTGCGGGCGCCTTCTTCGGGACTTCCGTCATCGACAGGATGATCCCCCTGCAACGCGCCTACAACGCCGTGCGCAACCGCAAGCACGAGTTTCTCAACAGGCTTACGGCGGGCGTCATCGCGGTGGAGGACGGCTCCGTGGATGCGGAAGCGCTTGCAGACGACGGCCTTGCACCCGGAAAGGTCCTCGTTTACAGGCAGGGGGCGACGGCGCCCGCCTTTCTCGACTGCGGAAAACTTCCCGCGGAGTTCGCAGAAGAGGAGGAGCGCATCGCGAACGAGTTCATCCTCGTATCGGGAATGAGCGAGATATCCCGTAACTCGGCAAACCCCACCAACGTCACGAGCGCCGTCGGCCTCCAACTGCTCCTTGACCAGGATACCAACCGTATGCACATGACGGTGGAGAGCGTGGAGCGTGCCGTAAAGGAAGCAGGCAAACAGATTTTGCACCTTTATAAGCAGTTCGCGCACACGAAGCGCCTCCTCCGCATGACGGGCATCGGCGGGGAGACCGAACTCGTCTACTTCGATGCGAGCGATATTTCGGCGGATGACGTGGAGTTCGCGCCGGGATACGACCGCACGCCCGAACAAACCAAGGAGGATATTCTCAATCTCCTTGACCTCGGACTTTTGAAGGACGGCGAGGGCAACATTTCGGGGGAAGTCAAGACGCGCATCCTCGATGCGATGGGCTATGGCTCTCTCGAAAACGCGAGGGATATTTCCTATCTGCACATCCGTAAAGCGGAGCGGGAAAATATCCTTCTGGCGCAACAGGAGGTGGAGGCGGATAGTTACGACGACCATGCCGTGCATCGCGCCGAACACCTTCGCGCCCTTCTTTCGGGCGCGGAAAACGACGCGGCGGTAAAGGCGAGGATCGTGCGCCACCTCGAAAGCCACCGCCGCATGGGAGGTTAACGTGGAAGAGGAAAACAAGACAGAGACTCCCGCGGGGGCGCCGCAGGGCGAACTTTTCGCGGGGAAATTCAAGAGCGTCGATGCCCTCCTGCATGCGTACGGGGAGCTGGAAGCCGAATTTACCCGCCGCAGTCAACGGTTGAAGGCGCTCGAAGAGCAACTCTCCCCCAAGGAAGAGCCGCAGGCAGCGCACGCGCAGGCCCCGCGTGCGTCCACGCAAGAGGAGCCGCCCGAAGGATCCGTGTATCCGCCGCGCGGCGTGCCGCTCATGGGTGCGGGCGGGGCAGGTGTCATCGCTCCGCACCAAAGGCCCGCATCCATTGCCGAGGCGGGTGCGCTCGCACTCGGCTACCTCAAACGGCAGAAGCCGTAAGAGAGGGGACCGTGCGGAAGGAAAGGCCGCGCCGCTCCCGTGAAAAAACACGGCGCGCCGCTCTTTCCGTCGGTTTTTCCCACCCCATATCATCATTTCAGGAGAAATCAACATCATATGATCACTACACAGACAGCTGACAGCGTATTGAAATCCTACTATCTCGACGCGGTGAGCGACCAGCTCGATAAGTCCGCCAATCCCCTGCTCGCACAGATCAAAAAGACGACTTCCGATGTCTGGGGAAAGGACGTGCGCAAGGTGGTGCGTTACGGCGTCAACGGCGGCATCGGTGCGGGCGCGGAGACGGGCAACCTTCCCTCCGCCAACAGCAACAACTATGCGCAGTTCGTGGCGCCGCTCAAAAATCTTTACGGCTACATCGAGATCTCGGATAAGGCCATCCGCGCTTCACAGAACGCGGAGGGCGCCTTCGTCAACCTTCTCAACGACGAAATGGACGGACTCATCAAGAGTTCTTCCTATAACTTGGGCAGAATGCTGTTCGGCGACGGCACGGGCCTGCTTGCGACCATCCAATCCGGCGAGTCCTTCACCTACACGCTCGATTCGGTGCGCAACATCGCCGAAGGTATGCTCGTGGATATCTACAACGGCGGCAGCACGGCGGGCGTGGGGCGCGTCGTCCTCTCGGTAGACCGCAACAACAAGACGATCACGCTTTCGGGCAGCTCCATCGCTTCGCCCGCGGGCTACAAGATCTACCTGCAACATTCCAAGGACATGGAGCTTACCGGCCTCGGCGCCATCTTCGGGACGGGCGATCTCTATGGCGTCTCCCGCGCGGAAAACGGCTGGATGGAACCCTATAAGCAGACGGAAGTGGGCGCGCTCACCGAGCTTGCCATCCAGAAGGCCATCGACGAGGTGGAGGCGCGTTCGGGCAGCAGGATCAACTTCATCGTCTGCTCGTGGGGTGTGCGCCGCGCCCTCTTCGATCTCATCGGCGCGCACCGCAGCTGCGAGACGCTCGAACTCGAAGGCGGCTTCCGCGCCATCAGCTTCGACGGCATCCCCGTCGTTGCCGACAGGTTCTGCCCCGAAGGGACGATGTATCTGCTCAACACCGACGACTTCGCCCTGCACCAGCTCTGCGATTGGCAGTGGCTGGAAGGCGAGGACGGCGCCGTTCTCAAACAGATCGCGAGCAGGCCGACGTATTGCGCGACGCTCGTCAAATACGCCGAACTCCTTTGCTACCGTCC
>CANQSR010000030.1 GCA_947626575.1 uncultured Clostridia bacterium | reverse complement strand
GAGCGTTATCCCCGCAGGGGAGCGTTATCCCCGCAGGGGAGCGTTATCCCCGCAGGGGAGCGTTATCCCCGCAGGGGGGCGTACAACATGCCGCGTACGGTGTTTCTATTATACCCATTATGGGGAAAAATGTCAAGCGCACGGGAAAATTCGCGGAACGTGCGTTTGGGGGGGGATACGCCGCGGCTTCGGAGGCACAAATTTGCCGAAGGGCAAAAAAATCGCTTGCATATTCGCCGCAATTGGGTTATACTATTGTTGCTGTGATAGGTGGGGAGTTAGCGGTGCCCTGTATCTGCAATCCGCTATAGCAGAGCCGAACGCTTTTCTCGGTGCGGTCTATGGGAGGCTGCGCGCGGTAAGTGGTGTTGATAACAAGGTCTTATGCAACGCGTGCCCGCGAACCGTGTCAGGGTAGGGATACAGCAGCACTAAACGGTGCCACGCGTGTGCCATAAGGAAGCTTTGTCGGAGCTGTCTGCCGCGTTCCCGCTTCGGTAGTCCGCAACAAAAAAAGCCCTCACAGTTTTTTTGAATACGATAGCGCCGCCGCGAATTTTCGCGGCGGCGCTTCTTAAATCCGCGATACTTTACTGTATTACGAGGAGCGGAGCGAGGAAGCAGCCGCACGTCGAGGAATTTCAATATGTCATTCCGAGCTTAGTCGAGGAATCTCCTTAATTATAATAATGTAACCCTTCGGCAAGCTCAGGGTGACGGAATAGAGTCCCCACTCCCCTACCCCTCTCCCCAAGGAGAGGGTAGAGGATTGGCCGTTCAATATGACAGCGGACCGAGATTTCTCACCCCTATGGGGTTCGAAATGACGTGAACCGCGGAACCGAATGCTGCTCCCGAATGAGATTTCTCACCCCTTCGGGGTTCGAAATGACGCGCGGTGGGCGCGGCATTCTTATGGGTCCACTTCCGCAATGCGCGTGTACTCCAAAAGCGGGTATGTGCCGTCGTGCGCTTCGCCGAATACCGTGCGGGAGAGATCGCCCCGCGTCACGCGGACCACGCCCGCGCGCACAAGCAAACGGGAAAGCTCCTCCCGCTCCTCTTCCGCCGAAATGAGGCCGCACGTCTGCAAATACCCCTTCTGCTTTTTCAGCGCGGAAATGATCTCACGGCGCGGCAACGACTTCACCCATACGTTGCGGAAGGTATAAGAGAGCGTAAGTTCACGGTCGGCTTCAACCGCCACGGAAACGCCTTCTGCGCTGTAAACGCGGACATGGGTACCCTCGATTCGGTCGCAAAGCAAATTTACGGTATTCCTTCCGCGCATGGCGGGGTCGGCCGCCCCCATTGCGCGGTTCTCCTCTTTGAGAATGGCGAAAAACCGCGCCGCAAAATTTTCAAGCGCGGCCCCGTCTTCGGTATCGAGAAAAATTCCCTGGCAGGAGGAACACAGGACCTGCTCGGTCGCGCAGATGTGCCGCGCGAGCGCGTGCAGGTCGGCGTCCGCGGCGCGCTCCGTCGCATAGGCAAAGGAGAGTTTGTGTCCCCACGGGATGATCTTCGTGTTGACGCCCGTAAGCGTGCGGGCGGCCCGCTGGGCGGCGTCACCGCCCCATACCACGACCCCATCCGCATAATTTGCAAGCCGCGTAAGCGTCTCCGTCTCGGTAGAGGGTACGTCGAACACATAGATGTAGTCGGCGAGAAGCGCATCCTCTTCGATGAGATCGGAGAGCAATTTTACCGAAATGCCACCGTCTCCCGCAGGAAGTTTCAGGATGTTGAGATTGCCCGCAAGCAGGCCCTCCGCGACGCTGTAAGCGGGCAAGCCGTCCACATTGCCCGCCGCGATGTGGAAGAGTACACCAAGCGGAACGCGCCTGCGCCTCGTTCCGTTTTCGAGCGGCGCGGGATTTTCCCAATCCCTGCCGAGTTCTATCTCGCACTTATATTTTAACACTTCGGCCGAAAATGCCCGTACCATGTCTTGATAGCGGGCGTAGGAAATGCCGAATTCTTGCAGCAACGGGAGCGCGAGGGCATCGTATTTTCCCGCCGCCGCCTTCTCATACATGCGTCCGCACGCCGCGATGACGCGCGCGGGCGTCAGCCTTTCCCCGCCCAAGATCTGCGGGATATCCGTCTCCAAGCGGGAAATGAGTTCGCTCTGCATCCCGTCGGGATAAATTTTTCCGCGATACAAGATCATGCCTTGTCCCCCTTCAAAAATTCTTCCGCGCCCTGCGCGCAGGTGACGATATCCTTTACGCCCGTACGGCCGAGGAGTTCAAGATACGGCGACCTGCACCCGCACGGACAGGGTCCTTCATGCAGGACGCCGATGTCGTCCGTCAGCACGCTCAAAAGCGGCATGCTGTTGATGGCGGGCGTCAAAAGATTGACGAGGCCCGCCTTGCCATAGCCGACGGGTTCGAGCGTATCCACGTCGCGGATGACGACCCTGCCGTACACAGGCACATGAAAATGATGCGCGCGGCAATCGGTATAGAGGATGGGGTGTTCGACCGCGCCGAAGAACTCGACGATGTGTTTCTCGTCGACGCCGAGGACCTCTTCGGCGAGCTTGTAAAAATCCTCCTTTTCCACGCGCTCGGCATAGAATTGTTTCCAACCGCCGCCGAGACAGATCATGGACCCCTTGGGCAATTTTACGGCGATCCCCTCCTCTTTCATTTGCCGCAGGAGAAAATAAGTATAGGCAGGGAAGCCCATCGTGCGCACGGGAAGCCGGCCCTTCGCGTACTTGACGAGTTTTTCTTTGAGGCGGCCGAGGTCGGCGCGGACGCCGTCCGGCCCCGTTTCGAGCGCATACACGCGGGAGACGGCGGGGGCGAGCAACGTGAACGCAAATGCAGACTTGGCCGCACCCAACTGATTTTTGGCGGGGCGGTAGCCGAAAATGACGTATCGCGTGGGTTTTCCCGACCACAGGTGATGAAAACGCGCAATGGCAAGCGCCATTTTGAGTTCGCGCCACAGCGTTTTGATGTCGAAACCGACGAGCGACCGCTTCCCACCCGTGCCGCTCGAAGTGACCTTCACTGTAAGCGATCTTTCGGGGACGCTCAAAAGCGTATGCCGCTTGAAATAGAGCGTGGGGATGACGGGCAGACGCGCAAGGTCGGCAGAGGTTTGGAGCTGTTCGGGGGAAAAGCCCGCATCGCCGAGGATCTTTTTGTATGCGGGATCGTGCGCACTGTGGAATGCGCAATTTTCACGCATGGCGGCTACAAAGAGCGCATCCGTCGCGGCGGTATCGTAAGGATCCCGATGGGAAAACAACTTGCCTGTTTTGGACATGGTGCCTCCATTTTCAATAATTTATTTGTGGTAAGTTTCGTATGCTTCTATCCGCGCGAGGCCTTCTATACGTCATTCCGTCCGCGCAGGGCTTCTATTGTAGACTAAGGCCGTCACGAGCCGCAGGCGAAGTAGCCGTCATTCTGTCCGACCGAGGTTTCTATTGTGGACTAAGGTCGTCACGAGGAGCGCAGCGACGAAGTAGCCGTAACGGCTTGACTTTCAGCGAATTGCTTATCCGCGAAGAATCTTATTGCGACCAAGTGTTGTGGAAACGGACTTCGTTCTTACTTAGTCGAGGAATCACCTTATTATAACAATGTGACCCTTCGGCAAGCTCAGGGTGACGGAACTATCCCCACTCCCCTGCCCCTCTCCCCAAGGAGAGGGTAAGCCAAATGTCATTTCGTCCGCGCGAGGCTTCTATACGTCATTTCGAGCGGAGCGAGAAATCTCGTACTTAGGGATTTCTCACCCCTTCGGGGTTCGAAATGACGTGCGGGGGTGCGAAGCGCGCTTACTCCCACCCCCTACCTGTCACGGCAAAGCCGTGACATCCTCCCCCCTCTGGTAAGAGGGGGGAGGCATTGGAACCCCTTTCGGCGACAGCAAGTTATGCAAGACGCGCCCGACCGAAAGGTCGGGCGCGGAAACCACGGAAACTACGGAAACCACAGCAAATTCTTACTTCATGAAGGCGAGAAATGCCTTGTAATTGCTATACAGGTCGGCCTTCGAGATGACTTCCCACGGCGCGTGCATGGAGATGACGGGAACGCCGAGGTCCACCGTATCGATGTTGAGATTGGCCACAAATTTTGCGACCGTCCCGCCGCCGCCCACGTCTACCTTGCCGAGTTCGGACGTCTGCCAGATGACGCCCGCATCCGCGAACATCTTCCTGACTTCCCCCACAAACTCCGCATTGGCATCGTTGGAACCGCTCTTGCCCCGCGCGCCCGTAAACTTGCACATCGCGGTGCCGCAGGAGAGCATGGCCGCGTTCATCTTCTCATAGACGTTTGCAAAGTTGGGGTCGTAAGCCGCAGTCACGTCCGAGGAAAGACACTTGGAATTGGCGCGCGCACGGCGGTGATTGCAACGGAGCGTAATGGCGATCTCATCCAACAGGTCCTCATACACCTTGCATTGGATGCCCGTCGTCCCCTCGCTGCCGATCTCTTCCTTATCCACGAGCATGGCAAGCACGGTATGTTCGGTCTCGTTATCGAGAACTGCCGTAAGGGCGGGATACGCGCATACGCGGTCGTCGTGGCCGTACGCACCGATGAGAGCGCGGTCGAAGCCGACGTCGCGCGCGCCGAAGGCGGGAACGGCGGAGAGTTCCGCGGAGAGGAAGTCCTCTTCGCAGATGCCGTACTTCTCGTGCAGAATGGAGAGGACGCTCAGCTTGATCTTATCCGAGACATCCTCATCGGGATAGGGAAGCCCGCCGACGAGGACATTGAGCTGCTCGCCCTCGATGAGAGAGCTTGCCTTCCCGCTCATCTGGTCGCCGCCGAGGTGGGGCAGGAGATCGTTGATATAGAATACGGGGTCGCCCGCATCCTCGCCCACTTTGAGCGTGACCTTGGTGCCGTCCTTCAAGATGACCACGCCGTGCAGCGCGAGCGGGATAGCCGTCCACTGATACTTCTTGATGCCGCCATAGTAATGCGTTTTGAGGAAGGCCATGCCGCTATCCTCATAGAGCGGGTTCTGCTTGATGTCGATGCGGGGCGCGTCGATATGCGAAGCGATGATGCGGAAGCCGTCCTTTTCGAGGTTCTTGGTCCCGATGCGGAACACGACCACCGACTTCCCGCGGTTGATAAAGTATTTCTTGTCGCCCGCATGGAGCGGGTCACCGAATTTGTACTCGGTAAAGCCCTTCTTTTGGGCGAGGCCGACGGCGTACTCGCAGGCCTCGCGCTCGGTCTTGGCGGCGTCGAGAAAGGCCTTGTAGCCGTCCGCATAGATGAACATGGCGTCACGCTCGTCCTTGGACGCGGTTTCATAGTAATTGGTTTTCTTATAGGCAAGCTCTTTCAGTAGCTCTTGCCCTGCACTCTTTTCAGACATAAACTCCTCCGCATTCTTATTTTTTCTTTCATTATAGCATGATATACGCCAAAAGGCAAGCGGTTCGCAAATTTTATTGCAAGCCGCCGCCTTCGTTCCGCGCCATCTGCCGCATGAGCCTTGCCACACGCGGACTTTACCACCTTTGGCCGAATGGACCTTATCGCACGGCCGTATGGGTATTACCGTACGTCCGCATAGACCTTCTCGCCGCGGCCGCTCCCCCACCGCGGCCAAGTATGCGCCGCGCCGCATTTTTTGCATATGTGACCGCGCACATACGGGGGTGGTTTCGGGCATGGGTGCCTCATTTCACATATGTCACGGTTGCGTTTTCAATCATATGAGGGGAGCGCGGCTTAATCGGAGCCGCCGATGAGGCGGAAGATCTGCAACGGGGAGGCGTGCGGGAGCAGTTTTCTAAGATGTTCTTGTAGCCGCTCCGCCGACTCCTCCGGTTGGTGCAAATAGACGCGCTGCTTGAAATCTTCGCCGAAGAAGGCCTCCGGCGTCGTATAGACGGCGAGGCCCCAGCCGTAGGGCTTGCCGTGCTTATCGAGCGGGTAGGAGAAGTCCGCGATGTTCACATAGCCCGTCATTTGGAGATGGGTCATGACGCCGTCAAAGGCGTTGCGGCTCTCCTTCGTGAAGCAGGTGCGCGCTTTGAGGTCCTTGGAAATGAGCAGGGGCGTTTCAAGAAGCGCTTGCATCACGCCGACGTCACGGTGACGCGCCAACCCTTCGTCCATGCGGGCGTCGTAATCATAGCCGTCGCGGCGCAGGTTGCAAAAATCGGGGAAAAATTCCCGCGAAATGTACATGGCCTTGCCGCAATAGAATTTGCCGTACGCGCACTGTGCGCGGCGGATAACGGGGCCCTTCCATTCCCACGGCCCCCACGTCTCTCCGCCCCACCAAAGTTCGGGCGGCGTATGCTCTTCGATGGAAAATCCCTCGATCTCGTTTTTGAAAAACGGCAGAAATCCCGCCTCTTCGATGAGCGCGGCGAGTTCCTCCGCGCTTGTGATCCACGGAAAGTTCATTTGTATTCTCCTTGGGAGAAATTATAGCCGCAACGCGGAAAAAAGTCAAGCATTGCACGGTGGCGCGGGGCTTGCCCTTGCTGTCCCTCTTAGGGAAAGTGGACGCGAGCAAAGCGAGCGGCCGAAAGGGGTTCAAAAACCCCTCAGTCACTCGCAAGCTCGTGACAGCTCCCCTCAAAGGGGCGCCAAGAGTACCCTCTCATACGTCCGCACGAGGCTTTAATCGTCATTCCGAGCGCAGTCGAGGAATCACCTTATTATATAATAATGTGACCCTTCGGCAAGCTCAGGGTGACGGATCGGCAAGCTCAGGGTGACGGATCGGCAAGCTCAGGGTGACGGATTTATCCCCCACTCCCTCAATCCCTCTCCCCAGGGAGAGGGTAGGCCTCGCGGGTCCCCCTATAAGGGGCGAAGGGTACCGCCCCCCAAGCCCCCACGCGTCATTCCGAGGAGCGGAGCGACGAGGAATCTCGAAGTTCAGATTTCTCACTTCGTTCGAAAGTCAGCAACCCCCATTTCAAATGGGGGTTTGATTTTGACACCATCCGGTGTATGGTGCCGGCTACCCCCGCAAG
>CANQSR010000029.1 GCA_947626575.1 uncultured Clostridia bacterium | reverse complement strand
TCAAATTCGAAGGAATTGTTGATGACCATTTCGGCGTTCAGCCCGCCGTCGGCGGCCTGGTTGATATCCTCGAAGAAGAGGCCGTAAAGGTTTTCGGAGATGTTTACGCCGCGCTTCGACGCATCCAGACTGTATTTCAGCATTGTTTTCACACTCACCGATGGAATCGTCATCATTATACCAACCGCCGTTCATTCCGTCAACATGTTCCCTGCAAATTCTTCGGATTTGGGGATGCGGGAAAGAATGCGGACAGTTGCGCATACTTTAATTGGGATGAAAGCGCAAAAAATTTTGGTTTGGGCAGGGCTTTTCATACTCCTTTCGGCGGCGCTCTTTTTTGCGGTACGTGCGCTGTGCTTCCCGCGGCCCTACCGCGAGGAGGTGGAAGCGAGCGGATTGGAGCCTTCGCTCGTCTATGCCGTCATCAAGGCGGAGAGCGGCTTCGATGAGAAGGCGGTGAGCCGCGCGGGGGCAGTGGGCCTCATGCAGCTTCTCCCCTCCACGGCGCAGTTCGTCTGCACGCGCGAGGGATTGGCGTATGACGAGGCGCGCCTCACGGAGGGCGCATACAATCTGAAAGTGGGCTGTCTGTATCTCAACTATCTGTTGGGAAGATTTTCCGTGAAGGAGACCGCATTGGCGGCATATAACGCGGGCGAAGGCGTCGTCGCGGGATGGCTGAAAGACCCCGCCTGTTCTGCGGACGGGATAAAACTGACGCATATCCCCTATCCCGAAACGGCGGCGTATTTGAAGAAAATCGGAAAAATAAAAAAATTCTATGATTTTTTCTATTGATTTTTGTTGACATTTTTTTCGAAGTGCGATACAATAACAAAGCTGTCAGTAAGAAGCGGTCGTGGCGGAATTGGCAGACGCGCAAGACTAAGGATCTTGTGGGATGACCGTGCAGGTTCAACTCCTGTCGACCGCACCAAAAAAAGAGAAGGCGACCCGCCTTCTCTTTTTTTGGTGCGGCACGAGCCGCAGGCGAAGTACCGCGCCATACGCACGAAGTGCGTCGTGGCACGAGGAGCGTAGCGACGAAGTACCGCACCCATTATACCCTTTTGGGCGCCGCGTGCTTTGGTGTGACTCCGAAACGCGGCAGGAGTTGAGGGTGGAGGCGCGAGCGGGAGCGAGCGGTTTGCGGACGAATTGTTTGGATACGGAAAGCATAAGCCGCAAACTGAACAGCACAGTGTGCTGTTCACCGGGGCGCGCCGCCAAAGGCGCAACTCCTGTCGTTCGCCCGCATTTCATTTTTGTTACTAAGGTCGGCACGAGCCGCAGGCAAAGCCGCAGGCGAAGTACCGCGCCATACGCACGAAGTGCGTCGCGGCACGAGGAGCGTAGCGACGACGTACCGCACCCGCCCGCTTCGCCTTCTCATTTTTTGGTGCGGCACGCCCGTGCGAGGTTTCTTTTTGTGATTCTAAGCACGTCACGAGCGCAAAGCGCGAAGTAGCCGCAGGCGAAGTACCGCACCCACCGCTTTGACTTCTCTTTTTTCGGCACGGAAAAAGCGCCCCGCCTTTCGGCTTGGCGCTTTTCCACAACTAAGATGGTGACGATGGTGGGCGTAGACGCTCCCACGTCTCTTTTTTACCACTTCGGTGTGTAGAAACTACGAAATCCTCTACTTCATCACCACCAATGATAGTATATCACGTTTCTTCCTTTTTGTAAAGCAAATAATAAAAGTAGAGATAGTGGGCGCAGCCGTCTCCCACATCTCTTTTGGCCATGCAGGCGTGTAGTTGCTGCGAATTTTACTACCGTATCTCTACTGATATCATTATAACAGTATTTTTCTTTTTTGTAAAGCGAAAAAAACGTGGTCCCGCGTGACTTCTTGCAGTTTCTTTGGATAAACGCTTGACAAATTGGCAATCTATAATTATAATATAATTATGGATGAGATACGTTTCGAGTGGGATGAACATAAAAACGGAATCAATAAACTCAAACACGGCGTTTCTTTTGAAGAGGCCAAAAGCGTATTCTATGATGAAAACGCGCTTGTCATAGATGACCCCGATCATTCCATAGCAGAGGAAAGGTCATTATCTTGGGGATGAGCATACAGGCGAATTTGTTGATCGTTTGCCATTGCTATCGCGAGTCGGATGCGGTAATACGCATTATTTCAGCACGTAAAGCCACGAAAAAGGAGGCAAAGTCATATGGAGGAAGATAAGATGAAAGCCGAATACGATTTTTCCAACGCAAGAAAAAATCCATATTTGAAGAGACTGAAACAGCAAGTCACGATCAATCTCGATGTGGATATCATCGAATACTTCAAGATGCTTGCCGAAAGGAAGGGTATCCCCTATCAAACGCTCATCAATCTCTACTTGTCCGATTGTGCAAAGAGCAAGAAGGAGCCGACGATCGTCTGGAAGTAAACTCTGCGCGGCGGAGCGTTTATCGCCGCACGCCGAGGATGTGAAGGCCGCGGACAACGGGCGCACGGTAGGATGACAGCGTCTTGCCATAAACGTCATACGAATGCGCCGCGACCAAGATCTCCCGCCCCGCAAAGCCGATGACGACGGGCGTATGATAGAAGTCCCCCGTCTCGCGGCCGAGCTGCACCACGTCCCCGCGCTCCAAACGCGCCAATGGGACTTCCTCCGCAAACGGCCCCGCGCCCTCGTTCGTCGTGAGAAAATTATAGAGATATTCGACGCCCGTCCACGAGGCCGTCCTGTCGCTTGCGCTCTTGTAAAACCACCCATAGACGGGCGTGAAATTCATGACGCCCGCCCCCGCAAAGATGCACTGCGAGGCAAAATTCGTGCAGTCCCCGCCGATTGCGGAAAAATCATAGTAGGCAGGGTTGCGCCCCATCGCCCACTTCTTCGCATAGGCGACGGCGTCGGCCCTTTGATAGGAAAAAATTTGAGGCATACTCTATCGTATGCCTCATTTCATGATCGTGCTATTTACGGGGTCACGGCGTTGCGCCGCTCTCCGTCCCCGTGTTCGGCAACGGCAGAATAAAACTGCCGCCCTCGCCCGTGACGACGGTATCGGGCAGTTCGCCGTTCCACGCTTCGAGATACTCGATGTACTTCAAGTACTCCGTGATGAGGGCGATCTGCGCATCGCTCTTGTCCGTGAAGTCAATTTCATACTCCACGCCCGTCTGCACGCTCTCCCCCGCCTCGTTCTCTTCATAGACGGGCGTTTCGAGGATGGTGAAGCCGAGCGCACGCGCGATCTCGACCGACTTTGCCTTGATGGCGTTGGCTTCGGCTTGCGCGATGAGCAGACGCGCCTCCGCATCGCCCTGCGCCTCGGCAATGCGCGCCTCGGCGTTGAGCCGCGCGACCTCCAACTCCTGCTCGGCCTTGACGAGCGCAGTCTCCTTTTCGTACTCCGCTTTCAGCTTTTCCTGCTCGGCGATCATCTTATCTTCCACCGTCTGCTCGAAGGCCTCCGAGAAGTCGATGTTGGTCAAAACGACCTTTTCGATGTTGACGAAGAAGGTTTCGTCGATGGCGGATTTCACCTGCGTTTCGACCTCTACCGAGATGCGCGCGCGGTTTTCGATGATCTCCATCGCGGAATAGTCGGAGAGCGTGGATTTCGTCGTCGCCTCCGCGACCGAAGCGATGCGGTTGCCGAGCGCCGAAAGCGTGCCGTATTGCTCGGCGATGTTCAGCGACTTCTCCTGTTTGATGGAGTACTGCACGACCATGGCGATATCCATGGTCTGCGCATCCTTCGAATATGTATTGGCGTCCAATTCGAGGTTCTGCACCTTGGCGTCGTAAGTCTCGTATGCTTCCGTCATCCAAAAGTCAAAATACGTCCCCGGAGTACGCACGGTAGTCGCCTTACCGAGATGCTTGACGACGGCTACCGTACCCGTATCCACGGTATGGATGCTGAACGGGATGAAGAGAAACAGGATGCCGCAAAGTACTGCGGCGCCCAGCCCCACCCACTTCCATGTGGGCTTTTTGCGCTTTTTTACCGTGACGACGGTGAGCGCTACCCCGCCCGCCGTGAGCAGGAACAAGAGCAAGCCGACGATCAAACCGATAATCATAACAAAACTACTATTTTTCTCCTTTGGAAGCGCGTCCGCGCTCCCCTATTTATGTATATATAAACCGCTTTGCATATCGTTAAACAAAATTTACACCGATTTCGGAACGGCGGCCGCAAACCTGCGGCCGCCGTTCGTATCGCGTTCATAGGCGGTATTCTTGGAAAAACCGTCTTAAATCTTCTTCAAGATGCGCGCCGTTTTCGAGCAGAAAACAGGGCTTTTGCGCGAGTTCGGCGGGGTCGAGCTGGCGGGCCATCCTGCGGCGCACTTGCTCCTCCGTGACGCCGTCGCGCGCCATGACGGCGCGGATGCGCTCCTCCTCCGGCCTTCTGACTGCGATGACGGCCTCGAAGAGATGTTCGTATCCCCCCTCGAAGAGCAGGGGGACTTCGGCGAAGGAGACGGGATGCTCCTCCATGCGCGCGAGCAGGGTCTCCATGATGCGCGGATGCGAAAATGCCTCCAAACGGGCAAGCGCGGCGGGGTCCGAAAAGACGAGCTTCGTCAGCTTCGCCTTGTCGATATCCGCGCCGTCTGCGCACTGCGGGAAGCGGCCCAAAAGTTCTTTGCGGTATGCTTCCATCTCCCACAGATCGCGGGAAATTTCATCGCAGGAAAAGACGGGGTAGCCGTATGCGCAGATGCGCGCAAGCACATAGCTCTTTCCGCTCCCGATGCCGCCCGTGACGGCAAATTTTCTACTTTGCTTCATACCAGCTCTTCCCCGTGGAGACTTCGGCAATGAGCGGCACGTCCAGCCGCACCGCCCCCTCCATTTCCTCTTTGAGCAGGGCCGCCGCGCGGATACACTCTTCTGCGGGCGCATTGAGGATCAGCTCGTCGTGTACCTGCAAGACCATTTTCGACTTCATCCCCTCCCGTTTCAGGCGGTCGTGGACGCGGAGCATGGCGATCTTGATGATGTCCGCCGCGCTCCCCTGCAAGGGCATGTTCATGGCCGCGCGTTCGCCGAAGGCGCGCAGGTTGTAGTTGGAAGAATAAATTTCGGGGATATAGCGCTTTCTGCCGAGGATGGTGGTGACGTACCCGTTCTCCTTCGCCTTTTTGACGTTTGCATCCATGTATTCCCTGACTTCGGGGTGCGTGGCAAAATATTTGCCGATGTATTCCTGCGCCTCGGCGGAGGAACAGCCGAGGTCCTTGGAGAGGCCGAAGGCGCTCATGCCGTAAATGATGCCGAAGTTGATGGTCTTGGCCCTTCTGCGCATGGCGGGCGTGACTTCATTGAGGGGCTTGGAGAAGATGTGCGATGCCGTTGCGGCGTGGATATCCTCGCCCGCGCGGTAAGCTTCCACAAGCACTTTACAGCCCGAAAAATGCGCGAGCAGACGCAGTTCTATCTGGGAATAATCGGCGTCGACCAAAAGATCCCCCTCCCTTGCGATGAAGAGCTTTCGGAGTTCTCTCCCTTCGTCGGTGCGGACGGGGATGTTTTGGAGATTGGGATTGGCGCTTGAAAGGCGGCCCGTCGTCGTCACGCTCTGGTTGTACGTCGTATGGACGATCCCCCCCGCCGCAAGCGGACGGATGCCGTCGATGTATGTGGAGAGCAATTTCTGCAATTCGCGGTAACGGAGGATCAGCCGCGCGATCTCATGCTCTTCGGCAAGTTTTTCGAGGATATCGGCCCCCGTGGAGTATCCGCCCTTTACATTCTTCTTGGCGCCCTTCGGATCGTATCCGAGCCGTTCGAAGAGGACTTCCGAGAGCTGGAAGGGAGAATTGAGATTGAACTGCGTCCCCGCAAGTTCAAAGATGCGCGCGGACAGCTCCTTCAATTCCCGCTTATATTTGTCCGAAAACTCCGGGAAGCGGGAGAGGTCGACGGCGACGCCCGTGCGCTCCATATCGAAGAGTACCCGCGCAAGCGGGAGTTCGAGGTCACGGTAAAGCGTCTCCTCAGGCGTACCTTTCAGCTTGCCGAGCCGCTCATCGCATACCTTCAAGAGCGCCTCCGCGCGGTTTTCCTCCGGAAGAGAGAGTTCCCCTGCGAGTTCCTTGGGGCTTGCCTGCCTTACGTTGGAGTCGCTCAGATAGCGCAAAAGCGTGACGTCCTCCACGGGACAGGCGAGGTGTTGGCCGATGCCGTCGAGTTCGTGCGCGAGCGCCTTGCAGTCGTCCACCACGGCAGTCTTGTTGCCGCCGAACAGGATGGAAAACAGGGGCGAAAGCTCCTCCGTGAAGAAACCGGGCGAGAGGAAATCCTGCCGCAGGCGCAAAATGTAGTTCTTTCCGTCCAAACTCAGATAGGCCGCCCCGTCCTCGATGCAGAAGCCGAAACGCGTGCATTCCGCGGCCTCTTTGAGCAGGTCGGGCAAGCCCTCGGCCGTACATTCGGCCGCAACGCTTACGGCGGGCTTGGGCGGTTCTTCGCCGAAGATATCGCTGTTGAGCATGGAGCGGAATTCCAGCTTCCTGAATTGGTCGCGCGCCGCTTCGGGGAACGGGAGATGCAGGGCGCAGTCCGCAAGTTCCGTGGAAAGCGGCACCGCGCAGTCGATGGTCGCAAGTTGCCGCGAAAGATAGGCCATCGGCCTATCCGATTCAAGTTTTTGCCGAAGCCCTGCGCTCAGCTCTCCGATGTGGGCGTAGACGCCGTCGAGGTCTCCGTACGTTTGCAGGAGCGTCAGCGCAGACTTGGGACCGACGCCCTTGACGCCGGGGATATTATCCGAAGAATCCCCCATCAGCGCCTTTTCTTCGATAATCTGCGCGGGGACGAGGCCCACTTTATCGCGGAAGTTTGCGGCCGTAAGGCGGTCGAGGTCGGTCACGCCGCGCTTGGTGAAGCACACTTCCACATTCTCGCGGACGAGCTGGTATGCGTCGCGGTCGCCCGTATAGATATGCACCTCGACGTCCCCGAATTTTCTTGAAAGCGTGCCGATGACGTCATCCGCCTCATAGCCTTCGAGTTCCACACAGCAGATGCGCATGGCGCGCAGAAGCTCTTTCAGCACGGGAACTTGTTTGACGAGTTCTTCGGGCATGGGTTTTCGGGTAGCCTTGTAGCCATCGTACATTTTATGGCGGAACGTGGGCGCATGCAGGTCGAACGCGACGGCGAGATACTTGGGAGATTCGTCGTTGATGATTTTCAGAAGCAGTTTGGTGAAGCCGAAAATTCCGTTGGTGGGAAGGCCGTCCCGCGTGGAAAAGACGCTCATGGCATAGAACGCGCGGTTCAGCAAACTGTTACCGTCGATAAGAATCAATTTATCCATACCGTCATTTTAGCATACTTCGGAATTTTTTGCAAGATTTATGAGAAAAACACTTGCAATTTCGGCGAATATCCGATATAATTTTATTGTTATGCCGGTGTGGTGGAATTGGCAGACGCGCTGGACTCAAAATCCTGTGGTAGTGATACCGTATCGGTTCGACCCCG
>CANQSR010000028.1 GCA_947626575.1 uncultured Clostridia bacterium | reverse complement strand
CTATAATAAAATCATGGCGGAAACCTTTTATCGGCGGAAAATTCCCAACCTCATCACCGTGCAGAAGATCGTGACGCTCCACTATCAACAGCTCACGGCGGGATACCGTTCCCATGAGGAGGCCCACGATTTTTGGGAGATCATCTATGCGGACAGGCACGATGTGGTCGCTAAGGTGGGCGGCGCAAGCATGCGGCTGGGGCAGGGCGAGGCGGCCTTCATCCCGCCCGACGTTGTGCACGGCGTAAGTTGCCCCGCAGACGCCAACATCTTCATCGTCTCGTTCGAATGCAAGTCGCGGAGCATGGAACTGTTCCGCGGCATCCTGCCCGTTCCGCCCTCGCGGCGGGCGCTCTTGCAGGCCATCATGACGGAGGCCTACCAGACTTACGACATCCCCGATTTCAATCCCGCATTGCGGCGGCTGGAACTGTTGCCCGACCCCACCCTCGGCGGCCAGCAGGCCATCAAGAATATGCTCGAACTCTTCCTCATCTTCATGCTGCGGCGGGAAAAGGAGCATACGGAGCGGTATTTCGTCTCGGAATTCGAAACGTCGGGGGATTTGGAGGAGGCCATCGTGCGGTATCTCTCGGCGCACCTCTATGAACGCTTTTCGCTCGACGGGCTGAGTGGCGAACTGCATTACGGCAAGACGCGGCTGTGTACGTTCTTCAAGGAGCGGACGGGGACCACCGTCTACCGCACCTATCTTGCCATGAAAACCGACGAGGCGAAGGTGCTGATCCGCAAGGGACTGCCTCTCGCCGAGATCGCAGACCGCCTCGCCTTTTCCTCGCTCTCGCACTTTGTGAGCGTGTTCAAGAAGTTCGCCGGCCGTACGCCGCACGAGTATGCCGAAAGCATCCGCAATTAAAAATCCCCCCCCCGCTTTCCGCGGGGGGATTGGTTCGCCTCACGTCATTCCGACGACCGCAGGAAGGAGGAATCTCGTTCTTTGAGATTTCTCACCCTTACAGGGTTCGAAATGACGTGCGGTCAGGATGACGCGTTCGCCCCTTGCTATCCCTTTTAGAGAAAGTCCCATGAGCGGAGCGAAGGGGGAAAGGTTTTCCCCTCATACCGACCCCGAACGCAGTGAGGGGGAGTGTATCTTGAAAAGAAATTCACTTCCGCTCCTACCCCTCCCCCTCAGGTATAAGGGGGAGGGCAAAGCGAGCGGCAAAAGGGTTTTGCGTCATTCCGACGACCGCAGGAAGGAGGAATCTCGCTTTTTGAGATTTCTCACCCTTACAGGGTTCGAAATGACGTAAACATTCAAAAACCCCTCGGCCACGCAAGGGTGCGTGACTGAGGGGCGACGGGCTTTCCGCCGTGCAGGTTCAGTATTTCGACGCTTTTTCGGCGAGAAACTCATAGCTCTCATAGAGTTCTTTGAGGTCGCCGTAATCGCTTGCATAGTTCTCGATAAAGACGGGGCCGTCGAAGCCCACATCCCGCAAGCGGGAAAACAGTTCGTCGAAATCAAAGCCGCCCCTGCCGGGAAGGCACCCCTTCTCGCGGAAATCGCTCACATGCACATGCGAAAGACTGCTCCCCATCTCGGCAAGGTAGTCGCGGTAGTCATACCCGGAGACGCGCGCCTGTTTGATATCGAGAACGCCCCCAAGCGCGGGACAGACCGCCCTGAGTTCTTTGAAGATGCCCGGCCGGTTATAGAACGCCCATTCCACGTTTTCATAGCACAGACGGATGCCGTAATTTTTACAAAATTCTGAAATTGCGAGGGTCTGCTCTGCGACATGGGGGATATCTTCACGGTATGTGCGTTTGAGACGGGCGATCCCGTGGAAGGTGTGGCTGCGCGCACCGAGGATGCGCGCGCTCTCCATCGCCTTGCCGAGAATTTGAAAGGCGTCGCCGCGGACGCGCGGGCTTGCGCTGTAAAGTTGCGGCTCGTATTGCGTGTTGATGGTATGCACCGAATAGACTTCCACATCCCCCTTCCGCGCTTTCAACAGGTCCGCGAAGGCGGGTTCGTATTCGGTAAAAGAGGATAGAAACACTTCGGCAACGGGGATCCTCCACTCCGCAAAGAGCGGCAGGGTATCCTCGTTGTATTTTCGCATAAAGAGCGAAGCCGTGGAAATTCCGACGCGCATTTTTCTCACCCCATCCCCATTATTTGCATACGAAGTTGCAGATGATGCCCTCATCGTAATCGCCAAAGCCGCGCCCGAACACGGTGACGCCGCCGCAGTGGACGGCGTCGTGCGGAACGGAGATCCGGAAGCGGATCTGTTCGGCGGGATAGATTTCAAGATCGGAAAGTTTCGCCTCGGAGACCTTCACGCCGTTGATGAATGCGCCGTCGCTGTTGACCGCAATGAGGATCTTTTTTCCGTACTGTCCGAGGTTGCCGTACCACCACGACGGGCTGTGCGTCCCCGGACGGTCGTTGTATTCCCCCTTGCTCGTATAATAGCCGAGCGTGTGGCCGTTGACGGAAAAATAGATATCGCTCGGATAGTATGCGGAATATCCCGGCGCCTCGGAGGCGACTTCCAGCGTGAATTGGAGTTCCAACAGTTCGCCCTCGCTTTTGAGATAGTTGGGGATAAGATATTCCACGTACCCATATGCAAACCACAGGATGCCCGCCTTGATGCGTTCGGGATAGGAAAAACTGTTGGGGTCATCGAAGCGGCCGATGACTTTATCCTGCGTCGCAAGCCCGCAGGTGGGATAGATCTCGTAGTCGATATAGTGGCCCACGTCGATGCGCGCCGATTCTATTTTGCCCTCCGCCTGCGGATGGCCCGTGAAGTCGATGATGAGCTTATCCGTGGCAAGGCTGCAAATCTTGCGCGTGCCGCGGATGCCGGAGGCCGTCGTGATCTCGATGAGGCCCGCCTCGCTCAGTTTGCGGATATGCGCCGTGATCGCGCCGTTGGAGACGTGGAAGCGTTGGGCAAAATAGGCGAGATTGAGTTCGCCGTGCTTTAAGATCTCTTCGAGAATGCCGATGCGGATATCCGAATCGAGCGCCTCGTAAATAAGTTTCCCTTTTTTGAAATCTTTTAGATAAATCATAACTAAATTATAGCCTTACGGGGGTATTTTGTCAAGAATTTGTTGGTCGCAAATAAAATATTTCACAAACAAATAAAAAAATCCGCCCCGCCCCCTCGCCCTTGGCGGCCATGGGTTGACAAAATCAAGGGGAATGCTATAATACAACAAGGAGATACAAAAGACGAGAAATACCCCACAACATGGGGTATATTCACGATTCAAAAGATGGGACACATATTATGATTATTTTCGAAAAGGAACGCAATGGATTTACAACGATATTGGACTGCATCGATGAGCTTTACGAAAGAAAACAAAATAAAACGGCGGTCTTTAAGTTTGTCTATGCGGACAAAGTCATCGAGGCAAAGTATGATACGATGTTCGAATCGGACAACGGCGAGGAGATGGATTCGCCCGATTACGATGAGTATAACGCCATCGCCTTCGAAAACCTTGAAACGCACGAACTCTTTGAAATCAATTACAAAAATCTTCCCAACGAACTCTATTGTAACAGCGATAGGATCCTGTAAGAAGTGGGCCGCTCTCCCTTATCGCCTTACAACAGGCGAGAAATAAACTACAATATGGGGTATCATACACTATTCAAAAGATGGGACGCATATTGTTCCGTCAAAACCAAAAGGAGAATAGGGGGACACGAAATGTTTTTTTATGAAAAAGAGAGCAACGGCTTTATCACGTTGGTGAAATTTATCAATAAGCATTGCAGGGAGAAGACTATTTCGGGCTGTACATTTTACTTTGTGTACGGGAGCAAGGTCATCGAGGCAAAGTATGATACGATGTTCGAATCGGACAACGGCGAGGAAATGGACTCGCCCGAATACGACGAGTATAACGCCATTGCCTTCGAAAACCTTGAAACGCACGAACTCTTTGAAGTCAATTACAAAAATCTTCCCAACGAACTCTATTGTAACGGCGAAAGGATCCTGTAAGAAGTGGGCCCGCTCTCCCTTATCGCCTTACAAAAGGCGAGAAAAACTACAATATGGGGTATATTCACGATTCAAAAGGCGCGATTTGCGCCGCTTTGCGCGTGTGTTCCTTTTTTATTCAGTATTGTTCTTTTTGAGGCGCACGAATTTCTCGTTGAGACGGGTGAACATATCCATGAGTTCGGGGTCATAGTTCATCACGAACTCCTTCACATGGGCGGGGAGATTTTCGATTTTCTCGGAAAGTTCCTTGTCCTTTTGATACTCTGTGATGTCATGGTAAAAGAACTCTTCGGGGGTGGAGTGACACGCTTCGATGATTTTGAGAAGCACTTCGAGGCTGGGCAGGAAATCCTTTTTGCTCTCCAAGCGGTTGATGTAGTTCGGATTCATCCCGATCGCAAATGAGAGCGCTTTCTGCGTGAGCTTCGCCCGCACCCGAATATAGCCGATCCTTGCGATGATGTCTGCTTTCTCCATAAAAATCCCCCCTGTGCGTTGATACCTCTATTATAAAATACCGACCGCACGGGCATGGGGTGACTTGACTTGGTAACATCGTGTAGTATGTCCATTTTTCAAATTTAGATAAACATATATCTTGGCAAATTCTTGACAATGCTCCGTGATAGGTGTATAATGTACCATGTACATCACCCTATAAAGGAGATTTTATATGAAAAAGAAAGGTCTTGTAATCAGCATGGCTTTATCGCTTGTGGTGTGCCTCTGCCTTGCGCTTTTCTGCGCCTGCGGCGGGACGAAAACCAACACGGGCGACACGGGAAGCGGCGATCCGTCGGCGCAACATGAGATATACGAAAAGTATGTTGCCTATGCGACCGCCGCGGGAGACGACGTTCTCTCCTATGAGGAATGGCTCGACAGCATTCGGGGGAAGGACGGCAAGGACGGTCTGAACGGCAAAGACGGGAAAGACGGGAAAGACGGCTCCGACGGACAAAACGGCAAGGATGGCACGGACGGAAAAAGTGCCTATGATATTTGGCTTGAAAACGGGCACAGCGGCTCGGAGAGCGACTTCCTCGAATGGTTAAAGGGAGAGAAAGGCGAAACGGGTGCGCAGGGCTTACAGGGTCAAAAAGGCGAGGACGGAGCCGACGGCAAGGACGGCGTAAACGGTCAAGACGGCAAAGACGGACAAGACGGAAAGGACGGTGCCGACGGACAAGACGGAAAGAGCGCTTATGACATCTGGAAAGAGAACGGACACAGCGGCTCGGAAGCTGAATTTCTCGAATGGCTGAAAGGTGAGCAAGGAGAGAAAGGTCAAGACGGTCAAGACGGCAAAGACGGTGTAAATGGCACCGACGGGAAAGACGGCGCAAACGGTCAAGACGGAAAGGACGGGCTTTCCGCGTTCGACATCTTCAAAAAGTATTACCCCTTCTACGACGGGAGCGAGGAAGAATGGATTGCCGACCTCGTAAACGGCAACCTTACGATTTATAAAGTGACGTTCAAGTCCGAGGTTGCCGAGGACATCGTGCGCCGCGTGTTCACGGGGCGCGACCTCACCGACATTCCCGAAGTCCCCGAAAAGGTTGGGAATATCGGCACTTGGGATGTCACCGATTTCACGAATATCATCGAGGACATGGAAGTTCACGCGATCTACGAAACGGAAGGATTGGAATATTCTCTCGTGCAGGGAACATCGTACCGCGTATCTGCGGGAACGATGAACAAGGACACGGAAGAGTTGTATATCCCCGCCATACATGATGAAAAACCCGTTACTGCCATTTCCGAAAATGCGTTTAGCGGAAGCAACTTCAAACTCGCACATCTTCCCGAAAGCATTACGGAAATACGAAACGACGCATTCACATCTTGTAAACAGTTACAGAGCATTACCATTCCAAACGAAGTAACGACGATAGCGAGCAGAGCGTTTTATCATTGCGAGAGTTTAACCGAAGCAGATTTATCGGGTGTTACGGAAATTGAAGCTAACGCATTTGAGTCTTGTACCTTATTGACAACTGTAAAAATGCCACAGGTGACAACTATTGGAAATACCGCTTTTGGGTATTGTACTTCTTTATCAAACGCGGAAATGCCACAGGTGACAATTATTGGAGAAAACGCCTTTTGGAATTGTACTTCTTTATCGAATGCGGAAATGCCACAAGCGACGACAATCGGATTCGCAGCTTTTAGTGGGGCGAAAAATTTATCAAATACGAAAGTACCGCAGGCAACTACGATTGGAGAATCTGCTTTTACAGGTTGCGATTCTTTGACCACCATAGAAATGCCGCAAGTGAAAACGATTGAATCTAGAACTTTTTCAGGTTGCAACTCTTTGACCACCATAGAAATGCCACAGGTGACAACCATTGGAAATGCCGCTTTTTTTAATTGTGTAAAATTGTCAGCCGTAAACATGCCAAATGTGAAAACGATTAAACGAGGGGCTTTTCAGGGTTGTTGTTTGTTAAAAACCGTGGAAATGCCGCAAGTGACGGTTATTGAACAGGAAGCATTTTGGGAATGCACAGCTTTGGAGCATTTAGAAATTCCGAGTGGCGTAACGGAGATCGCAAGAAATCTGTTCAGCTATTGTACTTCCTTGAAATATGTCATTCTTCCGAGCGGAATCACAGCGATTGGTTATGATGTTTTCAAGGGTTGCTCTATCTTTGAGGCGATTTACTTCAAAGGGAGTAAAGAGGCGTGGTCGGCGTTGGATAAGAGCAAAGCGGGCGAAGTGTTCAGCGACGCAAAAGTTTACTACTATGCAGACCCCATGCCCGAAGAGAATGAGGGCGACTATTGGCACTATGATACGGACGAAGTAACGCCCGTCGTTTGGAAAAAAGACAATTAAAAAACGGAGGTATATTATCATGAGAACGGCAAAAGACACTTACATCGCACAGGTAACAGCGGCATTTGCGGAGTTTGCAAACGCGCACCACGGACAGACGCTCACCAAAGCGGAGATCGATGAAGGTGCCCGCGCTCTTATGCGCGACGGCGACCTTCACGGATATTGCGTCTCCGATTTTGCAAGAGGTGAGACGGACGAACACAGGAGCAGAAACAATCCCACCCTCTTCGAACGGAAAGAAGGCGAGAATGGCGTTTACATCGTCCTGTAAAACTTTCGGTAAAAAAATTTCGTCGAAAGTTACAAAAGTTAGGAAAACAGGCGCGGAGGGCAAAACTTCCGCGCCTTTGCGTTTATTATTGGAACGCGGCACGAATTTTAAGTACAGAAAAACTCCCCTCGCGAACGAAGAGAGTTTTCCTGAGAGAATATGAAAAAATCTTGGAGAGTAAGCAATTTTCTTTGGATGGCTCCATCTTAATGCCCCGCCGTGAAAATTGCGTGAAGAAAATATTAAAATCACATAAAATCAATACTTTTTTGCAAGCGCTTCGGCAACACGGATGCCGTCGGCGGCCGCAGACATGATGCCGCCCGCATAGCCGCACCCCTCCCCGCAGGGATAGAGGCCGCTTATCCCCTCCGCCTGCAAGTCCTCCCCGCGCAGGATGCGTACGGGCGAACTCGTGCGCGACTCCACCCCCACGAGCAGGGCGTCCGCCGCCGCAAATCCCCGGAGCCGCCTCTCCATATCGGGAAGGGCGAGCCGCAGGGCATCCGCCAACTCCTTGGGAAGATAGCTCGCAACGGGCGCAAATTCCGTGCCGCGCCCGTACGTCGGCAGAACGCTTCCGAACCCAGAAGAATTCTTCCCCGCAAGGAAGTCGCCCACGCGTTGCACGGGAGCGCGGTATCCGCCGCCGCCCGCCGCAAATGCCGCGCGCTCCATTCTCCGCTGAAATTCCACCCCCGCAAGCGGATGTTCGCTCCCGAAATCTTCCCGCTTTACCTGCACGATGAGCGCGGAATTGGCGTTCACGCCGTCACGGGCGAAATTGCTCATGCCGTTGGTCACGACCCCGCCCTCTTCCGAAGCCGCGGGAATGACCGTGCCACCCGGACACATACAAAAGGTAAAGACGGCCCGCTCCGCCGCATGCGAAACGAGTTTATAGTCCGCGGGGGGCAACGCGGGATAGGCCGCGCCGTACTGCGCCCGCCCGATCTCTTCCTGCAAATGCTCGATGCGCACGCCCGCCGCAAACTCCTTTTGCTCCATGCGGATGCCGCGCGCGAGCAGCATTTCAAAGGTATCCCGCGCACTGTGTCCCACCGCAAGCACGAGGGCGTCGGCGTCCTCGCGGTTGCCGTCGATGTAGACGGCCGAGAGTTTCCCGTCCGCGGCGGCGACGTCGGTCAGCCGCGAAGAAAACCGCACTTCGCCGCCGTTTCCCACGATATAGGCACGCATGGCCGCGACCACGCCGCGCAGCTTGTCCGTGCCGATGTGCGGCTTGCCGAGGTATGCGATCTCGGCGGGCGCGCCGAATTTGATAAATTCCCGCAACACGTCGCGGTGATACGGGCTGTTCGTCTGGGTGTTCAGTTTGCCGTCGGAAAAGGTCCCCGCGCCGCCCTCGCCGAATTGCACGTTGCAGGCGGGATCGAGGATCCCCTCCCGCACGAACCGCTCCACGGCCGCGGCGCGCTCCTCCACCTTCTTCCCGCGCTCGATGACGACGGGACGGATGCCGTGCGCCAGCAGGCGCAACGCGCAAAACAGCCCCGCAGGACCCGCTCCCGCGATGTAGACCTTGGGCATGGTACCCCTCAATTGCGTGTACACGGGAATTTCTTCGGGCTGTGCGCGCTCCGAACATTCCACCGTGTAGACCCAGCGGATGTCCCCCTTATCGCGGGCGTCGAGCGACTTTTTGAGGATGCGGAAATACTTCACGGGCGCACCCAATTTCTTTTTGCAGAGGGAAAAAAGCGTCTCCTCCGCTTCATACGGGCTTAGCTTTACGGTAAATTTCAGCAACTTTTCACCCCCGCGGCGGCGAGGAAGGCCGAAGTAAACGCCCATTGCAGGTTGTAGCCCCCGCATTCCCCGTCCACATTCAGGATCTCGCCCGCAAAGAACAGCCCCTTTTGATACTTGCTTTCCAGCTCCTCTTTCGTCTCCGAGAGCGGAATGCCGCCCTTCGTCACCTGCGCCTCGCGGAACCCGCAGTCCCCCAAAACGGGGAGACGGAAGGCCTTGACGAGGGATACGAGCGCATCTAAGCTCTCCGCCCTGCGGCAGAGTACCCGTCCGAGACCGTTGGGAAGGATGCAGAGGAGCGCATCTTCCCCCGTTCTCCCGCCGATCGCGGCTCTGAGGGCCTCCGCGGAGACGTCGGGCAAGAGATCGAGTTCGAGCGTATCCCCCTTTTCGGCATAGGAAGAGGCGCGGAACACGGCGTCGCCCGAAACGCCGTTTTCCGTAAACAGGATATCCCCGCGCACCCCAAAGCGCGGCTCTGCGCCGTGCAGCACGGTGAGAGCGCCGTCGATGCGGATGCCCCGAAGCCCCTTCACGAGCGCGGGATCGCTTTTCAGCCTGACGAGCGCGGGGCGGAGCGGGGTCAAAGAGTGGCCGAATTTCTGCGCCAAGGCGTAAGCAGTTCCGTCGGTGCCGAAGTGTTCGGCGGCGCATCCTCCCGCACAAAGAATGACCTTATCCGCGGACATGGTACCCTCTTTGTAAGTCAATTTGAAAGAATTGCGATAGGAGATATCCTCCACGCGGGCTTGGAAGATCACCTTCACGCCCAACCTTTCCAGCTCGCGGCGGAAGAGATCGACGATGGCCGAAGCCTGCCTTCCCGCAGGGTACACGCGGCCGCGCGCATCCGGCAAAAAGATGCCGCCCATCGAGGAGAGGAAGTTTGCCGTTTCACGGCTCCCGAAGCGCGAAAGCGCACGGGCGAGATGCTTAGGATCGTCCGTAAAGTAATGCGAAGCGTCCATATGGACGTTCGTGACGTTTCCCTGCCCGTTCCCGCTCGCCGCAAGTTTGCGGCCGAGGCGGTCGCCCCGTTCGAGGATGGTAACTTCTTCGCCCGCCCGCGCGAGCATCACGGCGCACGCGAGACCCGCCGCCCCGCCGCCGATGACAGATATTTTTTGCATATTTTTATCTTATCGCAACTAAAAAAATTTGTCAATGGATTGACAGCCCTGCTTTTTTGTGCTATACTGTAAAAAAACAAAGAGGATTTTCAATATGTTGCAGAACCTACTCATTGACATTTTGGAATTATTCCGGACGGAACCCATCCTCATGGGCATCCTTGCCGTCATCGCGGTACTGATCATAGCCCTTGCGATCGTCATGATCGTACTCAGCGTGAAGGCAAAGAAGTTGAAAAAGGCCGATAAGCCTTCCGAAGCCGCGGCGCCTTCCGAAGAGAAGCCCGAAGAAGTGGCGGAACCCGAAGAGATCAAGGCCGAGGAAGTGAAAGCCGAGGAAGTAAAAGAGGAACCCAAGGAAGAGGAGCATCCCGAAGAAAAGGCCGAGGAGCCGAAGGCCGAAGAGCCTGCGGAAGCTCCCGCCGAAGAGACCGCGGAAGAAAAGCTTGCCGAGGAGCCTGCCGAAGAGGCGCCCGCTAAGGACGAAGAAGCGTCCGAAGAACCCAAGGAAGAACCCAAGGAGGAACACGATATGAAAAAAACCGAACCCAAGGAGAAGGTGGAGTCCGTCAAAGAAGAGCGGGAAAAGCCCTCCAAGAAAGAGCCCAAGTCCACTTCCCCTTACGTTTTCCGTCCCGGCAAGGCCGAGGAGGAAGAGAAGAAGTCCGATAGCAAGTCCGGCTTAGGCGGCAAGTGGGTCATCGAGGAAGTCAAGGGTCAGTATTGGTTCTCCCTCTATGCACCCAACGGGCAGGTCATGCTTGAAAGCGCCACGCCCTATGTCTCCCTCGCAAGCGCAAGAGCGGGCATCACGACGTATCAGAACAACATCGCGGCGGACCGCCTCAACATCGTGGAACACAAGAACGGCGATTCGCAGGTGCAGGTGCTGAACGGGCGCGGCGGATTGCTTGCGACCAGCTCCACGTATTCGACCCGTTCGCAGGCCGAGAACGCGAAGGCGTCCATCAAGCGTTGGGCCGCGACCTCCACGATCGAAGAAGCCGACGGGGAATAATTTGAGATGGATATAGAGCGTCCGTCGCGGGCGCTCTTCAAGACGCAAAAAAAACGGTACGGCATCTCGCCGCACCGTTTTTTTCATACCCATCTGCGCAGATGGGTATCAATTTTTCCCCTCTCCCGCCGCGGTGTGGACGGTGACATACTCGCCGGCGCGGATGCAATTTTTCAAGCGTTCGAGGTCCTCTTGGGGCGCGTGTCCGCTCGTGTGCAACGTGCGCTCGGTAAGCCCCATTTCCCCCGCCGCCGCCGCCAAAAATTGTTTTACGTCCTCTTGCTCACGATATCCGCTCCACATGGAGTAAATGAGAAGCGCGCCCGCAAGATCTGCCTTCGCGGCGAGTTTTTTGAGATAGCCGAGCATGGACGGGCGGACGAGCATCACAAAGGACCCCTTCGCGATGCCGGAGAGGCCGCGCTTGTGTTCAAATTCAAAGAACAGGTCCTTGCGTTTGCCGCGGACGGGGCGGGGCGTGAAGGCATATACGTCGGGAAAAACATCGGGGCGCGGGATCTTTCCGCCCGCCGCTTGCGCGAGAAGCGCCGTATAGACGTCCTCATAGAAGATGCGGCCGCACCGCTTTGCGGCGCGGTAAAAGCTCACCAGCCTATCGAGATTGGAGGCGGATTGCAGGACGAACACGGGCTTCTCCGTACTCCGTATGAGTTCCGCCGCACGCTCTTCAAGGCACCGTTCGGAAAAACAGGGCTTCCCGCCGCCCAAGTTGGTGCCTTCCGAGATGAGCGTATCGACCTCCTTCGGCAGATGCGCCATGAGTTCTTCGCCGTTCTTTCTGCCGTGGAAACGGAAGTCGCCCGTATATAAAATGCGCTTGCCGCCCGCCTCGAACAGGAGCATGTAGCTATCAAACGCCGAGTGGTCGCAAAGATAGGCGACGACCCGGATTTTGCCAACCCGGAAGGGCCTTCCGCTGCGATAGGTGACGATATTCTCCGCCAACGTTTTCCCGCGGTATTCTTCCATCGCCTGCAAAATACGGCGCGCGCCCGCGCCGATGTAGATGGGACAATCGCGCTTTTGCCCGATCAGCCCCGCATGGTCGGCATGGTAATGGGATACGATGACCGCATCGTATTTCCGCTTTAAGACCGCCTGTTCGGTTTCGCTCAACGCCTCGCCGCCTTCGAGCGCCTTTCCGAGTTCCACGAGCAGGTTTGTTTCGCCGTAAGAGATCTCGATGAGATTTTCCCCTATCCTATCCTGCCCGCGAAGGATCCGATAGCGGAGGACGGGGCGCGCGGACGGGCGGGGGCGGTGCGTATAGAAGCTCACATAGTGTTCGTCGCGGCAGAGTTCGACGTCCCCGATGTCATAAAAATCAATGAGTTCGCCGAGATCGGATAGATCGAGGCATTCGTCCGCAAAGATGCGGTGCCGCCGGCGCTTCACGTCGTATAGGATCCTGCCGCGCGGATAGAAATAACAGTCCTCAGGTTCGGTATCGTGACGGGCGTCATCCCATGCCTCATAGTGCGAAAAGGGATAGTCGATAAACCCCACGGGATTCGCAAGCGCTTCTGCCGCGGAAAACGGATAGGATTTTTGGCAAACGCGAAATTCCCAGCCGCCCTCTTCCCTGTTCGGGATCGCCCAAAAGATGCCCACTCGCACATAGTTTTCTTCCATACTTCCTCCTTATAGATGAGTTGCACATTTTCACCGTTTTGTCAAGCGTATAGAAATTCTATATTCAGATTTACATATTGTATCGCGCAAAGAAAAGGCGGCGGACCGCCTTTTTTATTTAATAATACACGACGGAGATGTTGAACTCGTCGAGCAATTTTTTGACGTACCCCTCGCCGTTCTTCGCGATCTCCCGCGCCTTTCTCACGATCCTGACCGACTCTTGGTCGACGAGGATATACTTGTTGATCTTGGCGATGTGCAGGCTTCCTATCAGCCCCCTGCGGCGGAGAGCCTGTGCGACGGCATACCAATTCACGCGCTGGTAATACGTCTGGATTTCGAGGGCGGCCCGCAAAAGGCTCTCTTTTTTATTGGCATACTTCAACTCGAAGAGATTGATCTCCTCCGTCTGTTCGTTGTAATATACGAGGTCGATGCCCTTGCCCTGTCCTTCCCTGTTCGTCTGCAACTCGAACCAAACGGGCTTGCCGTATCCGGCGCCGAGTTCCCTGCGGCCGAAATAGAAGTCGCGCTGTACGCCTTCCTCGTTGTCGCGGATGGCATCCTGTCTGTCCACGGTGCAGTACTCCTTGACGTTACAGATGTTTATCATGGGAAGTCTGCCGTCCGCCAACCGCTCCCAAATGTACTGCGCGAAGAGTTCCTGGTATTCGCGGCCCGTATCGGAAGTCTTTCCGCTCCAACATCTGATGAAACGTTGGTCGTATAGCTTGGAAAGGTCCCTCTTCTCGTATAGCGCGGAGATCGCCGCGATACACGCCTCTTCCGAGTATTTGAATGACATGTTTTATCCTCCTGTTTCTTAAAATAATTTCCCTTCTGTAAAATACGCCTTTTCGATGCGCCTGTCGGACGGGCAATACGCCCTACCCGCGCCGATCACTTGGTCGGAAAAGACGAACTGTACCTTGGCGTCCGTGATGGTTGCGGGCGCGAGGTCTTGGGGATACGGCCTTCGGAATATTTCGCAAAGCAACCGAATGGCCTCGCAGGCTTCTGCCTTACGGGCGGCGATGTACGGGCTATCCAAATAGCCGAGATAATCTCGCTCGTGGTTTGCGATCCCCGACTTTCCGCCGATGGCCTGCGGCGAAGATTTCAATTCCGTCAAAAGCAGCGTATAGCCGCCGTACTCCGCGCGCAGTCCCAAGAGATCGAATCTGCCGTGTACCCCCGCCCGTTCGGCGAACCGCTCCGAATACTCCATGTCGTAATAAGTCAGGGCGTCGCCCAAAAAACAGCTCGCCCAAAGCTGTTGCTGGCGGTCTTTTTCCAGGTATAACGCCTTTTCCCGCTTCATCGCGGGCGCGCCGAACGCATACTCCGTCTTGTCCGGGTCGAAGAAATCGTCGATCAACCCACGATAGATCTCCAAAATTTCTCTCAACCCGCCGGCGCCGCATTCCTCCAAAGAAACGCGGACAAAGGGTTGCGGACCGGTGAGGCAAGAGGTGTTGACGTGCAACCCGCGGAGATGTTCGAGCGTCTGCCCGTAATTTTCCGTAAAGCGCGCGTGGCGGAAATCAAATTCCCCGATGATGCCCTCGCGCGAGGGACGGATACGCAAGAGCTGATGACAACGATAATAGAGCGTAGCCGCATTGCCACGGAAACACAGCGCAACGCTCCGCGTGCCGTTTTTCAGGTTGCCGAGAACATACTCCGCGATCGTCTCTCTCAGCGGAGAGGGCGTCGCCAAAAATTGACGGACCTTACCCGTCAGAATGCGGTCAGATCTCATTTGTCAAGGTATTTTCTTGAAACAGCTCGCCGTTTTGATACCCGTCGGCGCATCGTTGAACCAGCACTGTTCCGACCCATACCCGCCGTATATAAACTTATAGAGATACCCGAAGCAAGCCCCTAACCCCCGCTTAGCCGCCGGGGTCATCGGGGTGCGGAACACGTCCTTTTTCAAAACGTCGCGCTCGTAAAGCACAAAAGTTTTGAGCGGCGGAACGCCCAGCACGTTGTTTGCGAAGCGGATGTGCGCGAGCAAGTCCTCATCCTCCAAAAGCTCCATGAAAAGGGCATAATACGCATGCTCCTTCGTCACGAACGTTTCCGTTCCCTTATAGGTTTTCAAGAAATCTTCTTCGTTCCAAATCATTTTATTTTTCATATTGAAATTTACATATTTATTATATCTTGTTGCCGAAGCGATGTCAAGCGTTTCGCGGCATATTTTTGAAAAAACTTTGCGGCCGCAGGCGAAGTAGGCCCGCAGGGGTCGATTGAATCTTTAACGAATTGCTTTCATGATACCTCTTCGTTCAAGATACACTCCCCGCTCACTGCGTTCGGGGTCGGTATGAGGATTATAACCCCCACCTGACGCGGCGAAGCCGCGTCACCCGCCCCCTTAAAAGGGGGCGGGTCTTGGCTTCCCCCCTTTGGGGGGAGGCTCCGCCCGCAGGGCGGTGGTGGGGGGGGATCCGTCACCCTGAGCCTGTCGAAGGGTCACATTATTATATATTATAATAAGGTGATTCCTCGACTAAGCTCGGAATGACGAATAGAACACCCCGCCTCAGTCACGCTCGCGCGTGACAGCTCCTCCCCAAGGAGACGCTTTCGGAACCCCTTTCGGCCGCTCGCTTCGTTCGCGTCCGCTTTCCCCCAAGGGGACAGCGAGGTTTGGGATCCGCAAACTATCGCATAATTCTGTTTGAACAAAAAATCCGGCGATTTCAATGTCGCCGGGTTTTCAACAATTCGCCGTGTAGTATCATTCAATCTTGGCGGGAGGAGATCTCGCGGGAGCGGAGGAGCTCTGCATAGAGCGACGCAAGGCAATCGGTATCCGCCTCCTCGATCCTTCCCCCGCTCATCAGCTCCGAGAGCGCGGGATCGATGGGAATGCGGGCCGTGGTCGGGACATGGTATGCCCGTGCGAGGTCATCGGCCTTGCTCTTGCCAAAGAGTTCGTATCGCTTTCCGCAATCGGGACAGGTAAAATAACTCATGTTTTCGGCTATGCCGAGTACGGGGATCTGCATCATATTCGCCATCCCCATCGCCTTCTTTACGATCATCTCCACGAGGTCCTGCGGCGTGGTGACGATGACGATGCCCGAAAGCGGTATGCTCTGAAAAACAGTGAGCGGCACGTCGCCCGTTCCGGGCGGCATGTCGATGAAGAGAATATCCAGCTCATCCCAGATGACGTCCGTCCAGAATTGCAGCGTCGCCCCCGCGATGAGGGAGCCGCGCCAGACGACGGGGTCGTCGTCGTGTTCCAAAAGCGCGTTCATGGAGATGAGTTTGATGCCGCTCTTCGTCTCAACGGGATAGATGCCGTCCTCACTGCCCGTCGCGCGGGCGGTAACGCCGAACGCCTTGGGAACGGAAGGACCCGTGATATCCGCATCGAGGATGCCGACCCTGAGACCCTGCGCTCTGGCGCGTACGGCAAGAAGGGAGGTGACGAGGGATTTCCCCACGCCGCCCTTTCCGCTCGCGATTGCAATGACGCGCTTGACCTTGGTCCCCTTATGGGGCGCCTTGATGAGGGACGTCTTGCTTCTCGACCCGCAATTGGAACTGCATGTGGAACAATCGTGTGTACAGTTTGCCATGATGATCCTCCTTGTAACCGCGGCTTTTTGCCGTTCCGGGGCAATATGCCGCGGGGCGATGTGACGTTATCGTATGCTTGCGGCAAAGCGGCGCTATCCCCGCAGGGGGAGCGTTATCCCCGCAGGGGAGCGTTATCCCCGCAGGGGAGCGTTATCCCCGCAGGGGAGCGTTATCCCCGCAGGGGAGCGTTATCCCCGCAG
>CANQSR010000027.1 GCA_947626575.1 uncultured Clostridia bacterium | reverse complement strand
TACATCAAGCATGCCTGTCAAGCGATAAAATTCACGCGGATCCTCCACGATGAGCAATTGCACCAAATCGTGGGTCAAGGTAAGCGGCGTTTCCAGCGACGGATGAAAAATAGTTGCGATCTCTTCCATATCAGACCTCCACTAAGCGGTCAAGCGAATCGATCGTAAGCTGTTGTTCCTCACCGACGAGATATTCGATCCCGGAAAATTGGTTTTCGGTAATTTCCAAAAGCTCTACGATGCCTTTGGGCGGAAGATTGTTTTTGATGCGTTGTTTCACCGCCGCACTCGTCATATTGTTGATGACAAGTTTGGAATAGACGGACTTCTGCATCATGATAAACCCGTTCTGCACCAGATATTTATGAAATTTTTGATACTCCCGCTTGTCCTTGTCGGTCAGCGTGGGGAGATCGAAAAATACGAGCAGTCTCATAAATTTATAGTTCATGTGCCTCCTTCCGGAAAACAAATGCGGGAAGAGTCCCCTTCTCCCAACGCCGCGATCGCACTGCGCACATAAGTTCGTATCGCCACATCGAGCGTTGTCCGCTTCCCCTCCGAAAGGACTTCGAGGTTGAGAAGGTCGGCCATCTTCCGCTTAAATTCGGGGTCTCCCGCTTCCAGCGAAAGCGCCCTGCTATCCACCACGGGACGGAGCGGCTCCATGAGATCGCAACCGAAGTTGAATTCATTGAATTCATTAACATGGTGGATGCCGAGTTGCGTACAATATCCGGCGGCAACGATCTCACGGTTGCAGGCGGAGAGGATGACGGCATATCCATAGTTGAGACAGCCGTTCAAAAATCCGCCGCCCTGCCTCGAATTTCCTTCTCCCAAAATACAGTTGAAATATACTTTCGCGGCGTGTCCCTCACGGTTGGTTTCGTCATGGGGCGTCACTTCCGCGGCATACTGCTCCAACATTTCAGCCCGTTCCGTAAAGCCCCGCGCACGCAAAACATCCCGCTGGGCGAGGATCTTACGGCGGATGATGCTTTGCCATACATCTGCTTTCGCCGTCTCTTCCCACCCCGCCTGCAATCTGTATCGCTTGGCTGTGTTGCCCGTGCCGTAATAGGGAAGCAGTTCCGAACTCGGTTCGCACTTCTCATCGCAAAAGATCACCTTGATGTTGCGCCGCACAAGTTCGCAAAGAAGAGAGGCCGTGAGAGAGACCGCCGTACTCTGCACGATGAGCGTGTTGATCTCGCCGATGAAGATATGCCTTTCCTGTTCGCCGCGGATGATGAGACTGTTCAGGCGAAATTCGAGCTTACAGCGCGATTTTACGACGACGGTACGAAAACCCAAGTTACACCCTCCGTTCGCGGACATTCAACCCGCAGGGAGTTTGATCGATCATGCGGAAATCAATGTCCGTGATGTCTTTCCCCCGAAGCAATGACCCGCAATGCGCGCCTTCGCCGAGTTCGGTCAAATCTGCGATTTCTGCATTGCATTTCAAAAATTTTGTGATTTGGATGAGTACTTTTGCCTGTTTCAAGACCGAAAGCGCCGTAAACTGTTCCCTGCGTGCGTTCAACGTGTTGCGGAAACTGACCGCACCCGAAATGCCGCCATAGACGGACTTTCCGAGCTGGCGAAGCATAAGATCGTAAAGCGCCTCGTTTTGCGCACGGTCCACCGCCAGCTTCACCTCGCCCAAACGGTTGGTGTGCATGGGGAACACCTCCTGCGCCTTCTCTTCCTCATCATACTCCCCTGCGCGTTCGCGTTCGAGGAGCTTGGAGAGCGCCTTCACATAGGCGTCCGTCTTTCCGTCCGTAAACCACTCCACGGCATTGTGGACAATGATCCGCGAACCCGTTACCCCCGCGATCCAAACGGGCGTGCCATTGATTTTGACGAGCGACTTTACGCGGAGCCGCGGGACGAGAAGTTTGGGTTCCGAAAGTCCGCATTCTTCGCGGAGATAGGAAAGTATCTTTTGCTCATCGCCCTGCGCCGTGTAATTGATGAGTACGGGGATCGCCTCGATCGTCTTGATGGGGTTGCCTTTCTTGCCTTTTGAAGCGACGATCGCAAAATACGCCGTTTTCAACGATTTGTAGCCGCCGTATTTCGAAGCGTCGGAAAGCGGCCCCTTGCCCTTCCTCGGCACGTCGATGCCCTTGTTATCTTTCCCGTAGACGGTCTCATCATAGAACGGGCCGTTATTCACGAGCGGATACCGCGTGACCGCCATATCCGACTTTTCCATCACCGCGCGGACGATGCCGAGCGAGGAGCGGCTATCCCAAGCACCCGGAACGTCGTATGTAAACAGCTTATCGAGATCGATCCTGCGCTGCGAACCGTCTGCCTCACGGCGGCGGAAGTAATCGTGCAGGGCGGTGAAGCGGGTATCGAAAACGTTGCCCACGACGATGTTCAGATAGGCGTCCCGTGCGTGATGCAGATCGTTCGTCTCGCGGCACTTGGGGAATTTGAATTTCTGCCTGAACTCCGAGACGCGCGACGCCTTGCTGAACACGATTTTCGTACCCCATCTCTCAAATTTGCGCTGTAAAAGTTCGGCGGTCGCCTTCGCCATCTGATTGGTATATACCAGCTGGGCGTTCACGAAACCTTCATAATCTTCGTCGGTGAGAGGATTCGTCCGCGTGAGCCGCGCCCACTTTTCGCCGCTGATAAGCCCCTTCTCGCGCAGGACCTGCCAGAAAGGCTGTTGGTCGGTAAAGCCCGAAGGGAGCGGATAAGTATCCTTCTTTGTCTCGTTTTTCGTACGCAGTACGAGGACTTTGTTATCGAGGCTATCGTCCTTCACGAGAGACCGCGGCACGATGTGGTCTATGTCATAGAGGTCAGAGCCGAGCTTGCCGAGATCGATCTTTTGGCCCGTGTACATGCACCTTCCGAGTTGGCGGAAATAGAGATACAGACGCTCGCTGCGGAGCTTGCGGTCGGGCGTCTCTTTCAGCTCCTCTTTGAGGCTTTCAATATCCTTTACGTCGCGGAGAAGGGCAAGAAGCTGTGCCTTCCTCGCCTCGGTGCGCTTTCCCTTCTTGGCGGGGTCGTTCTCGCGCGTGACTTCAACAAAAATTTTATCGGGCGCTTGCTTTAAGGCGGAAACATACTCATCGGTCATGCGGAGCGCCTGCCAGATGCCGCGGCGCACCTGCGGGGCGACATAAAGCTCCTGCACGTCTTGATATCCGACCTTTTCGCCGCCCGCGCCGTTCTGCTCGCGGATCGCCTCCTGAAAGCGGTATTTCTCCCCGAACAGGAGTTCATTGAGATTGTTATTGGTGCGGTAAAGCTCGCCGAGGACCGTGTATTGCGTCTCCGTGACGGGGTCTTCCCCGCCGTACAGCCCGCAGAGGAACTTCTTTGAAAGCCTTCCGAACTCTTTGAACGAAGTAAGCCCCTTGATCCACTTGATATTTTCCCTGACCGACGGGATATCGCCGTATTTTTGCAAGAGATAGCGCTCGACCATGTTCTTATCCGTGCAGAGGGTATGCCGCAGGATGATATCCTCGCAGACATCGGGCCGCTCGTCCACGAGGGCGCCGAGCTTCTTTTTCAGCGTAATATAAGAACGCATTCCCGCCTTGAAGTCCCCCTCTTTCCCCGTGAGGATGACAGGCTCCCCTTTCGCCGCATACCCGTGCGAGACGAGATAGGCCTCGATCTTTTTATCCGTTACGGAAGGCGAAACGAGGAACAGCCCGCGGAAGAGTTCCTGTTTGAGCGCGACGGAGACGGGTTCGCCGTTGATGCGCAGTTTGTTGAGCTGGTTGAGGACGTCGAACGCCTGATAATACATGGAACACTTGGGCAAGACGTCCTCGGTGAAGAGATAACTGCATTTCCCCGTCATACGGCGGATAAATTTCTCGTTGCTCTTTTCGAGGTCCACGATGTCCTCAAAATTCCACGGGGTGATGCGGCCCTCTATGCGTTGGATCCAACTGTTGGGGCCGTGCGGATTGAGCGGGCCGACGAAGTAAGGGATGCGCCATTGGAAAATCGAGCGTATTTTTTCCGCAGGAGAGAGGCCGTCCCCGTCCTTTTCGGCGAAGGCGGGAAAATCGCGGCAGAGATTTTTCAGGATCGCATCGAGTTCGGCGAGATTGATCTGATGCGGAAACGTCCCGTTGTCCGCATGGAGGATCTTGGGAAGGAAGGTCCCGCCCTTCAATTCGTCCGTCACCTGCACCCAAAGAGCGCGGCCGGCTTCGTCCGCAGGCGGCGTGGCGAGCTTTTTCAGAAGGTAGCCCGAAAATTCTTCATATGTCTTACACTTGGCGACGCGGATCTTTTCGCGGTTGGGCTTGGTGTAGCCGATGTAATTCGCATAGTTCGCCGTTTCCTTCGTGCTTTTCAGTACTTCGGTGTAGAGGTCGTGGGAATAATAGAGTAACAACTTTTTTAAGGCTTTCAGATCGCGCTTATGCTTTTCATAGAGGGCGACCATTGCCTGCGAGATCGTATCGTGTCCGCCCAAGATCTTTTCAAAACGGGAAAAGCGGAAGATATCGCGCAGAACGCCGAAGAGGTCGAAATAATCGCCGAGCGTCTCGGCCTTCGCCTCAAAATCTTCATCGGAAATATCCAACGCAAAGCTCCCCTCTTCGCACGCGCCGGCGAGTTTTTCGGGTTTTCCCTTTCCGCCCGCGAGGAAGACCGCGACCTCCTTCATTTGGGCCGATGTGCCGAACAGCGCTTCCAGCGCGCGCTTCTTCTCGTTTACGCTTCCGCCGCCTGCGGCGATCTTCAAAAAATCCCCCGTGCGCTCCACCGGAAGCCGGAGAGGTTCTTCGAAGAGTTCCTCGGAGACTTCATTAAATTTTTTGAATAGTGCAGAGAGATTCTCCGCCCCCGCCGATTCCCCCTCGAACAGGAAATGCCCGCGGTATTTTATGATGTGGTGCAGGGCGAGATAATAGAGACGGAGGTCGTCCGCCCCCTTCTCCCCAAGCGCTTGGCGGAGATGATAGATTGTCGGATATTCGGCATAAAACTGCTTATCGGTGTAGGTCTCATCCGCAAACAGCGTGAGACGGGGCAACCTTCGGGCTTGTCCTCCTCGCAAAACGCGCTGTTTTTCAGGCGCAAAAAGAAGGCGGCGTCCTCCATAAAGGGTGCAAAAATCTCTTGCAGGAGCGCGATCCGCTCTCTGCGCCGCGCCAGCCGTCTGCGGGCGGTTCGGTAGCTGCGGCGTTTTTTCGCATCGTTTGCGGGGTCGAAGAGGCGTACCGCCCACAGATCTTTTTTACCGATGCGGATAAGCTCATAATTCTCATCTGCACAGGCAATGCCGACCGAATCGGTGCCGATATCCAATCCGAGATAATATTTTTTCATAAGTGGCCTCCAAAACGCTTGACTGATTTTTCATTCCGTGCTATAATTATTATACAGAACAACAAGACAGAGTTCAAATAAAGATTTATTCTCACCGTTGCGCTTTTGCGCTCCCCTTCCTTTTGAGGAAGGTTTTTTTCTTGTAGTTGCTATTATAGCATAAAAATGCGAAAATTGTTTTAATATCGAGAAAAAAATAGGAAATTGTTGATAAGGCCGGACTTCCCGACCCGTTTTGCTGACACGAGAGGCCCCGCGGAACACGTTGTCGTGTTCCGCGGGGCCTATGTTTTTATGTTACGGCCATATGTAAATCGTAGCAAAAAAATTTTTACAAAATAACAAAAAATATCTTGACAATGTTGCGTTGTTGTGTTATGATGTTCGTACAAACATATCGGAGGTACTCTTATGGATGCGGAAATCATCGTCGAACTCCTCAGCCGTATCAAAGCATTGGAGCGGGACGTCGCAGAACTCAAACAAAAAATTTCGGATATGGACAATCCTTCGGCTTCGGCTCCGCCGCCTTCGCCGCCGCAGTACGACGTTCACCGGATGAGCAGCAAACCGCTTATCCCCGATCCCGAACGCAAGCGCGATACCACCCGCTATACCTTTGACGGAGCCGTGTGTTCCAAAAAAGGATTGGTTTATGCGGTGGTAAAGCGGTATGTTGCCGATCACCCCGAAATCACGCGCGCCGGGTTAAAACGCGTCTTTGATAGATCGTTACAGGGCAGCCTCGGCGTTGTGGAGAACGTTGAAATTGCCAAACAACGCGGTGAAATGGAGTATCGGGTGCGCTTTTTTGCAAATGAAGATGAAATTTTGCACCTTCGGGACGGCGATATGGTCGTCTGCACGCAATGGGGCATCCTCAACATCCCCCGCTTTCTCGCAGTCGCAAAACAGCTCGGCTATCAGATCGAAGCGATCTCATAAAATTCTAAGGAGAAAATATTATGACAAACACTCAAACCGAACGGAAATTTTTTTGGAAAGCATATCAAGAGGCTCTTATGGAAAACGGCGAGCCGTTTTCATTGAAATTCTTCCATGATTCGGACGGAGCCTTCCGCCACTATGCACATGTAAATGCAAGCAGATTCCCTACAAACCGCTGTATTTGTATCGAATTTACGCCCCAATGCGGAAGAGTGAGATATGGCGTCTATCTTGCAAACGATGTCCCGCTCTTCGATTGCCTGTATGAACAAAAGGAAAAGATCGAATCTCTTTTGGGATTTCGTTGTGATTGGAAATGCGGCGCAAAGGGAAAAAATGCCCGCAGAATTTTTTGCGAGCAAGAAATTATTCCCTCTGATTATGGCAGTTATTTGACTGCCATTGAGAAGACCATGGTGCGCCTTACAAAATTCGTGCAAGTATTCGATAAATTGATCTAAGAGGAAAATATGAGTATCAAAACTATCAATCTCGAAGAAGGGATGCCGACGTGCGATGAAGCGATGGACACCTTAAAATCGTCGCTGAAACTTGCCAAACAGAACAAGTATAAGTGCGCGGTCATCATTCACGGGTACGGCAGCTCCGGCAAGGGCGGCGCAATCCGCATCAAGGCACGCCAATGGTTGAACGCGCAAGTACGGAACGGAAGCGTACGATCCGTCATCAACGGAGAAGATTTTGATGTTTTGAACGAAAAAGCGCGGGAGCTTCGGAGAAAATTTCCCGAACTCGAAACATTGCTTCGCGTTACCAATCACGGCGTCACGGTCGTAGCGTTATAAATTTTCGATCTTTGATATCGAGGTGCATTATGGACAACGAACTTTTTGGCAAAGTCCGAGCTGTTATCTTCGGACATGCCGTGGGCGATGCGGTGGGCGGACCCGTACAATTTGAGGAACGGACGGTGCGAGATCGATATCCCGTCGCGGACATGGTACCCCTCTATGACGTCGGCCTCCCCAAAGGCGCATGGTCGGACGATACGAGCATGTCGCTCTGCGCAATGGACGCCATCATCCGTCACGGCCTCGATTTCGGGGCCGTCATGGAAAATTTTCAAAAATGGTTATATGGGGGCGAATTTACGCCGACGGGCAGAACGTTTGACGTCGGCGGAGCCTGCCGCAAAGCCATCGACCGCGCGTACCGCGGAGCCGATGCCGAGACGTGCGGGTGCATCGGAGAATACGAAAACGGCAACGGTTCGCTCATGCGTATCTACCCCTTTGCCTTCTATCTCTATGCTTCAGATTTTCCGTTGGAAGGGAAACTTTCCCTCATTCACCGCGCCTCTGCCCTCACCCATGCCCACCCGCGGAGCTGTATCGGCTGCGGAATTTATACGTTTGTGCTGTGGGAACTTCTTGAAAACCCCGCCAAACAGAGTATCCAATACGGGTTGGAGAAGGCAATGGCACATTACCGTGAAAACTCCGAGCTTCGTCACTATCGCCGTCTCTTTGAAAACGGCTTTGACAAACTTCCGCGGGAGGAAATCAAGAGCAGCGGATATGTCGTTGATACGTTGGAGGCCGCCATTTGGTGCGCACTCACGACGGATAACTACCGCGATTGCATTTTGAAGGCGGTCAACCTTGGCTTGGATACCGATTCCGTCGGCGCGGTGGCGGGAAGTCTCGCGGGAGCGCTATACGGCTATGACGGCATCCCCAAGGATTGGCGGGATCCCCTCTGCAAAAAGGAATACCTCGAAGCGGTCGGCAAAGCATTTTGCGAAAAACTTTTATCGCGATAGGTCGTATTGGCCTTGCACGGGTCATCATAAAAACGCCCGCCCTTGGGGGGGCGGGCGTAAAGGATAAAGGAACAATTGCGCATATGGGTATAGAAAAAATGCAAAAGAAACGTTGTGATTTCAGTTTCGGGACGGGGGAACGCCGCTTTTCCGAAAAGGCGTTGCTCTATCACGATACGCGGTGGTGTAAGCCCGAACATCGGGATAAAGAACTCTTTGCCATGCTCGTTTTGGAGGGGATGCAGGCGGGCGTGAGCTGGAATTTGATCTTGGATAAGGAAGAAAACTTCCGCAGGGCATTCGACGGCTTCGACCCAAAGACCGTGGCAAATTACGGCGAACAAAAAGTCGGCGAACTCCTCCGGGATAAGGGCATTATCCGCAACCGTAACAAGATCCTCGCCGCGGTCTCGAATGCGCGCGCATTCCTCAAAGTACAGGAGGAATACGGCACTTTCGACTCCTTCATTTGGAGCTTTACGGAAGGAAACGTCATCGACCATCATCTTTCAAACGTAAAAGATATGCCCGCCAAGAACGAACTTTCCGAGAGAGTCAGCGCGGAACTCAAACGGCGCGGGTTCAAATTTGTCGGCCCCACCATCGTCTATTCCTATTTACAGGGCATCGGCGTCATCAACGACCATTGGGAACACTGCGATTTCAGATAAGAGGCGGAAAGCAAGCCTGCTTTCCGCCTCTTGTGTACTTTCCGCTAAGTTCATTTCTCTTGCAAGTCTTTTGCAAGAATTTTCACGACGTCGCCGAGTTTGCCCTTCATCTGCAAATAATTGGGATGATAGGTATAATACGCGGGTATGTTTAAGCCGATTTTTTGAGAAATTTCCACGGCAACGTTCCCGGCCGTGGGATAACACTTCGGGTCGTTCAGCTCCTCATACGCGCCTTGGCCCAAGAAGGCATCGCACAGGGTGTGATAATAGGGGTCATGGGGACCGACGGCAAAGATGACGAGATCAGGCTCTGCGATCTCGATCTCTTTTTGAAGCAATGATTTCGATTTCCCGTCGAAAATCCTTTCGTTCAAAAGCGTTCTTTCGCGGTTAGCTTGCTCACCGGGGTTCCGGTAAGGTAATTTGCGCTCGGCCCATTCCTTCCCTTCCGGCCGTATGTACCGCCTGACTTTATCGAGGTTGTTCCAGCACGGCTCCATGCCTTCCGCTTGCAACTTCCGCAAAAACTGCCAGAACGGGGAGTTGTTTTTCGAAAACCGATATTCTTCCGACGGTTCTCCGCGAAGCTGGAAATCCAGATAGCCGACCGCCCACTTTTGCCAATTTTCCAACCCCCATTCGTCATATTCGAAGGTGTGTCCGTTCGCTTCCTGTCCTACGACCATAACCTTTTTCTCTCCGCTGAGATAATGCCCGGAAAGTCCGAAACCGAATGCACAGGAAAGTTTTCCTTTCCGCTTTTCATCCTGTTCATACTCGGCTTTTAAGCGCTGATAGCACTCCCTTTCCCATGTTTTCTGCGCCTCCAATAGCGCTTGATTTTTGTTCATATCGCTATTCTCCTTTGTGTTTTATAACAGCCGATGACGGCTTCATAGCTTTCCGATCTGACCGCGCCGATGAGCGCGAACTTTCCCTTACACGCTATTCCGCGGGCGAACGCTTCGAGCGCCTCCCGCGGAATGCGGAGGACGATGATATAGGCATCATACGCTTCGCCTGCAAGGGCATTGAGCTTTGCGAGAAGGTCCCCTGCGCTCTCCGCAGCGATCTCTTCGGCCGAGGACAGGGTATACATCGTTTGGACATGCCGCACATCCGAGGCGCAGATCGCGGACATGGCACCCTCGTTTTCCGTCAATGAATTGACTATTTTTTCAAATTCATCTGCATTCATGCCCGTCCCCTCCACAGGGCAACCTTTCCCGAAAACGGGACAAGGACAGTATAGCATATCTCAACCGATTTTGCAAGAAAGAGCATATCCTTCACTTCTGCTTGGATTTTTTGATTTCCTCCTTCAATTCCCGCAACGACTGATCTGCCCCCGGATTTCCCTGTGCCGATGATTTTTTCAGCCATTTTTCCGCCTTCTTGAAATTCTGCTCCACGACGTATCCGTATAAGTATGCATCGCCGAGAGATAATTGCGCATTCTCATCTCCCCCCAGCGCACCTTTTTCGTACCATTCCACGCCTTTTTCATAGTTTATCTCCACTCCGTGGCCGTAAAAGTAACAATCACCGAGTTTATATTGCGCAGGCGCATATCCCTGCATTGCGGCTTTTTCAAACCAATGTACCGCCTTCTTTTTGTTCTCCGCGACGCCGCGCCCATGAAAATAACAATAACCTAAGCTGCATTGTCCGCGCGGGTTTCCCTGCTCGGCAGCTTTTTTCAGCCATTCAAAGGATTTTTTGTTTTCCATTGAGATATAAATTGCAAGATTGCACTGCGAATTTGCGTCGCCCTGCATTGCGGCTTTTTCGTACCATTGTGCGGCTTTTTGCTCGTTGCGCTTCACCCCGCGGCCGTAGAAATAGCAATTTCCTAAATTGTCTTGCGCTCTTGCATTCCCCTGCATTGCGGCTTTTTTCCACCAACTTACCGCTTTTTCGTAATCTCCTTCTACGCCAAGCTCAAAATAATAGCAAATGCCGAGATGGTTTTGCGCCTCCGCATTGCCCTTCGTCGCCGCTTTTTTGTACCATTTTACGGCGCTTTCATAGTCGCGCGCCACGCCACGACCGTAAAAATAACAGTCGCCGAGGGCGTTCTGCGCCGCTACGTCATTTTTAGACGCTTTTTCGAGGTATTCCTCAAAGGTTGCCCGATCCCGATATTCGGCTTCCGCGGGATCCCGCTCCGCAAATAAATGGTGCACATCCCTGTAATTGTTCATGGTGTTCTCCTTTTCGTGTTGTGAATAGTATAACATAAAAGCTTCTATTTGGCAAGGGATAAGATCAGGATGACGTCCGCCGAGGGGAGGCGCTTACACTGCGCCAAGATCTCTTCGTCGCCCATGGCGGCGCTGTCTATTCGCACATTGCCGCAAAGAAAGTTCGCCGCGGCCATGAGCCGCTCCCATTCCGCCGCACTGCAAGTTCCGCGCTCAGCCTTCTCCCATGCAACGTCTGCGGCCGCGCACAAAAGTTTCCCCGTAAAGACCTCCTTCGGCAGCCCCCGCAAAAAGCAGAGACTTTGCCTTCCTTGCTGTGCGTTCTGCGCCGCTACCTCGGACATGGTATCGGCATTTTCCATGAACATCACTTGTTTTGGATACAATTCCGCTTTCAGATCCATCTTCTTTCACCTCGCTTATCACCCGTTTAACAGCTCGCCGAGAAGCGCGCACTTGGGGAGAAGTTTTCCGCCCCATTCTGCAATTTCCCGTATGACCTGTTGCGCATCCCGTTGCCGAAGCCCGCGCTTGACCGCGCGGGCAATGAATTGTTCTTCGAGGGCCTGCACATCCTCCCGCGGTAATGCTTTGGCAAATCTCCGCCGCAACAGCTCCGCCTCGGCATAGGAATAGCCGCCGAGCGTATGCAAGAGGTGCATAGCCTGTTCTTGAAAGACAAGGCGGCCGTTCGTCTCCCTCAAAATTACCCCTGCGGCACTGCAATCGCACGGCGGGAAGCTCTCGGCGGGATGTCCTCTCTCGCTGAGCGCCGCGGCCAGATCTATATCTCCGCGCGCAACGCGCGTTCGGGGTACGGCGGCCAAGGGGATCTCCAACGGCCCGCCTACGAGCGGATTCAAAAACCGCTCGAAGGGAAGATGAAACCTGATGGGGTCCACCCTCGTGATGCCCGCCCAATAGAGCAGATAGGAGCAATTGGCCGCCCCGGCGGCGATAAAACTTTCCGACCCCATGATATAGTTCCCGCCGCGCTTGCCCGAAAGCGGGAGATAGCCCCTTTGTTTTGCCGCTTGCAGCTCCGTAATGGCCGCTTCGAATCTTTCGGCGTTGCCCGTCTCCCGCAGGACTTTGCATTCGTATTCGCATCGCATCCGCGCCGCATGCGCACGGAATTTTTCTATGACCCTTTCCATTAGCGCCTCGATAGACAGTATATCACTGCGGCTGTACCGTTTTCGGGACAATGGAATAAATTTACCCCCTCGGCCCAAAAAGCCGAGGGGGGTGATAAGTTACGCTTGCTAAACGGCGTGCGGCGTGCTATAATCATGCGCATGGAAACATCGGTTTTCGGGCAGCTATCCCCCGACTTTGCCAAGCTCATAGCATACGGATTTCTCCAACAGGGCGAAACTTTCGTCCTGCGCGCGCCCATCCTCGGCGGCGAGTTCACCGTCACGGTGGAGGTCTCGAAGGACGGCTCCGTGCGGACTTCGACCGTGGACGAGGCTTCGGGAGAACCCTATACCCTGCACCTCGTGGACGAGGCGCAGGGCGTTTTCGTGGGAAGCGTCCGCGCCGCCTTCGACGCGCTTCTTGCGGATATCGCCGCGCATTGTTTCGTGCGGGACGTCTTTCCAAGTCCGCAGGCGCACCGCCTCATAGACCACGTACGTGCCACCCATGTCCGCGAGTTGGAGTTCCTTTGGGAGAAATTTCCCGCCGACGCCGTTTGGCGCAGGGCGGATAACGGGAAGTGGTTCGGCCTGCTCGCGCGCCTTCCCGCGGCCAAGATCGGCCGCCCCGACGGCGGCCTTCTCGACGTCCTCAACGTGCGAGCCGATGCTTCGGAGATCGCCGCGATCCTCGACGGCACGCGCTACTTTCCCGCCTATCACATGAACAAGCGCCATTGGCTGACGCTTCCCCTCGACGACACCCTTCCCGACGAAGAGATCTTCTCTCGCATCGACGCAAGTTTTGCGCTGGCGAAGTTAAGCGGGAACAAACCCGTGTGACGGGACGCTCCCTTCTTGCACCGCGCGCGGCGCGGGTTTATTTGTCACGCGGTTACTTTTTTTCCGCCCCCACCATGCGGTCGCGGCTTCCCCGCCCCATCACGCGGATGCAGTTTTTTCCGACCCCATTATGCGGTTTGGCGTGTAGACCTGCCGCGCGGCCTTCATAATTTCACCCCGTTTTCATTTTGGGCGCCTTGCTTTCTTCGCGCAATATGATATAATGTAGGGGAAAACTTCCCACGGTGCAGAACATGAGCTATCTTACCCTTGAACACGTGAGCAAACAGTATACGGTAGGTGACATCCGCGTAGACGCGTTGCGGGATGTCTCTTTTTCGCTTGAAACGGGCGAATTCGTCGTCGTACTCGGATCGAGCGGCGCGGGAAAGACAACTCTTCTCAATCTCCTCGGCGGCATGGACAGCGCCACGGAGGGCAAAATAGTTCTCGACGGGCGCGAGATCACCGCTTTGAACCGCAAGGGTCTCACCGAGTACCGGCGGGGCGACGTCGGCTTCATCTTCCAATTTTACAATCTTATGCCCAACCTCACGGCGCTCGAAAACGTGGAGCTGGCCGTCGAGATCTGCAAAAATGCCCTCGACCCCCGCACCGTACTCGAAGAAGTGGGGCTTGGAGACCGCCTCATGAACTTCCCCGCGCAACTTTCGGGCGGCGAACAACAGCGCGTCTCCATTGCCCGCGCCATCGCCAAAAATCCCAAACTGCTCCTCTGCGACGAACCCACGGGCGCGCTCGACTATGCAACGGGCAAAAAGATCTTGAAACTCCTCTATGATATTTCGGGCAAACAGAAGCGGCTCGTCATCGTCGTGACCCACAACGCCGCCCTCAAAGAAATGGCGGATAAGGTCATCCATATCAAGAGCGGGCAGATCGCAAAGATCGAAGTCAACGAACATCCCCTGCCTGTCGAGGAGATCGAGTGGTGAAAACCTACCTGAAAACATTCGCGCGCACATTCTTGCACAATAAGGCGCGCCTCATCTCCATCATTCTCATGGTCCTCGTGAGCATCGGCTTTTCCGCGGGTATCGGCATGGCGACGGACAAGATGGATTTCGCCCTCGATAACCTCTACCGCGAGAGCAACGTGAGCGACTTCATCGTGAAGAGTACGCGCGAGACGGGCTTTACCGAAAGCGAACTCGAAGCCCTTGCTTCCCGCTATGAGGGCCGCATGGAAAAGGGCGCCTCTCTGGAATTCAAGGATGCGGCCATGGAGATGACGTCCACGGCCGAATACGGCTTCATCGGCGAGGTCGAGCTGGATATATCCATGCAGTTCGAAGGCGTGGGTGAGGGTGTTTCGAAGGTGTACTTCTCGGACATGCCCCCCACGGAACACGTCATCGACCGTTTGCAAGTATTGGAGACGTGCGAGCGGCCGCAAGATCTTTCAGAAGATATTTACGACGTCTATGTGGAGCGCGCGACCGATCAGCTCCGCGCCTATCCCCTCGGCTCCATGCTCACCGCGGAACTTTCTATCACGGCAAACACCCCCTTCGGCGTGCAGCAGCAGAGCCGCACGATGCAGTTTTTTGTGCGCGGGACCATCTTCAACCCGTTGCACATGGCCGTGCGCAACGACGTGAGCATCCAATTCACCAAGGAGGACGGCGAGGCGGAGCTTCTCGACGGCATCTTCTACCTCTTCGAACCCGACCTCATCCCCGCCGTCAACGACGTCTATCTGACCCTGCCGCGCGGAGACGCGCCCGTGATGTGCGGCGCCTATGAAGCGGACGTTACCGCCGAAAAGGCCGCGCTCGAAGAACTGCTCACGGCGGACGGCGTGCGCGAAGCGGAAGTTCTCACGCTCTTTGAAAACTTCTCGTTCCGCACCTTTCATGAATACGCGGGCAAGATCGAGGGCATCGGGTATGTGATGATGGCCGTGTTCCTGCTCGTGACGCTCCTCATCGTCCTCTCCACGATGACGCGCTTTCTCGACGAAGAGCGCGCACAGCTTGCCTGCCTTTCGACGCTCGGCTACTCCCCTCTCCGCATCGTATCCAAATACCTTCTGTTCGCCTTTATCGGGACGGTCATCGGCGCTTTCGGAGCCTACTTCGCGGGCATGGGTCTTGCATACATCGTCTACATCAACTTTACGTGGAATTACACCCTGCCCGCCTATCCTCCGCAGGTCTCCCTCGGTTTCTATTTCATCGTCTCCTCCGTCATCCTCGTGGCGACCATGCTCGCGACGCTCTTCGCCGGTCTGAAAAAGACGCGCGAACGCCCCGCCGAACAGCTTCGGCCCAAGGCGCCCAAGCCGGGGAAGAAGGTCGTGCTGGAATATATTCCGCTGCTCTGGAACCGACTTTCTTTCAAATATAAGTCGTCCCTGCGCAACGTATTGCGGTACCAGATGCGCTTTTTCATGACCGTCGTTGCGGTCATGGCCTCCACCGCGCTCGTACTCGCGGGTCTGGCCGTGTTGGATTGCTGTATTTTTCAGGACATCGGGACGAGTGCCATGATCGGCGTGGCCGTCGTAGTGCTGATCTTTGCGGCTCTGCTCAACTTCGTCGTCATCTACACGCTCACCAACATCAACATTTCCGAGCGCGAACGCGAGCTTGCAACGCTCATGGTCCTCGGCTACCAAGACCGCGAGGTGACGGCTTACGTCTACCGCGAGATCTATGTGACGAGCGCCATCGGCATTCTCTTCGGCCTGCCGTTCGGCTGCCTCTTGTGTCTGTTTATTTTCGATGTGATGGCCTTCGGCTCCATTCCGGGGATGGGGTGGTACGTATGGGTATGCGCGCCCATCATCTCCCTCATTTTTACCTTCCTCGTAACGCTCATGCTCAGCCCGAAGATCACGCACATCCGCATGAACGAATCCCTGAAAGCCATTGAATGACTGATATTTACAATGATTGATATTACAATGATTGATATTACAAAGCGGCGGACCGTTTTTCAAACGGTCCGCCGCTTTTTCGGTTGATACGGTTGATACCAAAGAACCCTTCCCCTTGGAGCGGGGAAGGTAATCTCGCTGTGCCTTTTAGGTCGTCACGAGCCGCAGGCGAAGTAGCCGCACGTCATTCTGTCCGCGCGAGGCTTCTATTGTAATCTAAGCGCGTCACGAGGAGCGTAGCGACGAAGTAGCCGTACGTCATTCTGAGCCGTAATAGTTTGGCTTTCAACGGCTTGCTCATCCGCGAAGAATCCTATTGCGACCAAGCGTTGTGCAAACGAACTTCGTTCTTCGAGATTCCTCACATGCGTTCGGAATGACGTGAAACGTCCAAAACCCCTCTGTCACTCGCAGGCTCGTGACATCTCCCCTCAAAGGGGCGACGAGGAGCGAAGCGACGAAGTAGCCGTACGGTTAAACGTCATTCTGAGCCGTAACGGTTTGGCTTTCAACGGCTTGCCCATCCGCGAAGAATCCTATTGCGACCAAGCGTTGTGCAAACGGACTTCGTTCTTCGAGATTCCTCACATACGTTCGGAATGACGTGAACGTTCAAAACCCCTCTGTCACTCGCAGGCTCGTGACATCTCCCCTCTTAGGGGCGACGAGGCCGCTCTCCCCATGCCGTCATTCCGAACGACCGAGGCTCGTTTGTCATTCTGAGCCCTAATAGTTTGGCTTTCAACGAATTGCTTATCCGCGAAGAATCCTATTGCGACCAAGATATGTGTTATCGGACTTCGTAATTCGAGATCCTTCGCTTCGCTACTTCGCGCTTTGCGCTCGTGCCGCCCTTCGGCGTCACAAAGAACGTGCGGCGGTCAGGATGACAGCGGGAAACATTCGCCTCACGTCCCCTCCGCTAAATCAAGAATTGATTGCGAGGGCGTCGGAGCATTGGGATTCGGAGACCTGCACGTCAATGGCGAGGGTGAAG
>CANQSR010000026.1 GCA_947626575.1 uncultured Clostridia bacterium | reverse complement strand
CTTGATTAAAAGTCAAGTGCTCTACCATCTGAGCTAATGGGCCGCCGTTGGCTGGGGTGGCTGGATTTGAACCAACGAATGCCGGAATCAAAATCCGGTGCCTTAACCACTTGGCGACACCCCATTAGGAAACAAGTTTGGGGCGGGCGACGAGAATCGAACTCACGACCTCCAGGGCCACAACCTGGCGCTCTAACCAACTGAGCTACACCCGCCATACATTGGTGCGCCTGAAGAGATTCGAACTCCTGACACACGGCTTAGAAGGCCGTTGCTCTATCCACCTGAGCTACAGGCGCATGCTTGACTTGTCTCGAAGTTTTCGCATCTCCGATGTTGCTAATTTGGAGCGGGTGATGGGAATCGGACCCACGCAGCCAGCTTGGAAGGCTGGGGTTCTACCATTGAACTACACCCGCATTCACAATGCTTGTTCATTCTATCAAAGTTTCCCAAGGATGTCAAACGTTTTTGCCCACCTTTTCCCATTTTTTTCTGTTTTTTTCACGCATGCCTCTCCCGCGGGGAAAATTGTCCGCCACGCCCGCGCTTCCCGAAGCCAATGCCTTCAAAACCTCTTGCTTTTTGTTGCCGCCTATGTTATAATTGCCATGAGGTCTATCTTATGAACTACGATGTCATCATTATCGGGGCAGGGCCGGGCGGCATCTTTTCCGCCTACGAACTGTGCCTGAAAGCCCCCGGCTTGAAGATCGCCGTCTTTGAAGCGGGCCACGCGCTCAACGCGCGCAAGTGTCCCATCGACGGCGATAAAGTGAAGTCCTGCATCAACTGCAAGACGTGTTCCGTTATGTCCGGGTTCGGCGGCGCAGGCGCCTTTTCCGACGGGAAATACAACATCACCAACGACTTCGGCGGCAGTCTGCACCAATATATCGGCAAACAGCGCGCCCTCGAACTCATGCATTATGTGGACGGCATCAATCTGAAATTCGGCGGGGAAGGCACCAAACTCTATTCGACCGCGGGCAGTAAATTCAAAAAGGAGTGCATCCAGCACGGCCTGCATCTGCTCGACGCCTCCGTACGCCATTTGGGGACGGATATCAACTTCCGCGTGCTGGAAAATCTCTATGCTTTCCTCGAAAGCCGCGTGGATTTCCACTTCGATTCACCCGTCGGTTCGGTGACCGCCGCAGACGGCGGATTCCTCATCTCCTCCCTCGGCAAGACATATTCCTGCAAGAAGTGCATCATCTCCGTGGGCAGAAGCGGCAGCAAGTGGATGGAGCGCATCTGTAAAGATCTGGAAATCCCCACCCACTCCAACCGCGTGGATATCGGCGTGCGCGTGGAACTGCCCGCCGAGGTCTTTTCCCACTTGACGGATGAACTCTATGAGAGCAAGATCGTCTACTGTACGCAGAAGTACAACGATTACGTGCGCACGTTCTGCATGAATCCGAAGGGCGCGGTCGTGACGGAAAACACGAACGGGATCATCACCGTGAACGGCCACAGTTATGAGGACCCCTCCAAGCATACGGAGAACACGAATTTTGCGCTGCTCGTCGCCAAACATTTTTCCGAACCCTTCAAGGATTCCAACGGGTACGGCGAATCCATCGCGCGCCTGAGCAACATGCTCGGCGGGGGCGTGATCGTGCAACGGTTCGGGGATTTGGTGCGCGGCCGCCGCTCGACGCCCGCGCGCATCGAAGAGGGCTTCGTCACGCCCACCTTGCAGGCGACGCCGGGCGATCTGAGCCTCGTACTGCCCAAGCGCATTTTGGACGGCATCATCGAGATGATCTATGCCCTCGATAAGATCGCGCCCGGCACGGCCAACGACGATACGCTCCTCTATGGCGTGGAAGTGAAGTTTTACAACGTGGAAGTGGGCGTGGACAAGAAGCTCGAATCCTGTCACGAAGGCCTCTATATCATCGGCGACGGCAGCGGCATCACGCATTCGCTCTCCCACGCCTCGGCCAGCGGCATCTATGTGGCGAGAAACATCATCGAGGGGATGAAGTGAGGCCGGAAAGCATCGCGGAGGGAAGTCGCAGGGCGGGCAAAGCATTTGTCCGCCCTGCGTATTAGGGTAAAATGCGGCCGCAAAGTCGGTGCGGAAATTTTTCATTTTCCCGCGCAAAAATCGTTGACAAACCATGCGGGATGGTCTATAATGTCATGGTACAAACGAGTTGCGCAAGCGCCGTTTGCGCGAAGGGAACACATGCGCCGTTAGCTCAATTGGATAGAGCGTCGGTCTACGGAACCGACCGCCATGGGCGACACGAGGAGCGAAGCTCCGAAGTAAGGCGAGGGATCGCGGACATCGTCCGCGGGAATCCCTAAGCCGAAGAGTGATAATAAAATAAACCACATGCGCCGTTAGCTCAATTGGATAGAGCGTCGGTCTACGGAACCGAAGGCTAGGGATTCGAGTTCCTTACGGCGCACCAAAAGAAAAAGAAGGCGAACCGCCTTCTTTTTCTTTTGGTAAAAAACGCAGGGACGCAGTCCCTGCCCGCCCGCCCGTTCTTTTATGGCGTCCAAGGGCGCACGAGGAGCGAAGCGACGAAGTAAGGTGTAGACCCGAACCGAGGGTGGAGGCGCGAGTCCCTGTCTGGTTGGTCTTTTTTTATTCTAAAAGCGAGGACAAACGCCCTCGCTTTTTTGTCTCTGCTGAATTGAAATTTATTTTATAGATTCGTCAAAGCTTGCACTTTCTTTTGAGCATCTTCATCGCCACGCTCGGCGGCGATACGATACCATTCGAGGGCTTTATCTAAATTTTGCTCGACACCTTTGCCAAGCTCGTAGCATTCGCCAAGATTATACGCCGCCACCTCATCTCCGCGATTTGCCGCAAGCAGATAGTATTCAATGGCCTTTTCCAAATTCTGCGGTGTGCCAAAACCATATTCATGACAATATCCCAAATTATTCAGAGCATAGATGCCGTCTTGCTTTGCGGAAAGGGTGAACAATTCAAAAGCGCGATTGTAATCCTTTTCAACGCCCAAGCCGTTGAGATAAAGACAGCCAAGATTATATTGACCTGCACCATCTCCCTGTTCAGCCGCGAGGCAATACCATTTTGCGGCATCAGCATAACTTTGAGGGGCGATATCCCCATCTTCATAAAGGATTCCGAGCGCTACCTGTGCGTGAGCATATCCGCCCTCCGCAGATTTCATGTACCAATGGAAAGCTTCTTCTTGATTCTCCTCGACGCCCGTACCTGTTGCAAGACACTCTGCAACATCGAATTGCGCCTCTGCGTATCCTTGTTCTGCGGCACGCCAATACCAGCGATAGGCTTCCTTCCAATCCTCTTCGACACCGTCCCCGATAGCATAGCAATCGCCAACAGCAAATTGCGCCTTTACATGACCTTGCTCGGCGGCAAGAAGAAACCAACGAAAAGCCTCTGTCTCGTCCATATCTTCTCCGTAGCTGAAATATTTGCCCAATTCATACTGTGCGTTTGCATCACCTTGCGCTGCAAGCTCTTTTAATTTAGAAATATCAACTTTGTGCATATTTTTTTCGCTAAATTACTATTTATTGTACAATCATCATATCATAAACGCACAAAAAAATCAAGCAGTCAAAAGTGATTTTGGCATTTAGGCGTGAGTTTGTCTATGGCAAGCGTCGGTAGGCGGCACAGAATCAAAATACGACGGCTTTTTAGGTGCAGGTTTGGAACGATGATTGTTTGGGACTATAATTTAGTCCATGCCTGCCAAGCCGGGATTTCTCACCCCTACGGGGTTCGAAATGACGTGTTAGGGCGCGGACGGAATGGCGTTTTTCCTTGGCGGCCAGCGCGTCATTTCGCCCCCCACCCTACCCTCCCCCCATTTCTGCGAAATGGGGGGAGGCGTTTTTTGAAACCCTTTCGGCGCGCAAAAACGCGCGCCACTTTCCCTAAAAGGGACAGCGGGATGTGGGGAGTAAATCCGTCACCCTGAGCTTGCCGAAGGGTCACATTATTTTAATAAGGAGATTCCTCACTGCGTTCGGAATGACGTATTGCTACTTCGCGCTTTGCGCTTGTGACGCGCTTCGGCGTCACAAAGAGCGTGCGGGCGGTCAGGATGACAGCGAACCGGGATTTCTCACCCCTAAGGGGTTCGAAATGACATATGGGACGACGCAATGCGCCGCAGGCGGTGAATTTTGCTCTGCTACTTTGAATTTTGCTTGACATTTGCGGCGGTTTATGGCATAATACAAATAAAATTTCATAGAGCTTAACGACACATGTGGCGCCCACGCGCGTAAATCTGATTACGGTACGGAAGCGCTTGCAGGTGTTGTTTTTTTGAACGGCACGCAAATTTTCGTGCCGTTTTGCTCTTTTTTTGGAGGTTTTTTATGGAAAACAGCGACTATTTAGGCAAAGAAAAGGTCGGCAAACTTCTCGTGAAATTTGCAGTCCCCTGCATCCTCTCCCTCATCATCTCCTGCCTCTACAACATCGTAGACCAGATTTTTGTGGGGAACAGCAAGGTGGGATATTTAGGCAACGCCGCAACGGGCGTCATCTTCCCGGTCACGGTCGTCGGCTGGGGGCTTTCCCTCTTCTTCGGAGACGGCGCGGCGGCTTGGCTCTCGATGTCCTTGGGTGAAGGCAAAGGCGAAAAGATCCACCGCGGCGTCGGTAACGCCATGCTCGCCTCCTTTTTATCGGGTTCCGCCGTCATCCTCGTTGCCTATCTTTGGGGCGACGGCCTCTTAATGCTTCTCGGCGGAACACAGGCTAACATCTCCCTTGCGCATGACTATGGCGTCATCATCTATGCCATGATGCCGCTTGCGCTCGTGCAGAACTGCCTCGCGGCGATCATCCGCGCCGACAGCGCACCCGGATATGCCATGTTCGCCATGACCGTGGGTGCCGTCCTCAATATCATCGGCGACCCCATCGCAATTTATGCGCTCGACCTCGGCATCCAAGGGGCGGCATATGCGACCATCATCGGTCAGTTTGTCAGCTTCGTCATCTGCGTCTGCTATCTTTTGCGCAGTAAAACTTTCAAGATCCAATGGAAAAGTTTTATCCCCGACTTCAAAATTCTGCCGAAGATCATGGCGCTTGGCGCGTCGAGTTTCCTCACGCAACTCTGTATCGTCGCAACGACGATCGTCAACAACGTACTGTTCGTGCGTTACGGCATGGCGAGCGAGTTCGGGGCGGATATTCCGCTCGCGGCGTTCGTCGTCATCATGAAGCTGTTCCAGATCGTCCTCAATGTGGCGATCGGGATCGCGGCGGGCGCACAGCCCATTGTGGGCTACAATTACGGCGCAAAACAGTACGGCAGAGTGAAGCGGCTTCTCAAACTCATTCTGCTCTGGACGGCGGGGATCTGCCTCTTGTTTACCGTATTGTTTGAAGCGCTCCCCCGCGTATTGATCGCCATGTTCGGCGCGGGCGGGGGCGCGGAAGACCTCGATGCGGAGCTTTATATGCAATTTGCCATCCCTTGCCTCAGGATTTATCTGATGTTCATCGTGTTCACCTGCCTGCAAAAGGTCTGCGCCATCTTTTTACAGTCCATCGGATACGCAAAGCTCGCCGCGCCGCTCTCCTTCCTCCGCGATATTTTGTTGATCGTATTCGCGTTCCTCGTTCCCCTCGGACTCGGCGTCATGGGCGTTGCGTGGGCCGCCCCCATTGCAGACGCGGCGGCGATCCTCATCACCCTGCCCGTCATGATATGGGTATGGAAAAAACTCGGCTCAAAGTAGGGAGTAAATCCGTCATGGAGAAGATTGCGCTGCCCCAAATGTCATCAAGTGGGAAACTGCAAGAAAAAATTGAGCCGAAAAGATGAAGAATAAAATAACGGGGCGGAGAGATTTCTCGCTCCGCTCGAAATGACGCATTGGGCGCGGACGGAAGGACGTTTTCCTATTCGTCACCCTGAGCTTGTCGAAGGGTCACATTATTATAATAAGGTGATTCCTCGGCTATGCTACTTCGTCGCTACGCTCCTCGTGACGACCTTGGTCTACAATAGAAGCCTCGGTCGGACGGAATGACGATTATACCCCCCCCACCCTACCCTCCCCCCATTTCACAGAAATGGGGGGAGGCGTTTTTTGAAACCCTTTCGGCGCGCAAAAACGCGCGCCACTTTCCCTTTCAGGGACAGCGAGGAGGAACCCCCACCTGACGCGGCAAAGCCGCGCCACCCGCCCCCTCCTTAAAAGGGGGCAGGTCTTGGCACCCCGTTGGGGGGAGGCGCTTTTCAAAAACCCTTTCAGAGATGCGCGGAGAGTTCCTTCCGCACGGGGATGGATCGCTGTGCGCCGCGGCGGGTAACGGCAAGCGACGAAGCCGCGCTCGCAAACCGCATCGCCTCTTCAAGGCCGCCGCCCTCCGATAGCTTTACCGCAAACGCTCCCACATACGTATCCCCTGCGGCCGTCGTATCCACCGCCTCCACGGCTAAGGGCGCGACTTCTATCAGTTCCCCGCCCTCCATACAGGCGGATCCGCGCTCCCCCATCGTGATGACCGTGCGCCCCACGCCCATCTTGTTCAGAGCTATGGCACAGGCCATGGCGCTGTCGCCATCCTGTGGATAGATGCCCGTATAGTACTCCGCTTCCGTCTGGTTGGGCAGAAAATAATCGCAGTCCGCAAAGACGCTTTCGGGCAGCTTCTTGGCCGGCGCGGGATTCAGCATGGTGACCATGCCCCGCCGTTTGCCCGCCCGCAGCGCATATGCGACGGTCTCCGTTTCCACTTCGAGCTGTAAAATCAGATAATCGCCCGCCTCCGCGCACGCAAGCGCGCGGTCCACGAGACCCGCCGTCACTTTTCCGTTCGCGCCGCGGTCGAGGATGATGCGGTTATCGCCATCCGCCACGGCGATGACCGCAATGCCGCTCGAAACATCTTCGTGCCGCTCGATAAAGCGCGTATCGACGCCGTAGCCGCTAAGGGACTGCAACAGCTCTCCGCCGAACTCCTTCCCGACGCAACCGACCATATACGTCTCGGCGCCGAGTTTGGCGCATGCGACTGCCTGATTGGCCCCCTTTCCGCCCGGATTGCTCATGAATCCGCCGCCCTCGACCGTCATGCCGCTCTTCGGCATAAAGGGTGCGCGGATGACCAGATCCATATTGATACTGCCGATGACAAAGATCTTCATAATGTTCTCCTGCGGGCGGATACGCCCGAAAAAAGATCCGGAAGCGATAACACCTCCGGATCCCTTTTATCGATCTCAGCGGTCAGACTTCTTTTTCTTCACGAGCAGGATGACGACGGCCGCCACAACGGCAACGCCGATCACTGCCGCGCAAACGATGATCGCGATGAGATAGGCAGGCATCCCCTCTTGGTTCTCGCCGGAACCGCCTTCGCTGCCGCCCGGCGTACCTTCCGAACTGAACTGCTTCTCCGAAACGGAGACCGCAAACGTGAGTGCGGGTTCTTCGCCGTCCGCTTCAAAGACGAGGACCTTGTATGTGGCCTGCATGTTGCCGGAAGTGACTTCGCTTCCATCGGCATCCACCACTTTCAACGTGTATGTGCCATAGCCATAGACGTTGGAAACAAAGTGCGAAACGGGCGTGCCGTTTGCGACGGCGATCTCTTCCCCGATGGTGATGTTATCGGGGTCGATGGTGCCGAGGACGTCGGCGGGCGTAGTCTCCTTTACGGGAGAGAGTTCTGCAAGGCTGGTCTCATACATGGTGACCGAGCCGATGTTCATGCCGCCGAGGCAATCGGAGAAATACGCATTGTTTGCAACGTCATATGCGCCGTACTCGGAGCAGATGAGAATGGAATATTCGCCGTCTTCGGGGACGGAGAAGATGAGGTTGACGGGATGATAGAACCAATTGCTCGTCGTGGAGACGGGAACGTTCTGCCGCGCGACGATATTGATATCTGAAAGATCCGACCATTGGGAGAACCCGTTCGTGACGATGCCGTTGATCTTGTTCCGCACGGCGGAATCGTTCCCCTCGATGACGAGGATGGAAACGGGCGAATGCACGCCGCTACCCTGCCAATTGAAAAGATACGTGATGATATTCGCCGTGACCTTATAGAGGCTGTCCTTTTTCAAATTTGTACTCTGGATGATGCCGCTGTAAGGATACCACTCGGTTGCCCAGACACTGCCGCCGAGATACGGGGAACTATCCTGCCAATCCGCTTCGCTGGAAGAATACATGATATACCAATCATCGGCATTCTTGGAGAGGCCGCCGTTGAGAAGGAGGTTTTCCTTGCCTTCGGGGAGATCGAGCGCATGTTCGAAGAACAAGCAATCATCCACATAGAGGCAGTTGCCCCACTGTCCGCCCGCCGCCGACTGCATCTTCACGAAGGGATATACTTCGGTATGCTCCCCCGTGTTCGTCATGACGCCGAAGCTGCGGTATGCCGCAAGCGAAATGTTGGACCCGTCGATGCGCTCGGTTACGAGCGTTTTGAATTCTTCGCCTTCGTAATATCCGATGCCCACGGTGACGGTCTGGATGCCGCTCGCCGTGACATCGTTCTCTTCATCCTTGGCGCGCTTTGCATCGCCGTATTTGGAGAGGTTGACGGAGAACGTATAGTTGGTGTTGGCCTTGACCTCGACGGCCTGCCCGAAGGTGATGTCGTCCTCCTCGGTGAAGCCCTCTTTGGCCGCGAGATAGAGCGTGTTCAGCCCCTCCATCTGCTTATCCTGCGTGGAACGCATATACGTGGAGACGTCGAGCGCGTCGATGCCGATCTCCGACCCCGCTTCTGCGGTGTTTGAGATCACTTTCCAGCCGCGCAACGGCTCGGCGCCCGTACTCTCCTCAAAGCCGCCGTTCACGAGCAGATTTTTTGAGGCCGCGGGGATGAGATTTCCCTCGTACGTCATGGAGACGTCGTCCACGATGATATCCGACTTCTCTTCACGGATGAAGAGGCGCACCGCCGTTTCGTTGCCCGTCGTAAAATGTGCGGAATACGTCGAATAGCCCGAAAACTTATCGGTATCGATGGTGAGCTTCGTATCCTCGGTATCGTGGTCCTTATCGATGGAAGTATCGTTCCACCTGTGGAGCTGGCCGTAGATGGTCTCCCCCGCCCGCTCCGGCGAGGCGATCCCGAAGAATACCGCGTTGAGGTAATCCACCCGCACCCGCATGGTGACATAGTACGCCGTGTTGGGCAGTACCGTGACCGTCTGCGAGATTTCGGGATATCCGCTCTTGTTGCCGGGGGACTTCAAGCGGAGCGCCTTCCCGCCCGAATCTTCAACGAGCGCGACCGTACCGCCCGTACCCGCCGCCTCGGAGGCGAGATCGACGTCCCACGCCCCGATCTTCTTGGTCTCCTCATTGTATTCGACGTTTTCAAACCCGCCGTCGAGGATGAGGTTGGAAGTCAGCACGTTGCCGCCCTCCGCCGCTACTTCTTCACTGCTGCCGTATGCGTGCGCCGCGAGCATCCCCGCCATGGGAACGGCCGATGCAAGCATTGCGGCGGCAATTGCGAACCCTGTTGCTTTGCGCCATAAGTTCTTTGTTTTGGTACTCATTTGTTTCCTCCCGATAATTTTTTATTTCAAACGGAGTTCGAAATCGTCCACCCTCACGAAGTCGGCGCCGTTCGCGCCCGTGAGCTGTGCGCCGATCCGCACATCCGTATTGTTGCCCGTATTGAATACAAGCGTCACGCGGAACCAGCCTTCCTGCACCTCCGCCGCCTGCGCGCGGAGCAACATCCCCGAAGAGTTCCAAACGGCAAGTTTGAACTCCGAACAAAACCCTTCGCTGAGCTGCACCATGCAGGAAAGTTCATAGTTCGTCTGCTTGGAAAGCGCCCTGTTCGTGGGGTTCCAAAGGCTGACGGTCTGCCCTTCGGACGCCGTGAGGCGCACGGTGTTCTGCCCCGTGTAGGCGGACTGCTTTCTGAACTCGACGGAGACGTTTGCGCTCTTATCCGTCGCCCAGCCGTTTGCAAGATAGCCCGAAGAGGAGCCGTTTCTCGCCTCGTTGGAGCATCCCTCAAAGCCGGGGTCGGCGAAGTAGCGCAGGCGCGCCATCTCCTCATCCGTATAGAGCACGGGTTCGCCGAGGTCGGCCTTCGTCGCCGTTTTGCCCGGTTTATAGGCGCCGATCTCCGCCTGCCGCGCCGCTTCGGGGATGACGAGCGAGAGAACGCCGTCTACATAGGCAACTTTGCCGCCCTGCCGCGTGACGATCTCCCCGATCAGCTCCTTGCAGGTATCGGCAACGCCGTCCACCGTCAGGCGGGAGTACTTGATCATCTGGTTTTCGATGAGGCCCGATTTATACTCTTCGGGGAAATTCTCAAAGCCCTTGATCACGCCGAGGATGCCCACCGTTGCCGCCGCCGTCGAATCGGAATCGTTCTCGCACTGCATGGTGATCTTCATCGACTTTTCAATGTCGCCGTTCCCATAGAGAAGCCCGATGGTGGTAAACGCCGAACACACCTTTGCATCGAGCAGCATATCGCTCGGCCACTCGATCCATTGGTACGGGGAATTGAACTTGCCGTCGTAATCCACCCACTTTTTCATGATGGACTCGTAATTCTGCTGTTCATTCATGCCCGCCTCTTTGTTGGCGAGAACATCGCGGATGATCTCGGCAGACCACGACGCCTCAGGGATGGCCGCAAGCCCCGCTTCGATGATCTCGCCGATGTCGTCCGTGAAGAATGCCGCACCGTACATCGCCGCGATGTATTGCGCCGCATAGATCCCGTCGCCATAGGTGCAGATCTGGGCGAGCCGCTCCGTAAGCTCATTGCTTGCGCCCGTCATATTCAGGCCGAGATAGCCGCCGAACGACGCGCCGCATTGATAGCTGTTTCCGTCCGAGAAGGCGTTGGTATAGTACCCCGTCGCCTGTTTGGGATACCCCGAATAGGGCGGCGCAAACCCGCGCGCTAAAACGTCATTATTGGAGCCGTCCCAAAATTCGAAGTTCTTGTTGTACATGTAGATGCCGAGTTCCCTTGCCGTGGCATCCAAACCGAGTTCCGAGAAGGCTTCGATGGCCGTCACGGCGAGGTAGATATCGTCCTGGTCGTACCCGTTGACGATGCGCCCCGGCGTCCACTGCGGGAAGGTGGACTGCGATTGCCACGTCCTGTAAATGAACTCATGGTAAAATCCGTACGAGACGCCCGCCATGGACCCCGCAAGCCCGCCCTTGACCTTATCGCGGTAACTATCCAATCCGATGACGGAAGCCGTCGCGGGGAGGTCCTTGGAAGAGAGCCGTTCGTATCCGTCCGCGGGCGCGGGATCCCCGCACGCCGCAAGACAGCCCGCCGCCGCCCCGGCAAGGACGGCCGAGAGCGCAACCGCTATGAGTTTCTTGCATTTCATCGCCTATATCTCCTTTATCATAAATCTATCAAATCCGACCACGCTTCCGTTCCCCGCCAAGGCGCCGACGATGCCCCGCGGGTGCATCTGTGCATGCGCGACGTCCAGCACCGTGCCGCCGTTGACTTCCACGGTCAGGCTGTCGCCCCGCGCGCAGAGCTTTATATGCACCTTCCCGCCTGCGGCGTGGACGCAGGGCGCCTCCGCCACCTGCGTATCGCCGTATTCGCGGCGGATGAGGCGGACGGTCTTGCCGTCGAACACGAGCCTTGTCTGCCTTGCCGCGCCCTCCGCGCGCAAAATCAGCCCGTAATCGCTTCCGAGAAGCGGCGTCATCGCCGTCTCGAACAAAAAGTCCCCCAGCGGCTTGCCCGTGAAGAGCTGGCCGTCCTCCAAGCACCTGCCCGTGAGTTCTCCGTTTTCCAGCTCCCACACGCCGCGGTAATAGGTGCATTGGCAAACTTCCCTGTGTCCGAGCGCGTAATCCTCCATCCTTTCGTGCGCGAAATCGAGTGCGTAATCTGCCTTTCCGCCGCATTGCAGGCGTTTCAGGGTGACTGCGCCGCCCGAAACGAGCAGCCCGATCTTCCCGACGAGCGCATCTTCATCTCCCCCGATGACGAGCGAGCGCGCCCCCGCTTGGGATGCGTAAACGCGCCGCCCGTGGACGTCCTCCCAAAACAGCCGCACCCGGCAGCCCGCCTCCGCCGTGTAATCGGCGGCGATCTCCTGCCCGCGGTATGCCTTAGGGGAAAATGCGGGGTCATAGCGGTTGTCCGAGAAATCCTCTTTCCCGTAATACGTCTGATAGTAGACGCAGGCCTCCCCGCTTGACGGGCGGATGTGCAACGCGCCGCCGAAGTTTTGTATCTTTGCCCCTTCGGCCCTCAGCCCGCTCACGCTTCCGGGCAGCAAGAACATGAGGTCGAGGCCTTCGGCGGGCGTGAGCATGGCGGCGTATTTCCCGCCGTAACGCTCCCCTCTCAGCGCAAGCGCGGTGCGGAAAATTTCGCACGCGAAGGTGGGAATGTTGACGATGTTTTCGTACCCGATCAGAGAGGAACAAAGGGTGGTATCGCGGAGGGGCGCGATCCACGTATCGCGATCCACGTTTGCAAGCTCCGTGAATACCCCCATGACGGCGCCGAGATTGCCCGCGTTGCAATCGGTATCGAACCCGCTGTACACGGCGATTTTGAGCGTGCGGACAAAATCGCCCCCGCCATAGAGGAGCGCAAAAACGACGATCGCCGCATTGGGGATCACGTGGCAGTTGCCGCCGTATTTATCCTTCCAATAGTGTGTGCGGATGTGCGCAAAACAGGCCCCGGCGGATGCGCCCTCCTCATAGAGGCGGAGAACATCCTTCACCGTTTTCGCATAGAGGCCCTCCTGCGGCAACGTTTCGAGGGCGAGGCCGACCGCCTCGCGGACGCTCTTCGCGCCGAATGCCGCCGAGATGAGCGCGGCGATGAATCTTCCGCCGTCGACGGCCGCGCCGTCGTGCGAAACGCGCGCCGCCGCCTCGGCAAGACGGGCGGCCCGATGATGATCGTAAGGGCTGACGAGGCCCCAGACGTCGCTGAAAATTTGCCCGCCGATCTGCTGGGCAAGCACCCCGCCGTTTTGCAGGATGCTTCCGCTCGCGGGCGGGAGGATCCCCTTTTGCAGGTTGAGATAGGCCGTATGCTCGGCGGAGACGCCATAGCCGCCCCACCAATAGAAGCCGTGTTCATACGGCACATAGTTGAGCCAGCACTTCGCGACGTCGGCGGAGCCGAATTGTTTCATATCCGCGCAGTCCGTGAGGGCGCGGAAGAAGAAGATCGGGCCGTTGCTGTCATCGTCGGCAGCGAAATTTTCGTAATCCGCAAAGTATCCGTCCTTGCCGCCGTACGCCTTCACGACGTCCGCGCTATCCCACATCTCCACGGGCGCGCCATAGCGGATGCCGATACATTTTCCCAGCCATCCGCAGTAAATTTTTTCCAAATCTTTATCCGTTAATGGTTTCACGATTATTTGATCCCCGAAATTTTTATGCCCTGCATGATATATTTCTGCATGATGACCAGGATGACGATGAGCGGGATGCAGGCGATCACCGTCCCCGCGAGCAACAGGTCCCAATGCGTTCCCTGCGTGTTCCGAAAATATGCGAGCAATTGGTTGACCTGAAAGAGTTCCGTGCTGTCAATGAGGATCATCGAAGGCCACAGGTATGCGTTCCAGAAGCCCTGAAAGACGCTCAGACCCATGATGATGAAGGGCGTGACAGACATCGGTATGAAGATGCGGAAGTAGATGCCGAGGCGCGAACAGCCGTCGATCAGCGCCGCCTCCTCCACCGAACGGGGAATGCCCAAATAGTATTGGCGGTAGAAGAAGATCGACCAGATATACGTCACGCCCGGCAGGATGAGCGCGGGGAGCGTATCGATAAGGCCCATCTTCGAGACGACATAGTAACACGGGATGAGGATGGCGATGTTCGGGATGAACATGTTCATCGCATAGACCGTCCACATGAGTTTCTTGCCCGGAAATTCCAGCCGCGCAAAGGCATAGGCCGCCATCGAGTTGAAGAGCAAACTCAACACGAGCGAAATGCCCGAAACGGCCAGCGTCATCCCGACCGAGCGCAAAAAGGAAGTCCCCTGCGGGAAATACCTGTTCGCGCCCGCAAACAGCGCGGCGTAATTTTCCGCCGTCCACTTCTTGGGGAAAAACGCGAAGCGGATGCTTTGGATCTCCGTCAACGGCTTGAACGAGGAGAGGACGACCCACAGGAAGGGAAAGAGGCCGATGAAGATGAGGACGGCTCCCGCGAACCACATGAGCGCCCGTAAAATTATCCTGCGGGCGTCGGGCCGCTTTGCGGCGGGAGCGGAGGCGGCCGTAATGTTTTGTGCGTTTTTCATTCTCCCCTCCTCAATCCATGGATTTTTCCGAACTCGTCAATCTGAATATGACGGACGAGAGCAACGTGAGGACGACGGCCACAAGCAGGGATGCGGCATACACTTCGCCCATGTTGTCCGAGTATTGGAACTGATAATAGAGATAGTAGATGGGGCCTTCGACGGAGTGTTCCGCCCCCGCGCCGACGATGACGAGCGGGATCTCATACAGCTGGAACGAACTGACAACGAGGGAGACGAGAAGGTACAGCCCGATGTTTTTCAGCGACGGGATCGTGATGTAGACCGTCTGCTCCCACCAATTCGCCCCGTCGAGCCGCGCCGCCTCATAGTAATCCGTCGGGATATCGTAAAGCCCGCCGAGCATGATGAGCGTGTTGTAGCCGAGGCCGTTCCAGATCGCCGCGAACGCGACGGCAAAGATCGCCCATCCCTTTTCGCCCGTCCAATCCACGCTGCCAAGCCCGAACGCGTTGAGCATACCGTTGAGCAGGCCGCCGTGGTAGTTGTAGACATAGGCGAAGATGGACCCCACCACGATGCCCGAAAGCAGGCAGGGAAGGTAGATGCACACCTTGATGACCGCGGAATATCTTCTGTTGATCTTGGAAATGAGGCTCGCGATCAAAAAGGAAAGCACGAGTTGCAGCGGCACGATGATCGCGATAAACTCCAAACCGATGAGAAGAGAACGGTAGAACGCGGCGCTTTGCAGGCCGGCAAGCACGCTGAAATAATTGCCGAACCCGACGAAGGAATTGCCCAAATACTCCTTCACGTCGAAGAAACCCAAGACGAAAGAGATGATGAGCGGCGTGATCGTAAAGATGACGAGAAGCACAAACGAGGGCAACAGACACAGATATGCCGCAACCGTATCGCCGCGCTTATATCTCTTCTTCTTGCGCGGCAAGCCTTCCCCGCGCCCCGCGAAGGTCTCTCCCGCGGACCGCACTTTGGCGTTCTCCATGAATACCTCCCTCACTGCGCATCCCCGTAAGGATACGTCCCCTGTCCGCCGCTTTTGAGGATCTTTTCAAGGTCGGACTGCAACTGCGCGAGCGTGGAATCCACGTTCTCCCCCTTCGAAGCCTGAATGAGCGCATCGGCGTACTTTTCGGAGACCGCCCACTCATAGACGGGTTCGGGTTTCGCATAGGGAAGGATCTCCGACGAGACGAATTTATAAAACGCATCGTTCTGCGCCGAAGGAAGCCCTGCGAGCGCGGCTTCCACGCTGTTTCGCGCCGCGAATTTGGAATAGCCGAGGTCGGCCATAAATTCCATGAGGTGCGTCTCGTCGCTTCCGAGCAGCCACTCGATAAATTCGCCGCATTCCTTGGGATGCGTTGCATGGCCGTCGATCGCCATGCCCCAGCCGCCCAACGCGGCAGTCGTCTTGCCCGCCGTTTCGCCGCTCATCGTGGGGCAGACGGCATAGCCGATATCATCGAGTACTTCGGGATAGTTGTTCTTGATCTGGCCGATGGACCACGAGCCGCCGAGCGCCATGGGAACATAGCCCTGCGCAAGCGGATAGATCTCGTTGTAGCTGGAAAACGCGGCCGCAGGCGTCAGGCCGTCCCTATAAATATTTTGGTATGCCGTGAACAGCGCGCGGTGGAAATCCGTCTGCACGTTGACAGACGACCAATCTTTGCTCAGAAGGAAGTAGCCGTCCGTCTCATCCTGCGCCTGAAATCCCCAGAGGACCCAGCCGAGCTGCGCCGTGTTGGGCATCGCGATGCCGTAATCATACTCCGTCTTTTCTTTGAGCGACTTCGCGCATTGGTAGAGTTCATCCCACGAGGACGGCGCCCCGCCGATCCCCGCCGCCGCGAACGCGCTCTTGCGGTAAAAGAGGATGCTGTAAGGCTCCACGAACCACGGATAGATATAGTGGCTCCCGTTGACGTTCGTGATCTCCTCCATGTTGGGGAGCAGATCGGAGAAACATTCTTCGGACATATATCCGTCGAGCGCGGTATATTCGCCGTTCAGCGAATTCAAGGGGACTTCGGCATAGTTGAGAACGGTGATTTCGGGCTGCGTCCCCGCCCCCTGCGCCGCCTTTAAGGTGGCGTCCCAAGTATCCTCCGTCACCCAATGCAGGTCGATATAATAGCCGCCGCCCACGCTCGATTCCGTTTCGTTGAACTCGCGCACATGCGATTCCAGCCAATCCTGCGTCTCCACCTCCGTAAACGGTTGGCACCAGAGGCGCACGGGCGTTCTGTCGCCATAGTCGGGGCCTGACGGGCCGCAGGCGGTGAGAAGTCCCGCCGAAAGCGCGAGGACCGCCCCCACCGCAACCGCCGCAATTTGCTTCTTCATATCATTTTCCTCCTTAAAGAGTCCCAAAACGGGCTTTTTTCTCAAATGTAAACGTTTTCATTTTTGCGCCAATAAAAACGCTTTCTCAGCGCTTTTATTTTTGCAAATACGGACTTGTTTTATTCGTTTTTTCCGCTGCCTATCCGCCGATGCCGCCTTCTCCCCCTTCTCCGCCGATGCGCCTGACCGAGCCGCGGACGATCAGCGTACGGCTGCAAATGCTCTCGCGCGGCTCCCCCGCGTATCCATAGAGGATGCGGTCGAAGAGCAGCTTGGCGGCTTTTTCCGCAAATTCGCCGCTATCGTTGGAGACGGTCGTAAGTCCGGGCTTCACGATCTCGGACATGGCGATGTTATCCATCCCGACCACGGAGATATCATCCGGGACGTTGATCCCGACGGAATTGAAATACTGCATCAGGCCGATGGCGATCATATCGTTGGCGCACGCGACGGCCGTGGGCCGCTCCGTAAGCCTTGTGAAATACTGCCCGGCAAGGTAGCCGCCTTCCAGCGTGAAGGAGTTGGAAAAGATGTATTTTTCGTCGAAGCCGATCCCCGCCTCTTCGATCGCGCGGCGGTATCCCGAAAGACGGCGGTCGTTCAGAACAGATTTCGGATTGCCGCCCGCAAAGGCGATGCGGCGGTGCCCGTTCTCCAAGAGGTATTTCGTCCCAAGATACAGCCCCTGCCCCGGCTGGACGCCGTGTACGGTATCGAAGAGGTGGGAGCGGAACCCCGAAGAGGATACCACGGGCTTGTTGAGGCGGCGAAGTTTTTCGGCGACCTCCTCGCTATCGGAGACCGAACAGAAGATGATGCCGTCGCAATTGAGTTCGCTGACGAGGCGGATCGCATGGTCCTCGCTCTCCTCTTCCTCATTGGTATTATAGAGGATGACGACGTAATGTTCCCTGTGTGCGATGCTTTGGATGACGTCATAGAGACGCGCATAGTAAGGGTTTTTGATATCGGGTACGACCAGCATGATCTGCATGGAACGGCTGATCTTCAAGCCCCGCGCATAGCGGTTGGGGACATAGCCGAATTTTTCGATCGCCGCACGGATGCGCTCCGCCCGCTCCCCGCGCACCAACGACCCGTTGTTGATGAAGCGGGAAACCGTCGCAACGGAAACATTCGCTTCCTTGGCGATGTCGTTCATTGTGATCGGCCGCGATGAAATGTAAACGTTTTCATTTTCCACGGGAATAGAATAACACAGCTTTTTGCATTTGTCAACGGTTTTGCGAAAAAAAATTTTCGGGAAATTTGCGGCGCGCCTTGGGGAGCATAAACGCGCATAACTATGCGGCGCGGCGCGATCCCGTTGAGGGCTTGTATGCACGGCCGAGAAGGTTATCAACACGCCCGCCCCCCCTGCCCCTCCCCGACGGAGGGCGGGGGCATGTCTGCCTCCGGCCGCCGCCTGCGGACATGTCCCGCCGCGCCGCCCTCTCCGCCCCCGGCCGCGGATATGGTGGCCGCCTTTTTCCGTGCGCGCCGCCCCGCTTCGGACATGCCCCCCATGAAAATGACTCCGCTTATCAACATTTCAGACTTTTATGTGAATAACTTTTTTGTTGAAAAACCAAACAAACGAACGTTTTTTGTCGAATTGTGGATGATTACGCCTCCAATGTGGATAAAATGTGGATAACTTTATACATCGTTTTTGCATAACGGTTGCGAAATGACGCACGTGTGGACAAAAAAACAGCATTTATCAACAACTTTTTTGCGAAAAAGCCCCCGCTTTTCGCCGAAAATGCGGGGGCTTTGGCAATTTTCCCATGCAAAAGCTCAGTTATATTTCGTATGCGATCTGAAGATGAGCGCCATGATAAAGGAGAATACGACGGCCGCCGAGACCCCCGCGCTCGCCGCGGCGAGCGATCCCGTGAGCGCCTGAAAAAGCCCTTCCCGCGCGCCGCGCATGGCGCCGTTCGCGAGAAGATAGCCGAACCCCGAAATGGGGACCGTGGCGCCCGCGCCCGCAAAATCCACGAGCGGCTGATAGAGTCCCAACGCCGTCAAGGCGATCCCCGAAAGCATAAAGAGAACGAGGATCTTCCCCGCCGTAAGGTCGGTAAAGTTGATGACGACCTGCGCGACCGTGCAGATGAGGCCCCCCACCGCGAACGCCTTGATGAACATCAGTACGATTTCAAGATATTCCATATGTACGGAGGCGGTCAGCGCTCCAACGTGACGGCGTGCGCGATGCACGGGATGCTCTCGTCCTGCCCCGATGAGACCGTGGAAAGCAGCGCGCCCGTCGCAACGAACAGGATGCGCCGCAGCCCCCCGGACATCAGCTTGGAATAGAGATAGGAATTGAGGACGACGGCCGAACAGCCCGCGCCGCTCCCGCCCTGAAATTCATCTTCGATGACGTTATAGATGATCTCCCCGCAATCCACGTGGCGCGAAGAGATATCCAGCCCCTTCTCCCACGTGAGATCTTTGAGGATACGGCTTCCGAGCGCGCCCAAATCGCCCGTGACGATGAGGTCATAGGCCTCCAAATCTTCATGCGTGCCGCGGAAGTGGGCCAAAATGGTATCGCACGCCGCCGGCGCCATTGTCAAGCAAAAACCATACTATTTTCGCAAAAATTTTGCTTTCAAGGCGATTTTTTTGCTTTGGCAGGGTCATTTTTCGCTTTTCGGACTCAAAATATTATAAGAAGGACGGATAAAATCACCTGTCCTTTTAGGCCTCAAAAAGTTATCTCCCGATTTTTGCCCGCCAAAACCCGTCTGCCAAAGCGGCCCTATAACGTT
>CANQSR010000025.1 GCA_947626575.1 uncultured Clostridia bacterium | reverse complement strand
AAAAATCGCCCATGTGAGGAAAGAAAGGCAAATAAACCACATAATCACAATGACTGTAATCTTCATTGGCTTCCTCCCAACAGCGACTTGAACAAATATGGATATTTCTGTTGCTCTATAATTTTATCACACTGTATTCAACATGTCAAGCAATTTTCGTGTCACTTGCGCGGGGTTGGGCGAAAACACCCTTGCACCTGCGGTTTTCTCCGCCGCATACGATGTAGGAGAAAACAAGGAGGGGACATCACTTGGGGAAATATTTCGGGACGGACGGCTTTCGCGGGGTAGCCAATGAGACGCTCACCGCCATCCACGCCTTCCGCGTCGGCAGGTTTTTGGGCAGCCACTTTTCCCGCGGAAAGGAGGGCCGCGCACGCATCGTCATCGGCAAGGATACCCGCCGCTCTTCCTATACGCTCGAATACGCGCTCACGGCGGGCGCGACCGCTTCGGGGGCGGACGTCTATCTGCTCCACGTCACCACCACGCCCTCCGTCTCCTACGTCACGCGTACGGAGAATTTCGACTGCGGCGTGATGATCTCGGCAAGCCATAATCCCTACACGGACAACGGCATCAAGCTCTTTGACGGCGGCGGGGAAAAGACGGACGACGCCTTGGAGGCGCGCATCGAGGCCTATGTGGACGGCGGCACGCTCCCGCTCGCGACGGGCGCGGATATCGGCCGCACGGTGGACCATGTGGCGGGCCGCAACCGGTATCTTGCCTACCTGCTCTCGCTTCCCCGCGTCTCCTTCCGCGGGATGCGGGTGGGGTTGGACTGCGCCAACGGGAGCGCCTTCATGCTCGCCAAGGCGGTATTCGATGCGCTCGGCGCAACGACGTACGCCGTCGGGGTCGCCCCCGACGGGCTGAATATCAATGCGGGCTGCGGCAGTACGCATCCCGAAAACATCCGCGCGCTCGTCATGGAAAAGGGATTGGACGCCGGCTTTGCCTTCGACGGCGACGCCGACCGCTGTATCGCCGTGGACGAACGCGGCAAGATCCTCGACGGAGACGCCATCCTGTATCTCTCCGCCCGCCGCCTGAAAGCGCGCGGAGAACTCGACGGAAACGGCATCGCCGCGACCGTCATGAGCAATCTCGGATTGGAGCGCAGTCTTGCCGCCGACGGCATCGCCGTCTCCTATGCCGACGTGGGGGACCGCTGGGTAGCGGCGGAGATGACCAAGCGGGGGTATCTTCTCGGCGGGGAATCTTCGGGGCATATCATCTTCCGCAAGTATGCCGCCACCGGGGACGGCATCCTCACCGCCCTCAAAATCCTCGAAACGGCGCTCGAAAGCCGCTGCCCCGTCTCCGTGCTTGCCGAGGGGTACCATGCCCTGCCGCAGATCGTGAGGAGCATCCGCGTCAAGGACCGCGAAGCCGCGCTTGCGGCGGAGAGCGTGCGGGAGGCACGGGCGCAGGCGGGCGCCCTCCTCGCGGGCGGGCGCATCGTCCTGCGGGCGTCGGGTACGGAACCCGTCGTGCGCATCCTCGCCGAGGGCGAAGAGGAAGCGAAGTGCCGCGAAGCATGCGAACTGTTGGCGCTCGCCCTGCGGGCGGCGGGGGAGGAAGTCTGATGTGCGGCATCGTCGGATACGTCGGAAAAAGACAGGCCGCGCCGCTCCTGCTCGGCGCCCTTAAAAAACTTGAATACCGCGGTTATGACTCCGCGGGCATCGCGCTTTCGGGAAAGACTTTCGCGGTCAAGAAGTGTACGGGCGCGGTGAAAAATCTCAGGGACGCCGCCTTCCTCGAAGGGACGTGCGGCATCGGCCATACGCGCTGGGCGACCCACGGCGCGCCTTCGGAGCGCAACGCCCACCCCCATGTCTGCGGTCGGTTCGCAGTTGTCCACAACGGCATCATCGAAAATTATAAGGCCCTACGTGCGGAATGCGAGGCGCGGGGGGAGCGTTTCGCCTCGGATACGGATAGCGAAGTCGTCGCTCATTTGCTTGAATTCTACTTCCGCGGCGACCTCATCGGCGCGCTTCGTCAGGCGTGCGCCCGCCTGATGGGTTCCTATGCCCTTGCGGTTCTCTGCACAGAGTTTCCGCAGACGATCGCGCTCGCCCGCAGTAAGAGTCCGCTCGTCGTGGGCGTGGGCGGCGGCGTGTGGTGTGCAAGCGACGTCCCCGCGATCGCGGCCAAAAACAGAACGGTCTATGTGCTTGCGGACGGCGAATTTGCCCTGCTCGGCGAACAGGCGACATTCTTCGGGCGGGAGGGAAACGTCATCTCCAAGCAGCCGCTCGAATACGATGCGGCGGGGAGCATTCCCGCGCGGCGCGGATATCGCCACTTCATGCGCAAGGAGATCGACGAGATCCCCGCCGTCCTCGAAAACAGACCCCATGCCGTCGGTTTGCCAACCTATGCGGAAGTGCGCAGGGCGCTCGCCGCCGCGCCGCATATCTCGGTCGTCGCCTGCGGGACCGCTTACCATGCGGGCCTTGCGGCAAAGTACGCCTTCGAGGCGCTCTCCCGCGTGCGTTGCGAGGTGACCGTCGCGAGCGAGTACCGCTATGGCGACCCCATCGTGGAGGCGGGCGACCTCGTGATCGCCGTCTCGCAGAGCGGCGAAACGGCGGATACCATTGCCGCCGCACAGCTTGCCAAGGAGCGCGGGGCGGCGGTGCTGGCCGTCGTCAACGTCCCCGGTTCCACGCTTGCGGGCATCGCGGACTTTGTTCTCCCCGTCTCGGCGGGGCGTGAGATCGCCGTGGCGGCGACCAAGAGCTTCAACGCCCAGCTCATGTTGCTCTATACGCTCGCGGCAACGCTCGCGGAAGCGAAGGGGCGGCGGGGGTACGGCGACCTTTTGAAAGACTTCCCCGCGCTTGCCCGCAAGACGGTCTCCGTGGGGGAGGGGGTGCGGGCATGGGTGGCCTATTTTATGTCTGCTGCCTCCGTTTACTTCATCGGGCGGGGGGCGGACTATGTGGCCGCGTTGGAGGGAAGCCTGAAATTGAAGGAGATCACCTATCTTCCCAGCGAAGGGTATCCCGCGGGCGAACTCAAACACGGCACGCTTGCCCTCGTCGAGGAAGGGACGCCCGTCGTCGCCGTCCTCACGTCGGAAAAGCTGGCGGAAAAGACGATGAACGCCGTGCATGAGGTATATGCGCGCGGGGCGCGCGTCTTTCTCATCACGTCGTTGGAGGCGTATGCGGACGCCGCAGAGCTTACGGGCGCCGTCGTCATTCCCCCCTGCGGGGACGTCTTTTCGCCCATGCTCTCGGTCATTCCTCTCCAACTTTTGGCTTATTACGTCGCGCTTGCGCGCGGCAACGACCCCGATAAGCCGCGCAATCTCGCAAAATCCGTGACGGTGGAGTGACGGCATAGGGGCATGAATTTAGGGATGATAGCGTGATAGAATGAGATGAGAAAACTGCGCCCGACCGCAACAGCGGTCGGGCGCAGTCATAGGAAGGCCTACCCCTTTGGGGGGAGGCTCCGCCCATAGGGCGGTGGTGGGGGGATCATGGCGCGGCTCGTTCGGGCAGGACGCTGCTCATGCGCCCCACCCCCTTGGGGAGTCCCCCTCCCATGGGAGGGGGTAGAAGCGGCCCGTCGCTCTGGCGTGGCGGGCTGATGGCCCCGTAAATGCCTGAGGGGGTTCAAAACCCCTCAGTCTCGCTCACGCGTGACAGCTCCTCCCCAAGGAGGCGCTTTGAAAAGGCTTCCCCCCGCGGGGGGAAGCTGTCACCGAAGGTGACTGATGAGGGGCATTCTTAAACCCTTGCACCTCATCCGTCACGGCTCCGCCGTGCCACCTTCCCCTCACAAGGGGAAGGCTTGCCCCCACCTGTCTCGCTACGCGAGCCACCCGCCCCCACAAGTAGGGGCAGGTCTCGTCGCCCCTTTTAGGGGAGATGTCACGAGCTTGCGAGTGACAGAGGGGTTTGGACCGTCACGTCATTTCGAACGTAGTGAGAAATCTCGTTCTTAACCAAAACCACGCTTTTGGTTTTCGCCCTCAATTTGCCGGCTTGCGGCTTGTTGTCCGCGAGAACATCTTATCGGGGCAAAGCCCGTAAAAATCGAAAGCAAAATCGGCTCGTAAATTTCTATGCCCTTATTTTTAAGGGGCTTCTATACGATAGAAATTTACGAAATCGTTCAATTACTTGCCTTAGCCCGAATTCATTTCGGGCGTGGGCGACCCAATTTGCAGAGCCCTGTTTGCTTCTTGTCCGTTGAAACGAATGAGAGGACAACGCATGTTAAGGCGCAAATGTATATTTCTCTCACGGAAATTTGTTTGGAGTAAGTTGATGTACACCCCCTACCCTCCCCTCCCCCCTCTGGTAAAAGGGGGGAGGCAAGGTTCCATCCAAACAAATTTCGTGAATAAAATCTCACTGCGAATAACCAAAACCACGCTTTTGGTTTTCGCCCTCAATTTGCCAGCTTGCGGCTTGTTGTCTGCGAGAACATCTTATCGGGGCAAAGCCCGTAAAAATCAAAAGCAAAATCGGCTCGTAAATTTCTATGCCCTTATTTTTAAGGGGCTTCTATACGATAGAAATTTACGAAATCGTTCAATTACTTGCCTTAGCCCGAATTCATTTCGGGCGTGGGCGACCCAATTTGCAGAGCCCTGTTTGCTTCTTGTCCGTTGAAACGAATGAGAGGACAACGCATGTTAAGGCGCAAATGTATATTTCTCTCACGGAAATTTGTTTGGAGTAAGTTGATGTACACCCCCTACCCTCCCCTCCCCCCTCTGGTAAAAGGGGGGAGGCAAGGTTCCATCCAAACAAATTTCGTGAACTACTCTTCTACTCCTCTCCCCACTCTGCCGGCATGTGCGGTTTGGCGCTATGCGTCTCCTCCCGCTTATACGACCACTTCAAAAGAATGGGCGTCAGCACCGAGGAGAGCAGAATGATGAGGAACACAAAGGGAAATACTGCTTCCGAGACGAGTCCCGCCGCAACGCCCTTTTCCGTGCAGATGAGAACGACTTCCGCCCGCACCATCATGCCGAGTCCGACGCGGAGACTATCGTGCCACGAGAATTTGCATAGCTTCGCGCCCGCGCCGCATCCGATGAGTTTTCCGAGGAGCGCCATCGCCACGAACACAAACCCGAACGCGAGAAAGTTAGGCGTAATGCCGTTGAAATCGAGGTTCATGCCGATCGCCGAGAAGAAAATGGGGGAGAAAAAGAGATAGCCCATGGTATCCACTTTGCTCTCGACGTAGGGCGTCTCGGAGAGCGTGCCGCCGAGCAGAATGCCCGCGATGTACGCGCCCGTGATATCCGCCACGCCGAAGATCTTTTCGGCGCAGTAGGCATAGAGGAAACACGCCGCCAGCGAGATGATGGGGACCCGCCTGTTATGCGGGGCGCTTCGCTCCATGCGGTCGAAGAGCTTGCGGAGAAGCACGCCCAAAGCGATCGCGGCCACGAAGAATACGACGATCTTGATGACGACAAGCGCCGCGTTCGGCTCAAACCAATCCCAGCCCGCGCCCGTATTCCCGCCGGAGGAAAAGCCCGTGAGGACGGAGAGAATGACGATGCCGATGACATCGTCGATGACGGCGGCCGCCACGACGGAAGTCCCCACCTTGGTATCGAGTTTTCCGAGTTCCTTCAAGACGGCCACGGTCACGGAGACGGACGTCGCCGTCAAGATGGCGCCGTAAAAGAGCCACGAGAGGATGCCCGCATCTCGGAAGAAGAGAAAGGCCGTGAGTGTGCCGAGACCCATCGGAACGACGACGCCGAGCGTCGTGATGACGATGGCGGCGACCCCCGTCTGCCTGAGTTTTTTGAGGTCGGTGCCGAGGCCCGTGGAGAACATGATGAGAACGACGCCGATCTTGCTCATCACGTCGAGAACGAACTTCACCTGTTCGCCGAAGAAGGCCTCTTGCAGGGGGGCCCACGGGATATAGCGCAAAAGTCCGACGAGGATGCCCGCCGCGAGCATGCCGATGACGGCGGGCATGCCCAATTTATGCGCCCCAAGGCCCATCAGTTTTGCAAGGAGCAAAATGAGCGCAAGGGGGAGTAAGAGTTCGAATGCTTCCATGGTTTCGCCTTCGGCCGCGTTTGGGCGCGGATACGCATTTTCAGCACGCCTTATTATATTCTTTTTGCGATAAAAGGCAACTTTTTTCAACGGATTTTTTTCATCCTGCGAATTTGGTGATAACGTCACGTTTTTTGCGAGTTTGAAGCCGCGCAAGCGCTTGCAATTTTTCCCGAAGTCTGTTACAATAGGGTGAGAATGGACGAAATGAACGTACCCGTGGAGAAGGAACGGGCCAAACAGATGAATCCGGTCGTGCTTGCGTTTGTGGGCGACGCCGTCTATACGCTCTTTGTACGGCGCGCTTTGGCGCTCTCGCACGGGTTTCACACGGGCGAACTCAACAAACTTGCTTCGGAGAAGGTCTCCGCGCACGGGCAGAGCGCGGCGCTCGAAAAGATCTTGCCGCTTCTCACCGAAGAGGAGGATGAAATTTTCCGCCGCGGCCGTAACGCGAAGAAGCCGACCAAGAGCAAGAACGCGACGGTGGGGGAATACGTGCGTTCGACGGGTTTCGAGGCGCTCATCGGGTATCTCTACCTGACGGGGCAGTCCGCCCGCATCAAGGAACTGTTCTTTGCGGAATAAGGACAAGAGGGACGACAAGAGCGCAAGGCTTCCCCCGTGGGGGGAGCTGTCACCGAAGGTGACTGCCCCGACCGAGGTTTCTATTGTAATCTAAGGTCGGCACGAGGAGCGTAAGCGACGAAGTATGAGGGGCATTATAAAAGTTGCACCCCCACCTGACGCGGCAAAGCCGCGCCACCCGCCCCCTCACAAGGGGGCAGGTCTCGTCGCCCCTTTTAGGGGAGATGTCACGAGCTTGCGAGTGACAGAGGGGTTTCGGACCCTCACGTCATTTCGAACCCCGCAGGGGTGAGAAATCTCAAAGAACGAGATTCCTCACTTCGTTCGGAATGACGTACGAGCGCGCGTTTTTCATTCCCCCACCTGTCTCGCTACGCGAGCCACCCGCCCCCACAAGTAGGGGCAGGTCTTCCCCTTGGGGAAGGCTTTCCGCAACCCATTCTAATTTTCTGCGAATAACCAAAACCACGCTTTTGGTTTTCGCCCCCAATTTGCCGGCTTGCGGCTTGTTGTCTGCGAGAACATCTTATCGGAGCCAAGCCCGTAAAAATCAAAATTAAAATCGGCTCGTAAATTTCTTTGCCCTCAGTATGCTGCCCGCAGGGCGCTATTTTGGAAGAAATTTACGAAACCTAACAAAACGAGTTATGTTGACATTTGGTCGGAATGCCGTTTTGGAGCTTCTCAAAACGGACAAAACAATTGAAAAGATCATGCTCGAAAAGGGTGCGCAGGGTACGCTCGGCCGCATCTTCGCCGAGGCGCGCCAAAAGGGCGTCCGCGTGCAATTTGCAGACCGCGCCGTCCTCGATAAGGCGTGCGGGGATAAGCGTCACCAAGGCGTCGTCGCCTTCACGACGGACTTTATCTACGCCGACATCGCGGACATGGGTGGGGGCGATGAGTCCCTCATCGTTCTCTGCGACGGCATCGAGGACGTCCACAATTTGGGTTCCATCCTGCGCGTTGCGGAGTGCGCGGGCGCAGACGGCGTCGTCATTCCAAAGGCAAAGGGCGCGAGCGTGACGGAGGCCGTCATCCGCATTTCGGCGGGCGCGGCGGAGCATATCCCCGTTGCCAAGGTCCCCTCCGTCAACGCCGCCGTCGACGACCTCAAAAAGCGCGGCTATTGGGTCTATGCGTTGGAGGCCGACGGGACGCCCATCTATGACGCTGACCTTTCGGGCAAGGTGGCCCTCGTCGTGGGCGGCGAGGACAGCGGCGTACACCGTCTCACGCGCGAAAAGTGCGACGGCGTCCTCTCCATCCCCCTCATGGGGAAGGTCAATTCGCTGAACGCTTCCGTTGCGCTCGGCATAGCGGTTTACGAGGTGGTACGTGCAAAGCGGAAAAAATGAACGCGAGAGGGATGAAGCCCTCCTCGCGCGCTACCGTGACGGCGACATGGCCGCCATGGAAGCGCTCATGCTACGCTATAAGGATACCGTACTCGGCATCGCGCGCAAATTTTCCTTCCGCACGTTTGCGGAAGTGGACGACCTCGCGCAGGAGGGCATGATCGCGCTCTATGGCGCGATGGGTACTTACGACGCTTCGCAGGGCAAGGCCTTCAAAAATTTTGTCTACATCTGCGTGGAGCGCAGGATATGCAGTTATCTGCGCTTTCTGAGCCGCAGGGAACCGGGGGGCGAGCGGGCGGATTTAGACCCCGAAAGCATCGCGGAGGGGGAGACCCCCGAAGAACTTCTCCTTTCGGGAGAATCGGAGGGGGAGTTCCGTCTGCGCCTTTCCAAATTGCTCTCCGACTTCGAGTTCCGCGCCGTGACGATGTATCTCGAAGGCATGACGTATGCCCAGATCTCCGAGGCGACGGGCAAGGAGATCAAGAGCGTGGATAACGCCTTGGCGCGCGCCAAGCGGAAACTTTCAGACCATTTGCGGTAAAAACGCCGTAAAACAGAGGAACGGGCTATGTTTGGAATCGACTTTTTTCATGTTCGCGTTTTACAGGTTGTTCTATTTTGCCTCGCCGCGCTTGCCGCGTACGGGACGTATAAGAACAGGGTATTTTCCTTTTTGGCCGTCTATTGCGCGGGGATATGGCTCCTCGTCATCAAGACGTTCCAATACGCGGGTTCGGGCAATCTCCCCATGGATATCAGCGCCATCTGCTATTTTCTCTATGGCATCTGCGCCATCCTGCCCGTGCGCCCCGCCAAAGCGGCCGCCGCGCACCTCGCCACCCTGTGCGGATTGATCTACGGGATCTGCATGGTCGCGTTGCCGGAGGTGTTCTATGTGCGCGATCCGAGCGAGTTCGGCCGCTATTTTGCCATCGCCAACCACTCGCTCCTCTTCTTCGGCGGGCTGGCGATGATGGGGCATGTGCGCTTCAAAAAGCTCGACGTCATCTGGACGTTCATCTTTCTGACCGTCATCGTGGCCTACACCGAGATCTGCATCGCGTGCGGCGTTTCGGAGGGGACGGCCATCTTTTCGCAGATCGTGAACGGGTCCATCATCCTCTTCGTTGCGCCCGGATTCTCCATGCCGCATTGGTACTATTTCGCGTACTATGCCTTCGTGGCCGCCGTGTTCACGCTATGGCTCGCGCTGACGTACGCGGTCAACCGCAGAGCGGCTCCAAAGAATATCAAAACAGGCTTTTTTGCCGCATAAGGAGTTATATGCACCTTTCGCTGTACCGAAAATTCAGGCCCGACCGCTTCGAGGGCATCGTGCGGCAGGAGCATGTTGTGCGCATCCTCACGAGCCAGATCGAGAAGAATGCCGTAGGGCATGCCTACCTCTTCACGGGGCCGCGCGGCACGGGCAAGACGTCCATCGCCCGTATCTTTGCGCGCGCGGTCAACTGCGAGCATCCCGAAAACGGTTCCCCCTGCGGCAAGTGCGCTTCCTGCCGCGCTATCGCCGAGGGTTCGCTCGACATCAGCGAGATCGACGCCGCCTCCAACAACGGCGTTGCCGAAATGCGGGAATTGCGCGAAAAAGTGCAATACCCCCCGGTTTCGGGCCGCTATAAGGTGTACATCGTGGATGAGGTCCACATGCTCACCGACAGCGCGTTCAACGCGCTCTTAAAGACGCTCGAAGAGCCGCCCGCGCACGCCATCTTCATTTTGGCGACGACGGAGCCGCAGAAGATCCCCGCCACCATCCTCTCCCGCTGTATGCGGTTAGACTTCAAGCTCATCCCCGAAGAGGACCTCGAAAAGCATTTGAAGTCCGTCTTGGACGCCATCGGGAAGGAGTATGAGGAGGAGGCCGTGGCCGCCATTGCGCGCGCAGGCGCGGGGAGCGACCGCGACATGCTCTCCATTGCGGAGGCGTGCATCGTCTATTCGGATAAACTCACTTACGATACCGTCTGCGCCGTGTTGGGCGCGGCGGATTTCGGGCGTACGGCAGACCTCGCGGAGGCCATGCTCACGGCGGATATGCCGCGCGCCGTCCAATGCACCGAAAGCATTCTTGCCGAGGGCAAGTCGGCGGGCGTACTCCTCAAAGACCTCTTGGACCTTCTGGGGCAGTTGACCGTGGCCAAGACTTGCAGGACGGCCGAGCGCATTTTGGCGCTCCCCGCGCATCTCTTTGCGCGGGTAAAGGAGATCGCCGGGAAAATTGACGGCAGAATAATTCTGCGCGCGACGGAGATCCTCATCCGCACCGAGAACGAACTCAGGTTTGTCTCCTCGCCCCGCATCTCGTTGGAGGCGGCCATCCTGCGCGTCTCCTATCCCGAAGCCGACCGCGACCCCGAAGCGCTCATGGCGCGCATCGCAAATTTGGAGCGCAAGCTCACCGAACTTGCCGCCGCGCCCGCGCCGCAGGCGGCCTCTCCCGCCGCAAAAGAGACGCAGGAGCCGCAGGAGGCCCCCCGTCCGCAGACAGAGCGCGCCGCGCCTTCCGCTCCGCAGGAGGACCCCGCAGACGGCTATGAATTTCCCACGGAGGAGCCGGTGTTCGAGGAGGCGTATTACGCCGACGAACCCGCCCGCCCCAAGGCGCAGGAACGCCCGCTCACCGCATCCGTGCCACCCATGTCCGTGGTCACGGCTTCGGAAGAGGGGTCTCCCTTCGCCGCGCAGCCTGCGGCGGCACCCGTAAGCGCACCCGTAAATGCGCCCGCGTCAGAGGATGCCGACCGCATCTATGCCCGCTTCATGCGCGAGCTTCGCAAGACGCCCAAGAGCGGCGCGCTCTTTACCATGTGTTCCGACCTCGCCCCATCCTTCGAGGGGACGAAATTTGTACTTTCCACGCAGTCGGAGACCATCCTTACCATCCTCGGCAGGGAGACGCACCGAAAGGCGATGACGGAAGTCCTCGCGGGGTTGGGGGTCTCGGACTATGAGGTGCGGTTGCAGAAAAAGGGGACGGAGCCGCGCGATGCGGTGGCGGAACTCAAAAAGAATTTCAAGGATTATCCCATCGAAATCAAGTAAAAGGAGAACGGTATGTCATACGGCAGGGGACCCGCAGGCGGTCCCAATATGCAAAACCTGATGAAACAGGCGCAAAAGATGCAGGAAGAGATGCAGGCGACGGAGAAACTTCTCGAAGAGTGGGAGATCGTCGGCACGGCGGGCGGCGAAGCCGTCGTCGTATACATGAATGCCAAGAAGAAGATCGACGGCATCGAGATCGAAAAAGACGTCATCGACCCTGAGGACGGCGAGATGCTCGAAGACCTCATCCTGGCCGCGATTTTGGATGGCTACAAGAAGGCAGACGCCGTGTATGAGGAGAAGATGTCCAAATTCGCGGGTCTCGGCGGCGCCGGCGGCCTCGGAGGGCTTCTTTGATGGACGTTTTCATCGAACCCATCGCGCGGCTGATGAATGAGTTTTCCAAACTTCCGGGCGTGGGCAGAAAGACGGCACAGCGTTACGCATATAAGATCATTTCCATGACGGAGGGGGAGGCGCGCGCCTTCGCCGACGCCATCGTGGACGTCAAGCGGCGGGTGCGCTTCTGCAAGGTATGCGGCAACTTTTCCGAAGAGGAGATCTGTCCCATCTGCAAGGCCCGCCCGTCGGCGCAGATCTGCGTGGTCAAGGAGCCGAAGGACGTCATCGCCTTCGAGAAATTGCATAGCTACCGTGGCGTCTACCATGTTCTGCACGGCGTTATTTCGCCGATGAACGGCGTGGGGCCCAACGATATCCGCATCCGCGAACTGCTCTCGCGCATCACGGCGGAGACGGAGGAAGTCATCCTCGCGACCAATCCCGACGTGGAGGGGGACGCGACGGCCATGTACATTGCAAAACTCTTGAAGCCGCTTGGCGTCAAGACGACGCGCATCGCCCACGGCATCCCCATCGGCAGTGAACTCGAATACGCCGACGAAGTGACTTTGGAACGCGCTCTGAAAGATAGAAAAGAGATGTAAATTTTCGTTGGATTTGTTTTGCTTATTCTCGCTGTCCCCTTGAGGGGAAAGTGTCGCGCTGTCTTTGCGCGACCAAAGGGGTGTCATATGCCGCAAAACAAATTCAACGAGGCGATTTAGCTTTTGCGCTTGAAGAGCTTGGTTCCGATAAGATGCTCAACGGACAAGAAGCGCTTGACGCGCAAATTGAGGGCGAAAACCAAAATTGTGGTTTTGGTTATTCGCAGGAAATTTTATTCACGAAATTTGTTTGGGTGACGCCTTACCTTGCTGTCCCCCTTGGGGAAAGTGGCCCAACGGGCCGAAAGGGGTTTCATACTCCAAACAAATTTCCGTGAGAGAAACGGGCGTTGCCGCCTTAACTTACATGGTCCTCTTCACTGTTCCAACGGACAAGAAGCGCTTGACGCGCAAATTGAGGGCGAAAACCAAAATTGTGATTTTGGTTATTCGCAGTCATTTGAGAATGAGGTGTTTGGGAAGCCAAGCCTAAGCCCTACCCCCAACGGGGAGAGGGTGGCACGAGCAACGCGAGTGACGGATGGGGGGGAAGCCTAACTCCGTACCCCCCACCACCGCCCTGCGGGCGGAGCCTCCCCCCAAGGGGGCAGGCCTTACGTCATTTCGCCCGCGCGAGGCTTCTATTGTAATCTAAGCGCGTCACGAGCCGCAGGCGAAGTAGGAGCGAAGCGACGAGAAATCTCTAAGGACGAGATTTCTCACCCCTTCGGGGTTCGGAATGACGCAGTGGTTGAAACGTGAGGCGTGACTTAGATCATCAACATCGAGGAGAAGGATATGAAAATTTCTGTTTTGGGGTGCGGGAGATGGGGTTCGTTCATTGCATGGTACCTCTCCCGCAAGGGAAACGACGTTATAAGCTGGGGTCCTGAGGACGATTATTCCTATCAGGTTTTGAAGAAAACGGGGCGCAATGAGTACGTCGCGCTCGATGAGCGCATCAGGCTCTCCTGCGACCTCGAAGAGGCGGTAAACTTCGCCGAGATCATCGTGATCTCCATTTCTTCGCAGGGGCTTCGCGGCTTCATGCAGCGCATTACCCACTACCATGTCCGCGATAAGGCGTTCGTTTTGTGCATGAAGGGCATCGAGGTGGAGACGGGCAAACGCCTTTCGGAGATCCTCGTGGAAAACGGCATTTCCCCCGATAAGATCGCGGTTTGGGTGGGCCCCGGCCATATCCAGAGCTTTGTTGCGGGCATTCCCAACTGCATGGTCATCGACTCGGCGAATGACAAACTAAAACGCACGCTGGCCGATGAATTTCGTTCCGACCTCATCCGTTTTTATTACGGAGAGGACCTCATCGGCACCGAGATCGGCGCGGCGGCAAAGAACGTCATGGGGATCGCCGCAGGCGTACTCGACGTCGTCTGCGTGCCGCTCAAAGGCCCGCTCATGTCGCGCGGGGCGCGGGAAGTCGCCCGTCTCATCAAGGCGATGGGGGGCAACGAACTCTCGGCTTACGGCCTTGCCCATCTTGGCGATTACGAAACGACGCTCTTTTCGCCCTATTCCCACAACCGCACTTACGGAGAAATGCTCGCCAAGGGGCAACGCTTCGAAAAACTCGCGGAAGGGGTGGCGACGTCCAAGGCGATGAAACTGCTCGAACGGCAGTACGGCGTGGAGCTTCCCATCACGGACGCGGTCTACAAGGTCTGCTATGGCGAAGGCGACGACGCGGCGCGCTGCCGCGAAGCGATCTCCGCGCTCTTCACCCGCCCGCCGAAAACGGAGATGTACGACTAATTCACGAAATTTGTTTGGGCAATTTCATGCCTCCCCCCTTTTACCAGAGGGGGGAGGGTAGGGTAGGGGGTGTACATCAACGAACTCCAAACAAATTTCCGTGAGGGAAATGTGCGTTGACGCCTTCACTTACTTGGTCCTCTCATACGTTTCAACGGACAAGAAGCAAACAGGGCTTTGCAAATTGGGTCGCCCACGCCCGAAATGAATTCGGGCTAAGGCAAGTAATTGGAATAGGTTCACGAAATTTGTTTGGGGAACCTCATGCCTCCCCCCTTTTACCAGAGGGGTGGAACGGTGTAGTTCTCATTCAACAGCCCTGTGGGCTGTGAATGGCACCGTGACAGGAGGCGTGGCCTCGCCGACGAGGTTTCGGCGGTCCCTGCCGCCGAAACAGGGTAGGGTAGGGGGTGGTTTTACCCTCTCCTTGGGGAGAGGGGTAGGGGAGTGGGGAGTAAATCCGTCACCCTGAGCCTGTCGAAGGGTCACATTATTACAATAAGGAGATTCCTCGACCGTGTTACAGCATGGGTTTACACATTACTTGGTCGCAATAGGATTCTTCGCAGATGGGCAATTCGATGAAAGTCATGCCAATGCGGCTACTTCGCCTGCGGCTCGTGACGCGCTTAGATTACAATAGAAGCCTCGCGCGGACAGAATGACGTACGGCTACTTCGCCTGCGGCTCGTGCCGTGCTTAGAATTACAAATAGAATCCTCGCACGGGGCAGGGGACTTTCCCTAAAAGGGACAGCGAGGGTTACCCCTCCTTAGGGAGTGGGGAGTAAATCCGTCACCCTGAGCTTGTCGAAGGGTCACATTATTTTTTTCTGTAAATTTCTTGGATTTTCACGCGCGGACGCCTGTTTTATGGTATCATGATAATCGGCTTCGTTCACGCGGGGCCATAGAACAGCTCCCAAGGAGGGAAAACATGGAAGAGACAAAAAACGCGGTACCCATGTCCGAGGATGAGTGCGTGATAACGCCTCCGCACAGCATGGCCGAAATGCAGAAGCGCATCGACCGCACGGGCAAGATCGTCGCGATCGTCATCATCGCGCTGAGCGCGCTTCTTTTGGTCATGGCCTTTGTGATGCTTGTTTTATCCTTCATGACGCATTTGGCGGAAAACCCGTCAAAAGATTTGGACGTGGGGACGCCGAGCTTCTTGGTCGTTTTGGCAATATTTTTGCTGTTTTTCGGGATCTTCTTCTACCAGAGCCTCAGAAGGAACGAAAATTTCGAGGCGCGCCGCAACTATGAGGAACGCATCCGCTTTACGAAGGAATTTGCCGAGGTGATGACGTACCGCAAGGGCGAGGTCATCGGCAAAGAGAAATTGTATTATACCGACCTCTTTGCCGTGCGGCAGAAAAAGGACCTGTTGCACATCTATATCACGGCGGCCTCCGCGCACGTGGTGGACCTCTCCAAACTCCCGCCCGCCGACGTTGCAACCTTGCATGATTATTTGAGATTTTGAACTGTCCGAAAAAAGCGCCGCGGCGTTCTTTGAACGCCGCGGCGCTTTCGTATGATAAAGACATGGACGCTATACGGGCTGTGCGGTCTGCGGATGCGGGGCCTCGGACGGCGTCTGCGCGCGGGAGAGGTCCTCGTTGAAGCGTCTGTGCCACAGCCGCCAGATGAGATAGATGGCGGGCATACCGAGATTGGTTTCAAGGCAGGAGTTGACGATGAGCGTGCGGATGCTCGCCTCGTTCATGGGGCGGATGCCGCCCGCGAGCAGGGAAAATTCCCACCCGAACTGCACGAAAAACCCGATGAGGCACAGCCTCAGAATGCTCACGAACGGCCTCTCTTCATGCCTTAAAAGCAGGAAGGTCAGAACAAGATAGGAGACGACGAGCGCGACGCCCATCCAGCCGTGGTAGGCGCCCGTCGTGCGGGAAGTCGTAATCGTCGCATCGCCGCCCATCTCGGAGATCGAGGGGGCGGTCATCCACCACATTACGATGAGAAAGACCCAATATTTTGCGGCCGTATCACGGCTCACAAGCACCCAGATGAAGGCAAAATTTGTGAAGCCGTAACTCATGGACATCCACAGCAAGACCCAAAACGTGCCACCCATGTCCGCGATTGCCCCGTTGATATACACGGTGCGCGTATGGCTCAACAGGTAAAAACCGCCGAAGTCCACGACGGTATAGAGGATGCCGCCGAAGAGCGCGAAGAGGACGGTGGAATACCTCTTTTTCCAGATGAGAAGGCCGCAGAAAACCGCGAGAAAGACGCAGTCGAGGATGATGTAGAGCAGGTTCAGGTTGCGCGTGGGGACGATTGCCGCTTCGGCGGCGGTGGAAATTGGCATAGGTTTTCTCCTTTTGTGGAATTTTTCAGATGAAATTTTTCAGATGAACAGCGTTTCGCAGTCGGCGAGCGGAACGCCCGCGAGGACGCTGTAAAGCGCGTTGGCGTGCGTATCCAGCGTAAAGCAGCCGAGTGCCTCCTTTTTGAGAAGGGGAAGATCGCTCTTGCGGGCAATGAGGGGGAACTTTCCCGCGCCGATCGCAGAGAGAAGCTCTTCGTCGCCCGCTCTTACGGCCAACGTGCGGCAATAGAGGGGGGCTTCGGCGTAAGTGCGCACATCTTTCAGGCGGATGCCCAAAAAGTTTTGCAGAAGGATGCGCTTGATGCGCGAGCGCGTGTACCGTTTGGAGAGCGATTTTTCGATGAGCGCGTCATACGAGGGGTTGGTGCGGAGCATCGTGCGCAGTCTGTTTTCGAGGCCCTCGCTGCAATCGGGCGTCGCGGCGACTTGTTCGGCCGTACTCGCCGCGAGCGCGCACATCGCCGCCGCGCCGTATGGGACGGCGGCAAAGGACAGGGCGTCCGCATACACGTATCCGGGCAGATTGTTTTTGAGCGCACGCCGCGCCCGCGCCGTCTTTTCGCCGAGGATGCCCCTCAGCGCCGTCGCCGAAGAGAAGTCCTTGTAGAGCGCGGCGTCCGCGTATCCTCCGCCCACTCTGACGATGGGAAGGGGTACCATGTCCGCGTTCTCCGCGAGGATAGCGCGGCAATACTCCACGCCGAGCATATTGTTGGGAGCGGTGAGAAGGGCTTCGTCGATATCCGCATTCACGGCGAGGATGGCCTCGGTGCGCGCCTTGGCGTAAGAGGTGCCGTCCTGCATATGTTCTTTCAGGGCGGTTTTGAACTGCTTGTCCTCGCGCAGGGAGGCTTGGGCTGCCGCCATGAAGGTATCCGCCGTGCCGCTCTCGCAGCCGAAGGCGAGAACTTTGACTTCGGGGATGGAGGCGAGGATATGCACCGCCCCGCGGGCGAAGAGTTCGGCGGGAGCCGAAGCAAAGGCGGCGGGGAGTTCGAGTACGGCGTCCGCACCGCCGAGGACGGCGTGCCGTGCGCGCGTATATTTATCGAACACGGCGGCCTCGCCCCGCTGGGTAAACCCGCCGCTCATGAGGCAGACCACCCGATCGCACCCGCTCATCATGCGGATGCGCGCGAGTTGGTAGGCGTGGCCGTTGTGAAAGGGGTTATATTCGCAAATGACGGCACAAATTTTCATCTTTTTTCTCCTTGTAGCTTTACAAGTCCGAAGGAATGGTGTATAATATAACGGAAATTTTTCCGTACCTATTATACACGAACGTCGGAAAAAAATAAAGCAAAAGAGCGGAGAAAAAAATGGATATCAAAAAGGCATTCAAATCTTTTGGCAGAAAGATCACCGAGGGCGGCACCATCGTCGAAACGATCAAGCAGAAGGCCGCGGAAAAGAACAAGACCATCGTCCTGTGCGAGGGCGAGGATGCCCGCGTCGTGCAGGCGGCGGCCGATTGCATCGAGCAGGGCATTGCGAAGATCGTCCTTCTCGGCAATGCGGAGGAGATCAAGGCAAAAAATCCCGATGTGGACCTTACGGGCATCGAGATCATCGAACCCGCGGCTTCGCCCAAGTTGGAGGAATACGCGAACCTTCTCTATGAACTGAGAAAGGCGAAGGGCATGACGATCGAACAGGCCAGAGAACAGGCCAAGGATGCGACCTTCTTCGGGGCGCTCATGCTCAAATCGGGCGATGTGGACGGCCTCGTCTCAGGCGCGTGCCATTCCACGGCGAACACGCTCCGCCCCGGCCTTCAAATCATCAAAACCGCGCCCGGCGTTTCGGCCGTTTCCAGCTTCAATCTGATGGTCGCGCCCATGGGCGGCAACAAATACTGCGAGGACGGCATGCTCATCTTTGCGGACTGCGGGCTGAATCCCACTTACACGGCCGAAGGGCTTGCCGATTGCGCCATCGCGACGGCCAAGAGCGCAAAGGAGATCGCGGGCCTCGAACCCCGCGTCGCCATGCTCTCCTTCTCCACGATGGGGTCGGCCAAGCACGACCTCGTGACCAACGTGCAGGAGGCCGCCCGTATTGCGAAGGAGAAGGCGCCCGATCTCGATCTCGACGGCGAACTGCAATTCGACGCCGCGCTCGTTCCCGAAGTTGCGGCCTTGAAGGCGCCCAAGTCCAAGGTGGCGGGCCACGCCAACGTGCTGATCTTTCCCGATCTGCAATCGGGCAACATCGGGTATAAGATCGCCGAGCGTCTCGGCGGGTTCCAGGCCATCGGCCCCATCTGCCAAGGGTTTGCGAAGCCTCTCAACGATCTTTCAAGGGGTTGCAAGGCGGCGGATATCGTGTGTGCGGTGGCGATCACGGCGTTACAGGCGGAGTAAAGTTCACGAAATTTGTTTTGCCGATTCTTGCTGTCCCCTTGAGGGGAAAGTGGCCCAACGGGCCGAAAGGGGTTTTCATACTCCAAACAAATTTCCGTGAGGGAAACGGGCGTTGCCGCCTTAATGGGGTTATCCTCTCATACGTTCCAACGGACAAGAAGCGCTTGACGCGCAAATTGAGGGCGAAAACCAAAATTGTGATTTTGGTTATTCGCAGGAGATTTTATTCACGAAATTTGTTTGGGCGACGACTTACCTTGCTGTCCCCTTTGGGGGTCGCAAACGCATTTCTTGCGAAAAGCACGGTGTGCTTTTCGCGGCGTTTTGCGGTGAGTGAGCGCATCGGAAGGCGCGAACGGTGACCGAACGCGGGGTTCTACCCGCGTGAGACGGGTGTCATGAGCGAAGCGAATGACCAAAGGGGTGTCGTAAATCCGCAAAACAAATTTCCGTGAGGGAAATATAGTTTTACGCCTTAACATGCGTTATCCTCTCATTCGTTCCAACGGACAAGAAGCAGACAGGGCTCTGCAAATTGGGTCGCTCACGCCCGAAATCAATTCGGGCTAAGGCAAATAATTGGAAGCAACACCCCCTCCCCAACCCCTCCCCCTCTGGTAAAAGGGGGAGGGCGGGTAGAAAGGCCCGAAGCCTCCCCTCTTATACATGAGGGGGGAGGATGTCCGCATAGCGGACAGGTGGGGGGGTGGTTCTACCCTCTCCTTGGGGAGAGGGGCAGGGGAGTGGGGTCATTCCGAGGCTTTGCCGAGGAATCTCAACCGAGATTTCTCACTTCGTTCGAAATGACGTGAACGGCCGAAACCCCTCAGGCTCGCTTCTTAGGGGCGCCAAGGGGATGATTGCGTCATTCCGAGGCCTTGCCGAGGAATCTCAACCGAGATTTCTCACTACGTTCGAAATGACGTGAACGGCCGAACCCCTCTCAGGCTCGCTTCTTAGGGGCGCCAAGGGGATGATTGCGTCATTCCGAGGTCTTGCCGAGGAATCTCAACCAAGATTTCTCACTTCGTTCGAAATGACGTGAACGGCCGAAACCCCTCAGGCTCGCTTCTTAGGGGTGCCAAGGGGATGATTGCGTCATTCCGAGGCCTTGCCGAGGAATCTCAAACGAGATTTCTCACTTCGTTCGAAATGACGTGAACGGCCGAAACCCCTCAGGCTCGCTTCGTTCGGTAGGGGAGTAACCCCCCTAATAAAATAAACAATATTTTTGAGGTAAACTATGAAAATTCTCGTCATCAATGCAGGGAGCAGTTCCCTCAAATACCAGCTCATTGACATGGAGAACGAGTCCGTTCTCGCCAAGGGCGGGTGCGAGCGCATCGGCATCCCCGGCGGCAAACTCACCCACAAGGCCCACGGCGAGACGTTCGTCATCGAACAGGAACTCCCCAACCATACCGACGCCATCTCCCTCGTCCTCAAAGAACTTGTGGATAAAAAGGCGGGCGTCATCGCCTCCATGGATGAGATCGACGCGGTGGGGCATCGCGTCGTCGCATCGGGCGAAGCCTTCAAAAAGACCACGCTCGTCACGGATGAAGTCATGAAAACGATGGATGAGATCGCCGAGCTTGCGCCTCTCCACAATCCCGCGGCCATTTTGGGCGTCAACGCCTGCCGCGCCGTCATGCCCGGCAAGAAAATGGCGCTCGTTTTCGATACTTCCTTCCACGCGACGATGCCCGATTACGCATACATGTACGCAGTGGACTATGACGATTACAAGGCATACCATGTCCGCAGGTACGGCGCACACGGCACCTCGCACAAGTTCGTTTCGGGCGAGGCGGCGAGGTATCTCAAAAGGGATATCAAGGACCTTAAAATCGTCACCTGCCACCTCGGCAACGGTTCCTCCATCTCGGCCGTGAAGGGCGGCGTCTGCATCGATACGTCGATGGGCTTCACGCCCCTCGCCGGCGTTCCCATGGGGACGAGGAGCGGCGATATCGACTATGCGGCCGCCGAGTTCATCTTCCGCAAGAAGGGCATGGATCTCTCCGAAGGCCTCACCTATCTCAACAAGAAGTGCGGCGTTTTGGGCATTTCCGGCGTTTCCTCGGATTTCCGCGATCTGGAAGCGGCCAAGCGGGAGGGCAACGATAGGGCCCGCCTTGCGCTCGATATGTTCTCCTACAACTGCAAAAAGTATCTCGGCGCCTACATGGCCGCGATGGGCGGCCTCGACGTCGTCGTCTTTACGGCGGGCATCGGCGAAAATACGCCTGCCGTGCGTGCGGCCGTCGTGGGGGATATGCAAGATTTCGGCATCGCGCTCGATGCGGATAAGAACAATTTCAAAAACGACGGCGAGATCCACGATATCTCCGCCGAAGGCTCCCGCGTGAAGATCCTCGTCATTCCCACCAACGAGGAACTCGTCATCGCGCGCGAGACGGCCGCGCTCGTGTGATTTTTGCAAAACTTGGAAAATCGCACGAAAATCGGTTGACAAATACGTAAAAATTCTCTATACTTTTTAAGTCAATGACCGTGATTGATGTTCGGAGCCTTGTGGCGAAGAAAATTTACCGCGGGGAACTTGCGTTCGAGTATGTACCCGAAGAGGGCCTCAACGATATCCCCTACGTCAAGTTTTCGGGACCCGTATCCGTAAAGCTCCATTATGAGATCTTTGAAGACGACTCGGTGGAAGTGAAGGGCAGTATCGCCTTTACGCTCACGGGCGCGTGTTCGCGGTGTTTGGAACCCGCGGAAGAGCGCTTTACGGGCGAGGTGGACGGACTCTTTGTGACGCCTGAGGGAGACGGCGAGACGTATGGATATCAAAATGTCATCTGTCTCGACGAGCTTCTGCGCGACGCATTGCTGTTTGCGCTCCCGCCGCGGCTTCTGTGCGAGCGTTGCGCCATTGACGAATAACGCGGAAAAAATCGAGAAAGAGGTAGAAATATGGCAGTCCCGAAAAGTAAACAGTCGAAGAGCAGAACGGCGAAGCGTTTCGCCAACTACAAGGCAACGGCGCCCACGCTCGTCGAATGCCCGCATTGCCATGAGCTGAAAGAAGCCCACAAGGTTTGCAGCCATTGCGGCTTCTACGACGGAAAGGAAGTCGTCGCTCAGGAAACGGAAAAGAAGTAATTCTTTGCGAAACACAAAGGCGGACCCTATCGTCCGCCTTTTTCGTATAGCTCCGGTGTTGTTACTTCGAAAATTTCTTTTGGAATAGCACCCTGCGGGCGGCATGCTGAGGGCAAAGAAATTTTCGAGCCGATTGGGCGGTACTGCTTCAAGAGCTTGGTCCCGATTCCCCGTTCCATCGGACAAGAAGCCGCAAGCCGGCAAATTGAGGGCGTTCCGCAGAAGCGTGGTTCTGCTACACGCATGAGATTGGGAATGGGGAGGGGCCTCCCCTTGCCCACCCCTTGAGGGGTGGGTGGCACGAGCAACGCGAGTGACGGAAGGGGTGTCATATAAATTGCCACCCCCACCCGACGCGGCAAAGCCGCGCCACCCGCCCCCTTAAAAAGGGGCAGGTCTCGTCGCCCCCCATGGGGTGGGTGGCACGAGCAACGCGAGTGACGGAAGGGGTGTCATATAAGAAGGGGTGTCATATAAATAGAGTGCCGCCACCCCCTCCGACCCGCAAGGACGCGGGTCAGCTCCCCCTCAAGGGGGCGCCAAGGAAGCGTCGCTTGTATCCTTATTTCCCGCCGCCTTGCGGCGTACATAGAGTTCTGCAATAGAACTGCGATCATCAAGGAGATCAATATGAACGAAACAGCGCTTTTCAAACTTTCTTACGGCGTCTATATCTGCACAAGCTGGGATGAGGGGCGGCCCGTGGGGTGCGTCGCGAACAGCGCGATGCAGATCACATCCTCTCCCGCCACGGTGGCGGTCAGCATCAACAAGAAAAACCATACCCATCACTGCATCGAGGAGACGGGTTATTTCGCCGTCTCCGTCCTCGCGGAGGATTCCGACCCCAAGCTCATCGGCCGCTTCGGGTTCCTCTCCTCGCGGGATACCGATAA
>CANQSR010000024.1 GCA_947626575.1 uncultured Clostridia bacterium | reverse complement strand
TTTTTTTACTTCCTCATCGCTTCTGCTTACTCTATTCTCCCCAGCTTCCGCTGGGGGTTTCGACCATCAATGACGGATAGAAGCCGAGAAGAGCGTCGCTTGCTCATCGGGATCCTTCCCTGCGGTCAGGATGACGAAAAGGGTCAGGATGACGAAAGAGGGTCAGGATGACGAAAGAGGGTCACGATGACAGCAAGTTACAACAAGGAATACCAAGAATCTTGCAAAATTCTTCGCCGTAACGCGCAAAATCCTTTGACATCCCCAAAAAAATGTGCTATTCTGTGTAAGACGTACGCGAGGTTGTGCGATTCTCCACGCACTTCTTGGCGTATCGCAAATCATCCATAGGAGTATAAAAGTAAATGGAAAAACAGGAAATCATCCAAAAGTACGCACAGCACGAGGGCGATACGGGTTCGCCCGAAGTCCAGATCGCGCTCCTCACCGAACGCATCAACCACCTCAACGAGCATTTGCAGGAGCATAAACACGATAACCACTCCCGCCGCGGTCTCTTGAAGATGGTCGGTAAACGCCGCGGTCTCCTCGACTACCTCAAAGCAAAGGATATCGAACGTTACAGAACCATCGTCGAAAAGCTCGGTCTCCGCAAATAACCAACCTCGAAAGGGCGGCGTTTTTGTCCGCCCTTTTTTACTGAACTTCGTACGCATCCCCCCTCTTGGGAGGAAAATGAGGGCAAAAAGTCCACCCCATATCGCAAAAACATCATGGATAAGCTCGCTGTGCCATGGGGTACGGCGGCAAAGAATAGAGCAGAAAGGAGAAAAAATGATCACACCCAACTACAAAGAATTCCATTTCGAGATCGGCGGCAGAGAAGTCGTCATCGAGACCGGCAAGTATGCCGAACAGACCAACGGCAACTGCGTCGTCCGCTGCGGCGAGACCGTCGTCATGGTCAACGTCTGTATGTCCGAAGTCCCCCGCGAAGGCATCGACTTCTTCCCCCTTCAAGTGGACTATGAAGAGAAGATGTTCGCGGTCGGGAAGATCCCCGGCGGCTTCAAGAGAAGGGAAGGCCGCGCCTCCGATAAGGCCATCCTCACTTCCCGCCTCATCGACAGGCCCCTGCGCCCCCTCTTCCCGAAGGGTCTCTATAACGACGTCGTCGTCATCGCGACGGCGCTCTCCGTAGAACCCGACGTTGCGCCCGAACCCCTCGCCATGATCGGTTCCTCCATCGCGCTCGCGATCTCCGATATCCCTTGGGCGGGTCCCACGGGTTCGGTCGTCGTCGGCCTCGTGGACGGGAAGTACGTCATCAATCCCGATGCCGCACAGCGCGAAAAGAGCAGCATCCACCTCAACCTTGCGGGTACCAAGGATGCCATCCTCATGATCGAAGCGGGCGCGAACGAGGTGACGGACGACGAGATGGTCGGCGCCATCATGTTCGGACAAGCCGAGATCGAGAAGATCTGCAAGTATATCGAGGACGTCATCGTTCCCGCGGTGGGCAAGCCCAAGCGCGAGATCGAACTCTATCACATCCCCGAAGATATCGACGCGGCCGTGCGCGAGTACGCGAGCGACAAGCTCGATTGGGCGCTCGATACCTTCGACAGGCAGGAGCGTCAGGCGCGGCAGGACCAGGTCGGCGCGGACATCCTCGACCACTTCAAGGATATCTATCCCGATAAGACGCGCGAGATCAACGATTCCGTCTACTACTTCACCAAGGAGAAGGTGCGCGCGAAGATCTTCGATAAGGGCATCCGTCCCGACGGGCGCGGCCTCAAAGATATCCGCCCCATCTGGTGCGAACGCACCGTGCTGCCCCGTGCGCACGGCTCGGCCATCTTCACGAGAGGCCAGACGCAGACCCTCACCACCTGCACGCTCGACATGCTCGCCGCCGCGCAGAAGCTCGAAGGCCTCGACGACGAGACGGAGAAGCGCTACATGCACCAATACAACTTCCCCGGCTACTGCACGGGTGAAGCCAAGGCTTTGAGAAGCCCCGGCCGCCGCGAGATCGGGCATGGCGCCCTCGCAGAGCGCGCGCTCATCCCCGTCATCCCGCCCGTGGAGGACTTCCCCTATGCCATCCGCGTCGTCAACGACATCCTCTCTTCCAACGGTTCCTCGTCCATGGCCTCCGTATGCGGCTCGACGATGGCGCTCATGGATGCGGGTGTCCCCATCAAAGCGCCCGTTGCAGGCGTTGCGATGGGCCTCATCAAGGACCAGACGACGGGCGAATTCCGCGTCATGACGGATATCCAAGGGCTTGAAGACTTCCTCGGCGACATGGATTTCAAGGTCGCGGGGACCAAGAAGGGCATCACGGCTATCCAGATGGATATCAAGATCAAGGGCATCTCCGAGGAGATCATGCGCACGGCGATCAAACAGGCCAACGAGGGCCGCGAGTTCATTCTCGGCAAGATGCTCGCCTGCGTCCCCGAAGTCTCCCCCACGCTCTCCAAGTATGCGCCGCGCATCATCTTCTTCAAGATCGACCCCGAAAAGATCGGCGACGTCGTCGGCAAGCAGGGCAAGGTCATCAACTCCATCATCGCGGAGACGGGTACCAAGATCGACATCGAGGACGATGGCACCGTCTGCATCGCCTCCTACGGCGACTATGAGGCCGCCGAGAAGGCCAAGGCCATCGTGGAGAGCATCGTACACGACCCCGAAGTGGGCGATATGTTCATCGGGCGCGTCGTGCGCATCCGCTCCGAGATGGGCGCGTGGGTGGAATTTGCCCCCGGAAAGGACGGCATGATCCACATCTCCAAGATGAGCGACCACCGCATCGACAAGGTGGACGACGTTCTCGCCATCGGCGACGTCGTCAAGGTGCGCATCATCAAGATCGGCGAGAAGGGCATCGACTTCAAGCTGATGGAAAAACTTTCCTAAGCAACGCAACAAAAAATCCGCTGCCCATGCAGCGGATTTTTTGTTGTTCTCTTGGCTGTCAGCCTATCGAAGGGGTGGAGACGAAAAACGGGCATACCATGTCCGAGGTGAGCGCTTCAAAAGCGCGTTGTGATGCCTCAGATATCCTTTCTTCCGAGCAGGTAATCCGCCGAGATACGGAAGTAATCGCAGAGCATCACGATGTAACTCGCCTTGGGTTCATTGACGTTCCTCTCCCAATAATCCACCGCCTTTTGGCTTACGCCGATAGACTTTGCAAGCTGGGCCTGCGAGAGGCCCTTCTCCGTTCTGAGTTCCTTGATCATATCCCCTAACATAACCTTCATTTTAGAAGATTTCTTCTTTATTTGATTGACAAAGAAGATTTCTTCTTATATAATGTGTATAAACCCAAAGAGACAAACGGAGGTATTTTTATGAAAAAGAAGATTTCGGTCATGCTCCTTGCGATGCTGGCCGCCCTATGCCTGTGTTTCGGCCTCGCGGCCTGCGGCGGTGGCGGCAACCAAGGCGGTCCGGGCGGAACGCCTTCCGCGGAGGAATATACCGTCACTTACGACGCCAACGGCGGCGCGTTTGCAGACGGGGAGACCACCTTCGCGCAGACCGTGAAGAGCGGCAGTAAACTGACCGCTCCCGCCTCCCCCGCGCGGAGCAATTATACCTTCGCAGGTTGGGCGAAGAACAAGAGCGGTTCCGCCATGTGGAAGTTCGATGAGGATACCATGTCCGAAGATACCACCCTCTATGCGCAGTGGTCGCAGGAATCGGCCGTCATTCTGAGCGTGGATGGCGCGAGCATCGAGGACAGCGAGATCTTCATGGTCGTTGACAGGGATACTTCTACCGTATCGCTTTCGGGCAAGATCGTTTGCAGCGACGGCAGTATCTGGCGGCTTTACAGCGACCCCGACGGCCGGCGCGAGATCCCCACGAAGATCGTCTCGAACCTCACGGGCGGCAATAACCAATATTATATCGTCGTCAGCTCGCAAGATCAGTCCCAAGTGAATGTTTACGAACTCACCGTCCACCGCAGTTACGCCGTGACCGTCTCCTATTACGACGGCGAAACCCTGCTCGAAACGGCGGAGACGTACACGGGCGAAGAATTCACGGCGAACTACAAGCCGGCTATCACGGGTTACGCCTTCCACGGTTGGAAGAAGCAAGACGGAAGCGCCTTCACGGCGGAAGTGCTTTGGGCGCCGCTCTCCCTCTATGCCGATAAGACGGCGAATACTTATCAGGTAACTCTTAACGTCAACAAAGGCGACGCCCTCACCGAGACGAACAAAACGATGACGTACGATAGCGCCTATTCCTTCCCCGTTCCCACCCGCACGGGCTATTCCTTCGCGGGATGGTATACGGGAGACACGCAGCTCACTGATGCAAGCGGCGCAAGCCTTGCGCCATGGCAATTTGCGGAGACGCGGGTCTATTCCGTGGTCGCCCATTGGGAAGCCAATGAGTACACCGTCACCTTGGAGCAAAACGACGGCGAGGCAGGTTCCGTTGCGGGCGGCGGCGGACACGCCTATGATAGCCGCGTCACCATTAAGGCAACGACGAATGAAGGCTACAATTTCCTCGGTTGGTACGATACAGACGGCGAACTCGTTTCGGAGAATGAGTCTTATACCTTCACAATGGGGTTCGACGTCAGCTATACGGCTAAGTGGGATTACTACACCATCACGACGACCCGCAATGATTCTTCCGCAGGCGCAATCAACCAATATTATTCCAATAAGAAAGTCTCCGTAGGAACAAAAGTTACCTTAACAGCGAGGACCTTCGAGGGTTATACTTGGCTCGGTTGGTATAAGGGCGAAGAGTTGGTCTCCAAAGAACTCTCATTTCAATACACCATGACGAAGGAGAGCGTTACTTTAGAAGCGCGGTGGATACAATGCCCCATCACGGTGAGTTCGAGCGGCGATGGCGGCGTCGTGGATAGCCTTCCCGATACGACGGCCGTAGGGCAGGAGATCACCCTGAACGCCACCCTTTACTTGGGCTATATCTGGAATGGCTGGTATTTGGACGGGAAGCAAGTCACGGACAACCGCACCGTTCAGTTTACTGTCAGCGCAGAAGAGGCGACTTATGAGGCGCGCTGGTCAATAGCCCCCAACATGGTTCCCTTCGGATTTTCTTCTACCCAAACCACCTGCATTATTACAAGCACAAGGGATAAAACCCAAGAGGAGTATATCATCCCCGATTATGTGACGGGATTTGGTAGAGGCGCGTTTTCGGGTTGCAGTTCCATCACAAGTCTCACCCTGCCGTTTGCGGGCAGAAGCGCAGAGGAGAATACCTACCTCGGCTATCTCTTCGGCGCACAGTCCTCTTCCGATAATGATGATTATGTACCCGCGACTTTGAAAAAGATCACCGTTACGGCCTCGATCGGAGATGAGGCGTTCTACCAATGTTGGAACATCGAGAACATCACGATCGGCGACGGCGTGACTTCGATCGGAGATGAGGCGTTCTACCAATGTAGCGGGCTGACGAGTATTGAGATTCCCGATAGCGTGGCCTCGATCGGAGAGTTGGCGTTCACTATTTGCTCCAAGCTGACGAGTATTGAGATTCCCGATAGCGTGACGATAATTAGAAGTGCTACATTTAGCAATTGCTCCGAGCTGAAGAGCATTACGATTCCCGGCGTGACCTCGATTGAAGATAATGCGTTCGCGAGTTGTTACAAGCTGACGAGCATTACGATTCCCGACGTGACCTCGATCGGATTCTCTGCGTTCGCGAGTTGTATCGGGCTGGAAACTGTCTACTATACGGGAACGGCCGAAACATGGAACAATATTTCGATTGACCTCGGCAATAGCGCGTTGACCGACGCCACGCGGTATTATTTCTCCGAGAAAGAACCCGATGAGGCGAAGTGGCAGGAGAGCGAAAATTGGTGGCACTATGACGATGAAACGGGCGAAATTGTGATTTGGAAGAAAGAAAACGCCTGATTTACGGATACGTCTATGCAAAACGCCCCCGCATCCCTTGGGATGCGGGGGCGTTTTGCCATTGTCCTTGCGCGGCGCCGCCTCCCCCCTTTTGCCATGCAAAAGGGGGGAGGGTAGGGTAGGGGGTCCTCTCCAATCATGCCTGCATCGCCACCCCCCACCTGTCACGGCAGAGCCGTGACATCCTCCCCCCTCATGTATAAGGGGGGAGGCTTTTCTAAATTCTCGGCGCGCCCCTTGTGAGCCTGAGGGGTTTTGGCCATTCACGTCATTTCGAACCCCGCAGGGGTGAGAAATCTCAAAGGACGAGATTCCTCACTTCGTTCGGAATGACGTATGGAAGCCTCGCGCGGACGGAATGACGTGTTGTTCCCTTGGCGCCCCCTTGAGGGGGAGCTGACCCGCAGTTTTTGCGGGTCTGAGGGGGTGGCGTTCCATTTGTATGACACCCCTTCCGTCACTCGCTTCGCTCGTGACACCCACCCCTCAAGGGGTGGGCAAGAAATGGCGCGGCGCTTCGGCTTACCCGAACAGTTTCTTTCTTTCCTCGATGAGTTTTTCCGTCTTTTCCAGATAGGTGGGAATATCCTTGGGACTGCCGAGGCGCTCGATCCGCCCTTCCGAAAAGAAGATCTTCTTGGAGATCGCATTGCTCCCCACGGCAAGGTTATCGGCGCTCTCCTCCATCACGTCCACGTTGTAAATACATGCCTTCCCCGGCTTGCACCACCCCACGTTTTCGTGCGCGCCCGCCATGTATTTTTGGCGGTAGAGATAGTAAGGTTCATACCCCGCCGCCGAAAGTTTTTCGCGCGAGTACGCGATCATCTCAGACATGCCCCCCTCGGAAAGCGTCTTATTCTCTTCTTTGAGCTTTGCGCCCTTTTTCAGGCACAGGGTATGCACGGTGATATTCGCGGGGGAAAGACGTATCGCCGTATCGATGCTCCCGCAGAACTCCTCCACGCTCTCGCCCGTAAGCCCCGCGATGAGGTCGCAATTGACGTCGAACCCATAGGGCGCGGCCATCTCAAAGGCCTTCAAGACGTCCGCGGCGGTGTGCTTCCGCCCGATGGCGGCGAGCGTGCGGTCGGAAAAGCTCTGCGCGTTGATACAGATGCGCGTTACACCGTATTCGCGGCACAAATTTAGTTTTTCCTCGGTGAATACGTCCGGCCGCCCCGCTTCCACCGTAAATTCGCATCCGCCGATGCCCAACTTTTGCACCGCTTTCAACACCCGTTCAAGCTCTTTGGGCGCAAGCACGAAGGGCGTTCCGCCGCCGATATAAACCGATCTCATACGCCCGATCGCGGGCATGGTACTAAGCTCGCGCGTCAATGCGTCCAAATAGGCGGGTACATATTGCTTGGTGAGCGCAATGGGCGCGGTGATGAAAGAGCAATACGTACACTTCGAGGGGCAGAACGGAAGGGAGATAAACAGATCGCAATTCCCCTCCCTGCGCTCATAGACCCCCTTCTGGCTTTCCAGAACGCGGCGCACCAGACGGATGTTCGCCTCCGAAACGCCGAGCATCGTGAAAAACTCTTCCAAGGAGGGCGGCTCGCCGCCCGCTTCCCTTATCCGCGCCGCCTTTTCGAGATGCTGGTAGGCAAGGCGCGTCGGGCGGATGCCCGTGAGCGACCCCCACGGCAACGTCCTGTGAAAGCGTTCGGAGAGCATGCGGTATAGCCCCAGCTTGGCATAGCGCTTGATGAGGCTCTTCTTTTCCGTGGCAGAAAAAAAGACGTCGAAATCCTCATAGCGTTCTTCGTAGGCACCCGTGCGGTACACGTTGCGAAAGAGCGTTCCGATGACCTCGCAGTCATGCGAAATTTCCATCCCCTCCGCTTCGGGGAAAAGACGGACGATATCCATGAGCTCCGGCTCTAACCATTGATATGCGGAGATAATCATATTTTTTCTCTCAATGAAGTGTTTCGGGGGTACCATGTCCGAAAGATACCCCCTTCGTTTGCGGTCTGAACTCAGTTGCTCATTCTGCGCACATCGAGGATCTTGGAGTGCGAATTGATCTTCTTGATGAGGACTTCCACATCCTGTCGGCTTTCGAGGCTGACCGTCACTTCCACGACCGCGTCGCCGTTTTTATCATAGCGTCCGTTGATGGAGGAGAGCGAGAGCTTCATCTCGGTCAAGCTCTGCGAAAGCGCCGAGAGCGCCACGCCCTGATCTTCCGCGAGGATGACGATGGAGGCCTTGTATCTGACGTCGCGCGATTTATCCGTCCACTCGGCGGGCTGCAACCGCTCCGGCTCGACGTTGCGCATGTTGGGGCAATCCCTTCTGTGGATGACGACCCCCCTGCCGCGCGTGACAAACCCCACGATGTCGTCGCCGGGGACGGGCGAACAGCATCCCGCAAAGGAGACGAGCAGGCCCGTGGTCCCCTTCACGAGGACGGCGCTCGATTCGTGCCGCTCCTTGAAGGGGCGCACCTCGATGGGCTGGGGAACTTCCTTGCGGAAGTAGTCGATGAGTTTGAAAAAGACCTGCGAAGAGGAGATCGCGCCATAGCCGATGGCCGCGAACATCTCCTCCTGCGTATCGAAGGCGAGCTTTTCGGAGACCTTTTTGAAGCTCTCCGGCGTGAGGATATCCGAAAGCGCATATCCCTTGCGCTTGGCCATATCTTCGAGCATGCTCTTGCCCGTGCGGATATTCTCCTCTTTGGTCTCGCGCTTGAAGAAACTTTTGATCTTGGCCTTTGCGGAGGACGACTTGATAAATTTCAGCCAATCGCGCGAAGGCCCCTTGCTCGTCGGGGAAGTGATGATCTCCACCACGTCGCCGAGTTCGAGCGCGGAATTGAGGGGGACGATCTTCCCGTTTACCTTTGCGCCGATGCAATGGTTGCCCACCTCGGAGTGGATGGCATAGGCAAAGTCCACGGGCGTGGACCCTTCGGGAAGGGAGATGACCTTGCTCTGCGGCGTAAAGACGAGAAGTTCTGGGCTATACAGCTCGGCCTTGACGGAATCGAGAAATTCCCGCGAATCGCGGAACCCGCCCTGTATATCCATCATCTCGCGGATCCACGTGATGCGTTCATCGAGCGTGGTCTCTTCGGTGCGGTTTTCCTTATACTTCCAATGCGCCGCGATACCGTATTCCGCCGTGCGGTGCATCTCCTCCGTGCGGATCTGGATCTCGAACGGCTGGCCGAAGTTGGTGACGACGGTCGTATGCAGCGATTGGTAGAGGTTGGGCTTGGGCGTTGCGATGTAATCCTTGATACGCCCCGGCACGGGCTTCCACTTCTTGTGGATCTTGCCGAGTACTTCGTAACATTCGTCCACCGTCGCGACGATGACGCGCACCGCCGTGAGGTCATAGATCTGGTCGAGCGTCTTGCCCTTGGACTTCATCTTCTTATAGATGGAATAGAAGTGCTTGGGCCGCCCGAAAACTTCTCCGTGGATGGAGGATTCCTTCAACATCTCGTTGATCTCCTCGACGACGAAATCCACAAAGCGGTTACGCTCTTCGAGCTTTTGGTGGATGTTTTCGACGAGGAACTCGAAGGCGGCGGGGTCGAGATATTTGAGACACAGGTCTTCAAGTTCGCATTTGATCTGGCTGATACCAAGCCTCCCCGCGATGGGCGCATAGATATCGAGGGTCTCCTTGGCCATGCGCTGTTGGCGGTCGGGCGAAAGGAAGTTCAAAGAGCGCATGTTGTGCAGACGGTCGGCGAGCTTGATGATGATGACGCGGATATCCTTAGCCATCGCGATGAAGATCTTGCGGAAGTTCTCGGCCTCCTCCTCTTCCTGCGACTTAAAGACGATCTTATCGAGTTTCGTGACGCCGGAAACGAGCGTTAAGACGTTCTCGCCGAATTCGCGGCGGATATCCTCTTCGGTGGCGGGCGTATCTTCGATGACGTCATGGAGAAGCGCGGCTGCGACGGTCTCGGCGTCGAGGCCGAGTTCCACCAAAATCTCCGCCACGGCGCACGGGTGGATGAAATAAGGCTCCCCCGAAGCGCGCTTCTGGTTCTGGTGCGCAGACTTCGCAAAGTCATAGGCATTGAGAAGCAGATCGCGGTCGTCGCCCGTGTAAAACTCATAGATTTTCATGAGGATGGATTCCATACTTACCCCTCCCGAAAACTGCCGACCGCCTTGTAGATCGCCGAAAGGCTCAGGTCGGACTTCTTGCCCCTGATGAATTTCAGCCGCCCCTCCTGCGTGGAGATGAGGCCCAATTCCTCAAAGACGGCGAGCGCAAAGACGGTCTGTTTGAGGGAAAACTCTCCCCCCGCAAGGCGCGCGAGTTCGGCATAGCTTCCCCCTTCCAACCCCTCCCGCGTACGCAGATGGGAAAACACTCTGAGCAAGGTCTCGCGTTCGCATGAGACGTCAAAGAGGCCACCCATGTCCGCGGTGGACTCTGCGATTATTCTTGCACGGCCGCACGGCGGAAGCCTGAGCGGACTTCCGATCACCACGATCTCGCGGAATGCCGAAAGGTCGCAATCGGGCGCGGGCGCATACAGGACCGTATTCGTGCAACTGCCCGAAGAGAGATGAAAGACGTCGATATCCAGCCCCGCGAGCGCAGGATAGCGGGAGAGCGCGCGCCTATCGGATGTGACGACGCACAGGCCGTACGCGCAGGCGGCGATCCGCTCCTCCAAAAACTTGGCAAGGTCTTCGCGCGAACGGTATTCGGCGACGGCGGGCGGGCAGGCCATGAGGCGCACGGCGTTTTCGAAGGCGTCGAGGTCCACGTCGCCCGTTGCGCCGTCATAGAGTACGCACCGCACAAAGCCCTTCACATATTCCTTGCCGCGGAAATGCGAGACGTTGTATTCGAACACGAGTTGCTTGCGGACGTCGCTCTTCAAGATATCGAGGTCTTTGAGGCCGTTGAAGTAGACAAGGTCCACCCCGCCCATGTTCATGACGAGGTGCGGGGAATCGGGTTTCATGCGCGCGGCCTCCACGCGCTCCGCCTCCGTATAGAAGAGCGGGCGGCGGTTGCCCACGCCGTAGGGTTCGAGCATGGTCAGCTCATGGGCGATGCGGCGGAAGTCCCCTTCCGCTTCCCCCGCCACATACACGCAGGGCAGAAATTCTTCGCGCGCATAGTGGCTTCCGATATAGGCATCGAGGGCTTGCCGCAGGGCGTCGAAGTTATCCGCGGAGACGTTGACGCCCGCCGCCTGCGCATGGCCGCCGAACTCCGTGATGAGGTCGGCACAGCTTTTGAGCGCCTCGAAGATGTTGACGTTTTCGATGCTGCGGGCGCTCCCTTTGAGCGTGTTCCCGCGCCGCACGAAGAGAAGCGTGGGGCGGGAAAACTCCTCGGCGATGCGCGTCGCGGCGATGCCGACGAAGCCCGCATTCCAATTTTCTCCCGCGAGCATGATGATGTTGCCGTAAGGCCCCTCTGCCGCAACGCGGGCGCGCACCTCCGCGATGAGTTCTTCGCAATACTTCTGGCGCTCGGCGTTATACTCGTTGACGCGGTCCGCGAGCCGTGCGATCTCTTCTTCATCCTCGCTCGTGAAGAGGGTGAGCGCGGAAGCGGCATCCCCCATCCTGCCCGCCGCATTCACGCGGGGCGCAACGGAGAAGGCGAGCGTCTGCGCGGAGAGTTCGGAGGCCTTGCCGAGCAGGGCGGAAAACACGGGATGGGGGTCGGTTTCCATGCGCCGAAGCCCCTCGGCCACGATATCGCGGTTCTCCCCGACGAGGGGAACGCTATCCGCCACCGTGGAGAGCGCGGCAAAATCGAGGAGCGCATAGGCGCGTTCGCCGATGAGCGCCTCGGAGAGCTTGAAGGCCACGCCCGCGCCGCAGAGATTGTCGTAAGGGTAGTCGTCTTTCAGCTTGGGGTCGATGACGATGCAATCCGGAAGCTCTTCGGGAAGCTCGTGGTGGTCGGTGACGATGACGTACGCCCCCTGGCTTTGGATGTATTCTACTTCGGCCTTGCCTGAGATGCCGCAGTCCACCGTGATGATGAGGTCGGGCAGGAAGTCATCGAAGATCCTGTCGATGGCGGAGACGGAGAGGCCGTACCCGTCCGTGCGTTCGGGGATAAAGACATAGGGTTCGATGCCGAAAAATCTGAGAGCGCGCGAAAGCACGGCGCATGCGCCGATGCCGTCTGCATCGTAATCGCCGAAGATCGCCACGCGCCAGCCCTCGTCGCGGGCTTGCGTGATGAGCGCGACCGCCTCGCACATGCCGCGCATGAGCAGCGGGGAGAGAAAATTTTCCCGCGAGGGGTGCAAAAAAGCGCGCAGTTTTTCCTCCGTGTCGATGCCGCGGGCATAGAGGATGCCCGCCGTCGTCTCCGTGAGACCGGAGGCCGTGGCGAGCGCGCGCACGGCTTCGCGTTGTTCGGGCGAAAATTCAAATTCGCGGACAAGTCTCTTCATACTCTATCCATTCTATCATTCTATAAAAACACGGCGGGACACGTTCGCCCCGCCGTCTTTCGTTGTGTTCAGCGGTCATTCAGCTTGATTTTCCGCTTTCTTCTTACCTACATAGCCGCCCTTCTTCTTTTCCTTCCGCTTCTCGATGGCGCCGCGGATGAGGATGCAGATTTCGGGAGCGATGAAATGCGTCGAATAAATGGGTACGCCGACTGCGAGGAGGACGGGAAGCACGGCAAGGGCCGTTCCGCCCGCGGCGATCGCGCCGACGGCGACGATGCCGATCCCGAATGCGAGCGCCGTGAAGAGGACGGACTTGAAGGTATCCTTGACGGCCGCGCGGACGATCTCTTCGCCCGCTTTTCCTCCCTCTTTGAAGCCCTTCTTGCACTTCTCCGCAACGATCAGCCACAGGATCACCGAAATGAATGCGGCGATGGCGGCATAGAGAACGGGCGCGAAGGAATAGACGGGGAAGCGGGTGACGGCAAGAAGCGCGGCGGTGAAGAGCGCATCATGCGCACAGGACACGAAGCCCGCCACGCCGCAACTGACGCCGAAGCGGATGCAGACATAGCCGAGCGCCACGATGGCGGCAACGGCAATGGCGATGGCGCCGCGCCATGCGGAGTCATAGAACCGCTCGCCCTCCAAGGAATGCCAGCGGGCAAAGACTTCGGCATCGGCAAATTCCGTGCCTTCGCCGACGGCCGCATTGATCTCCGCAACGGCCTTGCCGAGGGCCTCTTCCGAGACGCCCTGGCCGAACGTGTAAGTAAGCACTTCGTCCGTCGTCTCGTTCATAGACGAGCTGTCCACGGCGGAAAGCGTATTCTTTTCGGAATAGGCGACGCCGTTCTTCGAGAAGGCGTCCTCGCAGACCTTTGCGAGCGCCTCTTCCTTATCGTTGAGGCCGATGATGACGTTGTAGTTGACGTCGATGCGGTAGCCGTCCAACTTGTCCGCCATCGTATTGAAGCCGAGCAAGGCGTAGAGGATGATGCCCGCAATGATGATGACGGAGGAGACCGCAACAAAAATCGCGAAGAGTTTGTTATCTTTGAGCTTACTCATCGTCTTCCACCTCCTGCTTGAAGTTGCAGAACCTGCCCTTCGCTTCCCCGGAGACAAAGCTCATGAAGGCCGCCCAATGGAACCTGCTCACGAACAGCGAGCAAAGCCCGGAAAGCAATACGCCGATGCACAGCGTGAGACCGAAGATCTGCAATTCCGTGATCGCGATGGCATAGAGCAGAACGCCGAGAATGGCGAGCGCGATGTGCAGATCGAAGAGCTTCCAGAAGCTCTTCTTATACCCTTCCCTGACGGCGGAAGCCATCGTCTTGCCGGAGGCAAATTCCTTGCGGACGGCCTCATAGGTCCAGACGTCGGCAACGCTGAGAAGCGTTCCGCCGAGGACGAGCGCAAGCACCGTCTCGATGCCGAGATGCAGCTGCGGCACGCCCCAGACGATGAGGATCATGAAGAACAGCCAGAGGAGGAAGGTATAGAGATGCGCGAGGCCCAACCCGTGATAGCGCACGAAGAAGAACGCCAACATGCCGGCGATCAGAACTCCGAGCGAGATATAGATGAGGATGAGCGCGAGGTCGGTAAAGCCCGCATGCGTCCGCACGACGTCCTCCACGCGGAAGGTGAGCGGCGTTTGGGCGCCGTTGAGCGCGGTATCGAGGGCGAGCGCCACAACGGAGGAAGTCTCGTTCGTGTAACTGCCGCTGATGCCGAGCTGGTTCTGGTCGATGGTATCGCTGACCGAGAGCGAAATGAGCGCGTTGTCGCCGACGTAGAAATACAGCGTGACCGCCGTTTCGGAGGCCGAAGCCGTCCACTCGCTGAGGGTATCCCTGCCCGCGTCGGTGAGGTCGATGACAACATAATAGGTGCTTCCGTTAAAGACTTGGCGGACGCCCTTCACATAGTCGCGCACCGTCTCGTCCTTGCCGGGGGAGAGCTTGGTCGCCGAGGCGGCGTCCGAGCCGTAACCCATGTTGAATTCGCCCGTGTAGGAAAATTGGGTAAGGATGACGCCCTGCGCCCCCGTATAGGCGGGAACGCTTACGCTCACCGTGTAGTCATCGGAGATGCGCATTTGTACGTCTTTGAGGTGAAGCCCTTCATAGCGGGTGCGGAACACAGAGACCGCACCGGCGAAATCTTCCTTGAACGCATCGGAGACGGTACCGTCCTCGTTGCACACCTCTTCCTTTTCGAGGAAGATGGGGCCGTTCGCATCGGGATAGCGGACATATTTGCCCTCATAGTCCGTGACGGCCTTCTCGGCATCCTCCTTATCTGCGGCCACCGCATTTTCCGCGGCAGCGCGGAGGGCGTTCAGATCGTCCTCGTATTGTTGCGCCGAGATGACGCCTTCGGGATAGTACACTGCCGTATAGCCGCCGCCGAGGTAGTTCTCGCCGTCTGCGAGTTGCCCACCGAGTTTGGCGTCCTTTGCCAGCATGCTGACGACGGAATTGAACGTGTACATCTTGTCGGTGCCATACGAAAACGAGACTGTACACATAAAGCACAATCCGAAAAGCAGTATGGTGATCAAGACGAGCGCGACCGCCGATTTTACCTTGCTCATTGCCTCCTCCTGTATGTGAAGCGGACCCTCCCTTTTTTGCCTTGGGCGAAGCGTCCGTTTTCGGCAAATCCGAATGCGGAAAATCCACTTTTCATATTATATAGGAAAAGCGTTCCCGCGTCAAGCCGAAATGCCTTGCTTTGTTGAATTTTCTGTGAATTTTTCCTGATTTTCCCGATCTTCCCGCGCTTTTCTCTCCGCAAGCACGTGCATCGCGCACTCGATGCGCTTCTTCATCATGTCGCAGGTGATGGGATACGGCTCCTCGATATCGCCCATAAAATGGTAATTGTTGGCACTGCAACCGCCCGAACAGATGAATTTTGCAAAGCAATTTTCGCACTTTTTGCGCGTGAAGAGGCAGCTTTCCGCGAATTTTTCGCGGATGTCCCCGCGTTCGATGCCCGTAAACACGCTTCCCATTCTGAATGCGGGATCCCCCGCGAATTGGTGGCAGGGATAGATATCGCCGCCCGGCACCACGGAGAAATACTCGTTGCCCGCGCCGCACGCCGAAACGCGCTTTGCAAGGCAGGGTCCGCCCTCCAAGTCGATGTTGAAGTGGAAGAAGAGGAACCCTCTCCCCTCCGCCTCGCGCCGCACGTATTCGTCGCAGAGGCGTTCGTATTCCGCCCCGATCGCGGGCAGATGCTCTTCTTTGATGGCAAGGTCGGGGATATCCGTGACCACGGGTTCGAGGGAGATGCTGTCGAAGCCGTTATCGGCGAGAAAGAGTACGTCCTCGGCGAAGTCGAGATTTTTTGCGGTAAAGGTCCCGCGGACGTAATAATGCTTGTCCCCGCGCACCTTGACGAACTCCTTGATCTTTTGGATGACGATATCGAAACTCCCCTTGCCGTTTACCGTCTTGCGGACGGCGTCGTGTACTTCCGGCCTGCCGTCGAGGGAAAGGACGACGTTTTCCATCTCCTCGTTGAGGAATTTGATGCGCTCCTCGTCAAGCAGAAGGCCGTTGGTCGTCGTGGTGAAGAGAAACTTTTTGCCCAATTTCTCGCCCTCGGCCTTGGCGTAATACACCGTCTCCCTGACGACGTCGAAATTCATGAGCGGCTCCCCGCCGAAGAAATCCACTTCGAGGACTTTCCGCTCCCCGCTCTCGCGGAGGAGGAAGTCGATGGCGGCTTTGGCGGTATCGAGGGACATGACTTCGCGCACGGAATGATATGCGCCCTCGTCGGCAAAGCAATAGCGGCAGCGCAGGTTGCAATCGTGGGAGACATGCAGGCAGAGCGCCTTGATCTCATGGGACTTGATGGGCCGCGCCTGTGTTTCGGGCGCATCCAAAAGGCCCTCTTCGCGGAGGGAATTCAGATCTGCGCGGATGCCGTCGAGTTCGCGCTTCGTCACGGTGAAGGGACGGCCTTGGAGATAGCAGGCCGTCTTTTCGTCGCACTCATGTAGCGCCCCGCTCCCCGTGTCGTAAACGTAATGCTTGTCCTTGTAAGAAAAAATATGTTTCATGGTGATCTCGTGGTGATGGTTTCGTAAATTTCTATCATATAGAAGCCTTTTAAGGCTAAGGGCATAGAAATTTACGATAGAAATGTGCGTCGCCGCCTTAATGTTCTTGGTCCTCTTGTTCGTTTCAACGGACAACAAGCAGACAGGGCTCTGCAAATTGGGTCGTCCACGCCCGAAGTAAATTCGGGCTAAGACAAGTCAATGAGAGCAACACCCCCTCTCCTACCCCTCCCCCTCTGGTAAAAGGGGGAGGGCAACACACTGTTCTGATGTGCGAGAAGCGCGTTTTGCGACCTAAGAGGGACAGCGAGAGGCTTCTATTGTAGTCTAAGGTCGTCACGAGGAGCGCAGCGACGAAGTAGCCGAACGTCATTCTGAGCCGAATAAGTTTGGCTTTCAGCGAATTGCCCATCCGCGAAGAATCTTATTGCGACCAAGCCTAATACGACCCCTTGCCCACTGTCACGAGCTTGCGAGTGACGGAAGGGGTGTCATACAAATTGGAACGCCACCCCCTCCGACCCGCAAGGGCGCGGGTCAGCTCCCCCTCAAGGGGGCGCCAAGATGGTCATGCGTCAATTCTGTCCGCGAGAGGCGTCCCTCTTTCCGTGTCATCGAAAAAAGAGCGACGGAAAACCGCCGCTCCCGCATCGCCTTGGTTACTTTCTCTCGATCTTTTGTTCTCTCGTAATGCGCTCGCAGGATTGGTTGCCCACGGTGCAGCTCGTCTTGCACGCGGATTGGCAGGTGCTTCTGCACTCGCCGCAACCCGTCACCTTCTTTTCTGCGGGTTTTGCTATCGTCTTGATCATGGATATCACCTCACGTTTTTCTTTATTATACAACAACGCGAGGCGTTTGACAAGCAAAATCGGGCAAGACGCGGGAAAATATCACGCTTCTTTTCGGGTTTTTACGCCGATGAGCGCGCCGATGCCCCCCATCATGGCCGAAAGCAGGAGTTCCAAGAGAAACCATGCCGTCACGCGGAACCCGCCGCCGATAGCCGCAAAGAGCAATAACGCCAAAACGGCGGAGAGCGCCCCCGCCGCCATGCCCTTAAAGAGCGCGCGGCCGCCGTGGATGAAGATCATGCAAAAGACGAAGGCCCCCACGGCTTTGAGCGTCCAATTGACCGCGGTCACGACGCCCTGCGCAGGGGCGCACGCCCTGAAAAATACCGCAAAGAGCGCCGCGGCAAAGAGATAAAAGACGGCCGCCGCCACCGCCGCGAGCAACACTTCTTTGATTGTCCGTTTGACTTCGATCTGCATAAAAATCCCTCCGCATGTTACGTTATGCGGAGGGAAACGGAAATATGTTCATGAATGTTCACGGATGTCCGTTACGCGGGGCGAGAGCAAGCCCTCGCTGTCCCTCTTAGGGAAAGTGGCGCGAAGCGCCGAAAGGGTTTCCGAAAGCGCCTCCCTGGGGAGGAGCTGTCACGCGCGAGCGTGACTGAGGTGGGGAGCATACGTCATTCCGTCCAAGGCTTCTATATTGTGACCCTTCGACAAGCTCAGGGTGACGGAATAGAGGCCCCACGCCCTGAAATCCCTCTCCCCAAGGAGAGGGTAAAGCCACGCCCCTATCGGGGGCGCGGTCATCTATCGCCGCACGTGAACGGCCCGAACCTTATTCCTCGTCGGGGGTCTTGGGGGTTTCTTCGGTTGTCTCTTCGGGCGTCTCTTCGGACGTCTCGGCGGGGGTCTCCGCAGGCTCGTCGGAAGTATCTGAGAAAGTCTCCGCCTCTTCGGGCAATTCTTCGGACGGTTCAAAAGGCTCTACTTCGGGCGTTACGGGGACATCCTCTGCGGGCGCGGGAAGCTCATCTTCCGCGGGGACCTCGGACATGGGTACCGCCGACGCGGTCTTTTCCTCTTTTTTCTTGGCTTCGGCGGCCTCGCGCGCGATCTGCGTGGGGCCCTTTGCGTCGGTCAGCGCAATGGAGAGTTTATCTATTTTGAGGCGGGATTTCCCCGAAAGATCGGTGCCTGATTCGATGACTACCGTGTTATCATCGCAAACTTCCACGACGATGCCGCAGATGCCGCCCACCGTCTTTACCTTGTTGCCGGGGGCAAGCGCTTCGAGCTGTTCGGCGTATTCCTTATCCGACTGCCTGTTCTTTCTCCCTGAGAAAAAGAACCACACGACGAGCAGGGCGACGAGAACGACGAAGATAACGATAAATGCCCATGTAGGAAGTTGGTTGGGATCATTTTCAGCATTTTCAGCCAACAGATTAAATAACATATTGTTCTCCTTTTATTCTACTATGATATCCCATTTTATGCGCTTTGGCAAGCGATTTTCATGGAAAAAATCCAACGTCACCTGATTTTCACGCATCATTTGTCGTAATAAGACGAATTTGCCGCGTCGGCGCGGAAGTTCTCGGCGAACTCCTTCACCGTCCCGTCCAATATGCTTTGGCGCAATTTCTTCATGAGCGTGTGCAGATAGCGGATGTTGTGGAGCGAGAGGAGCATCGCGCCCGTCATCTCCCCCACGTTGAGGAGGTGGCGCAGATACGCCTTGGTATAGTGCTTGCAGCAATAGCAGTCGCAATCGGGGTCGAGGGGAGTAAAATCGTCCTTATACTTCCCGTTGCGCACCACGACCTTGCCGCGCGAGGTGAGCGCCATGCCGTTGCGCGCAACGCGGGTAGGCAGGACGCAATCGAACATATCGATGCCGCGGACGACGCCCTCCACGAGGCAGTCCGGCGAGCCGACGCCCATGAGGTAGCGGGGGACGCCAACGGGGAGAAGGGGTTGCATTTCGTCCATAAGCTCATACATGAGCGGCTTCGGCTCCCCCACCGAAAGCCCGCCGATGGCGATGCCGTGTTCCGCGAACGGCAGGGTCTCTTCGAGCGACTTGCGCCGCAGGTCCTTGTAAAAATTCCCCTGCACGATGGGAAAGAGCGCCTGCGCGTGGCTTACCTGCGCCTTTTTACTGCGCTCCAACCACCTCAGCGTCTGCACCATCGCCTTCTCCGCCTGCGCGTGGGTATAGCCGTACTCCGAACAGACGTCGAGCGGCATCATGATATCCGACCCCAAATTGTGTTCGATCTCCATGACTTTTTCGGGCGTGAACGTGTGCTTGCTTCCATCGACGTGCGAAGCAAAGGTCACACCCATGTCCGTGATCTTCCTGAGCGGAGCGAGCGAAAAGACTTGAAATCCGCCGCTATCCGTGAGGATGGGCCGCCGCCAATTCATGAATGTATGAAGCCCGCCCGCCCGCGCGATGAGTTCGTCGCCGGGGCGCATGTAGAGATGATAGGTGTTGGAAAGGATGATCTGCGAGCCGATCTCTTCGAGGTCGCAGGGAAGCACGCCCTTGACCGTCGCCTGCGTGCCGACGGGCATGAAAACAGGCGTCTCGATATCGCCGTGCGGCGTATGGAACACGCCCGCCCGCGCCCCCGTGGCGGGGTCGGTCTTGATGAGTTCGAAAAAAAAGTATTTTTTATCCATAGAATATTCCTGCGTTTTTTATTATATCTGCGGGCCGCACCCTGTGTCAAGCGCAAAAATGATGAAAATTTTTTTCTTTTTTCGGGCGGACCCATTGACAAATTTCATTTTCTGCGTTACAATTGAGCAAAGAGAGAGAAGGAGGTCTCAAAATGAAATTTCCAAAACGTTTGCTCGCCTGCATGATCGCCGCGATGCTCCTGTTGCCCGCCGCGGCCTGTGCGCGCGGAGAAGGAGAAGGGGAAAAGCCCGAACCGGAAGATCCCCCCATTACGGAGGATCCGGGCAGTAGTACCCCCGCCCCCGTCTATGAACTTGCCTTCCAAAAGACCGATTACCTGCTCGCCACCGTCGAACAGGCGTCCACCGCCTCCGCGATCGCCGCACTGCAAAAGGACGGCGCGCCCGCGGAAGGCACGGTCGTATATGAGATGAAAGACCCCGCCGTCGCGACCTATGCCGACGGGACGATCACCGCGGTCGGCGCGGGCAAGACGACGCTCACCGCCTCCTATGAGGCAGACGGGCAAAAAGTCACCGCAACGGCGGCGATCACCGTACTCGCCGAAACGGAGGCCGAAAAGGTCAACGCATTTGCCGAAGGCAGCGCCTCCCTCTTCGGGAGAACGTATTTTTCGGGCAAACAGCTCGTCCTCGACAACGTTTGCACGGGTACGGAAGTCGCCTTCTACGGCACGTCGCTCACCTGCGGGTTCGCTTCCACGCAGGGCCAGATCCGCTACTTCGTGGACGGCGACACGGAAGGGACGGCCATGGAACTCTCCGCATCCGCAAAGACGTTGGAGATCAAAGATCTCGAAGCGGGCCTGCACGTCGTCCGCATCCTCAAAGCATCCAGCCCCGACACGAAATTTGGCGGCGCCATCCGCCTTGCGGAAGCTCCCCTTGCGACGGACGGGACCTTCCTGACCCCGCCGCCCAAGCCCGATCTCAAAATAGAATTTTTGGGCGACTCCATCACGGCGGGCGCGGGCGCGCTCGGCACCTCCGCGCAGAAGCAGACCATTGCAAATTCCGACCCCACCAAGGCATATTCCTATCTCACCGCCCAAAAGCTGGATGCCGATTTCTCCGTCATCGCGCGCGAAGGCATGTGCGTCAAAGATTCAACACCGTGCGGATACGACAAATATCTTACGCAATCAGTGAACAGCAGTACCCCGTATGAAGGCCCCTTCGACGCAGACATCGTGGTACTCGCATACGGCGAAAATGACATGTGGCATGCGACCTCCGACGAATTCCCCTATACCGTGGAGAAGTTCGCAGAGGATTACCGGTCCATGCTCGACCTCATCCGTGAGAAAAATCCCGACGCCTTCATCGTGTGCGTTTACGGCATGATGCCGGCTTCCGCAAGGCCCCTCGCCAAAAACACGATCGAAGGGGTGATCGCGGACATGGGTGACAGCAAAGTGTCCTCCGTGTTCATGATGAGCAACGAACAGGGCGCAAACGCCCACCCCAACGCCGCGGCGCACAAGACCAACGCAAACCGCCTCGTCAAGCATATCCGTTCGCTGTTGGGGCAGACGGACTGAGCAGTATAAGGAGGTCATTATGAAAAAATTATTTGCATTGCTCGTTGCGGCAACCATGCTGTGCGCGCCCGCGCTCTTCGGTTGCGCGGGGGGCGAACCCGAAGAACCTGAGACGCCGGAGGAACCCACCCTCATCGAGGGGTACACCGTCGCCGCGCCCGAAGACGTCAACAACTTCCAGGAGGGTACGGTGCGCACGTTCGGCCGCACCTATAAGCTGAGCAACAAACTCTGCCTCGAAAACGCGGCAACAGGTTTGGAGATCACCTTTTACGGGACTTCGCTCACGGTGCATACCGTCCCGTCAACGACGTACCTGTATATGCGTTATTTCGTGGATGACGACCAAGAGGGAACGCTCACTGCCGTCAAGGGAAAGGACTATGAGATGGCAAAGGACCTCGCGGAAGGCGTGCATACCGTCCGCATCGTCAAAGCCACGAGTTCGCAGAACGGCGTCATCCGCGTGACGTCGGTCGAGACGGACGGGAGTTTCCTCTGCCCGAAAGAGAGCGATGCGCTGCGCATCGAATTCGTGGGCGACTCCATCACCGTGGGCGCGGGCGTATTCGGCAAGGCGGACGATAAGTGTACGGTAGATAATTCCGACGCCACCCGTTCGTATGCCTACCGCACGGCCGCCGCCCTCGGCGCGCAAAGCACATGTTCGTTCGTCGCGACCGAAGGCATCTGCGTGAAGGCGAAATCCGCATTGCAGGTCAACATGTTGGAGATGTATGCGAGGCGGTCCTCCGTCGGCTCCGTTGCCTTCACCGATAAGACGAAGTATGATATCGTCGTCGTCGCGCTCGGCACCAACGATTCCTATTACATGCAGTCCGACCCTACCTACACGCAGGAACAATTCACGGCGGACTATGCGGAACTGCTCGCGCTCATCCGCAAGAGGAACCCCTCGGCCAAGATCGTGTGTATCTATGGACTGATGGAGAAAAATTCGCACATCGAACAGGGGATCAAGGCGGCCATCGAGACAAGCGGGGAGAACATCTCCTACCTCGAAGTCCCGCGGGACAACACGGGTGCGCAGATCCACCCCTCCGATGCGGGCGCGGTCAAGCAGAGCGAAGTCTTGACCGAATATCTGAGAAGTCTCCTCTAAGCTCTTTTCTATCTACCCTACCCCCTCCTCGCGGAGGGGGTTTTCTTATGGATGGAAGAAGGGTAAAGCCTTCCCCTTGGGAGGGATGGTGGCACGGCAGAGCCGTGACGAATGAGGGGCGTATTCGTCATTCCGAACGCGCGAGGCTTCTATACGTCATTCCGAACGCATGTGAGGAATCCCGTTCTTTGAGATTTCTCACCCCTGCGGGGTTCGAAATGACGTGAACGTTCAAAGCGAGGGTTTGCTTTTAGAAACGAGCAAGACGAGGAGAGCGCGCAAACGACGACGGGAGCGTACTTATACGTACGTGACCGAGTACGCAAGCTCGGCTTAGGAGCCTCTTTTTAGAAGCAAGCAGGTCGAGGAGCGCGAGGGTAGCGAGGGTTTGTTTTCAGAAACGAGCAAGACGAGGAGAGCGCGCAAACGACGACGGGAGCGTACTTATACGTACGTGACCGAGGAGCGCGCAAGCTCGACAAAGTATTGCGAAGTTTATAAAAACAAACGGGTAAGCGAGGGTTTGTTTTCAGAAACGAGCAAGACGAGGAGAGCGCGCAAACAACGACGGGAGCGTACTTATACGTACGTGACCGAGGAGCGCGCAAGCTCGACAAAGTATTGCGAAGTTTATAAAAACAAACGGGTAAGCGAGGGTTTGCTTTTAGAAACGAGCAAAACGAGGAGAGCGCGAGGCTCGAAAAAACAGCCTCTTTTTAGAAGCAAGCAGGTCGAGAAGCGCGAGGAAAACCCGAAGGAGTTTACTATTAGGTAAATGACTGAGGGTTGCCGCAGCGCGACAAAGAGATGCGCCGCTTATAAGAAGAGGCAAGCGTCGCCGAAGGAGAAGAAACGATACCTCTCCCCCACCGCCGTCTCGTAAATGCGCAGTACCTCCTCGCGGGAACAAAGGCACGAGACCAGCATCAAAAGCGTACTTTCGGGCAGGTGGAAATTCGTGATCAGCGCATCCACGCATTTCATCCTGTAAGGCGGGTACAAAAAGATGCTCGTTTCTCCCTTCCCCGCATGAATGAGGCCACCCATGTCCGCGACGGTCTCCAACGTACGCACCGAAGTCGTCCCGACGCAGATGACGCGCCGCCCCTCTTTTTTGGCGCGGTTGACGGCTTCGGCCGCCTCCTCCGTCACCTCGTAATACTCGCTGTGCATGACGTGCTTTTCCACGTCGTCCACCTTGACGGGGCGGAAGGTGCCGAGGCCGACATGCAACAGTACTTCCACGATCTCCACCCCCATCCCGCGGATCTTTTCGAGGAGTTCGGGCGTAAAATGCAGGCCCGCCGTGGGCGCCGCCGCCGAGCCGTTTTCCCGCGCATAGACGGTCTGGTACCGTTCGGGGTCTTTGAGTTTTTCATGGATGTACGGCGGCAACGGCACGCTCCCCGCACGGGACAACACGTCCTCAAACGCTCCCCCGTAAAAAAAGCGCACATGCCGCTCGCCCGTCTCCGTGACGCCTTCCACTTTCAGCGAAAGCTCTTCGTTCACGACGAGTTCCGCGCCCGTCTTACACTTTTTTCCGGGCTTTACCAAAACCTCCCAGCGGTCCAGATCGAGCCGCTTCAAGAGCAATATCTCCACCTTACCCCCGGACATGGTATAGGCATAGAGCCTCGCGGGCAATACCCGCGTGCGGTTGACGACCAGCACGTCGCCCTTTTTGAGGTAGTCTGTGACGTCGCGGAAAATGCGATGCTCGATGAGTTTCGTATCCCTGTGATAGACCAAAAGCCGCGCACTGTCACGCGGCTCTGCGGGCGTTTGGGCGATCAGCTCCTCCGGCAATTCATAGTAAAAATCTGCGGTTTTCATGTTATGCTCAGTTCCCGCCGCGCCAAGGGGCCGCGAAGGCCCTGCGGCGGACGTTCAATCGTTGCTATCGAACACGCTCATCTGGCGGCGCACCGCATCGGGCATGGCAACGCCCATGTGCGCATAGCCGCCTTTCAGGCACACCCGTCCGCGCGGGGTGCGCGCGATAAAGCCGAGTTGCAGAAGATAGGGTTCGTAAACATCCTCGATGGTGTTGGTATCCTCGTTGATGGTGGCGGCCAAGGTATCCAGCCCCGCAGGCCCGCCGTTGAACTTCTCGATGAGCGCCCGCAGAAGATTGCGGTCGGTCTCGTCGAGGCCGAGTTCGTCGATCTCCATGCGCGCGAGCGCCTTTTTTGCGTCCGTCACGGAAACGGCGTCGCTTCCCATTACGGCCGAGAAATCGCGCACGCGCTTCAACAGGCGGTTCGCGATGCGCGGCGTGCCGCGCGAACGCCGCGCGATCTCATAGGCGCCGTCCTCTTCGACGGCGATGCCGAGCGTACGCGCCGAGCGGTCGACGATGCGTTTGAGTTCGTCGGGGGTGTACATGTCCAAGCGGCACATGATGCCGAAGCGGTCGCGGAGGGGCGAAGAGAGCATACCGGCGCGCGTCGTCGCGCCGACCAAGGTGAACCGTTTCAGAGAAAAGCGGATGTTGCGCGCGGAAGGCCCCTTGCCCACGATGATATCGAGGGCATAGTCCTCCATCGCCGAATACAAAATCTCCTCCACGGCGTGGTTGAGGCGGTGGATCTCGTCGATGAAGAGGATGTCCCCCTCGTTGAGGTTGGTGAGAATGGCCGCGAGGTCGCCCGAACGCTCGATGGCGGGGCCGCTCGTGACCTTGATCTGCGTCCCCATCGTATTCGCGATGATGTGGGCAAGCGTCGTCTTGCCGAGGCCCGGAGGGCCGTAAAGAAGAACGTGATCCAAAGCCTCCCCGCGCGCCTTGGCCGCGGCCATATAGACGGCGAGGTTTTCCTTTACCTTGTCCTGGCCGACGTATTCCTCCATCGTCTTGGGACGGAGAATGTTTTCTTCGATGTCCAGCTCGCTCTTGGTGCTCGAAAGCAGCTTTCCGCTGTCGAAATCGTCATCAAACATATGGTACTCCTGAATTTACGCCCGCCGCGCCTACATGCCGCGGAGCGCACCCGCGAGGATATCCTCTACCGACTTTGCGCCCTTTGCCTTGGCGCGGGCCACCGCCTGCACGCTCTCCTGCTTGGTGAAGCCGAGGCCCATGAGCGCCGTTACTGCATCGTCATCCTCGGACATGGGTGCCACGGATACTCTCCCGCCCACGGTATCGCTCCCCAAAAGCTCATCTGCCGAGATCTTGCCGTGAAGCTCCAAAATGATGCGTTCGGCCGTCTTTTTGCCCACGCCCTTCACGGCGGAAAGGCGTTTGGAATCGGCCGTCGCGATGGCTTCGGAGACGTCGGAGGGGCGCATGGAAGAGAGGATGGCGATGGCCAGCCGCGCGCCCACGCCTTGCACCGAAGTGAGGCGCAGGAAGAGATTTTTCTCCTGCATATCGGCAAAGCCGAAGAGGGTGATATCGTCCTCCTGAATGCGCAGATAGGTGTAGACTTCGCCGTCCTCGCCCGTACGCACGCTCGCGAGCCGTGAAAAGGCCGCGCCCGAACAGACGACTTCATACCCCACGCCGTTCACTTCCATGAGAACGTAATCGGGGGCCACATACTTGACTTTTCCTTTCAAATAACCAATCATATTATACCTGTATCAGCGGTCGGACTTCGCAATCGGGGATGTTTCGCTTACGCGCAACATGATGCGGGGGCGGGATACGCCCACGCGTCCTATTTGACCCCGAACATCCCGGAAAACCTGTTGGTAAACGCGTGGCAGAGGGCGACGGCGAGCGCATCGGCGGCGTCGTCGGGGCGGGGGATGCGGTCGAGGCGGAGATGGGAGACGACGCAACGTTGCATCTGACCCTTATCGGCCGCGCCGTAACCGGTGAGCGCCTGCTTGATCTGGTTTGGTTTATACTCGAAGATCTTGCCGCAACGCTTATTGCAGGTGAGGAGCATCACGCCGCGGGCGTGTGCGACGGCAATGCCCGTCGTCACGTTTTTGGAGAAGAACAGTTCTTCCATGGCGGCTTCTTCGGGGTGAAACTTATCGAAGAGCGCATTGACGCCGTCCTCCAAAATGCACAGACGTACGGCAAAATTTTCGCTTGCGGGCGTCTTGACGACGCCGTAATCGATGGCGCGGCAATTCCCGCGCGCATCTTTCTCCACGACGCCGTACCCCATTGTTCCATAGCCGGGATCGAGCCCCAAAATAATCATACGTTTATTTTACATGACAGGAAAATTTTTGTCAAGGAAAACCGCAAGGAAAAGTAACGCATCCTAATACGCCTCCCCCCTTTTGTAACACAAAAGGGGGGAGGGTTAGGGTGGGGGGTCATTCCGATCGCTTCATTCCAAACCAAGATGATTCCAAATGTCCTCGCAGACGCCGCAGAAATTGCGGTCAAATTCTATGTTGGTGTACCGTAAAACGACGTATCCCAAGCTCTGTAAATATTGATCGCGTTCTGCGTCGTATTCGGGCGCATGGCCCTCATAATGTTGGGAACCGTCAAGCTCAACGATGATCTTTTTCGATGCGCAACAAAAATCTACGATATATTTATCTATGATCTTCTGCCGTGTAAAACGCAGGGGCAGGGTACATAAGAACTCATACCATAGTTTCCGTTCCTGCGGCGTCTGCGCGCGACGAAGCTCACGTGCGTTTTCGAGCAAATTTTTATTATGGATCTTTCTCATGATTTGAAGTTACACCCCCTACCCTACCCTCCCCCCTCACAAGTGAGGGGGGAGGCGGAGATTTGGTTTTGCCTCCCCCCTTTTACAAAAGGCAGTTAATGCGCCTCCCCCCTTTTACAAGAGGGGGGAGGATGTCCGCAACGCGGGCAGGTGGGGGGTGAGGCTTAATTTGAAGGAACCCCCACCTGACGCGGCAATGCCGCGCCACCCGCCCCCTTTCTAAGGGGGCGGGCCTGGCACCCCCTACCCTACCCTCCCCCCTCAGGTATGAGGGGGGAGGCGGAGATTTGTTGATATTGCCTCCCCCCTTTTGCGTTGCAAAAGGGGGGAGGCGAGACGCGCACGGCGGGCGAAGGCACCCCCTACCCTACCCTCCCCCCTCAGGTATGAGGGGGGAGGCGGAGATTTGGTTTTGCCTCCCCCCTTTTACAAAAGGCAGTTAATGCGCCTCCCCCCTTTTACAA
>CANQSR010000023.1 GCA_947626575.1 uncultured Clostridia bacterium | reverse complement strand
CCCGTCCGCCGCACCTGCGGCGGACGGGGCGCGGAAACATATGACATATGCAAACATACGGAAGCGGGCGGGAACGCGTATCAGCGGGAACGCATAAAGGTTTCAAACAAGGTTTCAACGGCGGAACGCCGTTAGAATAAATTCAAGGAGGATGATTATGAAGGCAAAAAAAGTAGCGGGCGGCTTGCTTGCATTTATCATGCTGTTTTCGGTGAGTGCGATGTCTGCGGCCTGCACGGGACCGTCTGATCAAGGCGGAGAGGGCGATACGGTCACCATCACATGGTATGACGGAAGAAACGTATTGCACACGGCAGAGGTGGCAAAGGGAAGCGTGGTGCAAGCCGATTCCTTTACCGCCACGAAAGAAGGGTTCGATTTCAGGGGCTGGTTCACGGATAGCTCCCTCGCATTGCCTTTTAAGGAGGGCATGACGGCGGAGAAGGACGTCAACCTCTTCTCGCAGTGGAGAACGCAGCACCCCGAACCCGATAACCGCATGTGGTATATGCGCGGTTCGAGCATGGGGCAGAAGTGGACCCAGCTTACGGCCTATAATACGACGAAAGGGGAATGGTATAAATCCAAGGACGAGACGTTTGAAAAGTTCTTCTTCAAGAAGGTCGAAGGAAAAGAGAATACCTTCACCATCGAGCTGGAAGTGAAATACGGCGAAAAGTTCCGCTTCGTCACCAACATGTTCAACGAGGATTGGACGGGCGACGACGGCTGCGCCCAGCTCGGCCTCGGCAACCTCATCGGCTTCGAGTTCGCGGCAGGCACCAACCCCGAAAAGGGTTCCAAAGTCGATTCCGCCGACCTCTATCTCTATGGCGAAGTCAAGAACGATAAGGGCGAAGTGGTGTTCAACGGCGGCTATGAATACAACATGCCTTCCTACACGTGGAACATCTGGCCGACCAAGGGCCACGCCGGCGTCTACCGCTTCACCTTCCAGAGCTTCCCCGGCACGGATACGACGGACGAAGTCGAATGGGAGTTCGTGAGAATGCTCGAACACGACTTCGAGGACGAAGACAAGGTACACGACCACATTTGCGACCAATGCGGCGAGCAGGAATCGGCAGAGCACAGGCATAAATACGCGGACCTTGCGCCCAAGGACGACAAGTGCGACTACTGCGGAAAGAGCAAAGAAGAGTGCCAAGCGGCGCTGTAATTTCGGATAAGGAGAAAAATCATGAAAAAAGTCATCGGTAAAATTTTATGTACGGCCATGGCGGCGGCCATGTGCATCGGGGCAACGGCGGGCATGGCGGCCTGCGGCGGCGGCGGGGAAGAGCAAAAGCCCGCCGGCAGCACGGTGCTGCTCAACGTTTGGCTTCCGCAGGAGGACCAGGCGTTCGGCGAAGAGGTCGCCGAAGCATTCAAGGCGGCGCACCCCGAAAAGAAATATAACATCGTGTTCGGCCAGCAGAGCGAGAGCGACGCGGGTACCAAACTGTTGCAGGACGTCACCAACGCACCCGATTGCTTCGCGTTCGCGAGCGACCAGATCTTAAAGCTCATCAACGGCGGCGCGCTCAACAGGATCGGCGGCGAACGCCTCGATAGGATGAAGGCGGCGAACACGGAGGCCTCGGTAGACGCCGCGTCCGTGGACGTCGGCGGCGACATCAGCACCTATGCCTTCCCCTACACGGATAATACATATTATCTCTACTACAACAAGAGCAAGTTCACCGAGGACGACATCAAAACGCTCGACGGCATCCTTGCAAAATGCACCGAGACCGAGCAGTTTGCCTATCCCCTCAACGACGGCTGGTATTCCTCCGCGTTCTATTTCGGCGCAGGGCTCGGCTATGAAGTCAGATGGGATGAGAATTGGGGCGAGACGTATATCAATACGGATATCGACAGTGCGACGGGCAAGGAAGTTGCAAAGGTCATGCTCAGCCTCGTGAAGAACCCCGCGTTCAAGCCGGATAGCAACGATAGCAAGATCTGCGCGGGCTTCGAGGATGGCTCCATCATCGCGGGCGTTTCGGGCGTATGGAACAGAAACGCCATCATGGAATCGCTCGGCGAGGACTTCGGCGCGGCCGCGCTTCCCACCTACACGCTCAGCGGCAAGCAGACCCCCCTCGTGGCCTTCGCGGGCTATAAGCTCATGGGCGTCTGCAATTATTCGAGCGTCAAGACGGATGCGCTCGAATTTGCGGAATTCTTCACCAATTACGATAACCAGCTCAAACACTTCGATGCCCGCGGCTTCACGCCCACGAACATCGAAGCGGCCAAGGCAGACCGCGTGATGGCCGATCCTTGCGCCCTTGCCATGAAAGCGGTGCTTGCCAACAGCAAGACGCAGAAGGGAGTTCCCACCACGTGGTGGACGCCGGTGCAGGCCTTCGTGAACGACATGATCACGAATAAGGACGGCTTCAACATGGATTCGGAGATCTCCTCCATGGTCGGCAACATCAGAAAAGGCGTTTAACTGTTTGGCAAACAGAAGGGGAGGGCGTTGTTCTCTCCCCTTCCTTCATGCAAAAATGGCGTGGGAAGAGGCCTTCCCCTAAGTATAAGGAGGGAAAAATGCAACTCGTTGAAACAACCGAAAGGCAGCCGCAGGAAAATTTCCGGCGAATGGGTCCTGCCGCGAGGCTCTTCGGCAAGCTCAAAGCCGCAGTCTTGTCCGTCGTCCACGGGTCGCTTGCGACCAAGCTATCGTGCTGCTTTATGGGCGTGGGGCAGATCATGCGCAAGCAGTACGTAAAAGGCATCCTCTATGCGCTCCTCGAAGTATTGTTCATTCTCTTTATGGTGTTCTTCGGCGGGAGTTACATGGCCAAACTGCTCTTTTCGGGGCATTTGGGTACGGTGCAGGAGACGGAGCAGGTTTGGAATGAAGAACTTGACCGATACGTCAGCATACCGGGCGAAAACAGCATGCTCATTCTTCTCTATGGCGTTGTTGCGCTGGTCATGTGCGTGCTGTTCGTCCTCGCGTGGGGAATGAACGTAAAGGGGAGCGTCATGAACGACCGCCTTCTGGCGGAGGGCAAGCCTGTGAATACCTTCAAGCAGGATTGCGCCCTGTATATCAACAGAAAATTCTATGTAACGCTGCTCGCGGTGCCGCTCATCGGGCTCACGGTGTTCACGGTCATGCCGCTCATCTTCATGATCCTCATCGCGTTCACCAATTACGATTACCAGCACCTTCCGCCGAGCAAGCTGTTCGATTGGGTTGGGTTTGCAAACTTTGCCAACCTCTTTTCCCTTGCGGACGGAACGGGCTTTTTGAAGGTATTTTTGCTCATCTTGGCGTGGACGGTCATCTGGGCGTTCGTGGCGACGTTCTCCAACTACTTCTTGGGCATCATCCTCGCGAAGATGATCAACCGCAAGCGCACCAAACTCAAACGGCTGTGGCGGACAATGTTCGTCATCGCCATCGCCATCCCGCAGTTCATCACGCTGCTTTTGATGTCTAAGATTTTAGACGGCGACGGCATCGTAAACAAGATCCTCGGCGTCACGGTCTATTGGCTGGGCGATACGAAATATTGGTCGCTCCTGCCGCGGCTGACGATCATCTTCGTCAACATGTGGATAGGTATCCCGTACACCATGCTCATGACGACGGGCATCCTCATGAATATCCCGCAGGATATGCTGGAAGCGGCGCGCCTCGAAGGCGCCAATGCATGGCAGATCTTCACAAAGATCGAAATGCCCTATATCTTCCACGTGACGACGCCCTACCTCATCACGCAGTTCGTGGGGAATATCAACAACTTCAACGTCATCTGGCTTCTTACGGGCGGCGGCCCCGGCGACAATCTGCATTACGGCGTGGGAAATTCCCAAAGCACGGATCTTCTCGTGACGTGGCTATACCGCATGACGACGGATACCAACGTGCAATACGGCATGGCCTCCGTCATCGGCATTGCCGTGTTCGTTCTGTGCGGGTTCGTCTCGCTCATCACGTATAACAAGAGCAAAGCAGTGAAGAACGAGGAGGATTTTCAATGATGGAAGGCGAAAACAAACGGCCCCCCGAAGCAAAGAACAAAAACAGCTTGGGGCAGAGGACGAGAAACATCTGCGTCGATACGGCCGTCTATATCATTTTGGCATTCTTCGGGATCCTGTGGGTCTTGCCCATTCTCTATCTTGTCTACACGGCGTTCCGCGTAACGCCCGATACGGGCATCATCAACACGCTGTTCCCCGAAAACTTGCAGCTCGGCTTCGGGAATTTCGAAAAACTCTTCCAAAAGACGGATTTCGGCATCTGGTTCTGGAACACGCTCAAAGTTGCGGCCTGTTCGTGCGCCCTCACGACGCTCTTCACGCTCATGACGGCCTACGCCCTCTCGCGCATGCGCTTTAAGATGAGGAAGCCGCTCATGAACGTCATGCTCGTTCTCGGCATGTTCCCCGGCTTCATGTCCATGATCGCCGTTTACTTCATCTTGAAGGCGATGGGCATGCTCAACAGCCACCTCGCGCTCATCCTCGTCTATTCGGGCGGCGCGGCAATGGGCTATTACATCGCCAAGGGCTTCTTCGATACCATTCCCCGCTCCTTGGAGGAGGCCGCCATTTTGGACGGCGCGTCCCAATGGACGGTCTTTTGGCGGGTCATCCTGCCGCTCTCCAAGCCCATCGTCGTCTACACGGTGCTGACCTCGTTCATCGGCCCGTGGGGAGACTTCATCTTCGTCAACGTCATCATCAACAACACGACCCCCGAAAAGTTCACGCTCGCCTTGGGGCTTTATCGGCTGATCAATTCGGATAACGGCGCGTTCAACACATGGTTCACGACGTTCTGCGCCGGCGCTTCCATCGTCGGCTTGCTCATCGGCGGCCTCTTCATCTTCATGCAGAAGTACTATGTGGAAGGCGTCACGAGCGGCGCCGTCAAGGATTGACGGGGCCACACAAAACAAGGAGGAACACTCACATGAAACGCTTGCTCTTTACTTCGGCCGCACTCGTGATGGCGCTTGCGGCGGGGCTTTCCTTGGGCGGCTGCAACGGCGGCCCGTCCGGGGATACGCCCGTCACGGGCGGGGATGCGGATAACGGACAGCTCAACATCATCGACGATAACTACCGCAATTACTATGAGATCTTCGTCCGCTCCTTCTGGGATACGGGCGACGACGGCATCGGCGATTTGAAGGGCGTGACCCATCAGCTCGATTACCTCAAAGAGATGGGCTACAACGGCATCTGGCTCATGCCCATCATGGAATCCACCACCTATCACGGGTACGACGTCGCCGATTACTACACGGTCGAGCAGGACTACGGCACCAACGAGGACTTCAAGGAACTCACGGCCGAGGCGCATAAGCGGGGGATCAACGTCATCATCGACATGGTCATCAACCACTCTTCGAGCGGGAACGAATGGTTCAAAAAGGCCACCACCGCGCTCAAAAACGGGGAGACCGAGGGCGAAAACGCGAAATATTTGGAATATTACAACTTCTCGCGGCAAAATCTTACGGGCTACAACCCCGTGAGCGGCGCAAACGGCTGGTATTACGAGAGCCGTTTCGATACCGTCATGCCCGATCTCAACCTCGATAGCGACGTCGTCAAGGACGAGATACGGAACATCTTCGAGTTTTGGCTCAACGACATGGGCTGCGACGGGTTCCGCCTCGACGCGGTGACGAGCTACTATACGGGCAACGTCACCAAGAACATCGCTTTCCTCAAATGGGTGAACGAGACGGCGAAATCCATCAAAGAGGATGCCTACATCGTCGGCGAAGCGTGGGAGGGGACGGACGGCCAGATCAGGCAGTATTATGAGAGCGGCTGCGATAGCTTCTTCCTGTTCACCATAAGCGCGGGGGCGAGCAGTTCTTCTCCCCTCAGAACGTTGCTGTTTACCGATTACAACAACCCCGGCGAACGGCTGGAACGCCTGTTTTTGCAGCTGCAAACGGTGTATGATACGGGCATCCTCGCGCCCTTCCTCGGCAATCACGATACGGCGAGGGCCGCCAATATGCTCGGTACCGCCCAAAATATCAAGATGGGGGCGGGCATCCTCGCCATCATGAACGGCTCCACGTTCGTCTATTACGGCGACGAGATCGGCATGACCTGCACCAACGCGGCAGACGACTACACCAAGCGCGTGCCGATGAAGTGGGTGGAGGCGGCCATGGCGGAGGGGCAGGTATTCTGTTCCCCGACGGCGGGATATCCCGTATCCGAGAGATCGTATGCCTTCGGCTCGGTGGAATACCAGCGCGCGGACGACGCTTCCATTCTGAACTACTATAAGAACGCGATGCGGCTGAGGAACCGCCATCCCGAAATCGCGCGCGGAACGGTGGAGACCGCCGAAAGCGTCAGCCCCTATGTTGCGGCGATCAAAAAGACGTGGCAGGGGAAATCCGTCTATATCCTTGTCAATCTGAGCAAGGAAGAGAGCTTCGAGGTCCCGCTCTCCACGTATGGGAACGTACGGGTGGCCGATACTTTGAACGTGGATAAAACGAGTACGGCAAAGGGCGGCACGCTCACCATCCAACCCTATTCCATCGTAGTACTTCGCTGACCCCCACACCTCCTGATAGATGCAGATACGGGCGCATCTTGCGCCCGTATCTGCACAGGGGCCGCGGCTTGCCCGTCGCGCGTCGCCGCGGCGGGAAAAGAGGACATAACGGAGAAAATATGAACAGAGAAAGTTTATCGGAGAAGCTCCGCGCCATCAGCGTCGCGGGGAAGTCCGCCCAAGAGCTGTACACCGAAATATCCGAGGCTTGCATGAGCGAATGCGGATGTGCCGTGAGAAAACTTTCCGAAAGGCGCGCCTACTATTTTTCCATCGAGTATTTGATGGGCAGGATGTTCTATAACAACCTCATGGCGCTGGGCGTATTAAACGAGGCGCGGAAAATTTTCGCGGAAAAGGGCTTCGATCTCAACCGCTTTGAGGACGTGGAGGACGCCGCGCTCGGCAACGGGGGTCTCGGACGGCTCGCCGCGTGCTATCTCGATAGCGCCACGGCGCTCGGCTATCCGCTCTGCGGCTTCGGCATCCGCTATCGTTACGGACTTTTCAGACAGCGGTTCGAAAACGGCCGCCAGATCGAGGAAGCGGACGATTGGCTGAAAACATGGGGCGATCCGTGGTCGGTGCGTCGCGCGGACGAGGCGATCGGCGTGACGTTCGCGGACATGGTAGTGACTGCCGTCCCCTATGATATGCCCATCTTCGGCAAGACGGTCAACACGCTAAGGCTCTTTCAGGCGGAGGGGTCTCCCGAAGCGGAAAAGATTTCGGAGTATCTCTACCCCGCCGATGACACCGAGGAGGGGAAGCTCCTCCGCATCCGACAGGAGTATTTCTTCTCGGCGGCGGCCGTGGGACAGCTCGTGCAAAGATATGTCAGAAAGAACGGCAGGCAGTTCGAGCGGTTCCCCGATTTCCATGTATTCCAGCTCAACGATACGCACGCCGTATTCGCCGTGGCGGAGTTTTTGCGGCTGCTCACCAACGTTTACGGCCTGACGTTTGCGCGGGCGGTGGGGATCGCGCAGAGGACCTTCCGCTATACCAACCACACCATCCTGCCGGAGGCGCTCGAAAGTTGGGATATGCGGCTCGTGGAGCGCATCCTGCCTGAGATCGCGCAGGTCCTCAAAGGTCTGCACCTATATTCCAAGCGGAAATGGGAGCGCGGCGGCTGTCCCGCAGACGAGATGCGTCAGATGGCGGTCATCCGCGGGAAGTATTTCTCCATGGCCAACGTGGCCGTCTACATTTCGGAAAAAGTGAACGGCGTGGCGGCGATCCATACCAAAATACTCGAAGAACAGCTCTTCGGCGCGGCATACCGCCAAATGCCGGAGAAGTTTTTGAACGTCACCAACGGCGTCACGCCGAGAAGGTGGCTGATGCTCTGCAACGAAGAACTCTCCGCGTTTTACGATAAAAGGCTGGGTTACGGCTGGCGCACCGACCTTCGGGCACTCCGCGGGCTCAATTGCGACGATGCGGACGATCTCGCGGCGTTTGCGGAGATCAAGCGGCAAAAGAAAGCGCAGCTTGCGGCGTATATCCTCAGCCGCGAAGGCGTCGCATTGCTGCCGGATGCGGTCTATGTGGCGCAGGTCAAGCGGCTGCATGAATACAAGCGCCAGCTCATGACGGCGTTTGCCATCCTGTATCTCTATTTCGACCTCAAAGAGGGGAAACTTCCCGATTTCACGCCGACGGTATTCATCTTCGGCGCCAAGGCGGCGGGAGGGTACCGCCGTGCGAAGGCGGTCATTAAATTTATCAACGATATCGCCTGCCTCGTCAACGGGGACGAAGAGGTGAATACGCGGCTGCAAGTCGTATTCGTGCAGAACTATGACGTCAGCTATGCGGAGAAAATCATCCCCGGCACGGACGTCTCGTTGCAGGTCTCCACGGCGGGCTTCGAGGCGAGCGGGACGGGGAACATGAAGTTCATGATGAACGGCGCCGTCACTCTCGGAACGATGGACGGGGCCAACATCGAGATCGTGGAAGCGTCGGGAGGGAGGAATAATTATATCTTCGGGGCGCGCGTCGGGGAGATCGAAGAGATCAAGAAATATTACGACCCGCATGAGGCCGTGGCGCGCAATTTGAAATTGAAGCGGGTCGTGGATACCCTGACCGACGGGACGTTCCAAGACGAAGGCGGCGAACTGAAAGAAATATATAGCTCCCTCTTTGAGCAGACATACAACAGTCCCGACCACTATCTCGTCCTCTATGACCTGCCGAAATATGCCGAAGCGCTCCTGCGGGCCAACGCCGATTACCGCGACCAAACGGTCTTTGCACAAAAACAGCTCTTAAACGCCACGCGCTCCGCCTTCTTCTCCTCGGATAGAGCCATCGAAGAGTACGCGAAGAAAATCTGGAAGATAGAAAAGCTCTTATAACGAAAATCTGCCCGACCTTCTGTTGGAAGGCCGAGGCAGATAATTTGATACGGCGGCCGCAATTTTCTGCGGCCGTTTTTTTACGCCTTCGGGCGCAAACGGGCATACCATGTCCGCAGGTAAGCCCTCAAACCCTCGCTGTCCCTCTTAGGTCGCAAAACGCGTTTCTCGCACAACAGCACAGTGTGCTGTGTGCGGCGTTTTGCGGTGAGTGAGCGCATTCGCCGCGCGAACGGTGACCGAACGCGGGGTTCTACCCGCGTGAGACAAGTACCCTGAGCTTGCGAAGGGGGAAAGGGTTTTTACGTCATTCCGACGACCAACGGGAGGAGGAATCTCTAACACGTCATTCCGAGCTTAGTCGAGGAATCACCTTTATTATAATAATGTGACCCTTCGGCAAGCTCAGGGTGACGTATTCCCCACTCCCTGAATCCCTCTCCCCAAGGAGAGGGTAGCCCATGCGTCATTCCGACGACCAACGGGAGGAGGAATCTCGCTTTGAGAGATTTCTCGTCGCTTCGCTCCTACTTCGCCTGCGGCTCGTGACGCGCTTAGATTACAATAGAAGCCTCGCGCGGTCGAAATGACGTGGGGGAGGGTGAACCCTCTCAGGCAATTTCAGGGCCATCGGCCCGCCACGCCTGAGCGACGGGCCGCATCTACCCCCTCCCCATGGGAGGGGGACTCCCCAAGGGGGTGGGGCGCATGAGCAGCGTCCTGCCCGAACGAGCCGCGCCATCACCCCCCCCCACCACCACCCTGCGGGCGGAGCCTCCCCCCCAAAGGGGTAGGCCTTCCGAACCCCTCAGTCTCGCTTCGCTCGCCAGCTCCCCTCTTAGGGGCGCCGAGCATAAGCCCCCTTGCTGTCCCTCAAAGGGTCGACGAGATTTGTCACGCGGAGATATTGACAGGCGCGGCGAAATTTGGTACAATAAAGAGAGGAGGTGAAAGCATGAACCAAATACTCAAAGACCGCTATGGGGTGAAGATGGGGGAGATCAGAGACGAGGGGACCAGACAGACCATCTATGATAAATACGGCGTCCGCCTCGGCTATTACGACGGCCGCAACACTTACGATAAATACGGCCGCAAAGTCGGCGAAGGCAACCTCCTCGCCATGTTTTTGCGATAGACCCCTTATTAAAATTCGGCCGTCATGAAACTTTCGCTCTTATTAAAATTCGGCCGCCACGAAAGGCCCACGAAAGGCCAATGGGACCCACGAAAGGCCAATGGGACCCACGAAAGGCCAATGAAAGGCCGATGAAAGGCCGCCATGAAAATTCGGCCGCCCTGCGCGTTGCGGGCGGCCGTTTCTCGTATTTATGGTAAAAAGTCGGCCGCACGGCAGGGCCGAAGCCCCCCCGGCGGCCATAGACGCATCCTTTTTACTTCGTTTTACTCCGTGCGCCCGTGGGCCGATCTTTCGGCGATCCAATCGAGTTCGGGCAAGTACTCGATGCTCCAATCGTAATTTTTACAAAATTCTCCGCGGTAAGCGCCCACGCCCGAACGCAGATAGTCCCAATAGTCGCAGGAGATATTCGTCTTATCGAGCGTCAGCATGGCGCGCTCGTAACCCACGCAGTTGATCCCCGCCGCGGAGAGCGTTTTGCGCAGGCGGAATACCGCGTTGCGGTAGAGTATTTTGGCCTTCTCGACGTCGGCATTCTCCCAAAGACGGGTGATCGCGTCCGTCATGGGGAGGCCCTTGCCGTTATACGTCAGAAGCAGCGCAAACAATTCCTTGGCCTTTGCCGACGTAAACAGGATGAGTTTTCCGTCCGCAAAGCAATCGAAGCCGTCGAACATGGTCACGGTCAAGGCGGGCGACCGCTTTTTGATCATGTTCAAAAACTCCGCAAGGCGGTCGGTATTATACGGTTTATACAGGAATCCGAGCGTATTCGCGCGCACTTTTTCGCTCAAATCGGACATCGTGACGGGCATCCCCGTGATGAACACGATGGCCATATCCCCGCGCAGGCCGATCAGCTTTTGGGCGAGATCGAGGCCGTTTACCGAGGGCATCCCGATATCCGTAAAGACGGCGTCGACGTTGTTTTTTGCAACATAGTCGATGATGGCGTCCTCGTTGTCCGTAAAAAATTTATATTCGACGTCATACGAAATGCTCTCGGTCAAAAAGGATTGGAGCGCGCACATTTCATCGTCGATGACTACGATCTTCATTGCTTTTCCGCCTCCTTGCGCAGGTCTATCAGAATTTTTACTTTGGTCCCCTTGCCCGGCGCGGCCGTGATTTCGGGCGTAACGCCGAGGGTGAGCGCAAAGCGGCCGCATGCGTTGCGGATGCCGTGCGAGTGTTGGGAAATTTTGTTGACGTCGAACCCCCTGCCGTTATCGGCGATCTCGATGGCGGCGAAGTCCCCGCTCTTATAGGAGGAGATGATGATATTGCCGCCCGGAATTTCACCCACCCCGCTGTACTTAAAGGCATTTTCCACGAAGGGCTGCACGGAGAACGGCGGAACGCGGAAATCCACGAAATCCAAGTCGAACACGACCTCTATCTTATGTTCGCGCTTGATATTTTCAAACTCGGTATAGCTGAATACCGTGTCGATCTCCGTTTCGAAGGGGATCAGTTCGTGGTCGAAAGAATTGATGCTGTCCCGCAGGAAGTCCGAAAGGTAGTTCATCGCCGTATCGCCCGAAGCCGCGTCGCGGTGATACAGCGAACGGATGGTTTCAAGGGAATTGAAAATGAAGTGGGGTTTGATCTGGCCGAGCATCGCCTTTGCCTCGAACAGCGCGGCCTGCCGCTGGTATTCAATGGATTTCACGGCCTTGCTGTCCGTACGGATGCAGAACATGAGATAGACGGGGACGTACATCGCAAACGTCAGCGCGGCAAAGAAGAGCGAGATGCCCTGCAATGCCACCGTAAGCCCGCTGTAATACATCGCGTTGGCGTTTTGCGCCCCGAAGCTCAGGCAGACCACGGCGATGACGAAGTAAGTCGTCATGCCGATCTTGTTGTTCTTTTCCGCGAAGAAGATGAGCGAACAGAAGACCGCGGCGGCCAGCGCGGCGACCACGAAGTGTGCAATGTAGCCGTATCCGTGGAACAGGGTGACGGCATAGACGGCAAACAGGAGCGCGGCCAAAATGGGCAGGACGGTGAGAAAGATAGTATTGAGACGGAGCTTGTATAGGTACATGACGTAAGCGCAGCAGCCGGCGACGGCGCCGAGGAAGGCGATCTCGCTCACGATGCCGTAGACGGCGGGGTGGAGGCGGAGGCCCATGTCCGCGAAAAAGAGCGCGCCGTCCGCCGAGCAGAGGTATTGGATGAACAGACAGCCCGTGATGAGCGCCGTATGATACGTCGAATCTTCAATCGTGGCGGCCGAAACGATCTCGACGATGAGCGTGAGAAAGAGCAGGCCCACGACCACGATATGGACGGCGCCCGCCGCAACGCTCGAAGTATCGCCCATTCCCAGCAAGGTAAAAATCAGGGAGACGGCGATTCCGACCGCCGAAGCCGCCGCGATCCCCGCGACGGAAAATATCAGCACCTTGTTTTTCATAATTTGATTATAGCATAGGTAAAAAATTTTTTGCAAGTTTTTTTGGAAAAAGGCTCAGGATTAACGCTTCTTTAACGCTTCTCCTGTTATAATGGGTCTATCCGAAAGGATTTGAACCCGCTCACACCCGCAAAGATCATAGCGCTCAGCGCAAAACAACCGGGACGGATCTATTCCGCCCCGGTTGTTTTTGTCCCAAAAACCGTCTTAAAAATCGTCTTAAAAACTCCCATCTGCCGCCTTTTTCCGCGACCACCGAAGGCCATGGGGAGGGGTGGGAATGGGGGCGGGAGATAGGAGCAGTACGGGGCGAGAGGTGGGTGCGGGGCGGGTAAAGGGCGGGCGAAAAAAATTCTTCCGGAAGACCCAAAAAATTTTATTAAGAACAATTGACATGACGCCCTTCGGTATGCTATATTCATTTCGCGATTTTATTTCATAAAATCAAGGGTCACGGCCGAAGCCTTTGAAAGGGCAAACTTTTGCGGCTTGGGACATGGCCCGAAGGGGAGGGAGTATGAAAAACAGGGTCCGTTACTTTTCGATCTTGTGCCTTGCGGTCGCATTCGTGATGTGTATCGCACAGCTCGGATCTGTCATCGCGGATGCGATGCCCGCCGCAGGCGTCTCTTTGGCCGCAGGCGGCGAGGAGACGTCTGTCTCCGTGCAGGATGAAGGCGTGGTGCGCCCCGAAAATATCGACGAGGGTCTTTCTCTCAAATCGCTCAAAGATATCCAGGGGAGGCGCGTCACCGTGCGCCAGCCCGTCATGGAGGTGACGAACTACCACGTCGCCCGCCCCAAGAACGTTCCCGTTTTGGAAGATACCTATGTGTTGGGCGATTTCACCACGCGTGAGGTCCTCCACAAGGACGCCAAGGTGACGTTTACGGGCGATACGGGAGACCCCAAGTCCAAAGACCCCAAATATCCCATGAAGGGGCTGGAAAACTCCCCCAAAAACGGCGAGGGAGCGCAGAAGTATTTCACCTGCTTTGAAAAATACATGCTCCTGCGGCAGGCCTATTATTTCAACCAACACGCCATGGAGATCGTGGAAGAGGGCAAGCTCGTCAAGCACCCCGCGGCGGACGGCATCTACGGCCATATCCCCGATAACGCCGAAGCCGTGACGATGCACATCGTCACCGACCCCATCTACCGTTCTCCCATGACGACGGGGTTGTATCTCGTCCCCGGCGAGAAGGCGACGGTCACCATCCGCGGGCTGAAAAAGGGCGCGACGCTCACATTTTACACGCACCACCAGGATACGCTCGGCTACCGCGGGTACGATGAGAACAGCAAGGACCTCGGCACGGACGTTGCCTACTTCAAATATTGGGACGATAAAATTTTAGATATCGCACAAAAGGCCGAGGCGGCGCATACCCAACCCGACTTCACGGGCCTTACATACGGCTTGCAGGGGCAATGGGTGTGGCAGAACCAGAAAGTTCCCTGCATGGGGACGACGTTCACCATCACGGGGGACGGCTCGGAGGAGATGACGGTGGGCATCGGCAGCATGTACGGCGGGCCGCTGTATGTGAAGCCCACCGAAACATCGGTGGATTTCGAGATCACGGGCGCCGTGCTTACGCCCCACTTTGTGCTTGGCGTTACGACGGTGGAGGATTTCGAGAAGTATTATCGCAATGCGCCCGGCCTCATCGCGACGCTCGACGTGGAGAACGGCCAGCTCATCGGTCCCGCCGAGGACATGAGAAATGCCGACGACATCGAAAAGCTCGGCTATTTCTGGCACAGCGTGTTTGCCATCGATATCTCCCTCAACGGCAGGGAGTATAACTACAACATGACGATGTGCTATGATATGCACGTGCCTGCGGGCGAAGCCGTCGCGCTCAATTCCAACTTCTGCGCCCAGCCCACCTATTGGTTCGGCACCTGCATGAACTATAAAAAGCTCACGACGAACGGCAATTGGGGGACGCTCCACGAACTCGGCCACGTGCAGGCCAAGACGTACGGCGTCAATTGGGGCTTTGCCGAGGGCGACGGCGAGGTGTGGAACAATACGCTCATCCTCATCATCTATTCCATGCTCTGCAACATGGATAGCCGCCTCGACTATGTGGAACACGGCGAGTATGTCCACCCCTATACCACCGTTCTGCGGTCGCAAAACATCACGAAGGAGTATACCAAGGACGGCCAAAAACATAAGATCACGGATTACGGCCAGATCAACAACGGGGACGGCGCCCACTTCGACCAGCTCTCCATGTATGCCACGCTCATCCACTCCTTCGGCCCCGAAAAGTTCATCGACATGTTCTATACCTACAAGCTCGACCCCGCATATTGCAAGAATAAGCGGGCGGACTTCGTATATCGCATCGCGCTCGTGGACCGCGTCAACATCCTCGATTGGGTCAACGGCAACTACTTCGCAAACATCAATCCCTCCGATTTCTCCGAGAGCCAGCTGCAATTTTTGGAGAGCCTGCCCACCTTCTATCCCGTCGCCTACCGCTGGGCGAACGGCATCGACGGCAACGAGACCGCCCGCAAGTACGAAGTGGACGGGAAGCATCCCACGGTGTTCGACCTTTCGGGCGACAACATCACTTCCCCGCAGGATGTGCGCATTCTCGAAGTCACGAACCCCGGACATGGTACCCTCGAATACGATGAAAATACACAAAAAGTTACCTATACGCCGCCCGCAAAGGCGACCGAGTACGACGGCTTCGATATCGTCGTAAGCGCCTATGGCGGCAGGCAGGTCACGCTCAACGTGCGCTTCAAATTGCTGTACCGCGGCGTCCACACCGAGGTGTGGGATCTGACCGAGGGCGGAAAGACCGCCCCGCCCAAGAACGTCTCCGTGGATAGCGCGTGGGAACTCGTGAAGGATAGAGACCCCGATAGCACGGAGGTCGGCAGTGTACCCGGCAAGGGGGACTTCGACCACAAGAACGCCGAATATTTCCGCATGCAGTTCAAGTTCGTGGCGAGCGAGGAGGGAAATCACACCTTCTATCTGCGCGCAGATGACGCCGCGCGGGTCAAGTTCTTCAAAGAGGGCAAAGATTTCACGGATACCCCCGACGGCACGATGACGACGGCCTCGGATAAACAGTATTTCGATGAAAACGACAAAAATCGCGTCTACACCGTTTCCCTGCAAAAGGGCGAGACGCTCAATGTCCTCGCCGAACTCGTCAATTGGGGCGGCAAGGGCCACCTGCATATCGGGCTTCGCATGCCCGGAGAGGAGGGGGCGATCTCGGATATCCCCATCGCAAACATCGTCAATGCGGATGTGACGGATGAGGACCTTCAAACGGCAGATAGTTTCGCGGGCTGGCAGCCCCGCTTTGTGGACAGTATCAAGGACGTCACGATGGACCGCAAGTCGGAGACTTCCAAGTGGAGCATTTTGCAGGCGCCCGCATGCGAGGGGACGAACAGCCAAGAACACCTCATCGACGGCGACGAAAGCACCATCTACCACTCCCGCTATACGGGCAGTAAGCCTCAGCTGCCGCACGTGTTCGTCATCGACACGGGTTCGGAGCAGGAGTTCAACTTCTTCGAAGTCCTCCGCCGCACGAACGGCAGCGGCAACGATAAGTTGCTCGAATACGCGCTCTATGGGTGCGGGGAAGAGGCCTACAAGACGGCGGCCAAAGATGAGAATACAAACGGCTGGACGGTGCTGTTTGAGAAGAGCGCGCCCGCCAACGTCGACGCCGCGCGCCAGCGCATCACCTTTGACGAACAGCAACTCCGTTACTTCAAGTTTGTGGTATTTGCAAACGGCGGCCAGACGGTCATCAAGGAACTCAGCGCGGGGTTGCAGACCCTGCTCAACCAGACCGTCCGCCCGCGGGCTTACGAAACGGAGAAGGGCCTCGGCGGCTTCGAAGAGAACAGCGCAAACGGCAAGCTCACGGCGAAGAAGGCGGGGGCGGAGTTCGAATTTGCCTTCCTCGGAAGCGGCTTCGAACTGTATGCGGATACCGCGCCCGGATACGGCAAGGCGCGCGTGACGGTAGATGAGCGCGAAGCCGAAGAGGTGGACCTCGGCGGCGGGATGCTCTTCAACACGTGCGTCTACCAAAGCCATTCTTTGGAACTCGGCCCGCACACCGTCCGCGTCGTCACGGATTCGGAAAAGCCCTTCAATATCAGCTTTATCAACGTGGTCTACGGCACGCCCGTGGACGAAGAGGACTATCCCGCCCTTCAAAAGGACGACGGCACCGAGGACTTCGGCGACGAAGAAGTTCCCCGTCTTTTCACCCGCGAGTGGCGCACCTATGTCAAGGACTACAAGGAACTCACGAGCATCAAGTTCGTAAAGGCCATCCCCGAAGGCTATCGGGATACTTACCGCCGCATCGACGGGTATATCCGCATCTATCGCGGAACGGACGACCCCGCCCTGTTGGCATTCGTCTATCCCGGCACGATCGTTGCGCCCTCCGAGTGCGGGTCGCTGTTCGCGGGCTGTGAAAAGCTCACGGAGTTGGTTTTCGATAATTTCGATACTTCCTCCATGCGCGGCGCTTCGAGCATGTTCAGCGGGTGCGCCTCCCTCGCCTCCATCGACCTGAAAGATATCAAAACCGAGAACGTGCAGTCCATGGGGTCGATGTTTGCGGGCTGCGGCGAACTCTGTTCGCTGGATCTGAGCGGCTTCTGCCTCGCGGAAAACGCCAATATCCAAAACATGTTCGCCCGCTGCGGAAGCCTCAGCGAGATCAAACTCCCCGCAGGCATCGCCGAAGATGCGGCGAGCCTCCTGCCCGGCATCTTCCATGACGAAGACAGCAACGCCTATACCTATACCGTGACGAAGGCCAACGCGGGCCATACCCTGACCCTGCACGACGAACACGATTACGACATGGACCATGCCGTCGCGGCCGTTGCTCCCACCTGCACGGCGGACGGTGCGCGCGGCTACTGCAAGTGCAGCGTCTGCCACTTCGAGTTCGACCCCGCGGCGCAATACGAGCTTCTCACCGAGAAGAACCGCACGCTTCCCGCTACGGGGCATTCGGGCAAATACGTCCTCGGCAGGATGCCCACCTGCACCACGGACGGCGAGAGCTACCAGATCGTCTGCGAGATCTGCGAGGAAGTCCTCGAATACGGCGAAGCCATCCCCGCGCTCGGCCACTACTATCTCCTCGATACGTCCGAAGAGCATGTAAACGGCTATCTTTTCACCTGCGATGCGGACGGCACGGCCAAACTGACCGTCTATCTCGCGTGCATGATGTATGACTACAATTTCGATAACAAGCCGTGCGACAGCAAGATCGAGATCGTGATCCCGGTCGCCGCGGTCTCTCATACGGAGGCCACCTGCACGGAGAACGCGGCCTATACCTTCGACCGCACCATCGGCGAAGAGGATATTTTGGCCGTCCTCAATCCCGCAGGCAAAGAGGTCGCCGATTCCGTCTATGGCATCGGGAACATCGTCATCCGCGAGACGAAGATTTTAGAGGGGTCGCTCGGACATCTGTACGGCGAGCCGTCGTTTGCTTGGAGCGGAGATAACACGTCTGCGCAGGCGACGTTCGTCTGCACGCGGGACGGTTGCTTGGAGGGGGCCGCGGGCCATACCCTCACCGTGGATGCCGAAATGTCTTGCTTTGAGAAGGTGGAGGCCACCTGCCTCGCCGACGCCTACACCCGCTATACCGCCACGGCAAGGGCGCATGAGGGCGGCGCGGAATACACCGATTCGCGGGTCAACACCGAACACGGCACGCAAAAGAGCCACGAATATACGGGCGTTTACTTGCAGACGGAGGGCGGCCGCCACGAGCGGAAGTGCGTCAACGGCTGTGAACAATACGGCGATGCGGAGGAATGCACGGCGCAGGCCTCGTGGCACCAGGAGGGGGAGAAGCATTACCGCCTGTGCGTCTGCGGAAGGCATCTCGACGAGGGAAACCACACCTTCGAAGTGTCCGTCAGCTGGCCCGCCGCGCACGGGGAGGCGGCAACGCTGAAAGAGGCGCCGCTCGTCTGTCATGCGTGCAATGCCCGCGCCGAAGGGACCGTGTCCGTCGCGGAAAAGGCGGGGAGCATTCAGCCCACCTGCGAACACGCGGGGAGCATCGCCTACACCGTCACGGTGGAGTACGGCGGCAAAACGTACACGGCGGAGTCGCAGTCCTATGAGATAGAAAGAGCGGGCCACGACTATGCCCCCGCGGCGCAGGATGCGCTCGCGTGGACGTTGGAGGGCCATTACGCCACGGCGACTTTGCGCCTCGTATGCAACAATTGTGACGACGGAGAGGCCAACCATGTCCGCGAGATACACCTCGCGGCGACGGTGGAGGGCGATCCGTCCGCCGTATGCGGGAGCAATTCGGGAAGGACTGTCTACACCGTCGATCCCGCCCAAGAGAACACCCTCCATACGATCGGCATCGAGATCGGCGAGAACAGGTTCGATGAAGCCGCCGTGAAGAATTTGGCGCGGCTCACGTACACGGCCGAGGATTCGCTGATCTGCCACGTCTGGCGGCTGACGGGCGGCGAACTGAAATGGACGGTCGCCGAGAACGACAACGCCGCGACGCTCGCCGAGACCTTCCGCTGCGAACGCTGCGGGGAGACCATCACCGTCACGTTCGAGGGCGAATGCACGATCGTAAACGCGACCTGCGACCACGCGGGGCAGATCATCTTCACCGTTACGGAGAAGAACATCGACGAAGTAAAACAGGCGGCGAATGCGGGCGGCCATACCGTGGCGCTCTATGCGGATGATACGTTCGATGCGCTTCCGCGCCGCCAATACAGCGTGGAAGGGGAGAAACAGTTGGAGCATCAGTTTGAGGATGTGGAAGAAATTCCCGCGACGTGTACGGGCGAGGGACGGACGGCGGGGCATCGGTGCCGTCTGTGCGGCTATACCGACGTCGAGATCATTCCCGCCAAACAGCATGTGGAGCAGGCCATCCCCGGCAGGGCGCCGACGTGTACCATGTCCGGCGCAGAGGGGGGCGTTTGGTGTACGGTCTGCGGGGAAACGCTCAGCCCGCAGAGCGAGATCCCCGCGCTCGGCCATACGGAGCATGGCTTAGGCGACGGCAAAGCCGCGACGTGTACGGAAGCGGGGCGTACGGAGAGCATCTCCTGTACGCGTTGCAACCAGATCGTGCGCGAGAGCGAAGTCATCCCCGCGAAGGGGCATACGGAGCATGGCTTAGGCGACGGCAAGGCCGCGACGTGTACGGAGGCGGGGCGTACGGAGAGCGTCACCTGTTCCGAATGCGGAGCGACGCTGCGCGAGAGCGAAGTCATCCCCGCAAAGGGGCATACGTGGGAAACGATTCCCGGCAAGGCCGCAACGGAGACGGAGAGCGGGCTTACCGAGGGAGAACAGTGTGCGGAATGCGGGGAAGTGCGCAAGGCGCAGGAGGAGATCCCGCCGCTCGGCAAAGCGGGTCTCGGCGCGGGCGCGATCGCGGGCATCGCGGCGGGCGGCGCGGCAGTTTTGGCCGCCTGCACCCTCGGCCTGTTCTTCCTTTTGCGGAAGAAGTCGGGCAAGTAAGAATGAACGAGGAAGAAGTTCGTCAAGTAAGGTAGATTGAGGAAGAAGTCGGGCAAGTAAGCTGGAACGAGGAAGAAGTTTGTCAAGCGCGGCGGCCGCTGTCTGCGGCGCAGGCCTGCTCTTCCTTTTGCGGAAGAAGTTTGGCAAGCGCAGCGGCCACAGTGGGATGCGGTGCAAGTCCGTTCTTCCTTTGAGGAGGTTTGGTAAGCGTGGCGGCTTTTGCGGCCGCAATGTCTCAGAAAACCGAATGTCTGCAAAAAATACAGGCGGAGGCACCTTGCCCCGCCTGTATTATATTTTGAAGTTTTGCATTGGTTTTCAAGACACAAAAAAATCAGCCCAAACCGAACATTGTGAAATATTCGGATCAGACTGACTATGGTGAGCGGACGTTAATTATCCGAATAAAATTTTTTGTTTTTACCTACGATGTCATAGTTTTGTCCATGATTTTATGTTATAATAAAAGAAACGGGATTTTTAAGGAGCGCCGTGATGAAGCAAGAGCAACTTTACGAGCAAGTCAAAGCAATTATTTTCGGGCACGCTGTGGGAGATGCGGTCGGCGGTCCCGTTCAATTTGAGGAAAGATCAGAGCGTGACAGGTTTCCTGTCGCCGATATGATGCCGTTCGGCGACCCGCGCTTTCCCAAGGGCGCATGGTCGGACGACACGAGCATGTCGCTCTGCGCAATGGACGCGCTCGCAAAGCACGGGCTTGATTTCAGAGCGGTCATGGAAAATTTCGAAAAATGGCTGTTTGAAAGCGAATTTACGCCGACGGGAGTAACATTCGACGTCGGGAGAGCGTGTTTTCGTTCGGTCAAGGAATTCTCCCGCGATGCATGGTTTGCGGAGGGGCACGGGCGTTGCGGCGAACATGAAAACGGAAACGGGTCTCTAATGCGCATTTATCCGTTCTCCCTCTATCTCTATTGTTCCGATTACCCGTTGGATGAAAAGATCGCCTATATCCACCGCGCTTCCGCGCTCACTCACGCGCACCCGAGAAGCTGTATCGGCTGCGGGGTCTATTCTTTCGTCTTGTGGGAGCTTCTCGAGGACCCCACGAAGCAGGGAGTAAAGAGGGGGCTGGGAAGGGCAAGGGAGTATTATCAAGGCGAACCCGAGCTGAGATCCTATCACCGACTGTTCGACGAGGGGTTTGAATTGCTCCCGCGGGACGTAATCAAGAGCAGCGGCTATGTTGTGGATACGTTGGAAGCCGCGGTTTGGTGCGCTCTAGCGACGGATAACTACCGCGATTGCATTTTGAAAGCGGTCAATTTGGGGCTCGATACCGACTCGATCGGCGCGGTCGCGGGTAGCCTTGCGGGTCTTTTGTACGGCTTTGAAGGTATTCCCGAAGACTGGAGAAATTCTCTTCTCAAAAAGGAATATTTTGAGGAAATCGGAAAGGAGTTTTGTGACACATTGTGCAGCACCTCGTCTCGCTGCGATTCTCTCATACTTCAACGGAAACGTCACGGCGGACTGCGTGAATTTTTCTTTGTGATCGGAGAGGACAGCGCGGGATGGGAGGTGGCCGACAAGGTGATTTGCGACGGAAATTTTCCCGACTGCTGGCATATGGCGGAGAGCTATCCCTTCCGCGGAGAGGAAGAAACTGTCGTAATCTTCAAATATCAGTTGAAAATCTTGAGCGATACGGCCGCTAACGGGCTTGCGTTCACGACCTATCGGAATTACAGAAAGTATTTGCGTGCCCGCTCCGACAGGAATTCCGAAGCTTGGAGTTATGTGGTTGCGCCCCTGTGGGACGACACCGCGATATACAAAATACCGAATTTTCCCACCTTCCGTGAGGCGAGGGACTATCTCATCAATCAATTCGGATTGAAATCGGAAAACGTACTGGAATGGAGCGGTCATAAAGATCGCAAATACCATTGCGGACTTATCCAATGAGAGAATTATTTGATCGATGACAGAAGATTTGAAAGGGTTAAGGAAACGGAAATGACAAAGCCGATTGCAAAAAAGATGCTGATCCTCTATGTGCTGAAAATGCTCTATCAGGGTTCATCGAAGGAAAAACCGATCACGATCACGGGCATGACGAAGGTCATCAATTCGTTGGACATTCCATGCGACCGCAGAACGGTAAGCCGCAACGTGGACTATTTGATAGAGTTCGGATTGCCCATTGTCAAGATCCGCGGCGGCGGATGCTACTATGATCACTCAAAGGAATGAATCGGCATCACGATCTGTTCGGGAGATAAGAGATGAAGAACTTTATTAAATTTATCGTTTGTGCAGGCATTGTCGCGGGGATCCTTATCAATGAGCTTTGGCTTCATAGCGGCGTATTCCAACACATTCTGTATGGTTTTACAACCATCCTCGCAATGATCGGCGTTAGTGTATTGGTCGATTGGATGTGCGACAAAAAGGACAAGTAACATTTTATGATCTGAAAGTGTTTTGTTGTCACTGTCATGTAAAGGAGAAAGTAAAATGAAAACATTTCACATCGGGGATAAATTTATCGGAAACAGCTATGCCGATATGATCAATCACACGCTCGGCACGACGTTCAAGGTCTACGAGGAGTCCGGAGTCTCTTTGGATGAGTTTGAGTTACCCGGAGTCATTGCATGGTTTGTATTTATGGATGGAAGCGTTCACGGATATCCGCCCGACTATCTATGGAGCAATCGTTTGATTGGCAATACAATTACGGAGGAATTGGTCAGCAAAGATCATACGAAGGTGATTCAAAAAGACGATAGAGAAGGGCATTACCCTCTTCGGCTCGCATTTGAACTGCTTGAACGCGAAAAGAACTTTTATGAATGCCGCTTTGTGGGTGCGTTTGCGCTGTCTCGTTTTTTACGTAAAGATCTAACCGCGCGGGAGTATGTCAAAGTAATGGACAACTTTACGTTGAGATCCAAAGGCGAATTCGGAGAGATTTTGAATGCGAAAGCAGACTTCATCAAGAGGATGCCGAAATACGCAACGCCGATAGGAAAGATGGGTTTTTCCAAAAAGGTTTTGCCGATTTTGATCGGATCAATTTCTAACGCAGGAGATCTATTGGAACTCGGACTTGAAGCTCCGGGAGCGATTGCCGATGAGATACGCCAAAAACTCTATGAGCAGTTCAAAAGCCCCGAAGAAAAAACGCCGCCCACGCCAACCACAACACCTGAATCCCTTCACAATTCTCCCGCCGCACCCGAAGTTTTTGTCGGGATGCCGGTAACTCATGCAAAATACGGCGAAGGGAAGATCGCCAAGATCGACGGAAGATATATTTCTGTCACTTTCTCCATTGGAGAAAAACCGTTTGCGGTACCCCATTGTTTTGAAGGGGGCTTCTTGAAAGCAAAATAATTTTACATGGGAATCGAAAACGGGGTGCTCTCAATACGAGTACCCCGTTTTCGATTTATTTTCTCTTGTACAGTAGCGGAGACGCTGATCCCTTTTTCGAGTATTGCGGCGGAATGCGCTTTCCGAGGAAACGGCTCGCAAACTCCTCGGGGGCGTCATGCCCGTGAAATGCGACCCGTCCCGCATCGACCCCGTCATTTACCAAATACCATTCATCCACAATGTAGACGCCTCTCACGATCCCCCTGATAACGCCGAACACATAGTGATATTGCCTCACACGCTCAAATTTTGCTGCCCAAGCATATCTTGTGGCTTCATAGATACTGCCTCCGCAATAGAGAACGCGCGCATCCGAAGTTTTTATGATTATATAATCCTCTTCCGGTTCTTCATAATAATCGCCATATGGATGCGGCGGAGCGGACGGCGCGGGTTTGGGCGTAGGAACTGTTTGATTCGCCGAGGGAGCATCCAAAGATATGCGGACATTCAGTCCATTCATGGCCGTTTCGATTTCTTCCTCCGAATATCGTTCGGCATAATGCCTTTTTAAGAGTTCAACAATAAGCAATGTTTGAATATCTTTGCGGATCTCCCGTACATGCGTCTCAAACAGGGCGTTTTCTTCGATGAATTTTCGTACATTTTCCTCATTAAAGCCGCCTTTCTCAAACAATTCTATAAATTTGCCGCCGATTTTGTTCTCATTTGTAAAGGCGATCCCCAAAGACATTTCATGATCGTTATAGCCGAGGATTTGAACGGATTTCATTTCATGAATACGCCGACCCAGCGCATCGACGTAGACACGGGCGAAGTACTTCATGACGAACAGGACGATCCTTTGGACGACTTCGACGCTTCGGCATTTGATAAGGAAGCATTGTGCATTCTCTCCGACTTGTTCGGGGATGACATCGACGTGAGGTGAAATTATGAAAATCGAAAAAATAAAACCCATTCCGAAGTACATAGAAAGGCTTATCAAAAAGCGCGATTTGACAGACCGCCCCGCGCAAGACAGTATGCGCCGTTTTTATGCCTATCTTACGAAGAACGACGGCGAGCTTACCAAAGTGACCGTTGCCGTAAAGAACCACAAGGGGAAATGGTACTGTAAACAGGTCGCCGTTCACGGTGTTCATTCGACGCTCTGTGCAATCAAGGACTTTGATTGGTGCTACATGGCTGGCTATATCGTCGGTTGGTACGACATGGGCATCCAGAGCCGCCGCAAATACTATGAATACGGCGAATGGGGCTATGTGCATGACAGCTCGTTAGACCCAGACGCTCCCGTCGTCAACATGGACTATATCGGCAAATTTCCCGAATACAGGTACAGCGGCTATGAATTTTATGACCGCACCGACGTTCTGCAATTCCTTCGGATGTATGAGCAGTACCCGCAGGTGGAGTACATCGTCAAAATGGGACTTTCGCATCTTGCCATGAGAAAACAGGTATTGAACAAGACGGCGAAGGACAAGCGTTTCCGCAAGTGGCTTTATGCGAACCGCAAAGAGCTGAAAAATCCCTACATTTATTTGCCCTCTATCTTCAAAGCGTATAAAACGGGATTGCCGATTGCGGAGGTCTACTCGTTCGATTCCGCGAAGAAGCACATTTCGGGGGACGATTATAAGGAACTTCGCGCTGCCTATGCGGAAGATTTAAGCACTCTTTTCGCCTATATCGGAAAACAGCAGACAAACTTGGGGAGCTACAATGACTACTTCAAAGCCTGCCGCTTTCTCCACCTTGATATGAGCCTTCCGAAAAACCGCTATCCCCACGATTTCAAACGTTGGCACGATATTCGCACGGACGAATACGAATCCGCGCTTGACGATTTGGACGAGGGAAAACGCAAAGAGTTCTATGCACAGTTCGCAGAAGTCGCAAAGAAGTATCAATCCCTGCAATACGACCGTTCGGAGGGCTATGTCTGCATCATCGCCCGCAGCCCTCGTGAGCTGACACAGGAAGGGCGTGCGCTTCATCATTGCGTCGGGCGCATGGGCTATGACAGAAAAGTGGTGCGCGAGCAATCGCTGATCTTCTTTGTCCGTCACAGGGAAACGCCCGAAATACCTTTTGTGACGGTAGAGTATTCTCTCTCCGAGCGGAAGGTTCTGCAATGTTACGGCAATGCGGACACCCGACCCGACGAGAAAGTTCTCGACTATGTAAACCGCGTGTGGCAACCATACGCAAACCGCAAAATCGAAAAAATCATGATGGCAGCATAAGGAGGAATTATCATGAATGCTTATTTGAGAGTTACAGGTTACTATCCCAAAGCCGACGTTTGCTTTATCGCAGACAGCAATGGTCGCTTCCCCGATCTCTGGGAGTTCACGTCTTACTTGACGGAGAAGGGAATTAAAATCATTGCCGTGAGCATGGACAACTTCAACGACGGCGATCTTCCCCGTATCGAGGAGAACAACGAACAAATCATTCTCCGCGCTTGCGGACAGGGAACGCCGATCCGAAACGGGCGCATCATCGAAGTGAACGGAAAACGCTATCAACCGTAATGGCTATTTTCCGACAGGGAGGGCATTTGCTCTCCCTTTTTTTATGCCCGTTGACCGTTATCCCCCGATTATCCCTTGATTATCCCTACATTATCCCTTGTTTATCCCCTGTGGCAGCAGGGCGTGTGCTTGTCTTGATACAAGCGCGCCGCTTCGCGGCGCGGACAAGCACACGCCCTGCACCTGAACGAACGGAACGAAAATCCGAAAAGCAAAGCGGCCGGGCGGGGCGTTCGCCGCTGAACCGCTTGCGACCCGCCCCGCTTCCCCGTTCGCTGTTTTTGCTTTTGTGCCGCATTTTAACGCTCCGCGCACGTTTCAGTTGCATTTGCGAAGGTGTGCTATCGTTTCCTTGCTCACCGTGCCGATATACTCGCCTTCGTCCCAGCAGGTGAAATCATCGAAAAGCAGCATCTTCTTATCTTCCAACCCGATAGGACAGGCAACATCGTCATCCATGATGTCCGAGATAAAGAATTGCGGTAGTCCTTTGGAATAGACGATTTTTTCACCGCTCTTTTCGATGTACTTCATGAGATAGGCGAGCGCGTCACCGATTCGATGATTGTCAACGATCTTCTCGAAATCACACCGTCCGAATTGTTCATTAAAATAGGTGTTTTGCACCGTTATAACGCGGCGGTGTGATTTGAAATTGTAATCCTTCGCTTCAAAGAGCAGCCCCGGCATCGTTCCGTTCGGAATGTAAAATATCCCGTGGAAATGCAAACGCTTCTTTTCGGGAGAGCGCTCCCAAACGCCGATATACTTCCAGCCCTTACGGTTACAGAAATGCGCCAGACAGTTTTTGAGTTGCTTTTTGAAGCTCTCCTCGGTATGCTTTTCGCCGTCATAGGTGAACGTCACAAAATAGTTGAAATCCTGCATATTTGCTTTCCGCGTCAATCGGATACGGCGGGAGATCAAATTGCGCTTTTTTCGTTCCAGATTGCTTTCCACATAATTTTTAGTCGCGTCGTCCGTCTTGAAATACGGGCGCATCGCTTTCATAAGTGCCGCCTTGCGCTCCTTATATTTTTTGTAGACGTTCTCCTTATAAACTTCGTTGAAAAGCTCCCGCCTTGTCATGACGCGCACGTCGCCGTTTTCGTTCAATATCCCGCTCGGCGCGGGAGTAGCAGGCGGAGAAGGCGCGTCCAAAATGGGCGTGCCTTCCTTTGCCATGCGTTCTATGGGTGTCAGCTCGTTGGCGGGAGAAAGACTTTTCAAAGGCTTATCTTCGGACATGGTGTCGTCATTTTGCGTCATACCCTCGGACATGGTATCGTCTTTTTCCCTGTCATCTTCTGTCGTGTCGGGAGGTTTTACTGTGATTTTTTCCTCGTTCTGCTTTCTGCGAGGGCGGTATGGTCGCGTCGTGTGGGGAATGGCGATATAGTGACTGCCGTCGAAGTAGACTTTACACTCTGGACTCGGCATTATGGTGTCACCCCCTTGTAGAGCGCGTCGATGAAATAGCTATGCTGCATTTTCAGCTCGTCCACCGTCGCACGCTCCGTGGCGTATTCCTCGTAATCATTCAGCCCCATGCGGGAACGCCTTGCAAGGTCGTTGAAGTAGTCCGAGAAGCAGTCCGTGGAGAAACGGCGGGCATAGATTTTCTTGTTCATAAGGAAATATTTTTTATTCTCCGCCTTGCCGTCCATTGTGCCGCGCTCCTTCTCGATTTTGAGAACGGAATAGCCGTAATTGTTACAGATACGGATATGCCTGCGCCAGATCCACGCCGTCACGCTTTTCAGAAGATGAACGAGAAGTGTGTTATCGCCCCGACGATAGCGAAAATCGTAATACAGGTTGATAAAACGGTTAAAGACCCACTCCGAGAGCATTTCTTCTATCGTGTAGAACGGATACGTCAGCTTTCTGTCCGAACAGTCAACGATATGGAGAACATCGGCAAGGTCGCGGGCATCTGCGCCCCAGCTTTCAGGTCGCTGTTCGTCCGTGAACACCTTGATGAACGGGAAATTGTCTACCGTCGCGGAATGGCGGCACATTTTGAGCCAAGCATTAAATAGGTCGTTCTTTTGGTTAGTTTCCTCGTCCTTCTTTTTCTTCTCTTGCAATTCGAGATTGTTCCCGCGCTCTTTGCCCACTTCGGAGATGACGACAACGCCAAACTCAAAACTGCCCGCCTTCGGGTTGTTCTCCATGACTTTCTTTCCGAGCCGCAGAACGTCAAAGTCCAGAATATGCGCGTGTCTGCTTTCGTCCTCGATGCCGCGAGGGAAAAACTTATTGTAGTGCATGGGGAAGTTTCCTTCCGAGAATACCTGCCCGCTGTCACGGATAGAGTAG
>CANQSR010000022.1 GCA_947626575.1 uncultured Clostridia bacterium | reverse complement strand
TCTTTTTTTACTTCCTCATCGCTTCTGCTTACTCTATTCTCCCCAGCTTCCGCTGGGGGTTTCGACCATCAATGACGTTCGGCTACTTCGTCGCTTCGCTCCTCGTGACGCGCTTAGACTACAATAGAAGCCTTGCTTCCGGGGACTGACGCGATCCGTGGGGACCATGTCCGCGATGAGGGCTTTGGTTTCGGCGATACGGCGCCTGCCGTGATGGCCTTTCCGCCGCACATACGGCCTCGGAGAGCGCAATGAAAAATCCGCGCGGGGCGGCGTAAACGCCGCCCCGCGCGGACGGAAAAATGCGGAATAGCCGAAAAGGCGCGATAAACTTACCGCGCCTTTTGATGGCTTTTAGCGTTATTTGAGGATCTTGGAGACTGCGCCGGAACCGACCGTTCTGCCGCCTTCACGGATAGCGAAACGGAGGCCTTCCTCGATGGCGACGGGCTTGATCAGCTCGACCTTCAAGGTGACGTGGTCGCCGGGCATGACCATCTCAACGCCTTCGGGCAGTTCGATGGAACCCGTAACGTCCGTCGTTCTGATGAAGAATTGGGGACGATAGTGGTTGAAGAACGCGGTGTGACGGCCGCCTTCATCCTTGGTGAGGACGTAGACCTGCGCCTCGAACTTCGTCGCGGTGGGAACGGTGCCGGGCTTGGCGATGACCTGCCCTTTCTCGATATCCGTACGGTTGATGCCGCGGAGAAGCGCACCGACGTTATCGCCCGCCATCGCTTCATCGAGCTGCTTGTGGAACATTTCGAGACCGGTGATGACGGTGGTGCGGGGCTTATCGATGAGGCCGACGATCTCGGCGGGATCACCGACGTGCGCAACGCCTCTCTCAACACGGCCCGTAGCAACGGTGCCGCGGCCGGAGATCGTGAACACATCCTCGACGGGAAGAAGGAAAGGCTTCTGGTCGTCGCGTGCAGGCGTAGGGATATAGCTGTCAACGGCATCCATGAGTTCGAGAATGCACTTGCATTCGGGAGCGTTGAGGATCTCGTCGTTGGAAGCGCCGCTGGTCGCCTTTTCAAGCGCTTTGAGCGCGGAACCCTTGATGATCGGGATATCGTCGCCGGGGAAATCGTAAGAGGAAAGAAGCTCGCGGATCTCCATCTCGACGAGGTCCAAAAGTTCGGGGTCGTCCATCTGGTCCGTCTTGTTCAGGAACACGATGATATAAGGGACGCCGACCTGACGGGCAAGCAGGATATGCTCACGGGTCTGGGGCATGGGGCCGTCGGTCGCTGCGACGACGAGGATAGCGCCGTCCATCTGCGCCGCACCGGTGATCATGTTCTTGACATAGTCGGCGTGGCCGGGGCAGTCGACGTGCGCATAGTGGCGCTTATCCGTCTCATACTCGACGTGTGCGGTGTTGATCGTGATACCGCGGGCCTTCTCTTCGGGCGCCTTGTCGATTTCATCGTAGCGCATTTTTTTTGCCTGACCCTTGCAAGCCATAACCATGGTGATAGCTGCGGTGAGGGTCGTCTTACCATGGTCGACGTGACCGATGGTGCCGATGTTGACATGGGGTTTGGACCTGTCAAACTTCGCTTTTGCCATTGTTGTTTCCTCCAAAAATTTATTTTTTGATAACTTTTTCCGCCGTTTTCGCGGCGGAAGCGCAGCTATCTATCAATCAATGATATCAAGCTGGATCGCTTGTCAGCTACTATTATAACCGATGCGAGCAAAATTTGCAATTACTTTGCGGAAACTTTTTACAAATTTTTCCGCAAACAAACGCTCTTTGCGCAATTATTTGTCGCCGCCGCCCCTCGTGCGGTCCTTGACGATCTTCTCGGAGATGGAGCGGGGTACCTCGTAGTAGTGGTCGAACTGCATCGTGAACTGCCCTCTGCCCTGCGTGCGCGAACGGAGTTCCGTCGCATAGCCGAACATCTCGGAGAGCGGGATCTCCGCATCGATCACCTTCGCGCCGTTGCGGTCGTCGGTGTTGGTGATGCTGCCGCGGCGGGAAGAGACGTTCCCCATGAGATCGCCGAAGTACTCTTCTGGCGTGATGATCTGCACCTTCATGATGGGTTCGAGCAGCACGGGCTTGGCCTTTTCCATACCGTTCTTGAAGGCCATGGAACCTGCGATCTTGAAGGCCATTTCCGAAGAGTCCACTTCGTGGAAGGAGCCGTCGTAGACCTCGACGCGGAAGTCCACCACCTCATAGCCCGCAAGGTAGCCGTTCTTGGCCGCCTCCTGGATGCCTTTATCGATGGCGGGGATATATTCCTTGGGAATGGAGCCGCCCACCGTGAGGTCCTCGAACTTGTAACCTTCGCCGGGCTGTTGCGGGATGAGGCGGATCTTGCAGTGGCCGTATTGGCCCTTGCCGCCCGACTGCCGCTTATACATGCCTTCGGCCTCGACGGCATTGCGGAAGGTCTCGCGGTATGCGACCTGCGGCGCGCCGACGTTGGCCTCGACGTGGAACTCGCGGAGAAGCCTGTCCACGATGATATCGAGGTGCAATTCGCCCATGCCCGCGATGATGGTCTGCCCCGTCTCCTTGTCGGTGTACGTCTTGAAGGTGGGATCCTCTTCGGCGAGCTTGACGAGGGCGAGCGTCATCTTCTCCTGCCCTGCCTTGGTCTTGGGTTCCAGAGAGAGCTGGATAACGGGTTCGGGGAACTCCATCTTTTCGAGTACGATGGGATGCTTCTCGTCGCACAGCGTGTCGCCCGTCGTCGTGTTTTTCAGCCCGACGATGGCGCAGATGTCGCCCGAACAGATCTCGTCGATATCCTTTCTCTCGTTGGCGTGCATCTGGACGAGGCGGCCCACGCGTTCCTTCTTCTCCTTGGTGGAGTTATAGACATAGGACCCCGCTTCGAGAACGCCCGAATAGCAACGGAAATAGGCGAGAGAGCCGACGAAGGGGTCGGTCGCGATCTTGAACGCAAGGCCCGCGAACGGCTCGTCGTCCGAAGTCTTTCTCTCCTCCTCTTCGCCCGTATCGGGGTTGATCCCCTTGACATGGTCCACGTCGATGGGGCTGGGAAGGAAATGGATGACGGCGTCGAGCAGGAACTGCACGCCCTTATTCTTATAGGAAGAGCCGCACAGCATGGGAACGGCTTCCATTTTCAGGCAGCGCGCCCGAAGGCCCGCGATGATGTCGTCCACCGAGAGGTCGCCGTCCTCGAAATACTTCTCCATGAGTTCGTCGGAGGCAGAGGCCGCCTCTTCGACCAGCTTGGCGCGGTATTCGCCGGCAATTTCCGCCATGTCCGCGGGGATGGGTTCCTTGCGGAAGTCCTTGCCGAGGTCGTCATAGTAGATCTCGGCCTCCATGCGGATGAGGTCGATGATGCCCTTAAAGGTCGCTTCCTTGCCGATGGGAAGTTCGACGGGTACGGGATTGGCGCCGAGGCGCTCGCGGATCATCCGCTCGACGCGGAAGAAATCCGCCCCGTTGATATCCATCTTGTTGACGTAAGCGATGCGGGGGACCTTGTAGGTATCTGCCTGCCGCCAGACCGTTTCGGACTGCGGCTCCACGCCGCCCTTTGCGCAGAAGGTGGCGACGGCGCCGTCGAGTACGCGGAGCGAACGCTCCACTTCCACGGTAAAGTCAACGTGTCCGGGGGTATCGATGATGTTGAAGCGGTGGCCCTTCCAGATGCAGGTCGTCGCGGCGGACGTGATGGTGATGCCGCGCTCCTGCTCCTGTACCATCCAATCCATGGTGGCTGCGCCTTCGTGAACTTCGCCGATCTTGTGCGTCTTGCCCGTATAGAACAGGATGCGCTCCGTCGTCGTCGTCTTGCCGGCGTCGATGTGCGCCATGATCCCGAAGTTTCTCGTGTGGTTTAAGTCGTATTGTCTTGCCATTTGCTCCCTCGGTCAGAAACGGAAGTGTGCGAATGCCTTGTTCGCTTCCGCCATTCTGTGCGTATCTTCCTTCTTCTTTACGGAACCGCCGGTGTTGTTGTAGGCGTCCATGAGTTCGCCCGCGAGCTTCTTATACATCTCGCGCTCCGAACGCTTTCTCGTGTTCTGGACGAGCCAGCGGATGGCGAGCGTCTGACGGCGGTCGGGCCTGATTTCGATGGGGACTTGGTAGTTTGCACCGCCGACGCGCCTTGCCTTGACTTCCACGGTGGGCGTGATGTTGGCGAGCGCCTGCTTGAAGATCTCCATCGGATCCATGTTCAGTTTTTCGCCCATCAATGCGAACGCATCGTAAACGATCTTCTGCGCGACGCTCTTTTCGCCGTCGAGCATGATCTGGTTGATGAGCTTGGTGACGACCTTGCTCCCGTAAAGCGGATCGGGAAGGACGTCTCTCTTCGGGATACTCCCTCTTCTCGGCATGATGTTGCCTCCTTTCAATATTTCGTTTGGTCCACAAAAACGTGGGGATGGGGTGCGTTTTTTCGCACCGAGGGCTTTTGTTAGCCGCCCTTCTTTTAAGCTATCGCTTGCTCAAAGAGTAGCGAACCTTCTCCCCCTCGCGGGGAATACTGCCTACCTTCATCGGGCTAAATGAATATTCCGAAATTCAGTAGGGGTTCACGGATTTTGTTTTCTTCGCAAACAAAATCCCGTGAGGAAATGTGCGTTCCGCGCCTTTCTTTCAGGTGCGTTCCGCCGACCGGGCGCGGCCTTACTTGGGCCGTTTTGCGCCGTACTTACTGCGCGCCTGCTTGCGCTTCGCAACGCCTGCCGTATCGAGCGCGCCGCGGATGATGTGATAGCGGACGCCGGGCAGATCCTTGACTCTCCCGCCGCGGATGAGAACAGAGCTGTGCTCTTGCAGATTGTGGCCTTCGCCGGGAATGTAGACGGTACCTTCCTGCTTGTTGGTCAATCTGACTCTCGCGATCTTCCGAAGGGCCGAATTGGGCTTCTTGGGGGAAGTCGTCGTCACGGAAAGGCACACGCCGCGCTTCTGCGGGCAACGGTCGAGAATGGGGCTCTTGGACTTGAAAGCCTCGCGCTCTCTGCCTTTCTTGATGAGCTGGTTGATTGTGGGCATCTTTTTACCTCCTTACAGTATTTCGGAATATTCAACGGGAACCAAACGATCCCGAAGAAACAGAGTTACGGCCGCAAAAAGAGCGCACGAAAAAATCGCCCTTATTGACAGGCAAAGCATATTTTACCAAAGTTATTTGGGTTTGTCAAACGAATTTATGCAATTTGCGCGAATTTTTCGAGAAAGTCGCGGCGGCTTTGCCCCTACCGCTCTCTATATTATTGTTTATGCGCGCGACCCCCCGCACGCGGGCGCATGCGCGGCGCAAATAATTTCCGCGCGCGGGAAGAAAATCGCCACGAAAGTATTGACAAATTTTACAAACCGCGCTATCATAAAACCGATAAAATTTCAAAGGGAGTCATATCATTATGAACAAGATGACAGTCAAAGACGTAAAAGATTGGAAGGGCAAGCGCGTCCTCGTGCGCTGTGATTTCAACGTCCCCATGAAGGACGGCAAGATCACCGATGAGAACCGCATCATGGGCGCCCTTCCCACCATCAAATATCTCATGGAACACGGCGCAAAGATCGTCCTCTGCTCGCACATGGGCAAACCGCACTCCATCTTCTCGGATGAAGTGAAGCTCAACAAGAAGGATAAGAAGAAGGTGGAAGCGGGCGAGACGACGGCGGAGGCCGTCATCGAAAAGGCCAAAAAGGACGAACCCAAAAAGCTCACCCTCGCGCCCGTCGCGGCCCGTCTCAACGAGCTGCTCGGCGGCAAAGTCGCCTTTGCGAAGGACGTCATCGGCCCCGATGCGCAGGCCAAGGTCGCCGCGCTCAAAGACGGCGAATGCGTCCTGCTCGAAAATCTCCGCTTCCATTGGGAAGAGGAAAAGAAGGACCTCGAATTCTGCAAAAAACTCGCCGCTTACTGCGATATCTATGTGAACGACGCCTTCGGAACGGCGCACCGCTCGCATGCTTCCACCGCCGCCATCGTCGAATACGGCCTCGTCAAGACCGCCGTCTGCGGCTTCCTCATCGAGAAGGAACTCACCGTCATGGCCGATTCCCTCGATCATCCCGTGCATCCCTTCGTCGCCATTCTCGGCGGCGCCAAAGTTGCGGATAAGCTCGGCGTCATCTCCAACCTGCTCGAAAAATGCGATACGCTCATCATCGGCGGCGGCATGGCCTATACCTTCCTCAAAGCGCAGGGCTATGAAGTCGGCACCTCGCTCGTGGACGACGAAAAACTCGGCTACTGCAAGGAAATGATCGAAAAAGCCGCGGCGGAGGGCAAGGAACTGCTGTTGCCCGTCGATACCGTCGTGGCCGCGGCCTTCCCCGACCCCATCGACGCGCCCATCGGCGTAGAGACGGTCTCCTCGCACGCCATCCCCGCGGATAAGATGGGGCTGGATATCGGCGAACAGACGCGCAAGATCTTTGCAGATAAGATCAAGACGGCCAAGACGGTCATCTGGAACGGCCCCATGGGCGTGTTCGAAAACCCCATCCTCGCGGCAGGCACCAATGCGGTCGCGGCGGCGCTCGCGGAGGCCAAGGGCGCGACGACCATCGTCGGCGGCGGCGATTCCGCGGCGGCCTGCACCCAGCTCGGCTATGCCGATAAGATCACGCACATCTCGACGGGCGGCGGCGCCTCCCTCGAACTGTTCGAAGGCAAGGTGCTTCCCGGCATCGCCTGCCTCAACGAGAAGGCTTAACGGATAGGCGCAACGCTATCGCGCCTTCCCCATTCGGAACGCACGGGTACGCCCCGTAAAATTGATAAGAAGGAGTAATTATGGAAAAAAAGAAGCCCTACGGCGGATATCTTGCCGCTATCAGCATCCTGCTGGTCCTTGCGGCGGTCTGCGCGATCGCGCTCGGCGTCCTCGGATATCTGAACATTCTCTTCTCCCTGGAACTGTGGCTCGTCATCGCCTGCGCGGCGGTCGCGGCGCTGTCCCTTGTCATCTGGTTCTGGTTCCTCGGCGTCATGGCGGGGATCAGAAAGACCTTGTGCAAGTAACACCTATGAAAGAAAAGGCGGATACCATGTCCGCCTTTTCCCCGAAAAAATCATTTGGAGGTAACACAAAGTATGCGTAGACCCATCATTGCGGGAAATTGGAAAATGAACAACACCGCCGGCGAAGGCGTAGAACTCGTCAAGGCCTTGAAGCCGCTCGTGAAGGATGCGAAATGCGACGTCGTCGTATGCGTCCCCGCCATCGATATCCCCGCCGTCAAGAAGGCCATCCACGGCTCGAAGATCAGGCTCGGCGCGCAGAATGTCCACTTCGCCGAAAGCGGCGCCTACACGGGCGAGATCTCCGCGAACATGCTCAAAGAGTACGGCGTGAAATACGTCATCATCGGCCACAGCGAACGGCGGCAATACTTCGGCGAGACGGACGAGACGGTGAACAAGCGCACGCTGGCGGCGCTCAAAGCGGGGCTTACCCCCATCGTGTGCATCGGCGAATCCTTGGAGGAACGCGAGGGCGGCCTCACCAAAAAGGTGCTGGACAGGCAGATCGCCGCAGACTTCGCGGGCATCGAGGACTTCTCCAAAATAGTCATCGCCTATGAACCCATCTGGGCCATCGGCACGGGCAAGACCGCGACCGACGAACAGGCGAACGAGGCCATCGGCTACATCCGCAAGCGGATGAAGCGGGTCTATGCGGGCAAGAAAGTCGGAAGGATGCGCATCCAATACGGCGGCTCCATGAACGCCAAGAACTGCAAGGGCCTCATGGCCCAGCCGGAGATCGACGGCGGCCTCATCGGCGGCGCCTCGCTCAAAGCGGCGGATTTTGCCGCCATCGTCAATTTCGATAAGTAATTTCCCGCGGCGGATTTATAATTTCTTGAATTACAACACCCCATCTTTCAGACATGGTATGCCCCTTTCCGTTCGGGAAGGGGCTTTTCCGTGAAATTTTTACGGCCGAACTCCCCCGCTTCCGAAAGGGAAGTTTGGGCAAGGAAAATTTCTCTTCCGCGCCGATAATCGCTTTACAAGGCCAAAAAAAGCGCGTATAATAGAGGAAAACTGCGTGCGGATGTCACCTTGAAAACCATCCGCCGCACCCGCCGTATGCGGGGATGCGCATCTGCGCAATAAAACAAGGAGGCCTTCGGCCATGCAACAATTGAAAGCATTTTTTCACCGCTACTTCACCCTTCTGCGCTCCGTACCGCCGCTGACGTTCGCCCTCTTCATCCTCTCCGTGTTTTCGATGAACCTGCTCGCGAACAAGAGCCTGAACATCCCCCTCGATTTTCTCGCCCTCGACGCCGGTATCATCGTCTCATGGGTGGCTTTTTTATGTATGGACGTCCTCACCAAGCATTACGGCCCCCGCGCCGCGACGCTCCTCTCGGTGACGGCCATCGCTGTCAATCTCTTCGCCTGCCTCATTTTGTATCTCGCGAGCCTCATTCCGGGGACATGGGGCGCGTTTTACGACTTCGGCGGGCTTGACGCCGTCAACGGCGCGCTCGATTCCACCTTCGGCGGAACGTGGTATGTCGTCCTCGGAAGTACGGCCGCCTTCATCGTCTCGGCCGTCGTCAACAATTTCTCCAATTGGGGCATCGGCAAACTCTGCAAGCGGCGCCCCGACGGCTTCGCCGCATACGCCCTGCGCACCTATCTTTCGACGGCTTTGGGGCAGTTCGTCGATAATCTCACGTTTGCCTTCCTCGTCTCGCATTTCTTCTTCGGGTGGAGCGCGGTGCAGTGCCTGACCTGCGCGGCGACGGGCATGGTCGCGGAGCTTTTGATCGAGATGCTCTTCTCCCCCATCGGCTACCGCATGTGCGCGGCATGGAAGAGGCGGGAGGTGGGCAAAGAATACTTCGCAGTCTGCGGGGAGGGTTGATATGCACATCGTCATCACGGGAACATCGGGCGGCATCGGGAAGGCCGCCGCCGAGCGGTTTTTATCGGCGGGACATCGGGTAACGGGCATCGACGTCTGCCCCGCATCCATCGCGGATGCGCGCTATACGCACCTTGTTTTTGACATTTTTTCCGACCCCATCCCCCCAATCGGGGGCGTGGACGTTCTCGTCAACAACGCCGGCGTGCAGGATAGCGGGCGGGATATCGACGTCAATCTGAAAGGGACCATCCGCATCACGGAGGCGCTTCTTTCGCCGCAGTTGAGAAGCGTGGTATTTGTGGCCTCGGCGAGCGCGACGACGGGCGCGGAGTTTGCGGAATACGCCGCCAGCAAGGGCGGCATGGTGGCATACATGAAGAACGTCGCCCTGCGCGTGGCGCAATGGGGCGCGACGGCGAACAGCATCTCGCCGGGGGGCGTGACGACGGCGCTCAACCGCCATGTCATGGAGGACCCCGCCCTGTGGAAGGCGATCATGGCCGAGACGCCGCTCAAAAAGTGGGCTTCGGCGGAGGAGATCGCGGAGTGGATCTACTTTGTTGCGGCGGTGAACCGCTCCATGACGGCGCAGGATATCCTCATCGATAACGGCGAGGCCGCCCGCGCGAATTTCATCTGGTAGAGGCATTCGGAATACATTATAGACGCATACAGAATATAAGACACATACAGAATATAAGACACATACAGAATATAATAATATTATAGACACATGCAGAATACATTGCGGCGCGGCGTTCTCAGAACGCCGCGCCGCTTTTCGATCGAAGGCGAAATAACTCATTCTGCCCGATGGCGCGCACCGTGGCAGTTGCGGCAAAGTAGCACGCAGTTTTCAACGGTGGTATGCCCGCCGTCGGCCCAGCGGATGTTGTGATGCGCCTGCAAATCGGCGAGAGGAAAATGCTGTCCGCAATCTTTGCATGCCTGGCCCTGCAATTCATAGACATGCGTTTTGATTTCCGGAGGGAACTGTCTGATATGCAAATGGCTTTCGCTATGATCGAATATGTACTCGTAAATGCCCTCTTTTGCCGTTACGTCATTATCGGCATAGAGACGGGCGACCTCATGTTCCAATGCGGCAGTATCATATGTGTTTTCGTGATATTTGTTATATAAGATCCCCCACTCGACTTTATTCATTCTTTCCCGCCATACCGGGAATAGTTTCTGTACCCAGGAGATTACCGCCTTATAGTAATCAATCAATTCGGTTGCTTCCTCTACTTCACCGATGTCGCTCCTTTGCTTCATATCGCTCATAAAATTATTGATGGCGTTTGCGTCGGTGGGATTACCCAAATACCATTTGATAACTTTTTCCAACCCGCCCTGTCTGTTCCAATCCACGCTCAAATAAAGTTTCCCGATGTTTCGTGCAAGATTTTTATTGGTTTTGGAAAAGAATTGCCGAGCATGTGTCAACCATGCACACGGGTAATTTGCGTTGCGTATTTCTTGTTGGCTTAATTCCGAACCAGCGATATTGATCGTATTGAACCATTCGAGTCTCTCTGCGTCAACCCCTTCACACTCATAAACCAAAAGTTCTCGGCTCAACAATTCCCTTTGCTCCGCAGGGGTCAAATCGCTCCAACAGCAAGGTTTTTCATGATGAAACAGCCTCGCTACGGAATACCCTTTGCCTTTCATGCCATCTGCAATGAATTGGCAAATACTGATCGTGCGCTGCTGTCCATCCAAAATTTCATATTTCCCGTCGTCGTTTTTGACCCAATACATAATGCCAAGCGGAAATCCTTTTGCCAAAGTACGGATAACTGCGGCCCGTTTTTCGTCGCTATAAACGAAATTCCGTTGATACTTGGGGCGAATATCCAAATCTCCGTGATAGCCGACGATGCCCTCATCATCGTCTGATTTATCGACGTAACCTTCGATTATATCGGCAACTTTGAGATTCAACTTCATACTGATACGCATTTATTTCTTCCTCCGAATGAGTATACGCGCATATACTTTTTTCCCATTTATATGAGGGCTTGCGTCTTTTGTCCCCTTAAATTCAATTCCTACTATTTCGGGGCTATATCCCGCCGATGCGATAAGACCAATAATGTCAAATTGTTCTGGATTATATCTTCCGATAAAGGAAGTGGGCACACCCATAACTCCCCAATAACCATCCGGAATATCGTCTACGAGATCGACATTGATTGCGTCATAGTTATCATATTTCGGATAATCTTTCGCTCGAAATGTTTTAGTAAATTGAAATGGCTCGTGTCTCTTTTTGACATCAAGATTGGTATACCAACAAATATTTCCGACCCTTCGCCATTTCTGCCCGCGCCTGTCTATTTTGAAATCGGTGCTTTTTTCCTCATAATGATTTGGAACTTTATACCAAAAGTGTCCGGTATTATACCCGCACCACATTTTATTGTTTTTAAGAAGCGAAAAGGTTTCTTTATAAGCCGCTGCATCTATTTTTCCGATTATCAAAAACTGCTTCCCGTATTCAATCAGTTGCGCCATGTATTCTCTGAACAGAGAGAACGGCGGATTGGTGACGACGATATCGGCCTCCTTCAATAATTCAACACATTCGGCCGAGCGGAAATCGCCGTTCCCTTTCAGCCGTTCGACCACGCCCTTTTGCCGCAAAAGCAAATCGACATCATCAATATTGGTTGCGCCGTTGCCGTCCAGATCCTTCACTTCGGTGATGACGACTTTATATGCCCGCCTATTTTTCTGCGCTACCGTCTTTTCCATATCATCGAAAAAGGACATCTGCGTGTATGCCACAGGAGATCCGTCATAGCAAGTGCAAATCAATTTCTTTAATTTCAAATCATTGAACCGTGTTGCAAAATAATAAAAGAAGTTGCTCTCGTACGGATCGTCGCAGTTGCAAAAAATCGTTTTGCCTTCAAAAAATTCCGTATAATGATACAGTTCATTTTCGATATCTTCGAGCTTGGTATAAAACTCCACGAATTTATCCCGCCTCGAATTGTGTAAATTCGTATTTGCCATGTGGTTCTGTCCTTCCCGCTTCGGTTGAAAATAAAAAAAGTGCGCCTACCGAAGTAAGCGCACAAAAAACGCAAACTCCGATAGTCGCCAAACCAACCGAATAAAGCAAGAACTTATCTGCATTATTTCCGGTAAGGAATTTGCATTTTTATCAAATTCACAGGGAAATAACGCAAAATAAGCTATTGCCTTTTTAGACAGAAATAGCCCTTGCTCATGGATATTCAGTTGGTTTGGCATAGTCAGTATACCACAAAAACAGGCGTTCCGTCAAGAGTTTTACAAAAAAAGAACCCGTTCGTATGCGACCTGAGAATGCGTGCGGAGAGGTTGACAACTTTGCCGCCGTGTGCTATACTTTCCCCAAAAGGAGGTCCATCATGCTCGGAAATTTCACTTTTCACAACCCCACCAAACTCTACTTCGGCAAGGGCGCGCTCGCAAACCTCGCGGCCGAACTCAAACCTTACCATACCGTCCAGCTCATCTATGGCGGCGGGTCCGTCAAGAAAAACGGCGTCTATGACGCCGTAACCAAAATTTTGAAAGATTGCGGCAAGACCGTCGTCGAGGACGGCGGCGTCATGCCCAACCCCACCACCGAAAAACTCTATGAAGGCGTGGACATCGCACGCAAACATCATGTAGACCTGCTCCTCGCCGTCGGCGGCGGTTCGGTATGCGATTACGCCAAGGCCGTATCCGTCTCCGTGTTTTGCAATGAGGACCCGTGGGACAAGTACTACTTGCGCTTTGAGGAACCCGATTGCAAGATCTTGCCCGTCGGGTGCGTGCTGACAATGGTCGGCACGGGCAGTGAGATGAACGGCGGCGCGGTCATCACCAACCATGCCCAAAAGTTGAAGATCGGCCATGTGTTCGGCAGTGAGGCCATGCCCAAGTTCACCGTTCTCGACCCCACCTTCACTTACAGCGTTCCCATGCGGCAGATGGTGGCGGGAATTTACGATGCCTTCAACCACATCTGCGAACAATATTTCTCCGGCACGGACGACAACGTGAGCGATTATCTTGCGGAGGCGCTGATGAGATCGCTCGTCGTCAATTCGCGCGTCGCGGTCAAGGACCATACCGATTACGAGGCGCGGTCCAACATCATGTGGGCGGCGACGTGGGCATTGAACACGCTCATTGCGCAGGGCAAGACGACGGATTGGGAAGTCCACATGCTCGGACAGGCCGTCGGCGCTTACACCGACGCCACGCACGGCATGACGCTCTCGGCCGTTTCGCTCCCCTACTATCGGCATATTTTGCCATATGGGGTGGCAAAATTCAAGCGTTTTGCCGTGGAAGTTTGGGGCGTCAAGCCCGAAGGCGGGGATAGGGAGATCGCGGAAAAGGGTCTCGCGGCGTTGGAGAAATGGATGGATGAACTCGGCGTTGCGAAGAATTTGACCGCGCTCGGCGTCACGCCCGATATGATCGAAGGCATTGCCGATGCAACGCTCATCAAGAACGGCGGCTACAAGACGCTGACCCGCGCCGAGATCGTCGAAATTTTGAAAGAGAGCCTGTAAGGCTCTCCAAGGCTATATTCCAAATAATACCAAAGGCGGCGGGAGAGCAAAAGCTCTCCCGCCGCCTTTGGTGGAGAATCGTCAACCTAAGTCGAACTTTGCAGTTTCCAAATGTATCCGCCTGCCGTATGATATTGGCCGTGAAGCGCTTTCGATATTGTAGTGGCGTCTATGTTTAATTCTTTGGAGGCGGCTATCAAAGAAGGATATTCTTTTATAAAATTTCCTTCTTTATCATATTGTAAAATTTTCTTGTACAACCCTTCAACGATTGGGGTAAGATGCGGAAGATATGTAAATTCCCAACGATACCCTCCTGCTTTTGCTCTTTGGTGCCTTGCACACGACCCTAAATTGGCGGGATTTAGGCTCAACGCCGTAGCGGCATCTTTGATACAATCCCACTTTTTTATAAAATTTCCCTCTATGTCATATTGGTAAATGCACACCGCCTTAGGGTGCGAGCCGCCACGATTATTTCTTCTATAACACTTCTCACAACCGCCGCCGTTTGTCCTATGGGATATACTTGTTTTCCATTCATGCCCGCAAATTGAACATTTCCACCAAACCCGAATGCTACTACCAGATTGAAACATGGAAGGGACAAGCTTTCCATTCTTTTCATAATTCCATTCCTTAGCGACCATGGGATGAGTTTTGTCCAAACTACCTGCGCGTTGCGCCAAAAGATATTGCTGACGGATTTCCAACTCATCTCGTTCGAGATCGACATCCGGACGGCGCCCTATCATGTTGGTGCTCCATCTTGTGAACTTCATTAAAAATGAAGTAAGCAACTGTTCAAGATTATATCTATCATCCATATTATCGATATGGTACATCTCGTCAGCAATGATCCCAAATTCTGTTTCATTTGTGAATGGGGCTTCCCGTATGCGAATAAGCCTGATATGATTTTGATGACATATATGGTATTTTCGACGCTCCCGCTCTTCCTTTCCCTTGTGCCAAAATACGCCGTCGTATTCGATAGCAAGTAAAATCGAAGGAATAAAAATATCTAATTCCATGCCCTTGTCAAAAATATCTCTATATCGATTGATTGTGTCTGGAAAAAGTTTTTTGATGTAATAATAAAGTGCCTGTTCGGCAAAAGAAGTTTGCCGCCCTGAGTTACAAATTGGGCAATTTGTACCGCCTGTCCTATGCAAAAGATCCGCTTGATAACTATGCCCCAATGGACATTTCCACCATATTTTTCTTCCACTTCCGTGAGTTACCTGTTGCGGCGTTAAATCACCGTTTTTTTCATAGTCCCATTCTTTTGCTAATTGCGGATGCGTTGTAGCCAAGTCATTAAATCCCACTCTAATTTTCCTGTCCCAGCAGTATGGACATCCTCGCCCGTGTGTCCTGTTTGTAATCTTGGCCCTCCATTCCGAAGAACATTTTGAACATTTCCACCAGACAATTTGATTGCTTCCCGACGTAAAGTTTTCGGGCAATAATTCGCCGTTCTTTTCGTAATTCCATTCACGTAATAATAGTTGGTCTCGCATGCTCCCCTTTGCATTCAAAACCGCTATATGCTGCTTTTGCCCTTTTTGAGCAAGCGAACACTTGGGACAGCCCCTGCCGCGCTTTGTACGCTCTGTAACTTTTGCTTGCCAACGATTTCCGCACGCAGAACATTTCCACCAAACGCTCTTGGAACACCCAAAAACTACATCACTCGGTTGTAAAGTTCCGTTTTGCTCATAATCCCATTCTTTTGCAACTTCGGGATACCTTGAAGCCAAATCATTAAAGCCCACCAATGGCCTGTGATTAGAGCAATATGGGCAATTTCGCCCCGACGTTCTGTGGCTAACAGTATCTATCCATTCGTGTCCTAATTTACATTTCCAATGGACCTTTTTGTTACTATGGGGCATCATTTGATCAGGGAAGAAGCCTTCTGCGGCATTCTTTTGCCAATCCCATTCTTCTAAAATTTTATCATCGATCATAATTCATTCTTTCGTTTTCGATTTGCCTCTATATAAAGGCAACCTAAACCGAACAAAGTAGTTCAATTTAGGTTGCTTTTGGTGGACCTGCGCAGGGTTGAACTGCGGTCTTACAAGGTTCAGACGCGGATCCTACACGCTTAGTCTGTGGTCCGTCTCGCCCCCAAGAAGCCCGCAGACAAGCTCCTTTGGGTGCATACCCCCGAAATTCATTCCCATGCGGGGGAGGTCCGCCGCACGGCAACGTTCCCTACTCGATAACGCCCGTCCTGCGGCCGTAGGCCTCCGCAGGCGGACGGGGCGTAATGGTTACGCCGCAAGCGCTACGCGGCGAGCCGAAACTCTGCGCGCAGCACGTCTGCTGTTATTTTCGTCAGCAATTAAAATTTTCCCGTTTTTACGGAGCCGAGCCTCCGGCGTGCATCCGACGACATCCGCTTGCAATCGAATCCGATACAGGCCCGTTCGTCTCTATTATATTATACCCTTTTTATGCGCCTGTCAACCGTTTTACGGGTCCTTTTTATACGCCGCCCGCCGCGGCTCGACCGCGGCGGGCGGCCCATATCCTCGGACATGGTACCCTCCGATGCGGTGAAATGCGAAAATTTCACCACTCCGTCCGTCCGCACAAAATATCAATGCTCACCCCGAACAGATCCGCGAGCTTCCATAGACACGAGAGCGTCGGCTCCATGCGGCCGCCCTCCCACTTGCTCACGCACTGCTGGGTCACCCCCACCGCCTCGGCAAGTTTTCCCTGCGAAAGCCCGCGCTCCAAACGCATCTGCCTCAGATTTTCCGAAAATTTCTGTTCCACAAAAAAAGTTTACAACTATTCTTGTGAATTTCTTGACATACAACAATAGTTGTGATAACATAAACATGATTTCATTTTACGGAGGATACAGGCATGTACTGTAAACACTGCGGCAAAGAACTCGCCGACGAAGCCATCATGTGTCCCGCCTGCGGCACGCCGACAGGACAAAAATCCCAAACAAAGAGGGCTGAACAAGCGGGAGGACAGGCCATCCCCTTTGGCATCCTTGCGTTCTTTCTCGCCTCCTTTTCCTTTGTGACAAGCATCATCTTCGGCGCATTTCTCTATGTGTTTCCAAGCACGATGGTTCTCCTCTATGTTCTGGGCGCGACTTCTATCCTGCCTGCGCTCGCTTCGATCTGCTTCGGGATCATCGCGCTCCACGGCAATTCCCCCGATAAAGAGCGTTGGATGGCCGTGACGGCGATCGTACTCGCGAGCGTCGGGCTGTTTTTCCTCTTCCTCACGGGTTGCCTCATGGTATCGGGTTGCGTCTACTACTACTAAGGCTCTCCGCCGCTTTGGCGGCGATGCTTACGATAAAATATATTGAAACAGGAGAAAAAACATGTACTGCGTACATTGCGGAAAAGAACTTTCCGACGAGGCCATCGTATGCCCCAACTGCGGCTGTGCAACGGATAACGACGTGATCATAAGGAACCACGGCGGGCATACGGCGGCTAATCAAGTGGACACAAGGTACCACGGCGGGCATACGGCGGCCAAAGTCTTTATGGTCATCGGTTGCATACTCACCTCGCTCTCCGGGGCCCTCATCCCGCTCTGCTGGACCCTGCCCATGACGATCATTTATTTCAACCGCACCAACGCAGGCCTTAAAGTTGGTACGGGTTTCAAAGTTTGTACCCTGCTCTTTGTGAGCCTCATCGCGGGGATCCTGATGCTCTGCGAGGACGACGCAACATAAAACGAAACGGAGGATAAAAAATGTTCTGTAAAAACTGCGGAAAGGAACTTTCCGACGAAGCCATCATGTGTCCCAACTGCGGCACGCCGACCGTGTCTGCCGCCAAGAAAAAGGGCGGCGTTTCACCGAAGGCCGTTCAAACCACCGGAGAAACAGGCGCAAAGGCGGGCGCCGTCATCGCGTTTACCGCCTCCCTCATCGCGCTCGTATGCGGTAGTTTTTTCATCGCATTTACCAAACTCCGTTGGTATAGCTATGGGAATTCTTATCCCCTTCTTGGTGTAGTATTTGGCATAACAATGGGGTTTTTGACTATCTCCACCGCTTTGATCGGACTTTTCGGCGGCATCTATGCCATCAGCCATACGGCGGGAGTGAAAAATAAGTTTTTTTCCATCGCGGCGACCGTGTTTTCCGCCGGCATACTCCTGACGTTTTTTATGATGTTTTGGCTCTCTTATTTAAATCTCTACTGATTTTCCCGTCATACGAAAGGCAGGGCAAACGCCCTGCCTTTTTTATCGCTCTTTAATTCAATACGACTCCATTATTTTCTGTATTTCACCGCATCGGCGGGTACCATGTCCGTGGGCAGGGGGAACGAGAAGAGCGATTGCCGCTCCGCGCTCCAAACGCTTCCGCCTCGGATCTTCCGTAAATTTCAGTTCAACAAAAAAGTTTACAATTTTTATTTGTAAAGGTATTGACATGCAAGAAAACCTGTTGTATAGTATATGAAACAAATGATAAAGGAGTGATATTTATGAAACCCTTCAAGATCTTGCGGCTTATTTTCCAAGCTCTCTGCATCTCGCTATTCCTTGCCAGCTTCGTCATATGCGGCATCGATATCGAGTACAACGCCCTGTTCCTCGCATCGCTCATCGCCAATATCGGTATCGGCACGATCGCGACTGTGGGCGTGTTCCTTCTCTCCGCCACGAGCGATACGGCGAAAAGGATCGGCCACGGCTTCACCCTCTCCTCGTTCGCGCTCGGTCTCACCTTTGCGCTCCAGACCTTGGCGGCCGGATCTTCCGCCGCGATCTTGATGCTCGTTGCCGTGATCATGCTCGCCCTTTACTACACGTGCGTCCTCGTCATCCATATTATGCAGAGGAACACGGGGACCATCGAGAACCCCGACGATGATATCCGTATCGTCCGCGTCCGCGAATGGAAGAAGCTCATGGAAGAAGGCATCATCTCCGAGGAAGAGTATGAGGTGAAGCGTTGCCAGATCCTTGGTTTCAAGTCGGACGACAAGAAAAAGAAAGCGTAAATTCCGCGAATAGGAAACGGCAGGGCAAACGCCCTGCCTTTTTTATCGCTTTTTTATTGCCGTTAATTCAATACGACGTCTTTCAAGCTCTCGTATTTTTCCATGGCGGCGCGGCGGATGTTCTCCATATCCAACCGCCGCCCGAAGGCTTCATCGACGAGCTTTTTGGCCGTAAAGATGGCCTCCGTGCCATAGCGCAGGTTCTTGATCTCGGAGAGGAATTTCCCGCTCTGGCGCGTACCCAAAAAGTCGCCGCTGCCGCGAAGTTCCAAGTCCTTTTCGGCGAGCTTGAAGCCGTCGTTGGTACTCCTCAAAATATTCAGCCGTTCCATGGCCGTTTCGCTCTCGCTCCCCACGAGCAAAAAACAATAGCTCTTCTCGCTCCCCCTGCCCACGCGGCCGCGCAGCTGGTGCAACTGCGAGAGGCCGAACCGCTCGGCATTGTAGATGACCATGATGGTCGCGTTGGGGACGTCCACGCCCACTTCGATGACCGTCGTGGAGACGAGCGCATCGTATTCGCCGCGCTTGAACGCGGACATGGTATCCCCCTTTTCCTTGTCCTTCATCCTGCCGTGCAGGAGCGCGAAGCGCACTTCGGGCAACATTCCGCGGAGCCGCTCATAGAGTTCCTCGACGGACGTCACCTCGCCCTCGTCATCCTCGATCTTGGGGCAGACGAAATACGCCTGCCGCCCGCGCCGCACTTCGCCGCGGATCCAGCCGAACATATCGTCGTACTTGCGTTCGGGGATGACCGCCGTCGAGACTTCCTGCCGCTCCTTGGGCTTATCGGGGATGGTCGTGATATCGAGGTCGCCGTAAAAGATGAGCGAGAGCGTGCGCGGGATGGGCGTTGCGGACATGACGAGGACGTCCACCGCCTCCCCCTTTTCGCTGAGCGTGTTGCGCTGGGCGACGCCGAAACGGTGCTGTTCATCGCAGACGCAGAATGCGAGGTCCTTGAAATGCACGTCCCCCTGCAAGACGGCGTGCGTGCCGCAGAGGATATCGATGTCCCCCGCCGCCAGCGCGGCCTTCATTTCGCGCTTCTCCTTGGCCGTGGACCCGCCCGCGAGATACCCCACGCGGTAATCGGGGAAGATCTTTTGCAAAAGGGAAAAATTCTGCTCGGCGAGGACTTCCGTCGGCGAGAGATACACGGCCTGAAAGCCGCTTCTGACCGCCATGAAGATGCCCGTGAGCGCGACGGCGGTCTTGCCGCTGCCCACGTCCCCCTGCAACAGCCTGTTCATGCGCACGGGACCCGTGAGGTCATCGTAAATGGCGCGCACCGCCCCCTGCTGGCCCTTGGTAAACTCGAAGGGAAAGCGCTTTTCGAAGTTCGCCACTTCGCGCTCGGTGGCGGTATATCGCCGAAGGCGCACCTCCCCCTTATCCCCCTTGATGAGCTTGAAGGCGGAAATCAGCACGAAGTACTCCTCCAAGGCGATGCGCTCGGCCGCAGACCGCATTTCTTGCATACTGTTCGGGGCATGGATGGCACGGAACGCGTCGGGGAGCGGCGAAACGCCGTATTTGCGCAGGAGTTCCTGCGGGATGACGGAGGGGAATTTCTCCACCGCAAGGGCGCGCTGTACGCCATCGCGCACTTCCCACTGCGCCAGCCCGCTCTTCAAGGGATAGACGGGGACGAGGCCCTTTAATTTCTTGGAGACGTCGACGGGTTCGAAGGTGGGATTGATGAGCGAGATGCGGTCGTAATAATTCTGTACGCGGCCGTAAAAGAGATACTCGCCCGGTTTGAGCTTGCCGGTGACCCACGGCTGGTTGAACCACACGGCGGTGAAGTTATCCCGCCCCTGTTCGAGGAGCGCGCGCACGATGCGGAGTTTGCCCTTGTTGCGCACGGGTTCCACCGAGATGAGCGTGCAGGCGATGAGCGCCATGTCTCCGTGAAGCACTTCGCGGATGGAGACGCGGTTGGTCATATCGAGATAACTGCGCGGGAAATACCGCACCAGCCCGTCCGTCGTGCGGATGCCGAGTTTGGCGAAGTCCTTGGCGCGTTTTTCGCCGATGCCGCGCACTTCCGTCAGGCGCATTCCTCCCTCCTTTGCATGCGGCAGAGATGGAGATAGACGCAGGCGAGAATATAGAGGATGAGATAGAGCGCGGCCATCCCCGCCCCCGCCGCAAACAGGATGGGCAAGCGGGAGAAAAAGACCGCACCGATGACATAGAGCAGAAAGGCGACCGCGGGCAGATAGATTGTCATTATGACGAGCGTTGCGACGGCCGTCGCGTACTTCTTCGTGACGGCGAACATGCAGACCGTGCAGACGGCGAGCGCGAGGAGAACGGGAACGCCCGCGGCGAGCGGAAGCAGGGAGAATATGATCCCGAATACATTCGAAAGCCCCGTGCCGAGATCTTCCGACGGCCCGGTGAGCGCGCCCGAAAGAAAGAGCAGGATATAGCATGCGGCAAAGAGTATGCAGAATGCCCCGAAGAACAGGGCGATGAAGATACGGACCTTTTTCATAACTCCTCCTTTTACGGCTTGTGCGCCGTAACGCCTGCATAGGCCCGCCGCCCCGCGGCGAAGGCGCGTGCGGGGGACCCCAATAAAACAAATGGTTGCGCGAGAGGCGCAACCGCGTTATATTTATTCGAGGGAGACAAGATAGTAATACACGGGCTGGCCGCCGCTGTGGAAATCGACGTCGCAATCGGGGAAGGCCTCCTGCACCTTCTCGGAGAGCGCGGAGGCTTCCTCCTCCGTGACGCCCTCGCCATAGTACAGCGTGATGACCTCGTGATAGTCCTCTTTGAGCTTATCGAGGAGCGTCAGAACGGTGTCGTCGATGTTGTTGTTCCGCGCCAAGATCTTCTTATCGTCGAGGCCGATGATATCGCCCTCCTTGATATGGAAGCCGTTGACGTTGGTCGTCCGCACGGCGTGCGTCACCTGCCCCGCCTTGACGTTATCGAGCGCATGGATCATGTTGGTCTTGTTCTCCTCCGCGCTCACATCGGGCGAGAAGGCAAGCGCGGCGGCAAAGCCCTGCGGGATGTTTTTGGTGGGAATGACGTGGATGGTCCTGTTCTCCACGAGCGCCTTGGCCTGTTCGGCGGCAAGGATGATGTTCTTATTGTTGGGGAACACGAACACGTTGTCCGCATTGATCTTCTGCACGGCCGTTGCGATGTCCGAAGCCGAGGGGTTCATCGTCTGGCCGCCCTCGATGACGCGGTCCACGAAGAGGTCCTTGAAGATATCCGCGATGCCCTGTCCCGCACAGATGGCGAGCATGCCCTGATCTTTCTTTTCGGCCGCGATCTTGGCCTTCAACTGCCTGTTCTGTTCGAGCATGTTCTCGATCTTGGGGCGGTCGAGTTCGCCGAGTTCCAAAGCATACGTGAGCGCCACGCCGGGGCAATTGGTGTGAACGTGGACCTTGATCATCTCCAAATCGCCGATACAGATGACCGAATCGCCGATATTCATGAGTTTCTCGCGGAGCTTATCGATATCCGCAAGCGTCGTACTCTTCTTTAAGTTGATGACGAAGAACTCGGTGCAATAGGCAAATTGGATATCGCCGAGGTCCATGTTGATGATATCCGAGTTGTCGCCGAAAACGTCGTCGGGATTGACGGCGGCATTGGCGTCCGTCTGCACGTCGGAGACGATCTCTTCACCCATCAGGGCGGAGAGGAAGCCGCGCATGATGGTCATGAGGCCGACGCCGCCCGAATCCACCACGCCCGCCTTTTTCAAAACGGGAAGAAGTTCGGGCGTCTTTGCGAGGGCCCGGTCGCCCTCTTCGATGATGGCGGGGAAGAACACTTCATAATCGCGCATCTTGCCTGCGTTCTTGGAGGCAAACTCGCTCATCATGCGCACCACCGTCAGAATGGTACCCTCTTTGGGGATGGAGACGGCGTTATAGGCGACTTTGGTGCCCTGTTCGAGGGCCTTTGCAAACGTCTTGGTATCCACTTCGGGCTTGGAAGCGCGAAGCACGGAACAGATACCGCGGAAGATCTGGGAAAGAATGACCCCCGAATTGCCGCGCGCGCCCTTCAAGGCGCCTTTGGAGACGAGATCGCATACTTCGGGGAAGGTATTGGAGGCGGAGGAAGAGAGTTCCTTGACCGCCGATTGCATCGTGAGAGACATATTGGTACCCGTGTCTCCATCGGGAACGGGGAATACGTTGAGTGCATCCACCTTGGCACGGTTATTTTCCAGCGCCTTGGCGCCCGCAAAGACCATCTTGCGGAATGTAGCGCAATTTATTGTTTTCTGCATGAACAAAAATCTCCCAAAATAGCGGCGCGGCGCATCAGAGTTTGAGGCCGGTGACGTTGACGTTCACGGTATCCACGATCATGCCCGTGAAGTTCTCGACTTTATACTTGATGGATTCTTTGAGGGATTCTGCGACCGCCTCGATGGAAACGCCGTATTTGATGATGACATAGACGTCGATAAAGATGCGGTTGCCCTGCGTCGTGATCTTCACGCCCTTGCCGCCCGCATCTTTTTTGAGGAGTTCGGCGATCGTATCCGTAAAACGGCGCGCGACGGTATCTACGATCCCGTAGCTTTCGAGCGCAGCCTGAGACGCGACTTTGGCGATCGCCAAATCGGATATGGAAATTTTACCGTATGCGTTACTCGTGCTTACAGACATAATGCTAAAACCTCTTATCCTATTCTACCCTATCGGGTAATTTTTGGCAAGCGATATTGGAAAAAAAATTGTATTTCGGAAAATTTTTTGGCATGGGGGCGCGTTTTTAATTGCTTTTTTTTCTTTGAAATGTTATGATAGCTATGTTGTGCGGGAAAGCATGGTTTCCGCATACAAAAGTTTTCGGAATTTCCGTGGAGGTAGAGATATGTCAAGAGTTTGCAGTATTTGCGGGAAAGGGCAAACGGCGGGCAACAACGTCAGCCACTCCAACCGTAAAACGAAGAGGACCTTTGCGGCGAACGTGCAGAAAGTAAGCTATAAGAAGGACGACAAGGTCGTTACGGGCTATGTTTGCGCGCGTTGCCTCAAAAGCGACAAGGTCGAAAGAGTGTAAGGCCTTCCGTTGAACATGTAAAAAGAGCGGTCTCCCGCTCTTTTTTTGTTTGGTGTTATTTGTCCCTTCGCGCCCCACCCTCTCCCTGGGGAGAGGGACTAAGGGCGTGGGGAATCTATTCCGTCACCCTGAGCTTGCCGAAGGGTCACATTATGATAATAAGGTGATTCCTCAACTGCGCGCTCCGCGCTCCGTTCGGAATGACGAATAGAAGCCTTGGCCGTCGGAATGACGTTTCCCCTCGTCGCCCCTTATAGGGGAGATGTCACGAGCCTGCGAGTGACAGAGGGGTTTTTGGACGTTCACGTCTGCCGCCCAAAGGGATTTAGGGCGTGGGGACTCTATTCCGTCACCCTGAGCTTGCCGAAGGGTCACATTATGATAATAAGGTGATTCCTCGACTTCGCTCGGAATGACGATTGGAATACCCCACCTCAGTCACGCTTCTTGTTTTCGGCGATCAGCGAGGAGACCTCGGCGGGAATTTCAACTACCGTCTTACCGAAATCATATATTTTGCTTTCAAATTTACCTCTCTCAACACCGAACTCCGGATCATTCTCCGGATTGACATATGCGCAGATATACTCGACCCTACCATTGCGGACCGTTGCATCATAGGAAAAAGGTAAGGCCATATCCGGTCCCAAGTCATTGCGGAGAGAAAATCCCGATGAGGTTTTGACAAACCACGAAAAATCAAACCGCCCGATCATTTGTGTAACCAACATCGTATCTATTGCATTATCAAAACCCGCTTGAAAACTGTTTTCGCCATCTGAGGATGCCGCGGCGTATTCCCAACCATCGGTCGATTGCTCCGGGGATCCTTCGATGTAGTTAACATAGTGAGTAATATCGCCGTCCTTTATCCAATACGCCTCTCCTTTCATTTCTTCGGAAGTGTTCGGGCCGCTACCGTTAGACCCCATTGAGAAATTGCACTCCTTGCATTGCCAGATCTTATCTGCCGTAACCATTCCTTTGGAAACCTGGCTTAGACCATAGTCCACCGCTTGCTGTACTGTCTCAAAAGTACAGTTCTGATAATTTTCCTCATCCATGATAGCTGCGAAATAGCTTGCGGTCAAGGTTTCTCCCGTCTTGGCGGGAGGAGCAAAATAGCGGTAGGAATCGGTATACGTCAAGATATAGACGGAACGCGTCTGCGTCGCCGCTTCTGCCGAGGGTGAGGTAATTTGCTTATATTCCACTTTCCCTTCTTCCGCTTTTTTCAGCCCTTGCGCATACTCGCCGAGTTCAAGCGAATCGATCTCATCCTGCGAAAGCTCCCTCTCCGCGTGATAACTTACAAACTCCGTGAGCATACGTATTCCGCTGATTTCCGTATCGAGAAAGCCGCGGGCGGCCTTTTCGGCGCTCTGGAATGTCTCTTCCGAGATCGTTCCGATGAATAGCCCCTTTCCATCCGAACCGCCGCCGGTGGGATCACTCCCCTGTTCATCTGAACCGGCACCGCCGCCGGCCGGATTATTTCCCTTATTATCCGAACCGCCGAACGCGCAGGCCGAAAGCCCGAAGCAGAGGCAAAACGCGCATACGAGAGACAAAATTGTGACAAACCTCTTTTTCATAAAAATTTCTCCTTTGAAATAAAAAATGCGCCAACCGAAGTCAGCGCATGCAAAATGCAAACTCCGGTTGTCGCCAAACAAACTTTATATACGGCGCGGTTTTATAGTAGCCCCTATAATGCCCATATATTGGAATTCGCAATTCTGCCAATTCTAATATGAACATTATGGGGGAAGGATAGACTGCTCCCCCTGTTACTTTTATTACATGAAAAAACCCGCGCCCTCCTTGCTGTGAGATATAAAGTTTGTTTGGCAGTTTCAGTATATCACCTTTTGGAAAGAAAAGTCAAGCGTTCGGATAAAATTCTGCCGCGGTTTCCGGGAACTGTTCCAAAAAAACAGCCGCCCGACGGGATATATACCCCGTCGGGCGGCTCATTGCCTATTATGAAAGATGAATGCAAGCGGCGGGGGCCTCCTCGGCGCCCCTTTGAGGGGAGCTGTCACGAGCAACGCGAGTGACTGAGGGGTTTTGGGACGTTCACGTCATTTCGAACCCCCAAGGGGTGAGAAATCTCTAAGGTCGAGATTCCTCCTCCCGTTGGTCGTCGGAATGACGAATAGAAGCCTTGGTCGTCGGAATGACGTAAAACCCTTTCGGCCTCATTTCATTCGGCCACTTTCCCTAAGAGGGACAGCAAGGGCTTATCCTTAGCGGAGCGTTGAAGAGGGACAGCAAGGGTTCATCCTTGGCGGAACGTTAAGAGGGACAGCAAGGGCGCGTTCACTTCAACAGTTTCTCGACGGACTGTTTGAGAAGTTCCATCAGGGACGCAGCGGCGGACGCATCGGCCGCCTTCACCGAGTAATAGATCTTCAACTTCGGCTCCGTACCCGACGGGCGTACGCAGATGAAACTGCCGCCCTCCAATTCGTAATACACGCAATTGCATTTGGGAATATCCAGCGGCTCGGTTTTCCCTTCCGCATCCGTGCGGATAGAAGCCGAATAGTCGCGCGTCGCCACCACCTTGCAGGGACCGAACGAGCCGATGCGGACTTTCTTCAAGCCATCCACGACGGCGTTCATCTCCTTCATCGCGTTGAGGCCCGCATATTGGATGGAGATATTCTTATCGAGTACATAGCCGTACTTTTGATAAATTTCCTGCAATCTTCCATACACCGTCTTGCCGATGTAGGTATAGTAACAGACCATCTCGGCGCACAGCATGGAGGCGACGACGGCATCCTTATCGCGGGCATGGGTGCCGCGTAAGTACCCGCAGCTCTCCTCAAAGCCAAAGACGAAGGTGTGCGTTTTATCCGCTTCCCAGAGCTTGATCTTTTCGCCGATGAACTTGAAGCCGACGGGCGTCTCGAAGAGCGCGACGCCGAAATCATCGCAGATGAGCTTTGCCATACCCGTCGAGACGAACGACTTGACGACCGCCGCATCCGCGGGGAGCGCGTTCTCCTCTTTGAGACGGGTAAGAATGTAATCGAGAAGCAGGATGCCCACCTGATTGCCGGAGAGGGCGTGAAATTCCCCCCTTTCATCCTTGACGGCAACGCCGAGACGGTCGGAATCGGGATCCGTGCCGAACACGACGTCGGCATCGATCCTGTCCGCAAGCGCGATGCCCATGGAGAGCGTCTCCTTGAATTCGGGATTGGGTACGGCCACCGTCGAAAACGCGGGGTCCTCCGCAATCTGCTCCTCCACCACATGGACATGGATACCGAGACGGGCGAGGATGCGCGTGACGGGGATGTATCCCGAACCGTGCACAGGGGTATAGACGAGTTTCAAATCTTTGCCGCACGCCTGCACGGCTTTTTTGGAGAGCGTCAGTTTTTCAAGTTCGGCGATGTAATCGTCGTCCACGCTGTCAGGCACGGGAGTGATGAGCGGGCTTTGCGGCATGCCCGTCACGGAGAGATAGTCTAAGATCTTTTCGATGAAGCCGACCACGACTGCCGTCGCTTCGGGGGACATCTGCGCGCCGTCCTCCCCGTAAACTTTATAGCCGTTGTACTCTTTGGGATTGTGCGAGGCGGTGATCATGATGCCCGCGACGGCGCCGAGACGGCGCACCGCATAGGAAAGCATGGGGACGGGGTGTACGCGCGTGAAAAGATATGCGCGGATGCCATTCTTTGCGAGGACGCCCGCCGCCGCTTCCGCGAAGAGACGGGAGTTTTTGCGCGTATCATAGGAGATGACGACGCCGCGCGCCATGGCCGAAGCGGGGAGCGTTTTGATGTACTCCGAAAGCCCCTGCGTGGCGCGGCGGACGGTATAGACGTTCATCATGTTGACGCCGCACCCGATGATGCCGCGCATACCTGCGGTGCCGAATTCGAGTTCTCCGCCGAAGCGGTATTCCTTTTCCTTCTCATCGGCGGCGATGGCCGCAAGTTCCGCCCTATCCGCTTCCGCGAGACGGGGATCGCCCAGCCATTGTTCATAAATTTTTTGATAGTCCATACCCCACTCTCCTCCTATATTCACGAAATTTGTTTGGCAAGCAAACAAATTTCCGTGAGAGAAATCAATTTTTATGTCATTCCGACGACCGAGGCTTCTATTCGTCATTCCGAGGCTTCGCCGAGGAATCTCCTCATTATAATAATGTGACCCTTCGGCAAGCTCAGGGTGACGAATTACACCCCCTCCCCTACCCCTCCCCCTCTGGTAAAAGGGGGAGGGCAAGAAGGAAAGCCCGGAGCCTCCCCCCTTATACATGAGGGGGGAGGACGTCCGCTTTGCGGACAGGTAGGGGGTGCCTTGCTGTCCCGCTTAGGCCCCACATTCAAATCTGTTCGGGTTTGTCGTCGTCGGGGCCTGCGACCACGTTCTTCTCGATGAAATATTTCTTCCCCGCCGTCTCGTAATAGTTGACGAATTGCATGGCGATGAGGAACAAAAAGCTGAGCGGAATGGTGATGAGCAGTCCGCTCCCCGCCGTGAATACGCCGAACCCCACGTTTACGAATACGATGAGATAACACGCGATGAGAAAGCCGCCGAACCGCCGCGTAAAATCTTTGGCGGTCAGCGAAGCCCTGAGCGCGCCGATGAGCGGTTTGCCGTCGGCAAGCATGGCCGGCATCCACCCGGAGATGACGGTGAGCTTCAAAGCCTGTAAGGCGATGACGGCCGTCATGGTAAGCACGATGGTAAACAGTACCCCTACCACGCCCCAATTGGGCAACAGCGACGGGATATAGAAGAAAAGAAACCAGCACGCCAAAATCGAGAGGACGTCATAGACAAAGGCGAGCGGCACATAGACGGCGTAATAGACCGCCGCGCGGCCGATGTTCTTGAAGTAGGAGACGGCGAACTTGGTATGGCTGTAAGTTGCCATGCGGTCGTTGATGGTCCCCGCGACGGCAAACTGCGCGAGGCCGTTGACGATGCGCTGTAAGATATACATACAGCATACGCCGATGACGCTCCCGATGATACTGCCCATATTTGCGGCGAGCAAATTCAAGAAGTCGGCAATGGCGGTATGGAACGCAGATTGGAAATCGGGCAGGGCCGCCGCATCCCCTTCGGCGAGCGAGAGCGCGAGCGCGCGGAAAAATTGCGGGATGAGGCCCGTAAGCTCCCCCAACTCCTCGCTATGGACGATGAAGGACAGCCCGAAATGCAGAATGAGATAGACCAAACTGAAAAAGATGACCCCTACGACGAGGCGGTAGAGGAGCATCTTGAATACTTCGGAAAAGCAATCGGCCGTGATGCCGACGGAACGCTTGAACCGCATAATCAATACCCCCTGTAACTGTGGATGAGGTCCTCGCGATCCAGCTTGTCCGTCGCAAAGTAAGTCGTCTCCATGCGGATACAGAAGCTGAGATACAGGAGGATAAAGAGAAGCACCGCAACGATGCGGAACACGGGTTCGGGCAAAAAGGCAAACCCGCCGATGAGCAGGAAGCCCGCCGTGATGGAGAGAAGGTAGGAGAGGATGAGCTGCCAGCGGACGTTCGTCATGAGGCGGTAGGAATAGACGAAGGCGTGATAGAGGCCAAAGCCCGTCATCTGCCTGCACGGAAGCCACAGGTAAAACGCCGTGACGCAGTATAAAAGCGCATAGGTAAGAAGAAGGAATACGGCGATAAAGAGGATATAGACGAGCGCGGTCGCCTGGATGCGCGAAACCACGAAGAGAAGTGCCGAGAGGATCACCGCCCAAAGCTCATAGAGGCAGGTATAGACGAAGGCGACGAGGAGTACGGGAAGAAGGATGTTGACGAACCCCGCGTACCCGCCCGAAAGGGAACGCTTGCCGATGCGCATGTGCTTTTCGACGAACGTCAGCATGAGGGCGGTAAATACGACGATACAGGCAAACGCCACAACGCTGTAAATGGCGCCGAGGATGGAATCGATGCGGAGAAAGCTCCACGCACGGAAATAATCCACGAAGTCGAGATCGAGTTTGCCCGTAAAAAATCCGTAAACGAGCTTATCGATCGCGGAAAAATCCAGCGAGAGCGCAAGAAAAACCGCCGGCATGACCGCAAAGGGCAACACAAACCAGAGATTTTTGAAGATATAAGTCCATCCGTCAAAGAGTTTTCGCATACCCGTTCCTCTTTTTTTAT
>CANQSR010000021.1 GCA_947626575.1 uncultured Clostridia bacterium | reverse complement strand
CGCAACGGCTTTTTACGCGACTTCCCCGCTAAAATATATTGATTGCGCGCGCCATGCGCGTAACAAATATAATCCGCATGATTTGCGCCGCCCCGCCTTCCCCTGCGCAAGGCGGGGCGTAACAACGGCGTAAGAGAGTGACGGCCTCCGCGGGGAGCGTTACGGGCGAACAATATCGCCGTCCGTTCTACAAATTTCGAACATTTTTTGCATTTTTTTCACAAATATAGCTTGACAACGGGCCGCGGACGCGGTATAATGACAAAACACAACTATGGAGGAGAAAGTTATGTTTTGCAGAGACTGCGGCGAGAAGCTCTCGCTCAGATTCAAGGAAAACGAAGGGCTCGTACCCTTCTGCCCCAAATGCGGCAAATTCAAATTTCCTTTCTTCCCCGTTGCAGTTTCCATGGTCATCGTACGCCGTTCGGACAATCACATCCTGCTCGCCAAGCACGTCGGTGATGACGACTATAAACTCATCGCGGGCTATATCAAGAAAGGTGAAAGCGCCGAGAAAACCATTCCGCGCGAACTCAAAGAGGAGACGACGCTTTCCGCCGTCAAGTGGAAATATCTCGCCTCGCGCTATCATGATGCGAAGGATATCCTGATGCTCGGCTTCCTCGTCACCTGCGACGACGGCCCCATCGCGCTCAACGAGGAGATCGCGGAGGTGCGCTGGTGTACGCCTGAGGACGCGAAGGCGATCATCCGCAAAAATTCCACGGCGGAGTTCTTCCTGAACGTCGCCATACAGGAACTCGGAAAAAAGAAGTAACAGCCGAATGCCCCGCGTCCGCGGGGCATTTGCATTTTTCTCTTGTTGTCCGCGTCATTCCGTCCGCGCGAGGCTTCTATACGTCATTCCGAACGGAGTGAGGAATCTCGTTCTTTGAGATTTCTCGTCGCTTTGCTCCTCGAAATGACGTGGTATGGTAGGCAACTTGCTGTCCCTTTTAGGGAAAGTGGCGCGCGTTTTTGCGCGCCAAAAGGGTTTTTACGTCATTCCGTCCGCGCGAGGCTTCTATACGTCATTCCGAGCGAAGCGACGAAGTAGCGCAGTCGAGGAATCTCGTTCTTTGAGATTTCTCACCCCTATGGGGTTCGAAATGACGCGGTATGGTAATAATAATGTGACCCTTCGGCAAGCTCAGGGTGACGGATTTACCCCCCACTCCCCTACCCCCCTCCCCAAGGAGGGGGTATCTAAACTCCCCCCAAGGGGGTAGGCCTTGCATCGCCGGCGGTAGAGAAAAAGGAGCGGATATCCGCTCCTTTCTTGTTTCAATTCTGTTCGGCCCTATCGGTTTATTCCTCTTCCTCGTCTTCGGGAAGATCGACGTTGTGGTAGACGTCCTGCACGTCGTCGTTCTCTTCGAGCTTATCGAGCATCTTCAAAAACAGTTCGAGCTTTTCGCCTTCGAGCGCGATCTTGTTCTGCGGGATCATCGTGAGTTCGGCTTGCAGGAAGGTCATCCCCTTCTCTTCAAGATACTTGCGCGCCTCGGAGAACGCCCCCACCGAGGTATAGACCTCGAAGGCATCCTCTACGGGAACGACGTCGTCCGCGCCCGCCTCGATGGCAAGCTCGGTCACTTCGTCCTCCGTAAGACCGGGCTTGGCCTCCACGACGATGAGTCCCTTGTTCTCGAACATGTAAGAGACGCTGCCCGTCGTACCCAGCGAGCCGCCGCACTTCGACATGATCGCGCGGATATCCCCCGCCGTACGGTTGTTGTTATCCGTGAGCGTGGTGATGATCACGGCCGCGCCGCCTGCGCCGTACCCCTCATAGGTGAGTTCCTTATACTCCTTATCGCCCAACTCGCCCGCCGCCTTCTTGATGGAACGCTCGATGTTATCGTTGGGCATGTTCGCCGCCTTCGCCTTCGCGATGACGTCGGCGAGCTTGGAATTGGTGGAGGGATTGGGATTGCCCTTCGCCGCAACGGCGATCTCCCTGCCGATCTTGGTGAAGAGCCGTCCGCGCGCCGCGTCCGCCTTGCCCTTCTTGGCCTGTATGTTGTGCCATTTGCTGTGTCCGGACATACTATTTTCTCCTTTATTTCTTCGCGTACCCCAACAGGTACATCATGACCCCCGCCGAGACTGCCGCATTGAGGCTCTCCACGGGATCCCGCATGGGAATGCCGACGGTATAGTCCGCCCTCTTTCGCACCGCGTCCGAGAGGCCGTTCCCCTCGTTCCCGATGCAGATGCAATGCTTTTCGGGCGGGACGAACGTAAACACGTCCTCCCCGTCCATATCCGCCGCGATCATGGGAACGCCTTCAAGCGCCTCCAAGAGTTCCTCCCGCGCGCCGCGCATGAGCTTGGTATAAAATACGCCCGACATGGACGCCCGTACGCTCTTGGGGGAATACGGGTCGGCGCAATCGGCGAGGTAGATCTCGCGGTAGCCCGCCGCGGCGGCAGTACGGATGACCGCGCCCACGTTGGCGGGATCCGCAAGCCCGTCGAGAAACAGGCATCTCCCCGACGGCCGCTCCACATTGGCGGGCGGGATCTTCACTTCGGCGAGAACGCCCTGCGGGGTCTTTTCATCCGAGACCGCCCTGAAAGCGTCGGCGCCGAGCAGGACTGCTCCCCCGAAGGCGGTACGGCCTTGGAAAAGGGACGTCTCCGCGAGCGCGAGATGCTCTTCGGTGGCAAGCAGGGCGATGCGCACGATCTCCATGCCGCTCTCCATGCACTCGGAGAGCATCTTGCCGCCCTCGACGAGGAAAGTCCCCCGTTCGCGCCTGCCCTTCTTCTCTTTGAGAGAGGAAAGCTCCTTGACGATGGGATTTTGTTTGGATGTGATGACCGTCATGAGAAAAAAGCCTTTCGCGGAAAGGCTTTTGTGGGTTACTGCGCGGACTTTGCCTTGTTGCAGAGTTCCGCAAAGGCGGCCGCATCGGTGACGGCGAGATCGGCAAGCACCTTACGGTTGAGGTCGATCCCCGCGACTTTGAGGCCGTGCATCAGCTTGGAATAGGAAAGGCCGTTGAGATGCGCCCCTGCGTTGATGCGGGCGATCCAAAGGCGGCGCATATCGCGCTTCCTTCTCTTTCTGCCGACATAGGCATAGTTTTGCGACTTCATCACCGCCTGTCTTGCCATGCGGTAATTCTTGCTCTTGCAACCGAAATAGCCCTTTGCGAGCTTGAAGATCTTCCTGCGCTTTTTGACTGCGTTGACTGCTCTCTTGATACGCATATTCCGTCCCTCCTACCTTAGTCCTTGTACGGGATCATCCGCTTGACGGTGTTTTCCTGCGTCGAAGAGACGAGGGTCACCTGGCGAAGATTTCTCTTTCTCTTTCTGTTCTTGGTTTCGGCCTTATGGTTCTTGCCGCCGTGCGATCTGTTGACCTTGCCCGAACCGGTGAGCCAGAAGCGCTTTTTGGAACTTGAGTGCGATTTCTGTTTCGGCATAACTTTTATCCTCCAAAATGATATTTACTTTGTTTTTTCGTCACTTTTTGTTGGGGCCGAGGATGAGAATGAGGTTTCTTCCCTCGACGTTGAGCGGCTTTTCGATGACGGCGATCTCTTTGAGCATATCCGCAAAGTTCATGATGACGTCCTTGGCGAGGTTTGCGTGCGCCATCTGCCTGCCGCGCAGACGGATGGTGACCTTCACCTTGTTGCCCTGCTCCAAAAATTTGGTCGCCTGCCGCGCCTTGACGTTGATATCGCCGACGTCGATGGTCATCGAGAGCTGGACTTCTTTGAGTTCGACCACCTTCTGTTTGTTCTCCTTGGCCTTCTTCGCCTGTTCGAACTTGAACTTACCGTAGTCCATGATCTTGCAGACGGGCGGGATGGCATTGGGGGAGATCTTCACGAGGTCGAGGCCCTCATCCTCGGCAAGGCGCACGGCCTCGCGCGGGGACATCACGCCGAGCATTTCGCCCGATGCGGAGATCACGCGCACTTCGCGGTCGCGGATCTCGCCGTTCAACTGATGTTGGTTTTTTGTTGCAGCCATATTCCTCCACAAAAAATAACGACGGGTTGCAAAAGCAACCCGCCGAAAAGAGCGCGATCCGCGCTTTACTTTCGTTGATCGGCCCGTCGCAAACGGTTTCGCGATGCGGGGAGAAGGGTTGGCCTCTGCTTTGACTTTATGAGTATAGCACCCTTTTTCCCGCTTGTCAACGATTTTTCAAGGCTTTGGAAGGTATTTTTTAGTTTTTTTCAAAACCCCTCTGTGACCCGCAAAGGACGCCAAGGGCTTGCGTCATTCTGTCCGCGCGAGGCTTCTATTGTAATCTAAGCGCGTCACGAGCCGAAGGCGAAGTAGCCGTAATGGTTTGACTTTCAGCGAATTGCTTATCCGCGAAGAATCTTGTTACGACCAAGTGCCGTGGAAACGGACTTCGTTCTTTGGGATCCTTCGCTTCGCTCAGGATGACAGCGGAACGAGATTTCTCACCCCTGCGGGGTTCGAAATGACGTGGGGAGGGCCTGCCCCCCCCACCACCGCCCTGCGGGCGGAGCCTCCCCCCATGGGGGGTAGGCCTTCGCGCTCGCCGTCCCACAAAGGGGCGGCGGGAACGCTCACTCGATCCCAAACAGGCTGTTCGGCAAAATGCCGAATTTCTCATAGAGCAAACGGATACTATCGTACCCCGGTTTCTTTCTCCCCAACAGCCATTGGCTCACGGTCGTTTGATTGACTCCCAAAATTTTCGCAAGGCCCTCTTGGCTCAGCTCTTGCTCTTCCATCAATTGGCGAATCACATCAACATACGGCATATTGAAATTTTACATAATTTCAGGTCAAAAGTCTTGACATAGGTCAATTGACCTAATATAATTATTATGTGGTAGGTCTATTGACCTAATACGGGCATTTTGCCCGATTTTCGGCCTTTTCGGGGAAAAACAACTGAAATTCAAAGGAATTTCTATTGATTCAACCAACGGTTGTTTTTCCCGCATCGCCTTTTACGCCGCCGCATGGTATAATTTTCCTATCAAAACACAGGAGGAATGCCTTATGAAAACAGAATGCGGCAAAGTGATCGCCGCCAACAGGCGACGTCTCGGATTGACGCAAGCGGAGCTCGGAGCCATGCTCAACGTGACGGCGCAGGCCGTCTCCAAATGGGAAAACGGGAATGCCGAACCCGACTTTGCCACCCTTCAACGTCTCACGGAGATATTCGGGATCAGCGCAGAAGAATTTTTCGGCAATAAGACGGAAGAGCCTGAAAGGGCTTCTTCCGAACGGGAAACGCCCGCCCCCGCGGAGCCGCAGCCCAAGATCATCATCGGGTACTGCGACGCCTGTAACAAGGCCATCGCGCAGAACGAACCCTATCATGTCTACCACGCGGCGCGCGGGAGAGGACAGCGGATCGTATGCGGGGCGTGTTACGAGCGGGAAGAGGCTTCGAGAAGGCAAGACGCATATGAAGACGAGAGAAAGACATTTCGCCGCAGCATGACCGTATCTATCCTCATCGCGGCGCTCGTTCTCATCATCGGCGTGGCGATGGCCATCGCGGAAAAGGAGCCCCTCTATCTCGTCTCCATCGCGATCGCCGCCGCCCTCTTCATGTTCGTATCCCAATGTTTCTGGACGAGTTACGCGCTCGGCCTTCTGCTCTTCTTCTGCCGCTCCTTCCGTCTCCCCGGACTGATCTTTACGCTCGACCTCGACGGGATCGTCTGGTTCATCACCGTAAAACTTCTCTTCGGCATTCTGACGGCGCTCCTCTCCGCATTGCTCTTCGGCATGGGGCTGCTCGTCTCGATGGCGGTCGGGACCGTTACGTTCCCCTTCTGCTTTGCGTCGGAGATCAAAAAATTAAGAGAAATGAGAGCATCGATCTCATAATTTCAAAGGAGAATAGACTATGAAACGCACAAAGACTTTTTGGAGCATAGCGGCCTGTCTGCTGCTCATGCTGTGCCTTGTATTCGCAAGTTGCGCAGGCTCCGACCAAAACGAAGACCCCAACCAAAACAAAGACCCCAACCCCTCTACCCCGCCCGTCACGGAAGAGGATCCAGAAGAGCCGCGTTTGCCCACGGCGGGCGACGTCGTCGCGGCGATCGCAAAGCAGGAGGCCGCGGCCAAGCAAAACTATGACTTCGTGTTGAATCTTTCGGGGAACGTCAGCGTGGGCGCCGTCGTATCGCCCGACGCCAATGCGACCTACACCTGTAACTATCGCTATGACAAAGAGACGGAACAGCTCACGTTCAAGCGCGTCACGAGCGGCATCTTGCTGTACGACTCCACCGAATACATCTACACATTGGGCGATTCGCGCATCACCGTGAAGATGAACGATAAGGATACCGTAAAAAAGGTCATTACCGACTATGAGGACAGCGAACTCCGTCTTCTCAATCTCCCCTTCCAAAAGCTCATCGGCTCGCTCTCGGAGGAGGAGATCACGGACATCAAACAGGACGGGAGCGGCTATACCGCCAAGCTCAGGCTCGCCTCAAACAATGCCGTCCTCAACACGATCTGCGGGCTGGTCGGCAAGATGGATACGAGCATCAACCTCAAAGGCGTGACGTTTACCAATCCCGTATCGGGGCTGGACTTCAAGTTCCATCTCGCAAACGGGGCTATTTCGGGCTACACCGTCAAGGCATCCGTCTCCGTTCCCGTGTCCCCCACGAGCATCACGCTCAACCTCAGCTATGAGATGAAACTGAGCGACGCCGCGATCTCGATCCCCTCTATCGGCGGGCTTGTGACCGATAAGACGGAAATCGCCCAAGAACTTTCCGCGATCAATAGCGCGCTCACGGCCGTAAAGAGCGATGCGGCGTATTCCCTCGACCTCGAAGCCATCAACGAGATGGACCCCGGATGGAAGGTGACGGCGACCAAGGATACCTATGAGGCCCGCCTCTATAAGCATACCGACGAAACGGGGTACACGCACTTCAACCACTCTTACGAATATCACAGCCATCACGAGACGGACAATAAGGAGACCTATAAATTTACCTACGGGAACGTCACCGAGGACGAGTTCGGCACCTATCTCGTCTCCCGCAAAGGCAGCAACCAATACGATAACGTCGAAGGCGTCACCGCAGATACGCAGTTCGAATTCATGACCGGCCTCTTCTCCCTCACCGCACAGCAGACCGACTGTATCCGTAAAAAGACAGAGGGAAATACAGATACCTACACCGTGTATCTGAGCGACAGCGCCGTCGTTGCGCAGATGAAACGCATTGTAGGCATTCTGAACAGCAATCCCGCCGACGGCGTCCTCACCGTGGAGAACTACTTCAACGAGACGGACCACACCATCAAGGACGCCGAACTGACCGTCGTCATGACGGCGGGAAGGATCGTATCCATGGAGCTGGACACCGAGATCAAATACAACCCCACCGAGGGCGAATATACCGAGAATAACGTCACCCTCAACAACAAACTCATCCTGAAAGTCAACGACAGGCTGGAAAAGGCGCAGAATTATACGGCGCCCAAGAAGGCAAAATCCACGTTCGGCATCGGCGGCCTCGACTATATTTTAGACCTCGGCAAATGATTTCAGAAATATGACGAAGGGCAGGACATCGCGTCCTGCCCGATTTCTTTATGTTGTAATACGGAAACCCCTCTGTCTCGCTATCGCTCGACATCTCCCCTATGAGGGGCGACGAGAGAAAACGCCTCGCTGTCCCTTTTAGGGAAAGTACCCTGAGCGGAGCGAAGGGGGAAAGGGTTTCAAAACCCCTCAGGCACTTCGTGCCAGCTCCCCTACAAGGGGCGCCAAGGGTGACCTCTCGCTGTCCCTCTTGGGAAAGCAGATCAGAAGATGACTTTCTCGTCGTTTTCTTTCTTGCAGAGGGCGAAGAAGGCCTCTTTCTTCATGGAGCCGATATCGCCTTCGCCGCGCTTCCGCACCGAAACGGTCCCCTCTTCCACTTCCTTATCGCCCACCACGAGCTTATAGGGAACTTTTTCGTTCTCGGCATCGAGGATCTTGCGGCCGATCTTCTCGTTCCGAAGATCCGCTTCTGCCCGCAGGCCGAGCATGGCAAGCTCTTCGGCCAGCTTGTTCGCATAGTCCGCCGCACGGTCGGTGATGGGAAGTACTTTGACCTGCACGGGCGCAAACCAAAGCGGGAACGCCCCCGCATACTTCTCGATGAGCAGGGCGAGCGTACGCTCATAGCACCCGATGGAACTCCTGTGGATGACGTACGCCGTCTTTTTCGTGCCGTCCGCATCCACATACTGCATATCGAAGGAATGGCCCGCCGCAAAGTCTATCTGGATGGTGATGAGCGTATCTTCCTTGCCATAGACGTTGCGCGCCTGCACGTCGAGCTTGGGGCCGTAGAAGGCGGCCTCGTCCTCGGCCTCCACATAGTCGAGACCGAGGTCATCGAGGATGACCTTCATCATGGCCTCGGTGTTATCCCACGCCTCGTCGTCGTCGATATATTTATCCGAACCCTTCTTGCGCTTGGAGAAACGGAAGGTGACGTCGCCGCGCATACCGAGGCAATCGAGGATATAATAGGAGAGGTCGAGGCAGCGCTTGAACTCCCCCTCCACCTGCTCCTTGGTGCAGATGATGTGTCCGTCGGACAGCGTGAACTGCCTTACGCGGATGAGGCCGTGCATCTCGCCCGAAGCCTCGTTGCGGAATTCCGTCGCCGTCTCCGAATAGCGGCAGGGAAGATCCCGGTAGGATTTCAGGCCGTTTTTATAGATCTGGTATTGGAACGGGCAGGTCATGGGGCGGAGCGCCATGATCTCTTCGCCCTCCCGCGCGGGTTCGCCGTGTTCATCGATATCGCCGAGGACGAACATCTTATCGCGGTAGTGCGACCAATGGCCGGAGATCTTATAGAGGTCGGATTTGGCCATGTTGGGCGTCTTTGTGATCATAAACCCGCGCTTTGCCTCCTCATCCTCCACGAAACGGGTGAGGATCTGCAAAATCTTGGCGCCCTTGGGCATCAGGATGGGAAGCCCCTGCCCCACGACGTCGCTCGTCATGAAGATGCCGAGGTCGCGGCCCAATTTGTTGTGGTCGCGCTTTTTGGCCTCTTCGAGGCGTTGCAGGTACTCATCGAGTTCCTCTTTTTTGGCAAAGGCGGTGCCATAGATGCGGGTGAGCATCTTCTTCTTTTCGTCGCCGCGCCAATATGCGCCCGCGAGCGAAGTAAGTTTGAACGCCTTGATCTTGCCCGTGGAGGGAAGGTGCGGCCCGCGGCAGAGGTCGGTGAACGCGCCCTGCTTATAGAAGCTGATGGTCTCCCCTTCGGGCAGGTCGCGGATGATCTCGGCCTTGTAGTTCTCATGATACTTGCTCATGAGCGCGAGCGCCTCTTCGCGCGGAAGCGTGAAGCGTTCGATGGGAAGATTGCTCTTGATGATCTTCTTCATCTCCGCCTCCACCTTGGCAAAGTCGTCGAGCGTGATGGGCGTCTTGAAATCCACGTCGTAATAGAAGCCGTTCTCCACGGTGGGCCCGATGGCGAGCTTGCAGGTGGGATAGATGGTCTTTAAGGCCTGCGCAAGCACATGTGCGCACGTGTGGCGGTAGACTTCAAGCCCCTCCCGCTCTTTGAGCGTGACGATTTCGAGTGCATCGCCCTCGTGAAGGGGCGACGTGAGATCGGCAAGTACGCCGTTCACCTTCGCGGCGACGGCCGCCCGTGCAAGCCCTTCGGAAATCGCCTGCGCCGCAGTGAGCGCCGTTGCGCCCTCTTCCAAGGTAAGGCTATCGCCGTTTTTCAACGTAATATTCATCGCATATCTCCTTTCAAGAATGTTATTATGTCTGGCATAGTACTTCGCAAAACCGCAAATTTTGGGGTAAATCAAACAAAAAACGCCCTTAAAAAGCCCTTACGGGAATTTTAAGGACGCAAAAGTGCTTTGCGCGGTTCCACCTTAATTGCGCCTTGCGGCGCCGCTCTTTTTCGTTTGGAATGCAGGGAGCGGTTTCGCATTCCGCCGCGCCGCGGGGGCCTTTCAGCCATGAGTCCCCTCTCTGCGGGAGCGCATTGCGGAGCTACTTGTCTCCTATATTTTGATTGTACGCCTCCGCGGAAAATTTGTCAAGAAAATATCGCGCGCTCGGCGTAATATTTTTGCAAAAATTTTCCCACCGACTCCTCGACTTCGCCGAGGCAGTAGACAAAGCCCGCATCGGCAAGCATGATCTCCGTCTCCACGTCCTCCTCGCCCGTGAGACGGCTCCGCCTGAGCGGCGCGAAGTTCTCGCCGTAGACGGCTCTGCCCTTCACGTAAATTTTATGCCTGCTCTCCCCCACCAGAAATTCGCAGAACTGTTTGAGGTCGGCGGCCGAAAAGGCGACGGGGATATATTCGAGGATGCGCACCCATTTTTCTTGGAGCGAGCCGAGGCGGAAGGCATAGAAGCCGTCGATGCAGACCTCGTCTGTAAGCACCAATTTATCGCGGATGAAGCGGAGGTCGCCCTCGTAATCGGCGGCGATGAGCGCGGCGCAGAGCAGCCGCCGTTCGCGGCGGGCAAGGCACGCTTTCAGGTTCTTTTGCAGGAAGGAATATTTATAGCCGACGCCCACGATCTCCGCGAGTTTATCGGAGATCCGCACTGCCGCGGATCCCCTGCCCAATCTGAACCGCGCGGCCGTGCGCCCCTCGGAAAACAGCAGTTCGCCGCGCCCGCCCGTGCGCATGACTTCGCCCATGACGGCGTTATAGAGATACGTGACGAAGGCGCCGTGTTCCCTCGTATCCGAGACCGTAATTTCTTCCACGCCTTTATTGTATGCCGAATGCGCGGATTTATTTATGAAAAGCGCGCATCTCCCCCCCTGCGGGGCGCGCGGCCGCGGAATTTCCGCGCCTTTGGGCAGGGAATTCGCAATCGGCATTGCATTTTATTTGACTTTTTCTCTATTATATAGTAAAATGTAGAGAAACAGCGAAAACGTGAAGAGGTTCTTCAATGGATCTGAAAGAAATCGAAAAGAAATGGCAGGCCCGCTGGGAAAAGGCCAAATTGCACGGCTTCGACAGAAAGTCGGACGCGCCCAAACAGTACATCCTCGAAATGTTCTCCTATCCTTCGGGGGCAAAACTGCACGTCGGGCATTGGTATAATTACGGCCCTACCGACAGCTATGCGCGTTTCAAGCGCATGCAGGGGTACAACGTGTTCCAGCCGATGGGCTTCGACGCCTTCGGCCTTCCCGCAGAGAACTATGCCATCAAGACGGGCATCCATCCCAAGGATTCCACCGAAAAGAACATCGCCACCATGGAAAACCAGCTCAAAGCGATGGGCGCCATGTTCGATTGGTCGGCGGAGATCAAGACGTGCGAGGAGGATTACTACCGCTGGACGCAGTGGATGTTCCTCAAACTCTTTGAAAAAGGCCTCGCCTACCGCAAGGAAGCGCCCGTCAATTGGTGTCCTTCATGCAATACCGTGCTTGCCAACGAGCAGGTCGTGGAGGGCAGGTGCGAGCGTTGCTCCACCGTCGTCGTCCGCAAGGACCTCACGCAGTGGTTTTTCAAGATCACCGAGTATGCCGAGGAACTTTTGAGCGGCCTCGACGGCCTCGATTGGCCCGAAAAGACCAAGAACATGCAGCGCAATTGGATCGGCAGGTCCACGGGCTGCGAAATCGAATTTGCAACGGAACAGGGCGAAAAATTCCGCGTCTTTACCACCCGTTGCGATACCGTGTTCGGCGTGACGTACGTCGTGCTTGCGCCCGAACATCCCCTCGCGCGCAAGCTCACCACGCCCGAACAGGCGGAGGCCGTGGAGGCGTATATCGAGTATGCCTCCAAGTCCAACGAGATCGAACGGCTCTCCTCCACCAGGGAAAAGACGGGCGTATTCACAGGCTCCTATGCCGTCAATCCCGTCAACGGCAAGCGCGTACCCATCTGGCTGGCCGATTACGTTCTCGCCTCCTACGGTACGGGCGCGGTGATGGCCGTTCCCGCCCATGACGAGCGCGACTATGCCTTTGCGATGAAATACGGCCTTCCCATCGAGAAAGTCATCGAAAAATTGGGCGGCGAGACCCAACTCCCCTTCACCGAGGACGGCATCATGACGGGTTCGCTCGAATTTGACGGCCTCGTGGGCGAGGAGGCGCGCGACGCCGTTGCAACCTACATCTCCAAACTCGGCAAGGGCGGCAAAAAGGTCAATTACCGCCTGCGCGATTGGCTGGTCTCCCGCCAGCGCTATTGGGGCGCGCCCATCCCCGTCATCCACTGCCCTACCTGCGGCATCGTACCCGTTCCGGAGGAGAGCCTGCCCGTAAAGCTCCCCTATGACGTGGAGTTCCGCCCCGACGGCAAATCGCCGCTCGCGAAGTGCGAAAAATTCATGAACACGGCGTGTCCCAAGTGCGGCGGCGCGGCCCAGCGCGACCCCGATACGCTGGATACCTTCGTCTGTTCGAGCTGGTATTATCTGCGCTATGCCGATCCCAAAAACGTCAGGGCGCCCTTCGAGCGCGAGGCCGTGGATAGGCTGCTGCCCGTCGATACCTATGTGGGCGGCGCGGAACACGCGTGTATGCACCTTCTCTATGCCCGCTTCTTCACCAAGGCCCTGCGCGATATGGGCTACCTCGACTTCGACGAACCCTTCAAACGTCTCGTGCATCAGGGCGTCATCTTGGGCCCCGACGGCAACCGCATGTCCAAGTCGCACGGCAACATCGTCTCCCCCGACGACTATGTCAACGAGTACGGGGCGGACGCCTTCCGCCTCTACCTCATGTTCGGCTTCTCGTACACTGAGGGCGGGCCGTGGAACGACGACGGAATCAAGGCCGTTGCGCGCTTCTTGGAGCGCGTGGAAAAGATCGTGTTGAAGGCGGACGAATACCGCACGAAGCGGGACGAACCTTACGGCGCGGCCGAAAAGGCGCTCGACTATGCGCGCAACTTCGCCATCCAAAGGGTCACGAAGGACCTCGAAGCCTTCTCCTTCAATACCGCCGTGGCGCGGCTCATGGAATTTGTCAACGCGCTCTATAAGTACGACGGGCTTGAAAACAAGAACGCATCGCTCATGAAGGCGGCCTGCAAAGACCTCATCCTGCTCATGGGTCCCTTCACCCCCCACTTCGCCGACGAACTTTGGGAACAGACGGGCGGCAAGGGCTTCGTACTCGAACATAAATTCCCCACGGAGGACCCCACGGCGCTCGTCCTCGACGAGAAGGAATACGCCGTGCAGGTCAACAGCAAGATCGTCTGCAAGGCGATGATCCCCACCTCCGCGACCAACGACGAGGTGCAATCGCTCGCGCTCTCCCTGCCCGAAGTCGTGGAAAAGACGGCGGGGAAGAGCGTGAAGAAGTGCGTCGTCGTCCCCGGAAGGCTCGTCAACCTGATCGTCGGATAATATGAAAATTCTGTTTTTGCTCGGCGACTATTCCAAACGCGCGCCCGAACGGCAACTCGCCGCGGAGGCCGAAAAGCTCATCGGAAAGGACGCGGAGATCGTCTGGCACGGCCCCGGCCTTCCCCTCCCCGATGCGCTCGAAACCGACGGCATCTGGATCTTCACCCACGAAGAGGACGGCGGCTGTCCCGAAGAACTCATGGCCCTCATCGCGGAAAACTTCACGCGGTTCGAGGATGTCCCCGTCCTGGCCTCCGGCATCGGCGGAAAGGACGGCGGCATGAACGCCGTCACCGAGATCGCAGAGTTCTTTGCGGCGCACGGCGGGCGGTTCTATGAAGAGAGCGAGCCGCTCTGCATCCCCCTCCGCACGGCGCATTGCGAACTCGGCCCCGAAGAAAAGATGGACCTCTTCTTCCTCGTGGACGGCTTTTTGAAATACTGCGGCATGGACGACAGCGAATCGCGCAAGATCGCATTCGATACCGTCCTCAACGATTACTTCAAGCTGATGAAATACTTCTCCCCCGCAGGGCCGATGCCCACCGAGCTTGCCTTCGACGGAGACACGCTCAAAACGGACGCGGGCGACTTCGACTGCGCCGCGGCGGGCGATGCGCCACCTGAGATCAGGGACCTGCATTACGAGATCGATGCGCTCAAAAGCGACTATGAAATAGACGACGAGGAGATCCTCTCCGCCCTGCTCCAAAAGATCCTGCGGGAATGGTAAGTTCTCTTGGTCTCCAATAGAGGGGTTTGAACCCCTTCCGTCACTCACTTCGTTCGTGCCACCCACCCCAAAGGTGTGGGCAAGAAACCGCCTCCGCAACAAGCGGAGGCGGTTTCTTGCGATATTTGGCCTTGATTTTCGTGTTTTACAAAGTACTATGTCAGACAGAATACTATCTTTAAGCGCAAAATATGGGGGTTATTTCGCCATTTCGCGGCAGATGTGGTCCACATAGGCGGCCGCGATGTTCTTGCCCGTCACCTCTTCGATCTTGCCGAAGAATGCGTTGGAATTGACCTCGCAGAGGAGCATCCCCTCTTTTCCGAAGAGCAGGTCGATGCCGCAGTAATCGAGGCGGAGCGTTTCGCTCACCACCCTTGCGATACGGCGCACTTCCTCCGTGGCCGCAAAGGGTTCTCCCCTCCCGCCCGCGGCGATGTTGGAACGGAAATCACCCTTCGACGTGCGCATCATGCAGGCGGCGACTTCCCCGCCGACCGCAATGACGCGCAGATCCTTCCCCGCGCTCTCTCCGATCAGTTCCTGATAAATGTGCGGGCGCATCCTGAGGCGCGCGGAGAGCGAAGCGAGTTCCTCCCCGTCCCTTGCGAGATACACCTGCTCGCCGAAGGAGCCGAAACACTCCTTGACGACGAGCGGATAGCCGAGCTTCTCCCCGATCTCCCCCGCGTCCTGCGGGGCGGCATCCGCCTTGTAGCAGAGCGGCGCAAAGTACGTTTGCGGCATGGGGACTTTCCCCGCGAGCGCGATGTGCGTGAGCATTTTGTCATCGCACAGCTCCACCGCCTCCGCGCGGTCGAAGAGGCGCATGCCCCGCGTTTCGAGGATGCGGGGCGCATAGCGGTCCTTATCGAGGTAGACGCAGAGATCATAGCGGCGCGTCAGTTCCTCCGCCGCCCCCTCGCGGCCGATGCGGGCCGTCCACGCGTTGGGCAGGATGTCCGCCGCCACGCCGCGCGCCGAAAATTCCTCGCGGATGCGGCGCGGCTGATAAAATTCGCTCTCCGAGGAGAGGAAGGGATTGACGAGAATACACGCCTTCATGGGGTCCCCCTGCCCGCGCCGCCTGCGGCACGGGAAAAAGAAAAAACGCGTTGCCGCGCTTTCGTTTCTTATAGGATGACGCGGAGCACCGAATTGACTTCGGCAAGCCCGCTCGCGCCGAGTTTGGATACGGCATTCCGCACGGCGAGTTCGTGCGTCGCATGCGTCACGATCACGAGCGTCGCCCTGTCTCCCGAAACCCGCTGGGAGAGCTTATCGATGGAGATGCCTGCCCGCGCGAGAACGGCGGAGATCTTCGCGAGTACGCCCGGCGTATCCGCGACCGTCATGCGGAGATAGTAGCCGCTCGCAAAGTCCGTGACGAACTTGACGTCCTTATCGGGCGCGGCCGTATTCTTGAAAGTGGAATAGTGAAGTTCGGCGTGCGTGGCGGCATAGATGATATCCGAGACGATGGCGCTGCCCGTGGGCAGTTCGCCCGCGCCCCGCCCATAGAGCATGACGTCGCCGACGGAATCGCCGCGGACGAATACCGCGTTGAAGCTACCGCCGACGGATGCGAGCGGATGGCTCTTTTCGAGGAAGGCGGGATGCACGCGCACTTCGATGCCGGCAGGCGTCTTTTTCCCGACGGCAAGCAGTTTGAGGACGTATCCGAGCTGGGAGCCGTCGCGGATATCCGCCTCGGAGACGCCCGTGATCCCCTCGCGGAACACCTTGGTATAAGGCACCTTGGTGTGGAAGGCGAGCGAGGAGAGAATGGAGAGCTTGTAGGCCGCATCGTACCCTTCGACGTCCGCCGTGGGGTCGGCCTCCGCATACCCCAGCCCGATCGCCGTCTGCAATGCCTCCGCATAGGAGACGCCCTTCTCCGTCATCTCGGTGAGGATGTAATTGGTCGTGCCGTTGATGATGCCGACGAGCGAGGAGACCTCGTTGGATTGCAGGCCGTCGAGAAGGGTACGGATGATGGGGACCCCGCCCACGCAGCTCGCCTCGAAGAAGAGGCCGGCGTTGTGCCGTCTTGCCGCCCGTTCGAGTTCATGCCAGAACTTGGCAAAGAGTTCTTTGTTGGAAGTCACCACCGTCTTGCCGGCGTTGAGCGCATCCAAAACATAGTCCTTGGCCGCCGCCACGCCGCCGATACACTCGACCACGATGTTGACATCGGGGTCCAGCACGATCTCGGCGATGTTGGAAGCGATCTTCTCCGCGGGAACGCCGAGCGCAAGCGCGCGCGCACGGTCGAGTTCGAGGACGCTCTCAACCTCGATATCCACGCTCTGCGTCTCGCGGTAAAAGTCCGCGTGTTCTTTCAGGATCTTGTATGTACCCCCTCCGACTACGCCGAGTCCGAGGATGGCTACCCCCACCTTCTTCATTTCCCTTCCTCCGAATTCAGTTCATATAAATATTGTAAGCCGTCGAGCGTGAGCATCTTGTCGATGACGTCGATGCACTTCGTCTCCTTGGCCATGACTTCCGCAAAACCGCCCGTGGCGACCGTAAGAACGTCGCCCACGGCAAGTTCGCGCTTGATCTTGTTGACGATATACTCCACAAGCCCCGCAAACCCGAACACGATGCCCGCCTGCATATTGGTGACGGTGTTGGTCGCGATGACGCTCTTGGGCGCTTCGATCTCCACGCGGGGAAGTTTCGCCGTGCCGCTCGTGAGGCTATCGAGAGAACCCTTGATGCCGGGCGCGATGACGCCGCCGATGAAGGCGCCGTCTTTGATGACGTTGAACGTCGTCGCCGTGCCGAAATCCACGACGATAACGGGCCGCTCCCCGCCGTATTTTCTGAGCGCCGCAACGTTGTTGACCACGCGGTCCGCCCCCACCTCCTTGGCGTTATCCGCGAGCAGTTTGAGGCCCGTGCGGATGCCCGGCCCGATCTGCTTGGGACGGATGGAGAGATAGACGCCGAGCATGTGTTCCATCGTATAATCGAGGCTCGGCACCACCGAAGAGATGATGCCGCCCGTGATATCCGCGGGCCGCAGATGCGCGATTTCGAGCATCGCGATGAGCTGGCAACCGTATTCATCGGACGTCTTTTTGTGGTCGGTGGCGACGCGGAAGGATGTTTTGCACGTTGCGCCGTCGTAAATGCCGTATTTGATATTGGTGTTGCCGATGTCGATACAGATGATCATGCTTGCTCCGCGGAGTTATTGTTTTTATGTTTTTTCCCGAAGGCGCGCTCGGCCACGGCGACGATGCGGTGGATGGCGGGCGCGACCAACAGGTTGACCGCAAATTCAATGAAGAAATTCCACGTGACGAGGACAACCACGATGAACACGAAGATGTTCATTCCGCCCTGCCCGATGTCGCCCTGAAAGACGGAGATGGCGTTCCCCATGCAAAGGCAACCGAGGATGAACAGGCCCGTGTTGATCACGGGAACGAGGCCGGCCGCAACAAAGACGGCCGCATATTGGCTTTTCTTCGCGATGAGGCGGTAGGCAAGCCCCGCAAAAAAGCCCGCCGCCGTCGTCTTGACGATGCAAGTGAATACGGTGACGACGGGACTATACGTCCAGATCACGGTATAGAAGGGCGAAAGACCCATGATGACCTGCACGAGTACGACTGCGCCGCACGCAAACCCCAAAACCGCTCCCATCAGCGGGCCGAAGAGAATGGCGCCCAAGACGATGGGAATGAGGGTAAAGTTGAGCTGGACCGCCCCGATCGCGATCGTGCCGCCGAAGGCCTGCAACACGATGACGAGCGCAAGAAGCACCGCCGTATAGGCAATGTTTCTCGCAGAGAGAAGTTTCTTTGCCTGCATAAATGTTACCTCCATCGGCTCCCTCCTTAGGCGAGGGTAGCCGTAGAATTTCATGTGGCATGTTGGCGGATGCTTCCGCCTGGGGGATACGGGCCCGATACGGCCGCGAAAGCGTGCCGTTCCGCCCCTACCCGTCCATTATAACAGAGTTTTTTCCGTTTGGCAACCGAATGAACGAACTCTGCCGTAACATTTTTCCCCTTTGTATCCATATGATGGATTAGAACACCGCAGGACCAAAGATTACATACTCTGCGGCCACTTCAAGGAGGAAGAACTATGAACGGTTGCTTGAATAGCAATAGCTGCCTTTGGATTCTCATCATCGCGCTCCTGCTCGGTTCGAACGGCACCAACCTGCTCAATTCGAGAGCGCTTCAAGGCTGCGGCTGGCCCATTCTCATCGCCCTCGCATACTGCATGTGCAAGAACGGGACCCTCTCCCGCCTTATCGGGAACACCGGCGGCTGCGGCTGCAACGGCTGAGTTTGAAATCCGATCCCACAGAGAAGATCCCCGCGCGGCTTGCCGCACGGGGATCTCTCGTTTCTTAAAAGTGATGTGTTAGTTGATAGGACACCCCTTCCGTCATTCGCTCTGCTCATGCCACCCACCCCTCAAAGGGGTGGGCAAGAAAATCGATAGGACACCCCTTCCGTCATTCGCTCCGCTCATGCCACCCACCCCTCAAAGGGGTGGGCAAGAAAATCGATAGGACACCCCTTCCGTCATTCGCTTCGCTCATGCCACCCACCCCTCAAAGGGGTGGGCAAGGAAATCGATAGGACACCCCTTCCGTCATTCGCTCCGCTCATGCCACCCACCCCTCCAAGGGGTGGGCAAGAAAAAGACCCCGCAAGCAACACGGGGATCTTTCGTTTCTTCGTCATTCCTTGTCAGACTTGCTTGTTTGCAGATATTGCAGGGCAATGAGCGTCTTTGCATCGCGGATGCGCCCGTCCGCCGCCATGGCAAAGGCCTCTTCGAGCGGCACATAGCGTACATCCAAAAATTCTCCCTCGTCGGGGTGCATCGCCCCACTTTTGGCGTTCTCCGCCCGATAGATATAGATCTTCTCGTCGGTATAGCCGGGGGTGGGATAGACGATAAAGAGAAGTTCCGGCCGCTCCGCCGTGAGGCCTGTCTCCTCGCCGAGTTCCCTAAGAGCCGCCGCCTGCGGGTCCTCTCCCCGCTCCAACTTCCCCGCGGGGATCTCCCAAAGGACTTCGCCGTAAGCATAGCGGAACTGCCTTACGAGCGCGATCCCGCCCTCCGTGACGGCCACGATGGCCGCGCCGCCCGGATGCTCCACGACTTCGCGCTTACACGGCCTTCCGTCGGGGAGCCGCGCATCGTCGCAGCGCACGTTGATGATCTTGCCGCGGTAAATATAATTCTTCTTGACGGGCGTTTCCGTAAGTTCCATGCCGTTCCCTTCCCTATGCGCATTTCCCCGCGCAAACGCTTACAGCGACGCGGCAAAGGAGAAGAGCGCGGGCTGTTCCCCGATGCCGAAGTAGCGCAAAAAATATTTGTAGCCCGCAAGGACGGCCGAAAAGAGCGCGACGTCGCCCTCAGCGGCCGCTTGCGAAAGCCCCGCAAAGATGAGTTCGGACGCGGCGCGGCCCTCCTCGCCGAGGTCTAAGGCGGCAATGCGCCCGCGCTCGGCCTCGATGAGCGCGGCGGCGGGGGCGAACGCCTCCTGCCTGCCCTCCTCGTGTTCCCGCTCCCCGCATTCCTCCCCATGTTCCCCTGCGCGGATCTCAGGGAAGCAATCTGCCACGATGTCGCGGAAGGGCTTGACGACGCGGTCCGTAAAGATGAGGAACCCCGCCGTATAGCTCCCGTCCACATAGAAATAGCGGAGCAGGAACTCTTCGAGTTTCATCGTACCCGCATCGAACTCCACGAGAAGGCAAAAGACGAATGCGAGGATATCCTTTCGCGCCACGGGAAGGTAGGCCGTCCCGTGCGTGCCGCCCGACGCGGGCCTCAGATAGATGCGGCGGGCGGCCGTGTAATCGAAGCCCTTCGTAACGGCGGTAAAGAGCGCCGTAAGCTCGCCGCTCGCGGCGATCCCCCGCAAAATTTCCCGTATCTTGCCCCCCGCCATGCGATAATCGCATTGCATGAGCGAAGTGCAGCTCTCCAAAAAGCGCGCGATGCGCACGTATTTTTCTTCCATCGTACCTCCGCGGAAGAGGGCGCGCCCCCTCCCGTGCCTTGTTTTTTTCATTATAGCACAAACCGCGCGATTTTGAAAGTATTTTTACAAAAAACATGCGCCGCCGCGCGCGTTTGATTTTTTTATAATTATTTTACGGATATTTTACGGAAAATCCTTGCTTTTATCGGGAGTTTCATGTATAATGGGAACACATCAATCGTGGAGGGAGTTATCATGAAATCAGTTACCATCAACCTCGAAATGTCGAGCAGCGTCAAGGAATTCGTCAACATCACGCAGAGCTATGATTATGAGATCCTCATCAAGAGCGGCCACTACGTGGTAGACGCAAAATCCATTCTCGGCCTGTTCAGCCTCGATACTTCCAAGCCCCTCACCGTCGAGATTTTCAGCGACGATTGCGCAGACCTTCTCGCCAAACTCGATAAGTTCAAGGCATAAGCGATCTCCGCCCAAGGCGGAAAATCAAACGGCGCAGAGGCAAGTCGCTTAAAAATATTTAAGCGGCTTGTTTGTCTTAAAACAAATTTCAGCACGAAGGATACCCATGCAGATCAAAGGCGAGACTTCGGTCAACAAACTTATTCTCCTCTTTGTTTTCGATAAGATGGAGAGCCCGCTCTCGGAGCGCACGCTCGTGGATATGTGTACGTCGTCCAACGATTGGATCAATTATATGGACTGCGTGGTACTCATCCATAAGTTGATCGGCGACGGGTTTATCTGCGAAATACCGGGCGGCGACGACCCCCTCTATACCATAACCCCCGAAGGCAGGGAGACGCTCGCCAACTTCTATATCAATATCCCCCGCAGTTCCCGCGAAGAGATCTCCCGCTATGTCAAGGCCAACGGCGCAAAATTCCGTACGCGGCAGGAATGCAGGTCCGATTACTACCAGAACAAAGACGGAACGTATACCGTATTTTTGAAGATCCTCGCCCCCGTCCAGCCCATGCTCGAACTCAAATTCGTCGTCCCCGATAAAAAGACGGCGAGCCGCATCTATAAGAAGTGGGAGGACAAGGCCGCCGAACTCTATTCCGTCGTATATGAAACACTTGTGGATTAAAGGAGGAAATACAAATGGTCACCTATTCGACCAAAGGAACTTGCAGCAAACAGATCATCTTTGACTTGGACAGCGAAAACCGCATTCACGGCGTGAAGTTCATCGGCGGCTGTTCGGGCAACTTGCAGGGCATCGGCAGGCTCGTCGAAGGCAGAACGCCCGATGAGGTCGTCCCCCTTCTCAAAGGCATCCGCTGCCGCCAGAATACGTCCTGCCCCGACCAGCTCGCGCTCGCGCTCGAACCCTTCATGACCCAAAACAAATGACCCCTTTCGGGCATCGGAAAACGCCGCGGCAATGTTGCCGCGGCGTTTTTTGCGCCCGCGCACGGCCTTATGGGCCGCCGCGGTCAATCACAGCCCTTGTAGACGGTGGCAAGCCCCCCTTCCGAGGTCTCGCGGTAGCGGACGCAAATATCCTTGCCCGTCTCGTACATCGTCCTGACGACGGTATCGAAGGAGATCTTTCTCGTCCCCGTCAGAACGCGGGAGAGTTCGGCCGCGGAGAGCGCACGGAGGCTCGCAACGGCGTTGCGCTCGATGCAGGGGATCTGCACGTACCCGCCGATGGGATCGCACGTGAGGCCGAGCTGGTGTTCGAGCGCGATCTCGGCGGCATACTCGGTCTGCTCCAAGCCCGCGCCGAAGAGGCGGCATACGGCGGCCGCCGCCATGGAAGTCGCCGTCCCCACTTCCGCCTGACAGCCCGCCTCCGCGCCGCTCACGGATGCGTTTTGCTTGACGGTGACGCCGACCAGCCCCGACGTTGCCAGCGCGGCGCAGATGAGTTCTTCGGAAAATCCGTGCCTGTGCGAGAGATAGTAGAGGACGGCGGGCAGAATGCCGCTCGCGCCGCAGGTGGGCGCGGTGACGATGGTCCCGCCGCTCGCGTTCTCTTCGCCCGTTGCGAAGGCGAACGCGCACAAAAGCCGCTTTTCCCGCTCTTCGGGCTGTTCATCTTCGTTGACCGTTTCAAACAGCGTCTTTGCCTTGCGGTCCACCTGCAACGTTCCGGGAAGTTTGCCCGTGGCCGTAAGCCCCCGGCGGATGGCCGCCTGCATACAGCGCCAGACCTCCGCGAGAAAGCCGCGGATCTTTTCCCCCTCAAAGCGGTAGACGACCTCTTCGGGCCGTAAATTTTCGCGCTTGCAGTATGCGATGATGGCGTTGAAATTTTCAAAGGGATAGACGCACGCGGCGTCCGATGCGGGTTCTCCCGCCCTGCGGACGGTGCCGCCGCCCACCGAGAGATAGCGGTCTGCGCCCAAAAACGTATCCCCGCAATAGGCTTCGAGATCCACGGTGTTGGGGTGCGGAAGCTCTTCCCGCTCCTTTACAAAGCGCACCTCGCAGGGCTTGGGCGAAAAGGCGTCCGTCACGGCGACGTCCGTCAGATGCCCCTTGCCCGTCAGCGCAAGGGACCCGTGCAGGATCGCAACAAACCGCGTCGCCGCGGGGTAGCGCGCCGAAAACTCCGCCGCGGCGCGGGAAGGCCCCATCGTGTGCGAGCTGGAAGGGCCTCTGCCTATCTTATAGAGTTCTCTGAGAGATTCCATATGTACCTCGCGGCTCCCGCCCTTTCTGCGGGAGCCGTCCTTTTATTTTCGGGAAACCGCACATACTGCGGTCATGGTCCTTCTCTATATCCTCTTGACAGTTTACATCATTGCCGTCAACTTCTATGCGTACCGCTTCATCAGAGAGCAGCGGGACAGCGTTGACGCGGGCGAACCCGCCGCGGGGGACGGGAAAATTTTTCTCTCCGCCATCCTCGGCGGAGCGGTGACGCTCTTCGCCTCCCTGCTCATCATGAAATACCGCCGTTCGAGCTTCGTACTCATGGTATTTCTGCCCCTGCTCGCCGTTCTCAATATCTTCTGTTTTTATCTCGGCTACCGCAGTATCTGGCTGTTTTTATGACTTACATGCGGAAGCGGCTTTCGAGAAATTTGGCCACGCCGTCCTCTTCGCAGTAGCCGATGACGCCCGTCGCCTTCTCTTTGAGCCACATATCCGCATTCATCACGGCATACTTCTCGTCGCAGACGTCGAACATATCCGAATCGTTGGAGGTATCCCCGAAACAGACGGTGCGGTCGCAGCCGAGATAGGACTTCAAGAAGCGCACGCCGTTTGCCTTGGTCGCCTCCCGCGGCGAGATCTCCATCCAAAAGTCGTTCTGGTAAGTCTCCTGATGGAAGATGCAGATGAAGCGGTCGTCGTATTTCAAAACGTTCCACGCGCCTTCGAGCAATTCGCGCGGGCCGATGCACTTGAAATAGAGAACGGTGCCGCCGATAAGATCCCCCTCGGAATAGACGGGTTCCAGACGGTCGTCGTTGCGCCTGCGGTAGAGATAGCGCGAGATCCCCTCCCGCTCTCTCCCCTTGCACCAGCGGAGGCGTTCGCGGCCGGGTTCGGCGCTGTAAACCAAGGGGACGATGCCATAGCGCAAAAGCACGTCGAGAACATAGCCCTTTTGGTCGTCGGAAAAGACAACGTAGCGGAGCGTCTCGGCGCGGTTGAAATCATAGATGACACCCCCGTTATACAAAATCACGGGGATGCGGATATGCAGCCCTTCGAGCGCGGCGGATGCGCTCCTCGCAGAGCGGGCCGTCGCATAAGTGAAGAGCATGCCCGCATCGATGAGGCGGGAAAGGTGTTCGCGGCTGTACGCAGATACCTTTTCTTCCCGCGTCAGAAGGGTCCCGTCCAAATCGGTCACGAATAAAGTCTTCATTGAGTCTCCCCTCTCAAAATCAACTCTACACTATTATAGCACGAACGGTGCGCAAATGTATCAAAGCGGTGCGCATTCCGCAATTTTTTTCTGCTTTGCGTGCGGCGGACACAAGTTGTGAATGCCTGCGCCGCCACGGTATCCGATAAGGCCGCCGCCCACGGTATCATATGAAGCCATCCCCGCATCATACGGGGCCGCCTTCGGTATTATACAGAGCCTCCGTCCTCTTTGGCGAAATACAGGCAGCCCGCCGCCAAATACTCCCCTATCTTTTCGCGGAGACGCTCTTCCCCCACATTGAGCCGCACCGCCATGCACGCCATGCACAGCTTTTCCGCATTGGCGTTCAGCTTGCGGTTGAGGCCCATTTCATTGAAGGAGAGCGGCTTCCCGCACTGCGCGCACGTCACTTGTTCACGACCCGCAGGCGGTAAACTTTGCACGAATGCGGCGGGACAAGGGCGGAGAGAACGCCGCACGCCGCGCGCACCTCTTCACCCGTATAGAGTTCTTTCCCAATAAGCACTTTGCCGCTGATCTCAGGGACGCCGAGGTCGTCGGCGGTGTACCACATGTTGGCGGGGCCGTCCGAGAGGTTGAAGAACCCGAACGCGATGTCCCCGTCCGCAAGCTGGCGGATGATGACGGGAAGGTCCTCTTCCGTCCCCCACATCTTCCTGATATACGGCCGTGCGCCGCGCGCATCCTGCTGGATGGCGATGAGGTCTGCGTTTTTGAGCGTCCTCGAAGTCGCTTCATCCATGTTGCGGATATCGCAGCCGATCATGAGCGGCGAAGCGAGCAGACACCATGCGGCAAAGTGGAGGCGGTATTCCCCGTCCGTACACCCTTTGAGGCCGACATGCCCCCTGCCGTGCATGCCGACGACGAGCATATCCATATCGTTGAAGCAGCCCACGCCGCCGAAGGGAAGGATGCCGTATTGCTTCTTGATGAGGTCCTTTACGGATTCCCACGTATCCGTGATGTCCCCCGTCGAACGCCACATATTGGCGCCCGTCGAGCCGATCCATTCGTGGGTGTTATCCGCGCCCCAGCTGCACGCGCTGAAAAGAATATCCCGCCCGCAACCCGCGAGCGCAAGCCCCATGCGGCGGTATAGGCCCGCCCCGTCGGCGGTGAGCGGCTTGAAGCAATAATCGTATTTCAGAAAATCCACGCCCCAACTCGCAAAGGTCTCGGCGTCGAGAAATTCACGGTTATAGCTGGAAGGATAGGAGGCGCACGTCATGAGACCGGCGCACGAATACATGCCGAATTTCAGCCCCATGGCGTGGATGCGGTCGGCAACATACTTCATGCCGTGCGGAAATTTTGCGGGGTCCGGCACGAGCCGCCCGTTTTCATCCCGCTCGCGGAGCGCCCAGCAATCGTCGATCACGACGTATTCGTACCCCGCGTCCTTCAACCCCGTGGAGACGATGGCCTCCGCGGAGGACAAGATCAGCTCCTCGTTGATATTTTCCGCAAACGTGTTCCATGTGTTCCAGCCCATCGGCGGGACATTTTTGATCATAGTTTTCCCTCGCTGATCGTTTCTTCAAAGTATAACGATTATAGTATAAACCTGCGGTTATGTCAATACATTTCCGAAAACTTCACGCCTTGGCGCCCCTAAAAGGGGAGCTGGCACGCGTAAGCGTGACTGAGGGGTTTCCCGTGCCGTCATTCCGAACGCATGTGAGGAATCTCGGCTTAGAGATTTCTCGTCGCTTTGCTCCTCGAAATGACGTAAAAACCCTTTCGGCCGCTCGCTTCGTTCGCGTCCACTTTCCAAATAAGGGACAGCAAGGCTTCCCCCCACCTGACGCGGCCGTTCTCTTGCCCACCCCTTGAGGGGTGGGTGGCACGAGCAACGCGAGTGACGAGAGGGGTGTCATCCCAATACGCCACCCCCTCAGTCTCGGCCTGCGGCCTCGCCGGCTCCCCCTCAAGGGGGCGCCGAGAATTGCGTCGCTTACTCATACTTCGCTCCATGCGCTCATGCCGCCTTTGAGATCCTTCGCTTCGCTCAGGATGACGCATCCAAGGGACGCCCTTCCCATCACATCGGGGGAGAGGAGGCGAGGATCAGCGGCACCTGCATTTCCTCCGTCAAGGAGGTATGATGCCCCTTGAACGGATGGCTCAGCGGCGTCAACGCCATGATCTTATCCGTTTTCCCGACCGCTATGTAGTCTGCAAGCAGTTTCGCGTGTTCGTTGGCGGGACATGCGCCGAAATATTGCGCACGGATGAGATCTTCCGTTTCAAACAGCGTGAAGTCCGCGCCGTATTTTTGCGTGAACAGCGCGCGGAAGGCCTCTTTGCACCCCTCTTTGACCTTGAACGCCGCCGCCCGCGCCTCCAAAAACGGCGGCCAAGCCAACAGCGAGGTGAGTTCTTCGTCCCGATATAGCTCGATGCGGCCGCCGATATCCACCTGCCCGTGGTCGGCGGTCACGATCAACAGCGTATCCCGCGCGCCCCGCAAGAGGTTCTCTGCGCCCTCTTCCAATCCTTCAATGACCTTGCGCGCCTCCTCCGAAGTCACGCCGAAGCGGTGCATCGTGGAATCCGGCTCGCCGCAATAGGCATAGACGAACTGTTTGCCCGCAATGTTGCAGATCTCCCCAAGACAGGAAAACAGCTCTTCGGGCGTATTGCAGACATGGCGGTGCGCATCGCCGTGGTCCCAATACGAGGGGACCGCAACGCGCACGGTGCGGTCGGTTTTGGCCTGCCTGTAATAGGGTTCGATGGGCAGACGCCTCTTCACATACCCCTTTTCAATGGGTTCTCCCGTCTGCGAATCGGATTCCAAATAGATATCGACGGCCCGCTTCAATTCCTCAAAATACAGGCTCCAACCGAACCAGCCGTGTTCCATGGGGTATTTGTTCGTCAAAAAGGTCGTCGTCGCGTTCGTGGTCGTCGAAGGGAACACCGAAGTCAGAACGCGGCGGGTGTGGGTTCGGAAAAAACTATCGCGCGGCAAATTCTTTTCGAGGGGATGCACCCCCATGCCGTCCAAAATCAAGAAGATGATGTTCTTCGGATCCCGCTCCAAGGCCTCTTTCAGCTCCGGCAGCGTGGGCTTATCGTTGGGGCAGCCCAAATACGCCGCAATGGTCGCGGAAATATTCACGATGTTGTTGCTGAAATCGGGCTTGATAAACTGTTTTTCCATGCAAGTACCCCTCTGCCGCGGCCGCAAGGGGCCGCGGACGGCGTTTTACGCCTCTTTTTGACGTTTTGCTCCCCTATTATAACATAAATGCGCGCGGGAAGCAAGCGTACGGCACAAGAAGAAGAGCGGCCCCGCATCATGATGCGGGGCCGCTCCCCTTTCAAACGGCGATCATTTTCTCAGGTAGTTGACGGAGGTTTGCAGGTTCGTGTATCCGTCGACAGCCTTCACCTTGGAGAGGAAATCTCTGACCCATCCGGGGACACAGCTTTGGTAGTGGGAGAGGTTGGAGGGGTCACACTCGACGGTGATCGTGAGCGAGAGCGTAGTCCTTGCCCCGCCGCCGCTGTATGTGACGGAAACGCTGTCCGTGGAGACCATACGGCGGTCCAAGGCCTGACGGAGCGCGCTTGCGACCTCATAATCCGCCCAGACGCGCGGCGCACGGCCCGAAGAACGGGAGCCGCGGGAACGGCGGGGAGCGTCGTCTCCGCTCACGATGCCGCGGATCTCGATGAAGATCCAATAGATGACGAATGCGACGAACGTACCCACGAGGATCCACACGACGGCAGTCGGGAAGGCGGCGATGAGGGCGTATCCCGCAAAGTATGCGATGACCAGCGCGACGGGCTGCGTAAGCGCGAGGAAGATCCCCTCCCCGACTTTGCGCCCGATGGCCTTCGAGACCCCCATGAGCAGGTGGGAGAACGCAAAGGGCATCAGTACGAGCGCGGGAAGGAAGGCGTTTGAGAAATTCATCGCCTCCCCCATGCCCCAATCGAACTTCGATAGCGTAAGGCCCTTCCCCGCGAGAAAATCCTGAACGGTGCCGACGTCGACGGCGATGATGAGCGTCATGATAAAGATCGCGATGGAGATGGCCGCATTTGCGATGGAAAAGAGGATCCCCGTCTCCTTATCGGAGGAATAATAGAAGAAGTCCTGCGAAAGGAAGAGGAAGAAATACTCGACCGCAAAGAGGATGAAGATGGAGCCGATCATCGGCGCCTCGCCCGCCCAGCCCTTAAAGCCGTAGGGCTTGACCGCCATAAAGAGCGAACCGTTCGCATCCATGAAGAGGATCCCGATGATGATGAGCGCCAGCGAGACCGCGGCCGTTAAAATGAAACGAAACCATTTCGATTTGAGAAACATACCAAACTCCTTTTTTTCTTGATTGTAGCATACGAAGCGTTAAAAAAGCGTTAAAATTTCCCCTTTCCGAAAAAATTTTTTGGTACTTTCACGGGATTTTTACTGAGCTTGGGGGTTTCCCCGCGCCCCTGACGCTTGACCCCCACCTGACGCGGCAAAGCCGCGCCACCCGCCCCCTTAAAAGGGGGCAGGTCTCGTCGCCCCTACCCTCTCCTTGGGGAGAGGGATTCAGGGAGTGGGGAGTAAATTTGTCACCCTGAGCCTGCCGAAGGGTCACATTATAATAAGGTGATTCCTCGACTGCGCGCGCTCCGCGCTCCCATGCGTCATTTCGAGGAGCAAAGCGACGAGAAATCTCAAAGAACGGGATTTCTCACTTCGTTACTTCGCCTTCGGCTCGTGGCGACCTTAGTCCACAATAGAAGCCTCGGTCGGACGAAATGACGTATTGAGATTTCTCACTTCGTTCGAAATGACGTGAAAAACCCTTTTGGCCCTTCGGGCCACTTTCCCTAAGAGGGACAGCAAGGAGTTACCCCCCACCTGACGCGGATAGTACGATACCACAAAAAGCCGACCCATGCTGCGGGGTCGGCTTTTGGACGCTTTTCAATATATGTACCTCTTTATAGGTCGATATTCGCTATGATGGAAATCGCTTGAATGAAGTAACCGAGGCTTCGTTTTACATAGTTGGGACTGTTGGTCGGCATTGTCATGATGAATGCACCGTTCTCTTCCTCTATACAAAATCTCTCTTTGATCGCATTCAATTTTTCCCGATAGGCCGCAATATTGATGTCCATCGATTCCAAGTAATCTCTCGTCGTTCGGCAGTCCGTAATGACGGGTCTGCCGTCTTCCGTTTCCGAAAACCTCAAAGCAATGCTGTCATAACTTTCTACATGGTAAAACGGCGGGGTGATAAAAGCCTTCCCGTCCCCATATCTTACCGTGATATCCTCTCTGTATTCATCCAAAAACTTCTCGATATCGATCATAGAAATCTCCTCGCAACTGCCTTTATGATACCACAAACTGCGCCTTATGTAAATACTTCTTTGAAAATTTAAGAAAAATGAAGAGGAATTTTTCTGCAATCCCATATAGAACTGAACAGTATCGGCCGCCGAAGGCCCTCGGCCGGGTTTTACCGTTGAATTTTTTAAGATACCCGCCCCCTCTTGATTTTTGTGTAAGTTTATGATACCATAATACCGATAGACAGGAATTTAACGGAGAAACGTATGCAACACAAGGGAACAAAAATTCTTGAAACAGAGCGGTTGCTCCTTCGCAGGTGGAAGGAGAGCGACGCCGAAGAGGCGTTTGCGCATTGGATGAACGACCCCGACGTCACGAAATACCTCACATGGACGCCGCACGGGGACATCGGAGTGACGCGGTCCCTTCTCAAAATATGGGAACGGGAGAGCGGCGAGCCGCAGATCTACCATTGGGCGATCGTCCTGAAAGAGGGAAACGTCCTCATCGGTGATATTGCCGTTCTGCGCGCGGACGACTTCCAGGAACGCGGCACGATCGGCTACTGCATGGGTAAGGCATGGTGGGGAAAAGGCATCATGACGGAGGCTCTTTCCGAAGTTCTACGCTATTGCTTTGAGGAAGTGGGATTTTTCCGCATCGACGGCGAGCATGCGGCGGAAAATATCGGATCCTCCCGCGTCATGGAAAAGTGCGGGCTGGTCTATGAGGGAACGCGCAGAAAGTTCTTCCGCCCTCCCACGACGGGCGAGCGCGTCGATATCGTGGAACGCGGTATTTTACGGGAAGACTATTTCAAAAATATAAAATAAAATTCGATTCCGCGGAGGAATTATGCCGTCAAGCAAGGAATATTTGAATTTCATTTTGGAGCAACTTTCGGGCTTAAAAGACATCACCTACAAGCCTATGATGGGTGAATTTCTGATCTACTATCGCGGCAAACTTGCCGGCGGGATATACGATGATAGATTGCTCGTAAAACCCGTGAGAACTGCCCTATCCTATTTGCCCCAAGCGGAGTATTCCTTGCCGTATGAGGGCGCAAAGGGAATGCTCAATGTGGACAATGTGGACGATAAAGGCTTTTTGACAGGGCTATTTGAGGCAATGTATGACGACCTGCCGATGCCGAAAACCAAAAAGCGGTAAGTTCAATTTCACAGAGTATAAAAAGCAAGGGGCTGTTTGCCCTCGTCAAGACAAGCTCACGTCTGAATGCCATTTTGAGTTTTGCCCTGTTTGGACTTGATTTGTGTGCGCTTCTATGGTATAACCATATTATGATAAACAAGAATTTAGCGAGAACAAGTAAGTAATGGAGTATAAGAATATTTTACAAGTCGATTGCCGCAAATCATTTCGTGAATGGCTCAGCGTTTATTCAGAACAAGAGATAGAATGCTGGGTTAATGTAAAGCGCGGGAAGCCTGTTGACAACACCCACTTTTGGTATATTGATGCTGTGGAAGAGGCACTTTGCTATGGTTGGATAGACAGCACTCACCGAATCATTGACGGAAAGAGGTTGCAGCGCTTTACGCCCCGTAAAAAGGGGAGCAAATGGACAGAACTAAACAAGGAGCGAGTTCGCAGATCGGAAGCTTTAGGTCTTATGACTGATGCGGGAAGAGTAGTTCTCCCTGCTATGGGAATTCGCAGTTTTCATATTGATCCTGACATTGAGACGGCGTTGAAGGCTGCGCAGGCGTGGTCAAAGTTCAAATCATTTCCTCCTTTATACCAAAGGGTGCGAACGGGAAATATCGCCTTCTATAAGAAACGAAACCCAGAGATGTACGACAAAATGTTGGCACACTTAATCGTGGAGACCAAACAAGGTAAAATGTTCGGCGAATGGAATGACTATGGCAGACTGTTAGATTATTAAACTTCAATTTAGCGGAAAACAAGGAAGGCGAGGGCGTTTGTCCTCGCTTTTAGAATAAAAAAAAGACCAACCGCAGGGACTCGCGCCTCCACCCTCGGTTCGGGCCTGCACCTTACTTCGTCGCTTCGCTCCTCGTGCGCCCTTAGACGCCATAAAGAACGTGCGGGCGGGCAGGGACTGCGTCCCTGCATTTTTAACCAAAAGAAAAAGAAGGCGGTTCGCCTTCTTTTTCTTTTGGTGCACCTTCAGGGACTCGCGCCTTTGGCGGCGCGCCCCGGTGAACAGCACACTGTGCTGTTCAGTTTGCGGCTTATGCTTTCCGTATCCGAACAAATTCGTCCGCAAACCGCTCGCTCCCGCTCGCGCCTCCACCCTCGGTTCGGGTCTACACCTTACTTCGTCGCTTCGCTCCTCGTGCGCCCTTAGACGCCATAAAGAACGTGCGGGCGGGCAGGGACTGCGTCCCTGCGTTTTTTGCCAAAAGAAAAAGAAGGCGGTTCGCCTTCTTTTTCTTTTGGTGCACCTTCAGGGACTCGAACCCTGGGCCCATTGATTAAGAGTCAATTGCTCTACCAGCTGAGCTAAAGGTGCTTGCGTTGGTGGTCCATCCGGGAATCGAACCCGGGACACCTTGATTAAAAGTCAAGTGCTCTACCATCTGAGCTAATGGGCC
>CANQSR010000020.1 GCA_947626575.1 uncultured Clostridia bacterium | reverse complement strand
CCCGAAAAGCCCAAAATGGCAATAAAAAAGAAGTATGAAGCCGATATTTTTGTATCATTTTCATACTTCTTTTTTGGTGCGGATGACAGGACTTGAACCTGCATGGTCTCCCACAGGAACCTGAAACCTGCGCGTCTGCCAATTTCGCCACATCCGCATTTCCCCGTAAATTTTACACGGCACGGGCCGCCGTGAACGCACGCGGTCAAAATTCCGCTTTGACGACGTTCTTGCCGTCGGAGCCATCGAGCTTCCACACTTTACCGCCATCCGAGATGCTCTTGGCGGGTTCACCGTCCTCGATCTCCAACGCGGCGCCGTTCTCAATGCCCCATGCGCGATATTGATTATACAACACGATCTTGTCAAAGTCAAGCATTCTTTCGTTGTAATGCGGAGAAATTTTTCCTTTTATCCACCCCAAACCGCGATACATCGCGTATTCTCCCTCGATGACCGAGTCTGAATACATCTCTTCGAACCAACAGATGGCACCCGCAGACAGCCCCGCAACGATCACGCCACGCTCATACGCCTCGCGGATGTAACCGAGCAGCCCCGTCTCTTTCCAATGTTCGAGCATAAAGACGGTGTTGCCGCCCCCGATATAGAGAAAATCCGCCTTTTCGAATTTTGCCCCTATCTTTGCGGGGTCTATCTCCCGCCCCACCGTGAGAACGACGTCCGTCTTGATATCGAATAGCCCCGTATAGACCTTGTGAAAGGTATTATAATACGGCATACAGTCATGGCTGGCCGTGGGAATGAAGAGGCCGCACGCGCGCCGCTCTCCCGCGCGCCGCTTTGCAAGCGACGCGATATAGCCGTCGATGTGCAACGTCTCGCGGTTTTTGAGTTCACCGCCGCCGATGAGGATCATGCGCTTCATGGCTCATGCCTTCCTTTCCGCCGCTTCCTCTTCGGCGGGCGAGATCCCCGCCGTACGGTCGACGGGTACGGAGAAAATGACGCCGCTCGCGGGCGTCTTGGCCCCCACTTTTTCGGAAAGCGCGTTCATGATGGTCATCGTGGCCTCCTTTTTGGCGAGGATGAAGAGGATCTCCTGCTCGCGCATGAGCGAAATGCCGATAAATTGCTCGGCCTTGCCGTTTTGCGCCGTACGCGCACGCACGATGGTGCCGCCTGCCGCCCCCACTTTTTTTGCCGCTTCCACCGCCGTATCCGCATAGTCCGCGGCGACCGCCGCGACGATCAGATCGTATTTCCGCTCCTGTCCTTTCATGCTTACGCCTCCGTCCGCTTTATTGGTCGCGGCCCCGACAATGCCGTCGGCGACCGTCTGGGAGATCCCCGTGAGGGGGACCGTAAAGGAAATGCCCCTGCCCGAAAGGTAGAGCGCCAGCTTTTGGCGGATCTCCTTCATCAAGAGGCCCTCGTCGCTTTCCGGGAAAATAGAGAGTAACACGGATTTGGTCGCTTCGCCGATGCCGAGATAATCGAGAATGGCGGAATGCGCCGTACCCATGCCGTTGAAGAGATAGGAAAGACTGACCGAACAATCGTCGAGGATCTCCTTCAAATGCGCCTCGTCGCCCTTGTTGACCACGCTCACGAGCAGTTTCGCGCGGTGTTTGATCTCGCTTGGTTTCCCTGCGAGCAGTTCCCCTGCCTTGCCGCCCACGGCATGCAGGGGCGAAAGCGGCGCAAGGCTTCCCCTCTTCCGCGCTTCATCTATCTTGGTCGGCTTGCTCCCGAATGCCATTCAATCCACCTCATATTCAAGGATTTTTTCCTCTGCGGTGAGGAAATTGTGCTTGATCCTGCGCGTTTTGAGGCGATAGCCGATGCCAAGGATCTGGATGGAGATGAGCGGCGTAAGCGCAACGAACGCCACGCAGCCGAATGCCTGCGTCATGATGAGCGAAGTATCGCCGCCGCTCAAAGTGTAACATGCGCCGATGGCGAGCGGAAGCACGAAGGAAGAGACCATCGCGCCGCTTGCGACGCCGCCCGAATCGAACGCGATCCCCGTAAATACGGGGGGCGTAAAGAAGGTGAGCAGAAGCGCGAGGGCATAGCCGGGGATGAGGATCCACATGATATCGATGCCCGTCAGGATGCGCGTCATGGCGAGGCCGAGCGAGATGCAGACGCCGATGCACAGCGCCTTTTTCATCGCAGAAGCGCTGATTGCGCCTGCGGACATGCGCTCCACCTGCTTGTTGAGGACGTGGACGGCGGGTTCGGCGGCGACGATGAAGTAGCCGATCAACATGCCGACGGGGATGAGCGGCCACCCGCCCCACAGCCCCGCGAGTTCCTCCCCGATGCTTCTGCCGATGGGCATGAACCCGACGTTTGCCCCCGTCAAAAACAGCACAAGCCCCGCGAAGGTATATAAGAACCCCATGATGATACGCACTAAACTGCGCTTGTGAAAGGACCGCGTGACGATCTGGAAGAGCAAAAAGAAGAGAAGAACGGGCGAGATCGCGATGGCGACTTCCTTCGCGTAGTCCACAAATCCCTCCATGTATGCGAAGAGGACGCCGCGGGTCGTTTCGGGCGCGCCGATCGCCGTATAGGGATAATCCAGCCCGTTGACCTGAAAGATAATGCCGAGAATGAGGACTGCGATGATGGGTCCCACGCTTGCGAGCGAGACGAGGCCGAAGGAATCATCCTGCCCCTCGCCCGCACGGAGCGAAGCAACGCCCACGCCGAGAGAGATGATGAACGGCACCGTCATCGGCCCCGTCGTCACGCCGCCCGCATCGAACGAGACCGCCCAAAAGGAGGGCGAGACAAAGATGCTCAAAAGAAAAGCGGCCGCATAGAAGCCGACGAGCAGATAGGAGAGACGGATATGCAACACGATGCGGAGCATCGCGATCATGAGGAAGATGCCCACCCCTGCCGCGACGGTGAGAATGAGAAGATAGTTGCCGAGCGGCGTCTTTTCCGCGATCGCGGGGACCTGCTCTGCGAGAATTTGCAGATCGGGTTCGGCGACCGTAACGACGATGCCGATGACAAACGCGACGAGCGCGATGAGCCACACCTTGCGCGTCTTGGTCACCGAGGAGCCGATCTTTTCGCCGATCACGAGCATCGACATATCCGCGCCCTGCGTGAAGAGTCCCATGCCGAGGATGAGCAGAACAACGCCCACCGAAAACAACACGAAGTTCCCCGCATCGAGCGGGGCAACGGTAAGCGCAAGCGCGATAATGATGACCGCGATGGGCAAGATCGAGGTGAGCGATTCCACGATTTTCTCGCGCAAGGCCAAATTTTTCATCAAAATCCTCTCAAAAAGGCAGTTTAGCGGAGTACTATGTCACGCATATTACTTCGAATACTTGCGTTCAATGGCCGTAATTTTATCAATGCGGCGCTGATGGCGGGCTTCGCCGGAAAAGGGCGTCTCCAAAAACACTTTCACGATTTCGAGGGCGAGCGCAACGCCCGTGATCCCCCCGCCGAGCGCGAGAACGTTGGCATCGTTGTGGAGGCGCGTCATACGCGCCGAAAGCGGGTCCGCGCACAGCGCACAGCGCACCCCCGGAACTTTGTTGGCGGCGATGGAGATCCCGATCCCCGTGGTGCAGACGACGATCCCGCGGCTATACTCCCCTTTCGCCACGGCCTCCGCGGCCGCCACGCCGAAATCGGGGTAATCGCAGGAATCGCACGTTGCCGTTCCGAAGTCGCAAAACGCATCTCCCCTCTCTTCAAGGTATGCGATGATTTGGTTTTTCAGCGCAAGACCGCCGTGGTCGCATGCAAGCGCGATTTTCATACATTCTCTCCTTTTTTATTTTGGATGGGCGGGCAACACTCCGCCATGATCTTCGGGATACAGGCGCGGATCGCGCGCAGGGTGGCACGGTAGGCCTCGATGCCCTGTCCGTAAGGATCGGGGATCCCGATGCCGCACAGGGCGGGAAAACTCGTCACGTTGACATGCCCGCCCAGCGCACGCTGTTGGGATTCCGTCATGCAGATGACGGTATCCGCCTCTTGCACAAGCTGCGGCGAAAGCTGCCGCGCGGCAAAGTTTTCATCGAAGGGGATGCCCGCTTCGGTGAGCGCCTGCCTGCTGTTTGCGGACATCGGCTGTCCCTCCGCCGCCGCAAGGCCTGCGGAAGAGATACGGTACCACCCTATCTTCTTCCTTTTGAGCGCCTGCCTGAGCGCCGCCTCCGCCATGGGAGAACGGCATGTATTGCCCGTGCAGACGAATACGATCTTTTTATGTTTCATGTCTCCACCCCGAAAGCGCGGTGAAGGCGGTTGAGGACCCCGTCCATCACGCCGCCGCGTTCCTTAGGTTCGATGCCGATGAGCAGCGTCGCCCGCTTCTCCCCCTCCCGCAAAAGCACATACAGCCTCTGCGCCATTTCGGCGGGCGTGCCGCCGAGATCGAGAAGGTCATAGCCCGCGAGCGTCTCCGCGGCCGCATGCTCGCAGAGGATACAGGGGCTTCCGCCGCGCGCTTTCTCTGCATCGTATGCGCGCTTTGCCTCCCCGCAAGCCGCAAAAAACTGCGTTGCACAGCGCGGGGAATAGTGCTTATAGGCCATTCCCGGACTCTTGGGCTTCTCCCCCTCCCGCATGCGGTACACGCCGCACGCGCCCGCAACTTCCGCGATCATCTCCCGCGTCACGAGGCCCGCGCGCAAGATCTGCGGGACGGGACCCGTGCAGTCGAGTACCGTACTCTCGATGCCGCCGCTGCATGCGCCGCCGTCGAGGATGAGCGGGATCTTGCCCGCAAAATCGTCATACACGTGCCGCGCGGTGACGGGCGAGACGTGTTTGGAGAGATTGGCGCTGGGCGCGGCGACGGGGAGATCTGCCGCCCGCAGGAAGGCCTGCGCCGCGGGCGACGACGGCACGCGGACGGCGAGCGTCAAAAGTCCGCCCGAAACATACGCGGAGACCTTGCCCGACGACGGGTAGACCATCGTGAGCGGCCCCGGAAGAAAGGCTTCGCGCAATGCCCGCGCATAGGGCGGGTCGGCGTCGATGAGCCGTGAAATATCATAGCCGGGATGCACGTGCGCGATGAGCGGATTATCGGCGGGCCGCCCTTTGAGCGAAAAGATCTTGCGGACGGCGGCGTCGTCGAATGCGTTCGCGCCGAGGCCGTAGACCGTCTCGGTGTGAAAGGCCACCGCCTCGCCCGCACGGATGTATGCGGCGGCTTTTTCAAGCCATTCCCCCTCCGGGGGCGCGATCACCGTCTGCATCTCATTCGAAGGGAATATCTTCCCCGTCCGGGAACGCGCCGTCGGGATCGGCAAGTTCGGGCTTCTTTTTGGGTGCGTAAACGGGTTCCTCCATGGGCCGCCCCTGATCTTCGACTTCGACGAACTTGGTCGTCTCCCCGATGAAGCGGAGCTGGATACGGCAATCCGACTTGCCGTTTCTGTGCTTGGCGATCTGCAAATACGCCGCGCCCTTCACGAGATTCCCCTTGGCAAATTCTTCGGGCGTTGCGCCCACGTCGGGGCGGTTGATGAACATGACGATATCCGCATCCTGCTCGATGGCCCCCGATTCGCGGAGGTCGGAGAGCTGGGGTTCCTTGGTCTGGATACGGCGGAGCTGGGAAAGCGCGATGACGGGAACATCGAGTTCCTTGGCCATGATCTTCAAAAAGCGCGTGATGGAGGCGATCTCCTGCTGGCGGTTGTATTCGCCGCCGCCCATCTTCTCGTTGCTCTGCATGAGCTGGATATAGTCGATCATGACGAGGTCGAGGCTCCCCTCCGCCGCCTTCAACCTTCTGCATTTCGAGAGGATCTCCGAGGGCTTGATGCTCGAAGAATCGTCGATATACACCTTGCTTTCGCGCAATTTATCGCTCGCGAGGTAGAGGTTTTTCCACTCGCGCTGTTCGAGCTTGCCGGAGAGCGCCTTCTCCATGCTCGTCTCGGCATAGGCGCAGAGAAGCCTCTGCGTGATCTCCGTGCGCGGCATTTCGAGCGAGAAAACCGCCGCCACTTTGCCCTTTCTGAGGCAGGCATGTTCGACGATGTTCATCGCAAGCGACGTTTTTCCCATACCGGGACGGGCGGCAATGATGACGAGGCTCCCCTTTTGCAGACCGTGCGTGATCTGGTCGAGGCGCGTAAAGCCCGTCTCCAACCCGCGGAAGGCGGAGGGGTCTTTATCGATCTCCTCGAATTTATCGAGGATCTGCGTGAGAACTGCGCCGTCGGAGAGGTTGGCGAGCGTCGTGCCGTCCTCCTTTTGGGAGATCTCGAAGATCTTCTTCTCGGCAAAGTCGATGGCGGTGCGCTCTTCGGGGGCCCGCAAGCTGTTCTCGGCGATATCGCGGGAGGCGCGGATGAGGGAGCGGTTGACGGCGTCCCGCCGCACAATGGCAAGATACTGCTTATAGTTGGCGACGGAGGGAAGGTTTTCCGAGAGTTCCGTGACCGTTTGAAGCCCGCCCGCGCGTTCGAGCGTGCCGTCGCGCGTCAGCTGGTCGGTGAGCGTGACGGTATCCACCGTCTTGTGGGCGGCGCTGATGCTCTTCATCGCACGCAGGATCAGCCTGTGCGATTCCTGATAAAATTCCTCTTCGCGGAGCGATTCGAGGATATCCGTCTGCACCTCTTCATCGAGGATGAGGCACCCAAGCAGGGCGGCCTCGGCATCGAGATTGTGCGGCATTTGATTATTCGGCATGATTTTCTCCCGTAAAAGCTATGTTGGTCAAGACAGCGCTTCGAAGCGGGCGAGCGCATCCTCAAACTCGGCAAGCGCCGCCTTGAAGGGCGCATCCGTGGTGAGGTCTGCCCCCGCGAGTTTCAGCAGCGAGACGGGGTCGGCCGAGCAGCCGCCCTTTAAGAAACGCTTGTAATCCTCCACGGCCTTCTCCCCTTCCGCAAGGATGCGGTTGGCGATGCAGATGGCCGCCGTAATGCCCGTCGCGTACTTGTAGACATAGAACGAACGGTAGAAATGCGGGATACGCGCCCATTCGAGCGCGATCTCCTCATCGTGGACGACGGCATCGCCGTAATACTTCTTGTTGAGTTCGAGATAGAGCGCGGAGAGGTTATCCTTGTTGAGCGGTTCGCCGCCCTCGGCAAGCGCATGCGCCTTCTCCTCAAACTCGGCAAACTGCGTCTGGCGGAAGAGCGTCGTGCGGATCATATCGAGGAAATAGTTGAGCAGATATTTTTCGAGCTTCTTATCCTGCGTCGTTTTGAGCAGATATTTGAGGAGCAGGACTTCGTTGACCGTGGACGCGACTTCCGCAACGAAGATGCGGTAATCGGACTTTGCGTACGGCTCGTACGTATTCGAATAGTGCGAGTGCAGGGAATGCCCCATCTCGTGGGCGATGGTGAATACATCGTGCGTGGTCGGGCGGTAATTGAGCAGCACGAAGGGATGGTTGCCGTAGATGCCGATGGAATATGCGCCGCTCCGCTTGCCGTCCGTCTCCTCCACGTCGATCCAGCCCTCGTCTCTCCCCTTCTTGAAGAGTTCGATGTACTCTTCGCCGAGCGGCGAAAGCCCCTTGATGCACAGCTCATACGCATCCTCGAAGGAGAGTTTGAGTTCGGCGTCCTCCACGAGCGAGGGATAGATATCGTACATGTGCATCTCATCGAGACCCATCACCCTCTTGCGCAGGGCCATGTATTGGTGCATGGCGGGCGTGGCGGCGTTGACGCATTCCACGAGGCGTTCATAGACGCCGGGGTCGACGTCCTCTTCGAAGAGCGCCTTTTGGAGACAGCTATCATAGCCGCGCACCGTCTTATAGAAGATATCCGCCTTGACGTTGCCGTAATACGTCGTCGCAAGCGTATTGATGATCTTCCCGTAAGCGGAATAGTAAAGTTTGAAGGCCTCGGCGCGCTTTTCGCGGTCGTGGCCGTTCATGATGACGGAATACATTCCGTGGGAAAGGCGGATCTTCTTGCCCTCGTATTGCATCTCAGGGAGATCGAGTTCGGCGTTATCGAGCATCTCAAAGACGTCGCCCGCCACGTTCAGCGGTTCGCTTGCCTGCGTGAGGATGACCTCTTCCCGCTCGGAAAGCGTATATTTCTTGCTCGCCTTGGTGCGCGAGAGCATGTAATCATAGTCTTTCAGGCGGGGATCGGCGATGAGCGCATCCAGCGTCTGTTCGGAGAGCGCGGTAAGTTCGGGGGTCGCAAACGCCGTCTCGGCACCCGCCTTGGTGAGCAGCGCCAAAATCTTGGCGAGATACGAGCCGTATTTGGTGACACGCACGTCCTCATCGTGCTTCATGAAGGCATAGAGATATACCCGCATGGCGGCGATGCTGAACTTTTCCTCCGCCTTGAAGTAGGCAAGGATGTTCTCCGCACAGTTCAGCGTGCCGCGGTATTTTGCGAAGTCGATCATGCCGTCGAGCTTGGAGAACGCCTCTTCCCACGCTTCGTCGCCCGGAAAAACGTCCCCGATGCGCCACTTGTATTTTTCCGCTACGTCCTTTCTTTCCATGGTCTTTTTATACTCCTTTGAAATCAATTTTTGAAACTGTGGATGGGAGCGGGGATGAGTCCGCCGCGCCCGATGAATTTGCTCGCGTCGCCCGGATGGACGGGCATGACGGGCGCCCTGCCGAGCAGGCCCCCGAACTGCACTTCGTCCCCCACCTTCTTGCCCGGCACGGGGATGACGCGGACGGCCGTCGTCTTGTTGTTGACCATGCCGATGGCGGCTTCGTCTGCGATGATGGCGGAGATCGTGGAGGCGGGCGTATCGCCGGGGATGGCGATCATATCCAGCCCCACCGAGCAGACGCACGTCATGGCTTCGAGCTTATCGAGGCCGATCATGCCCCGCTCCGCCGATTCGATCATGCCGATATCCTCCGAGACGGGGATAAAGGCCCCCGAAAGCCCGCCGACGCGCGAGGAGGCCATCACGCCGCCCTTTTTGACGGCGTCGTTGAGCAGGGCGAGCGCCGCCGTGGTGCCGTGGCACCCCACGGTCTCCAAGCCGAGTTCTTCCAGAATATGGGCGACCGAATCTCCCCGTGCGGGCGTGGGCGCCAGCGAAAGATCGACGATGCCGAAGCGCGCGCCGAGGCGGGAGGCCGCCTCCTTTGCGATGAGCTGGCCCGCCCGCGTGATCTTGAATGCGGTGCGCTTGATGACCTCGGCGGCGTCCGTAAGGTCGGCGCCGGGGACGAATTTGAGCGCGTGTTGCACCACGCCGGGGCCTGAGACTCCCACGTTGACGACGGTATCCGCCTCGCCCACGCCGTGGAAGGCGCCCGCCATGAAGGGATTATCCTCCACCGCGTTGCAGAATACGACGAGTTTGCAACAGCCGATGCCGCCGCGCTCCGCGGTCAGCGCGGCCGTCTCTTTGACGATGCGCCCCATTTCCCCCACGGCGTCCATATTGATGCCAGAACGGGAGGAGCCGACGTTGACGGAGGCGCAGAGACGCTCCGTCTCCGCGAGAACGGCAGGGATAGTCTGTAAGAATTTTGCCTCATAGTCCGCCGTACCCTTGTGGATGAGGGCGGAATAACCGCCCAAAAAGTCGATGCCGAGTTCTTTTGCCACGCGGTCGAGGGCGCGGCCCACGAGGCCGCTCTCCTCCGGGAACGCCGCGCAGACGAGCGAAACGGGCGTGACGGAGACGCGCTTGTTGACGATCGGGATGCCGTATTCGAGCGAGAGCGCCTGGGCGGTGGGTACGAGCTTTTCCGCGCGCTTCATCACGCAGTCATAGACGGCCGCCGCCGTCTTTTCCGCCGTCTCGCGCGTGCAGGAGAGGATAGAGATCCCCATCGTCACGGTGCGGATATCGAGATGCTCCTTTTCCACCATCTCGACTGTTTCAAGGATCTGGTTTCTGTTCAACATGGCCTCAGACTGTGTGCATGGCGTCGAAAAGGTCGGCATGCTGCAAACGGATGTCCATGCCGATCTCTTTGCCCAGCGCGCTTGCATGCTCGGCGAGCAGGGCGAGCGTCTCCGACGCTTCGGAGATATCCACGATCATGACCATGGCGAAGCGTCCGCCCAAAATGGTCTGCGAAACATCGAGGATGTTGACGTTTTTTGCTGCGAGAAAGGCGCTCACTTCTGCGATCACGCCCTTCCTGTCCGTCCCTGCGACGGTCACGACTGCACGCATGATTTTCTCCTTTGCAACGCTCAATCGGCCATTTCGTATTCGATGAGCAGGTTGCCCTGTGAAATGATACGGACATAGCGGCCCACTACGAAGGGCGGGAACTCCTTCTCCCCGTCCACATAGATCTGCCGCCGCATCGGCTCGTCCTTCTTGATATTTTTGGCGGCGAACACGGCGACGTTGCAATCGACGCCGTCGTGCGTTATCCAATCCTCGATGTCCTCAAAGGGCATAAACGACTGCTCTTTGAGACCGGCGGAGATGAATCTCAGCATCTTGCAATAGGCGTTGGAACGCTTGAACTTGATGCCCATGAAGGGAAACGTAAAGATGAGATAGGCCGCGGCGGCAACGCAGACCGCGGCAATATACCACGGCCCCGTGGGGTCGGCATAGGGAAGCTGCGTATAGAGGGCAGTCAGCGTCACGAATACTGCCGCAAAGGCCGCAGTGACGCCCGCAAAGACCGCAAGGATCTTGCGGCGCTGGATGACGGCGTCCCAGAGGTCGTCGTCGCGATAGAGTTTGATCATGATATCCTCACTTTGCGATGAAGAGTACGCCGAGCGTATTCCTGCCGCAGTGGCCCGTGATGACGGAACCCGCGACCGTTTCGAGGACTTCCCCGAAGCGGAACTTCTCGGCCACTTTTTCCCGCGCAAACTCCACGAGTTCGCGGTCGGCGCTGCTGTGCGTGATGAAACAGCGCGTCCCGTCGTATGCGGGATACTTGTCCGCGAGGTCGTCGATGTACTTTTCGATGCACTTCTTCATGCTCCCGCGGTACTTCGTCTCCGCGACGAGCTGGCCGTCCTCCATTTCGATGAGCGGGTGGATTTTGAGGACGTTGGCGGCATACATCGTCATGCGGGAACATCTGCCGCCCTTATAGAGATAATCGAGGCGGTCGGGAATGAAGGAAGTGTTCACCTTGGGCCTCAGCGCGCTCGTGACGGCCACGATCTCCTCCGCTTCCTTCCCCTCGCGGAGCATATCCGAGGCCTTCATGACGAGAAGCCCCTGCCCCGAAGAGAGCGCCTTAGTATCCACGACGAATACCTTCCCCGCAAACTTCGTGGCCGCTTCGGCCGCATAGAAATGGGAGGAAGAGGCCTTTGCGGAGATGTTGTAGTGGATGACCGTCTTGCCCTCGTCCACGTATCTCCCGAAGAATTCTTCGAAATCCGAGATGCTCGGCGCGGCCGTCTTGGGCAGGCCGCCCGTCTTGTCGTAATAATCGAAGATGTCCTGCGGAACGATATCCACGCCGTCGCGGAAGCTGTTGTCGCCGAGGATGACGGAGAGCGGCATGATACCGATGCCGCGCTCTGCAACATGGGGACCGAGGTCGCAAGTACTGTCGGCCGTAAGCTGAATATTCATAGATGTTTCTCCTTCTATTGCGGAATATTTTTTCAGAAGCCCGTTCTGAGACAGGTACGCACGAGAAAGGCGACGACCGCATCCCAGCCCGCGGCGGGTTCGAGGTTCCATTCGGGGACGACGCCGAAGATATCCTCCGCCCTTAGCTGGACGGAGAGCGCGCGGGAATCGGCGCTGACCTCGCGGTTATCCCCCATCACGAAGATCTCCCCCTCTTGGAGCGTCACTTCGCCGAACTGCATCACATAGGAATCCTGCACGTACTCCTTGATATAGTCTTCGCGGAGCGGTTCATACGTTTCACTGCCCGCCTTTTTGAGGTAGACGACGTCGTTTTCGGCGTAGATGCTGTCCCCCTCCGTGGCGATGAGGCGTTTGATGATCTTATCATCCGTAAAATAGGGATTGTGGGAGGCATCGATGATGACGATATCGCCCCGCTCTGCCGTTTGCGTAAGGCGTGCATACAGAATGTCGCCCCCCACATAGAAATGCGGGCGGACTTCCCTGCCGCCGTAGAGCGTATCGAGCATGGACGGCCCCTGCACTTCCACGATGACGTAATTTGCGGACACCCAGAGTTTGCAGACCAGAAACAGTAGGACGAGGAGCAATACGGCATAGCAAACATACCATAACGGGCTCCGCCGCTCCCTCCGGGGGCTGAGCATCTCCGGGCGTCTCATGCGGCCGCCTCCCTGCCTTGTTTTCTTTCAGATCCAAAGCACATTGTTGACGAGTACATCCTCCTCGCTGATAAACACGACGGAGACGACCGAAGAAAAGTCGCTGAGGACGGCGCCCGACTCCGTCTTGAAGTCGTCTGCATCAAAGACATAGCCCGACCACGTTCCCCCCGCGGGAACATTCACTTCGGCCGCATAGCCGAGTTTCTCCTCTTCGTCGCAATAGAACACGACGCGCAGGCGGGCATTGACGGGTGAATAGGCGTCGAGGCAGAACGATGCGCCTTCGGGCGCCTTGTAACGCGGATCGCCGACGCGGTAGGAAATGAGGCCGGGCGCGGCCGCAAGCCCCTTGATCCCGCCGTACCCCGGAAGCCTTCTCACCGAGGACATCGCGCCCTCCGAGAAGCAGTCGGCAAGCGAAGCCATCCTGCGCCAAAAGACGGAAAAACCGTTATGCCCGTCCCGCTCGCTGTAAATGACGCGGCTCCGCGGGCAGGCGTTTTTATATTTCTTCTCCACGTCGATCCCAAGGATCTTGGAAGTCACGGAAAAGCTGTTGGAATAGCTGACGAACGCATAGACGAGCGCTTTTCTGGTCCCGCTGTAAAGCGAGAGCGGGATCCTGCCCACGTTGCCTTCGAGATCTTCGGGGCGGCCCAAGATCCTCGTCCAATCGCGCGTGGTGAAGGAGGCGACGTTTTCGGTATAGAAAATGCCGTAATCCTGTATCTCCCCCGCGGGATCGAAGGCCCCCGTCACGACGAGGTTCCCCTCCTTATCCTCTTCGACGCTCAGGGAGATGGGCTTGGAGAGGAATACCGTTCTGCCGCGCAGATACTTATCGAGGAAGAGGTCGATATCTTTGAGCGAATGCCCGCCGACGAGGCCGCTCCCGTGCGCCGAGAAGAGGAGCGCTTTTTCCGCATTGGGATTGATCTGGCGGAAGGTATCATAGACGCGGTCGAAGTTATACTTCCTGTCGTTGATGGCGGAGACGAGCAAAACGGGGCATTTCACGAGCGGCGCATAGCTCTGCGAATCGATGCCCGCGATGAAGCGGTGGCGCTCCTCATCGAGGATGCGCTTTTCGTCGCCCGTGAACTTCGCGATGCCGCGGTAGGCCAGCCAGCCCGCCGCGCAGACGGAGACCATGCAGGAGAGCGGGGCATAGGGCGCGATCTTGAAGAGGATCTCCCCGCCCGTTCTGAGGCCGATGGCCCCGATCGCGCTCACCTCCTGCCTGCGCCGAAGGAAGTTGACGGCATAGCGGGCGACCGCCGCCCACTCATACCAGCTCGTCTCCTTGGCAGTCTGGTCGCAGTAGTCGATGTGCCTTCCCGCCCGCGCTAAATTGGCATAGTCCACGAGCTTGGGGTAGACGGTATAGTACCCTTCGGGGCGTTCGCCGCAGTAATCCACGCAGAGGACGCCGTACCCGTTCTCCGCATACCGTTTGACGAGCATCTCGTCGAAGGGAAGGCCGGCTTCGAACAGGAGCAACACGGCGGGAAAACTCGCCGCATCCTCCGGGAAGGCATAGCGGGCATAGATCTTCACCCGCCCCGCGCCCGAACCCACGTTGCGGCCGTAGAAATAGAGATCCCGCCAAACGATCCCGTCCTCGCGGCGTTCGCCGATACATTCTTCGTTGGGCGGAAGTGAATCGTCAAAGTCCTGCCAAAGTGTTATGGGGGTCAGAATTGCCAAACCGCTTACCTCACTCCTTGATTTTCGAGCCGCTCTCCTCCGTGGCCTTTTCCACGGTGAGTTTGCGGTCGATCCTGTTCTTCAATTCTTCGACGTGGGAAATGATCCCGATCGTCAGATTTTCGCTGCGTAGTTTTTCCAAACTATCCATGACGGTATCCACAAGACGGCTGTCGAGCGTGCCGAAGCCCTCGTCGAGGAAGAAAAACTCGATGGGACGGAGCGACCGCGCGCAGATCTCCGTGCCGAGCGCAAGCGCAAGCGAGAGCGAGACCAAAAACGTCTCGCCGCCCGAAAGCGTGTAGACGGGGCGCGCCTGCCCGCCGTTGAAGTTATCGCCAACGGTAAAGCCCTTCTCGTACCGCAGGAAATATCTGCCGCCCGTGAGCGATAGAAGCCGCGCGCTCGCGTTGACGGCGATCGTCTGCAAATATTCCTCCGCAACAAATTCGACGAAGCGGTTGCTCTCGACGAGCTTTTTGAGAAGCAGCAGACGCTGATAATGCTTTTGCACCCCTGCGCGTTCGGCTTCCAACGCATTCTTTTCTTGCAAAGCGTTGCGGCAGAAGGCGAGGCGGTCCTCCGCCAGCGCAAGCTCCCTGATGCAACTGCCGCGCGCCGTCTCCGCATCCGCCGTCTCGCCGCGGAGGCGCGCAAGCCCCTCTTCGGTGAAGGAGGAAAGATCTTCTGCGGGAAGTTCCGCGCACTTGGCTTTGGCGACGGCATGATCGCGCATGAACTGTTCGTATGCGCCGCGCGCATCCCCCGTGCCGTACTTCGCGACCAGCCTTTCGGCCTCTTCGGGAGAAGAGAATCCGCCGCCGCCCATCGCCTCACGGTAGCGCGCGATGCCCTCTCCGAGGGCGAGCGACGCCCCCCTCTTGCGCTCTTCGGCCGCGGCAAGAGCCGTCTCCGCCGCCGCACGGGCGTCGCCGAGTTTGCGGGCGAGTTCAATGAGCCGCCGTTTTTCCGTCTGTTTTTGTTCTATCTGCGCGCGGATTTCCCCGGCGGAGGGAAGAGTTTCATCCGCATCGCCCAAACGGGCGAGTTCCTCTTCCGCACGCGCCTTTTCGGCGTTGAGCTGGGCGATGCGCTGTACTTTCAGGGCGTAAGCGCCCTGCTTTTTTTCCAGCGCGTTCAGCGCGTCGTGCAACGTCCGCTTCTCCTCTTCCCGCGCCTCATACGCGCGGCGGAGCGCGGAGATATCCGTCTTTTCGCCCTTGGAAAGATCACGATATTTTTCAGACAGCGGCACGCTGTCCGGTGCGATCACGGGATATTTTCGGGTGAGCGCATCGAGTTCATCTGAAAATCCCGCGTACTCCTTGCGGAGGAGCGCGGCCTTTCCGTGCGTCTCCGCAAAGGTGAAGAAGTCCTCCTGCCCGCAGGCGGCGAGTTTTTCTTCGAGCGCGCGCCGCTCGGTTTCATAGGAAAATTGCTCCGCGGACCCTTCCGCCGCCAGCTTCGCGGCGGCTTCCGCAAGACGGGCCGCGGCGCGTTCGCGCTGCCCGCGCTTCTCCTCGGCGGCCTGCGCCCGCACGGAGAGTTCTCCCAATGCGGCGATCTCCGCCTCCAACTTTTCCTCTGCGTCCGGCGCAAGGCTTTTGCACGCCTCCGCCGCCGCGGCGTACTTCTTGCCCGCCTCCGCATACTGCGCATCCGCGGCTTCTTCGCGCTGCCTGAGCGCAGAGACCGCCCGCGAGGCGTTGCAGACCGCAACGGCCTTTTCGAGGCGGGAAAGCTCGCGGCCGAGTTCCTCCATGGCGGGAAGTTTGGCCTCCAACTTAGCAAGACGGGCCGACGCCTCTTCCGCTTCGCGCCGCCTCACAAGACTTGTGGCGTACTCCTTTTCCTGCTCGCGGAGCGCTTTGAGCGAGCCATCCAGCGCATCCTGTTCGCCTTTCAAGGATGCGATGCGCCCCGCAAGGGCCTTGTTTCCCTCTTCGGTGATATCCTCATAGGCTTGGAGCTTGGCATCGAGGACGTCCGCGCGGAGCTTGGTCTCCCCGCACCGCTCGTTGACCCGCTGGGTCAGGCGCAGGCCGTACTTTTCGAGGTCGAACAGGCCCGCGATGAGACGGAGACGGTCGCGCGCGGCGGCCTTCACGAATTGGGAAAATTCCCCCTGCGGGAGCGCGATACACTTGGAGAAGTCGTTCTGGTCCAGCCCGATGATATCTTTGAGCTTTTCAAACGCCTCGCGCACGCTCGCCGAGAGCAGGACTTCGCCCTCCCCCGTCAATTCCGTGAGCGTCACCGTGTGGGGATCCGTCCCCTGCCGTTTCAGTTTGTGCAGGACGCGGTATGTTCTGCGGCGGCCCTCATAGACGATCTCAAAGGTGAAATCGATGTAGGCCTCCGCACAGCGGTAGTTGATAAATTCCAGATAGCTGTTCTGCGGCAGGCGGGGCGTCGTGCCGTACAGCGCATAGACGATGCAGTCGAGGATGGTACTCTTGCCCGAACCTGTATCGCCGAAGATGCCGAAGATGCCGTAATCGGTGAGACGGGCAAAGTCGATGGCGGCGGGTTCGGAAAAGGAGTTGATGCCGCAAAATTCCAAACGGACGGGTCTCATGCTTCCGCCTCCCCGATGAGAAGAAGAAATTCCTTGACGGTCTCCTCCTCAGGCTCTGCGCCGCACTTGACGCGGTAATATTCGCGGAACAGCTCTTCCGCGTTGAGGTCTGACCTGCGCACGATCTCGGAGACCTCTCCCCCCTTCACGATGGGGATCAGGGAGACAAGCCCCTCGTTCGCCGCGCGGAGCCTGCGGGTATCCTCGCCCGTCAGCGGGGCGGTAAGGTGCAGGGTCAATTCGATATAGCAATTTTCAAGGGAAGAGATGAGCGCGATGCCCTCTTCCACGCCGCTGACCTCCAAGCGCATGAGCTGCTTTTCCGCTTTGAGCGGGATCTCCTCTTTGACGGCGATATCGCCGCCTGCGCTTTCGAGGAGGACGACGCCCTTCTCCATGCCCGCTTCATCGAAGGAATATTGGAGGAGCGAGCCGCTGTAACGGATGCGATCCCCCCATTTCTGTCTCTTGTGGAGATGGCCGAGCGCGGTATAGCCGTATTTCGGGAACACATCCAACGGCACCATGCGCGCGCCGCCGAGGGAAATATCCCGCTCGCCCTCGGAATTTTTACCGTTCGCAACGAAGAGGTGCGAAAGGAGGATGTGGGGCATCTTGCCGTCGTAAGCGGCATCGCCCGCCGCGATGAGCGCGCGGACGGTCTCGCCGTAAGAATTGTTCCAAGCCGCCTTGATGCGCGCCTCGTTGGGATAGGGAAGCGCATTGACGTACACCCGCTCCTCCCCCTTCGCGATGACGGCATGGTTTGGCCCGATCTCGGAGGCCCATACGCGACGGGGCGCGGCTTGTCCCCCCTGCGGAGGCCCGCCGAAGAGGTAGATGCCCTGCCCTGCGGCAAGGGGCGCGGAGGCGGCGAGACGCACGCCGTCGTCGTGGTTTCCGCTCACGATGACGACCGCGCGGTTTTCCGCCAGCCGCAAGACCGTACGGTAAAAGACCGCTTCGGCTTCCGCCGGGGGCAGGTAGGTATCAAAGATATCGCCCGCGACGAGAACGAGATCGACCTCTTTCTCATCGCAGATACGGATGATCTGTTCGAGCGCACCGATCTGTTCGGGAAGGCGGTCCCTATCCATGAGACGCTTCCCGATGTGCCAATCGGAGGTGTGAAGAATACGCATTCGCGCGGCGCCTTCCGAAAAAATTTTCTTGCATGCCCAAATTACTTTGCTTTTCGCGCACGGGTATGCTATACTATTATACAACGCTTCCCGGAAAAAAGCAAGCGTTGTTGGCAGGTTCGGGAAAAAACTCCGCATATTGGGAGGAAATTATGGCATTCGGTTCTTTCTCCAAAGATTTTGCCGAAAATACGTTTACAAGCATCGAAAACCGCTTCATCACGAAATATTTGCCCGAAGCGAGCGGGGACGCCGTGCGCGTCTACCTCTTCGGGCTGTATCTGTGCGGGGGAAAAGAGGATCTCGACGCCCAAAGCGCCGCGAAATTACTGCATATCCCCTACCCTTCCTTTTTGGAAATTTACGATTTTTGGGAGGAATGCGGGCTGGTGCAGGTGCTTTCGCGCGATCCGCTCTACGTCGAATATCTCCCCGTGAGCGCCGCCGTCGGCAAACCCAAACCCCTGCGTCCCGAAAAATATGCCGATTTCAACAGGGCGCTCTTCAAGCTCCTCCAACGGTCGGGAAAGGACCTCCGTCCCTACGAACAGCAGCGCATCCTCGAATTTCTCGAAAACAATCCGATGGAATTGCAGGCGTTCTTGCTCGTCGTGGAGTATTACGTCAAGAAACAGGGCGCAAAACTTACCGTGGCGCATATCCTGAACGCCGCGAATAAGCTGGTCCGCGAGCATAAATATACATACGAACAGGTGGAGGCCGAATACGCGGACTACCGCGCGGGCGAGCAGGAACTCTCCCATATCCTGCAATTGCTCGGCATCCGCAGGCGGCTCACGGACGCCGATTATGAACGGTATGCGGAATGGCTCGCGGAAGTGGATAAGGGGACCGTCTTCGCCTGCGCGGAAGCGCTCAAAAAGGGTTCTTTGGAGACGCTCGGCCAGCTGATCTCGGAACTCAGACAGAAGAATATCCGCACGGAAGCCGAGGCCCGCGCCTACCTCAAAGAGCGCGAAGTGCTTGCTTCCGCCGTGTTCAAAGTGGCGCAGAAGTTGGGCGTAAAAGTGCAGAATCCCCGCCCGTATATCGAGGAATATGCGGCAAAATGGCTGCGCCGCGGCTATGACGAAGAGAGCCTTTCGCTCGTGGCCGCGCTGGGTCTGCGCCTCTCCTACGGGTTCCCCGAACTCGACGCGCTCTTGGACCAGCTCTATGCGGCGGGGATCGTCGGGATCCCCGACGTAAAGGCCTACTGCGAGGCGCGTGCGAAGCAGTTCAAGCTCCTGCAAAGCATCCAGACGGTGTGCGGCGTGGTCAAAAAATCGGAGGCCACCCTCGATATGCTCGCGAGCTGGCGCAGCTGGGGATTTTCCGAGGAGATGATCATGGAGGCCGCCAAAAAGAGCGCCAACGCCTCCGCCCCCATCCCCTACATGAACAAGTTGCTCACCGAATGGAAGCGCGCCGCGATTTTTTCGCCCTCGGAGATCCCGTCGGACGGGCTGCCGGGGAAAATCAAGAGCGAGATAGCGCTTGCCGCCGACGAACGCGCCGTACGCGAACAGTTTTACACGGCGCGGCGGGAAGCGGCCGTAAAGAAGGCGGACCGCGCCAAAGCGGCGGCCCTCCGCGACGAAGAATTTGCGAAGGCCGAACAGACCATCAGAAGAGGCGAACGCGAACTCGCCAAGGCCGAACTCTATGCGCCAGAACGCGCCGCCACGCTCCGCGAAGCCCTGCAACAGGCGCGCGCATCCCGCGCGGCCGCCCTGCACCGCCTCGGCCTTGGGGAAGAAGATCTGCTCCCCGACTATACCTGCAAGAAGTGTTCGGATACGGGCTTTTTGCCGGACGGCCATATCTGCGACTGTTATCCCGGCTGACCCCTATTTCCTCATAATAATTACGTCTGCCCTGCGGGTTCGCAGGGCAGACGTTTTTTTATCCTCTTTTAATCCTCGAACAGGGCTTCGAGCGGCACGCCGAGAACGCGTGCGATCGCATAGACCTCTTTATCCGTCGCATTCCGCACCTGCCCTTCCAATTTGGAATAGCTGGTGGGATTGATATCCAGCCCCGCCACCTGTAAACGGGCGATGAAATCCTTCTGCTTGATTTTTTGTTCCTTCCGCAGTTTTTCCACCCGCCTTCCGATGAGATTACTATTGCCCAACTCCCGCTTTCTGATCTTCATATATGCCTTTCAAATTTCTTTTTTAGAATTTTAGCATGTGAAAATCTTGACATAATTCCAATATGGAATTATAATGAATTTGTTTTTAGGAGGTAAAAACCATGAAAAAGACATTTTTGACGGCAATTTTGGCGATCGTCTGCACGCTTTGTTTATGCTTCGGGCTTGCGGCGTGCGGCGGCGTCGGAACCGAGCAGGGCGGCACCGAGCAGGGCGGCACCGAGCAAGGCGGCACCGAACAAGGCGGCACCGAACAGGGCGGCACCGAGCAAGGCGGCACCGAGCAAGGCGGAACCGAACAGCCCAAGGAGTACACGGTGACGTTCGATGCGAACGGCGGCGCGTTCTCCGACGGGACGGCGTTGAACGTCTACATTACAGTGAAGGAAAATGCCAAACTCACCGCTCCCCTATCGCCCACGCGCGATAATTACACGTTTGCGGGTTGGACAAAGACGAAAGACGGCTCCGATTTGTGGCAGTTCGGCGAGGACGCGGTCACTTCAAACGTCACCCTCTGGGCAAAGTGGACGCAAGAGTCCGCTGTACTTTTCAGTGTGGACGGTGCGAGTATCGAGGGAACGGAAGTATTCCTTTATGTTGAGGCCGGGACGGAAGAAGTCAACCTGACGGGCGGCAAAGTGGTGTGCAGTGCGGACAGCACATGGCACCTTTACAGAAAGGGCAGCGAAAGCGAAATTTACACAAAGACCGCCTCTGCGCTCGCGGACGGGAACAACGAGTTCCGCATCGTCGTTGCGTCCAAGGACGGGGAAAACGTGAATACCTACAATTTCACCGTACACCGCAAATATATAGTGGACATCACCTATATGACGAACGATACCATGTTTGATACAAAGCAGGTGATGACGGGTTCGCCCCTTACGGAGGAGGAGTACAATATCGAATGCATGGTGAAGGGGTACACCTTCAACGGGTGGGAGCATGATCTTGAATACGGCGAGATCATTCTCGCGCCGCTCACCTTTACGGCGGATCTGACGGCAATCAAGTATAAATTTATTTATGACGCCAACGGCGGCACGACGAGTTTGCAAGAAGCAGAGTATGATATGGATTCTACGATAACAATAGATTCCGGCGAATCCTTTACCCGCAACAATTACACCATCCTTTCTTTTAATACCCAACCAAACGGCTTGGGGGAACAAATCGAACTCGGTTCCGAATTCAAATTCGATTTTGCCGAGGACACAACAATCTATGCCATTTGGGATTGCGATTTTATATTGGACACTATGGGCGGCAGCAGCGGTTTAAGAATTAGTGGAGTAAAGCGGCAGAAAGAGGTTGTTTCTTTGGACGGCGAATATGATTACATCAGCAAAATCGACAAAGAACCTATTAAGCGTATCGGACCGGATGCATTCAAAAATGATACTGTGTTGAAGGAAATCAGGATCACGGAGAACATCGAGGAAATTCCCAAAGGCGCTTTTTCGGGTTGCTCCAACCTGGCCTCTATCACCATTGCGTATCACTCTGTTACTGATCACCCGCTGGGTTACATCTTTGGGGAAAGCAAATTTGACGGTTCCGTACAAGTTGAGCAGTTTGAGCAGCCTTCATCAACTCGATACTTTTACTATTATGTTCCGAGATGTTTGAAAAACGTTTCGTTCGAGGGAAGCACAGAGATTCCGCGGCATGCGCTTTGGTGTATAGAATCAATCAAAGTGATTTCTATTCCCGCGAGCGTCACTTCAATCGGGAAGGGGGCGTTCTCCGGCACAAGCGGGATAGAAGAAGTGCATATTACCGACTTTGCGGCTTGGTACAACATCGACCGCGAAGGTAGTGTCTTTTCTGGCGGCAAGTACCGCCTGTATTTGGACAATAGCGAATTGACCGAATTGCAAATTCCTGCCGATAGTAAAGAGATCCCGGCAAATTTATTCGAGGGGTGGGCGGGACTGAAAAACGTGACAATTCCCGACAGCGTGACCGCGATTGGAGAGTATGCGTTCTGGGATTGTAGCGGACTTGAAAGCGTGACGATTGGAGAAGGCGTGACCTCAATTGGGGCTGGTGCGTTCTCTGGTTGCAGTAGACTTACATGTATTGAAATCCCCGACAACGTGACCGAGATAGGTACATCGGCGTTTAATGAGTGCAGCGAGCTTAGCAACGTGACGATTGGCAAAGGCGTGACCTCGATTGGGGATAGTGCATTTTGGCTTTGTGTGAACCTTGAAAACGTCACATGGAATGCAGTAAATTGTACGGAAGTAGGAAGATCAAAGCATATTTTTGACGCCTATAATAAAAATTCATCAAAGACGCGAACACTGACCTTGGGGGAAGGTGTGCAGACGATCCCGGCATATACATTTTACGACGGTCGTTTTAAGGGGGATTTAAGAATACCCGCAAGCGTGAAATCCATCGGTGAATCGGCGTTCGGTTATGTACCGTCTTTTACAGGAATCTATATCACCGATCTTGTGGCATGGTGCAAGATAGAGTTTGCCGATTCCATGGCCAATCCGCTAAGCGAGGCAGGACATCTATATTTGAACGACATTGAGTTAGAGACGCTTAAAGTCCCCGCGGAAATCACAGAAATTAAAGCACATAGGTTCTCTGGTTGTATATCTTTGAAGAAAGTAATCATTCCAGCGGGTGTCACTTCGATCGGGGAACGTGCATTCTATGGTTGCAGTAATCTTGAATGCATTACGGTAGAAGCGGAAAATCTAAATTACAGCAGTCAAGACGGTATAGTGTATAATAAACAGAAAACAGAAATCATATCCGTTCCAAAAGGGATAAAAGGCGCTGTAACCATTCCAGACGGTGTGGCCTCAATCGGAGAGCGGGAGTTCTATGATTGCATCGGGATGACCAGCATTGAAATTCCCAATAGTGTGACCTCGATCGGAGAGTATGCGTTCTCTGGCTGCAGAGGGCTTGAAAGTGTGACGATTGGAGAAGGCGTGACCTCAATTGGGGCTGGTGCGTTCTCTGGTTGCCCTTCTCTTAAAACTGTTTATTACAAAGGAACGCCTTCGGAATGGACGCGTATTCAGATTGGCAGCAATAACAATAACATATTCTATGCAACAAGATACTATTATTCCGATGAGAAACCCACCGCGGAGCAATGGCAGGAAAGCAAAAATTGGTGGCATTACGACGGGGACGGCTCAACGATCGTTCTTTGGACGAAAGAAGAGGCATGAGCGAAATCTATCGGCAAGCAAGATAAGACCCCCCTGCCTTGCGGTTCGCAGGGCAGGGGGTTATATTGCGGCAAGAACATAGTATTATGTGTGACATAATACTCCCAAAAATGACAAAATACGGCAGAAATTCATGCGTTTTTGCCGTATTTTGTAGTTTTACTCGTATTCCCCGTAATCCCGCCTATCAAAGGGCGGAGGCGGGGGCGGAGACGGGGCGTCCTCCCACTTTCCCCGCTTTTTATCGGCCTTCGGCGCAGACTTGATCTCAACGAGAATGACGTCAATGCCGATTTTCTTGATACACCGAAGGTCGATGAAGAGATCGGCTTTCCCCCACCGGAATCCCTTTCCGCCGGGAACTACGATGCCCTGCACTTTCCCTTCGGGCCACGTAAAGACCACATCGCACACCCTGCCGAGACGCTTGCCGTCGAGCAGGTTGACCGTTTCCTTTCGTTTCAATTCTACGAAACTCGTTTCCACACCCCTATCGTATGCGGGATATGCGAAAATGTTTCCGCCTCAGGAAATTTCTCTCTTCACGCTCGCGAGCGCGTTTTTTTCGAGACGCGAGACCTGCGCCTGCGAAATGCCCACTTCGGAGGAGATCTCCGTCTGCGTCTTGCCCTCATAGTAGCGCAGCCGCAAAATCTTCTTCTCTCGCTCGGTGAGGCGGTCGATGGCCTCTTTGAGCGCCACCCGTTCCGTCCAGATCTCCTCGCTCTGGCTCTCGTCGCAGAGCTGGTCCACGATCTGCAAGGTGTCCCCCGCCTTGTTATATACGGGGTCATACAGCGAGACGGGGTCGGAGATGGCGTCGAGACAATAGACGATCTCCCGCTCCTTGACCTGCATCTCCCGCGCGATCTTTTCAATGGTTGCTTCCTCGTCGCGCTCCTCGATGCCCTCCCGCACTTTGAGGATGCGGTAGGCGGTATCGCGGATGGAACGGGAGACCCGCAGGCTGTTTCCGTCCCTTAGAAACCGCTTGATCTCGCCGAGGATCATCGGCACGGCGTACGTCGAAAACTTCACGCCGAATTTGAGATCGAAGTTATCGATCGCCTTGATCAGCCCCACGCACCCCGCCTGAAAGACGTCGTCGGCATTGGCGTTTTTGGCCCAAAACCGCTTGACGAGCGAGAGAACAAGGCGCATATTCCCCACAATGAACTTATCGCGGGCGGCCTTATCCCCGTTTTTGAGCTTCACGATCAGCTCCTCGTTCTCCTCAGGGGAGAGCTTGGGAAGCCCCGTGGTATCCACGCCGCAAATCACCACCTTACTCAGCATACTTCACCTCCCATAGACTTTGCTATGTACGGGAAAGAAGTATCTGCAACTGTGAAAAATTTATGCGGCCGCCTCAGACCAGCTTGGAGATCTCCCGTTTGAGACGCTCGATGATCTTCTTTTCGAGGCGGGATATGTAGCTCTGCGAGATGCCGAGGCGATCGGCAACATCCTTCTGCGTAAGTTCCTCGCCGCCGCCCAACCCAAAGCGCAGATACATGATCTTTTGCTCGCGTTCGGGCAGTTTTCTGAGCGCTTCGCGCAGAAGTTCCTTTTCCACGCCCGATTCCACGCCGCCGTAAACCGTCTCGCAGTCCGTGCCGAGGATATCCGAAAGAAGCAGTTCGTTGCCCTCGAAATCGGTATTGAGCGGCTCATCGAAGGAAACTTCGCTTTTGAGCCGCACCGTGCGCCGCAGATACATGAGGATCTCGTTCTCGATACAGCGGGAGGCATACGTTGCGAGTTTGATATTTTTCTCCGCGCGGAAGGAATTGATCGCCTTGATCAGCCCGATCGTCCCGATGGAAATGAGATCGTCGCCGTCCACGCCCGTATTTTCGAATTTACGGGAGATGTAGACGACGAGCCGCAAATTGTGTTCGATGAGCTTGGCCTTGACGCTCTCCGCCTCCTCGCCCTTTTCGAGTTTGCCGAGCAATTCCCCCTCTTCCTCCGCAGAAAGCGGAAGCGGGAGCGCTTCGTTTCCGCACAGATAGTGTACGACGTTTTCCGTTCCCCGTATCTTTTGTAGCCACTCCTTCAAGCGGGCAAAGATATTCATTCAAGCCTCCATGAGCGCGGTATTGAGTATGAGTTGGTATTCCCCCGTCACTTCCCCGACCGTGAGATAGACGTTTTGCCGCGAAAAGGTCTCCCCGCCCGCTTCGATATCCATGCGGTCGCAGGTGAATACGGGCGCTTCGCGGCCGCCGTTGACCGTTGAGACCGTCATGCGACCCGCTTCGTGCATCTCCTCTCTCCCGAAGAGGGCGAGCAGCGCGACGGCAGAAGTCACGCAGACGGGATTTCCGCGGAAAAACAGGTTGTTTCCGCTGTCGGCATACCCCTTCCAGCGGACCTCCCTATCCTTCACCGCCACAACGCAGGGGAGCGTGTTTTGTTGCTGTTTGCGGTAGCGGTACAAAAACCGCGCCCCCTCCGCGGCGGCAATGGCGAACGCCGCCGCCCCGCCGAACACAAGCCCAACGGGCGCCTGTTCCACGATGTAGCCCGTTCCCGCCTCGTAACCGACGCCGCAGAAGGAATAGACGGCGGTGAGAAGCCCGCCGAGCGCAAACGTGAACGCAAAGAAGAGCGCCGCCGCGACGGCGACCTGTTTGGGTCTGCCCCGCGCCGCAATGAGGACGACCGCGGCGCCGCAGGCAAATTTTACAAGGTATGCCGCCCAGACGGGGAGCGTAAAAAGCGGAAAGACGATGGCCACGGCGGCCCCGGCCGTACCCGCAAGGAGCAGACGCCAAACCGAGATTTTGAGGCGGGCGCAGACGAGGGCAAGATAACAGATCGCCCCGTCGAGAAGAAAATTTTCCAAAAAGGCCGCTTCGATATATACCTGCATATCCCGCTCCGTGACTGCCATTATAAGATTTCCCGCCATACGAAAAAAGGCATATCCCGTCGGAATATGCCGAAATTTGTTGGCCGCGGCGGAGCGCGGTTTGGATTGGGTCGGTGGGACGGGGAGGGAGATTTCTCACTGCGTTCGAAATGACGGGGAGAACGTTCGAAATGACATGAGGGGGCGGACGGAATGACGAGGCGAGACGGTAGGAATGACGTTGAGGCGGGCGGATGACGTTGAGGCGGTAAAAGAGATTTCTCACTGCGTTCGAAATGACGGGGGGACGTTCGAAATGACATGAGGGGGCGGACGGAATGACGAGGGAGATTTCTCACTTCGTTCGAAATGACATATGGGACATTAAAAGCCGTTCTTCTTTTTACGGTAAAAGCCGCGCTGGCGCGTCTCGACGAGATGATATTCCTGCTCGCGCTCGAAGTCGTAAACGCATAAATTCTTGGGGGAGGCGAAGCGCACCTTTCCGCCGATATCCGCCGCCTGCGCATACCCATAGGCGCAGACGCACATCGGCACCCCGAAGGAGAAGGCCTGCGCGCGCATGAGGGTCTGCTCCAAACTCCCTTCCAACTGCTCATAGATGCAGATGGCAAGCTCCGCCCCGCAGACGGAGAGCGTCTCGGCGATGCGCGGAAAATAGAGGTCCTCCGCGACGATGACGCCGAGCTTCCCCACGGCCGTATCGAAGATCTTGACCCCCGCCCCGCAACGGAATTGCCCGCCGTCGATGCGGTTGACCATATCGGATACGCCCAAAATTTTTCCCTTCTCCGCAACCACCACAGACTTTCTGCGGATACTGCGGGCATCGGTATAACAGCCGCAGATCACGACGCACCCCGCCTCTTTGGAGAGGAGCGCGACGTCCTCGAAGAGGCTCGTCTCCCCCTTCAATTCCCGCTCGTAACTCACTTCCCCGATCGCCTGAAAGGAAAAACAGACGACGTCCGCGCCGCCTTCATATTTTTTTGCGAAGTCATCGAGGCCTCCGCTCGTCACAAAACAGATGCGCATACCATAAATATTGTATCGTCCGCACCCGAAAAGTGTGACAAAGCGGGGAACGCAAGTTGCGTCCCCCGCTTCCCGTTGCAGGTTATTCGTTTTTGGATTTCAGAAGATCGCGGATCTCCGTAAGCAATTCCTCCGCGGTGGGTGCGGGCGGAACGGGTTCGGGTTCGGGTTCGGGAGCGGGTGCGGGCGCCTCTTCCTTGCTCTTTTTGAACTTCTCGGCATGTTCGTGCAGGCGGTTGGTCGTCCAGACGATGAGGAACAGGATGAACGCCGTGAGAAGGAAGGTGACGATCGACGAGATCACGATGCCGAAGTCGAGAATGATGGGTACGACTTCGGGATTTGCCGTGACGGCCGCCTCGTTGAGGACGATTTGCAGGGCGCCGAAGCCATCCGCACCCACGCCGATCGACTGCAACAGCGGCGTGAGGATGCCGTTGACGATCGCCGTGATGATCGCCGTGAACGCGCCGCCGATGATGATGCCGACTGCCATATCCAGCACGTTGCCGCGCGCGATGAACGCTTTGAATTCTTTCCAGAATCCCTTCTTTTCTGCCATAAAGTTACCTCCGATAATGTTTTATCATCTTTTTCAACCTGCCCGTTACGCGGGCGGAGGGTTGCTTTTTCAGGCGGAACCGCCAATTGTTTCCGCAGGTGCCGGGGACGTTCATGCGCGCTTCCCCGCCCAAACCGAGCAGGTCCTGCATGGGGATGACGGCGAGCGAAGCCCTGCTCGCAAGGGCAAGGCGGACGAACGCTTCGCACATCCCCTTTCCCTGTGCGCCGAGGCCGACGCCGATGCCCGCCTCTTCGAGCGCGGCGGCAACGCGCGACCTCAGCAGGATAAATTCTTCCGCCGAGAGGCCGTCGAGATAGCCGCGCACGGTGTTGTTGTCGTGCGTACCCGTGTACACGACGCAATTTTCGCCGATGTTTTTGGGAAGATAATCGTTCTCCTCGTTGCCGTCGAAGGCAAAGAGCAGAACTTTCATCCCCGGAAAGCCTGTCCGCTTCAAGAGAGTGCGGACGCCGCCGTCGATGATGCCGAGGTCCTCCGCAACGATCCTCTCCCGTTCGCTGCCGAGACCCGCAAAGAGCGCTTCGCCGGGGCCCTTTTGCCACACCCCCTCCGTCGCGTCCTCCGCGCCTGCGTCGATCTCATAGTAGCGGTCGATGCCGCGGAAGTGGTCGATGCGCAGGATATCATAGGTGCCGAATGCGTTTTTGAGACGCTCCGTCCACCACGCGAACTGCGTCGCCTCGTGCGCCTCCCAGAGGTACACGGGATTGCCCCAGAGCTGGCCCTTTTCGGAAAAATAGTCGGGCGGGACCCCCGCCACTTTCGCAGGTTTCAGCGCATCATCGAGTTTGAAGAGGCCGGGATGCGCCCAGACGTCTGCGCTGTCGTATGCAACATAGAGCGGGATATCGCCCATGATGCTTAGGCCTAACTTGCCGCAATAGGCGTGCAGGGCATCCCACTGCTTCCAAAATTCATATTGCAGGAACTGCCAGAAGAGATACTCTTCGTGATGATCGGTGCGGAGCGCTTCGAGCGCTTCGGGGTCGCGGAGGCGGATGCCCTCCTCCCAATCGGAGAAGGTGCCGCCGTACACCGTCTTGGCGGTCATGAAGAGGGCGTAATCCTCAAATCTGCCCGCCTTCACGAAGGCGCGGAAGGCCTCGTTATCGAAGGCAAAGCGCGAAAAGGCCGTGCGGAGCGTGCGGTAACGCTCCTCATAGAGCGCGCCGTAATCCACTTGCTTGTTGCGGTATTCCCTGCGGAGGGCTTTGAGTTCCTCCTTGGTGAGAAGTTTTTCCTTCGCGAGCAGATCGAGGTCGATGAAATACGGGTTGCCGGAATCGCAGGCAACCGATTGGTAGGGCGAATCGCCGAAGCCCGTCTGCACGAGCGGCAGGATCTGCCACACCTTGACGCCGCTCTTTGCAAGTTTAGCGGCAAAAAGGTGCGCGGACTTTCCGAGTGAACCGATCCCGTATTTTCCGGGGACCGAAGAGATATGCAGGAGAACGCCTGCGCTACGTTGTTCCATCATAAGCTATCCAAAAAATCTCCCATTCTGCGGCAGGCCTCGGCGGTGTTTTCCTTAGTCGCAAAGGCCGTGATGCGGAAATACCCTTCGCCGTTCTTGCCGAACCCGCTGCCCGGCGTCCCGACGACGCACGCCCGCTCCAAAAGCGCATCGAAAAACTCCCAGCTCGTCATGCCCTTGGGACACTGCATCCAGATGTACGGGGAATGCTTGCCGCCCGTATAGTAGATGCCGTGCGCATCGAGCATCGCGCCGATCTTTGCCGCATTTTGCTTATAGTATGCGATATTTTCGAGGATCTGGCGTTCCCCTTCCTCGCTGAAAGCGGCCGCCGCCCCCATCTGCGTGATGTAACTCACGCCGTTGAACTTGGTGGATTGGCGGCGCGCGAACATCTTACAGAGCTGCACCCCCTCCCGTTTCAGGCTGTCGGGAATGACGGTATAGCCGCAGCGGATGCCCGTAAATCCCGCCGTCTTGGAGAAGGAACAGATCTCGATGGCGCACTCCCGCGCGCCTTCGATCTCGAAGATGGAATGGGGCAGACCGCCCTCGATGAAGGCCTCATAGGCCGCATCATAGAGGATGACGGCGTCCTCGCGGACGGCATAGTCCACCCATGCCTGCAAGCCCGCGCGGTCGTATGCCGCACCCGTCGGATTGTTGGGCGAACAGATGTAGACGATATCCGCATGTACCTTGGCGTCGGGCAGGGGCAAAAATCCGTTTTCCCGCACGGCGGCGGCATAGAGAATGCGGCGGCCCGCCATGATGTTGGTATCCACATACACGGGATAGACGGGGTCGGGGACCAAAACGGTGTTCTCCGCGGAAAACAAATCGAGGAGATTGGAGAGATCGCTCTTTGCGCCGTCGGAAATAAAGATCTCATGACTGCCGAGCGCAATGCCGCGGCGGGCATAGCGGGCGCGGACGGCTTCGAGCAGCGGCTCATAGGCATAGCACGTCGCATCGGGGCCGTATCCCCTGAACGTGGCCGCATCCCCCATTTCCCTTGCGGCACGCTCCATCGCGGAGACCACGACGGGCGCGAGCGGGCGGGTGACGTCGCCGATGGAGAGCTTGATGACCCTCTTTTCGGGATGCGCCTTTTGATAGGCGGTAAATTTCGCGCCCACGGTGGAAAAGAGATACGACTCTTTGAGCGCGCGGAAATTTGCGTTGATCTTCATGCCCGTCCGCCCTCTTTGTGCCGCAGGGCGGCACGGATAAATTCACGGAACAGCGGATGCGCGCTGTTGGGGCGGGACTTGAATTCGGGGTGGAACTGCACGCCCACAAAGAAATCGTTGCCGTCCAGCTCGACCGCTTCGCAGAGCGTTCCGTCGGGGGAAGTCCCCGCGATGGTCATGCCCGCCTTTTCGAAGGCTTCGCGGTAATCGTTGTTGAATTCATAGCGGTGGCGGTGACGCTCCGAGACGAGATCTTTCCCGTAAGCGGCGCGCATCTGCTTGCCGAGTACTTTGCAGGGATAGGCGCCGAGGCGCATCGTGCCGCCCATGCGCACGCCGTATTGGTCGGGCATGAGGTCAATGACCGAATGCTTCCCTTCGGGGAAAAATTCGGAGGAATTGGCGTCGGGAAGGCCGAGGACGCTTCGCGCGTACTCGATGACGGCGACCTGCATACCGAGGCAGATGCCGAGATACGGGATGTTGTGTTCGCGCGCATATTTGCAGGCGACGACCTTCCCCTCCACCCCGCGCGGGCCGAATCCGCCCGGAATGAGGATGCCGTCGGCGCCTTTGAGCCGCTTTTCCACGTTGCTTTCGGTGATCTTTTCCGAATCGATCCACTCGATCTCGACTTTGGCGTCCGTCTCGTAACCGCCGTGCGCCAACGCTTCGGCGACCGAGAGGTAGGCGTCGTGCAGGTCCACGTATTTGCCGCACAGGGCGATCTTGACTTCCTTGCTGCGGCTGTGGATGCGGGCGAGCATCTCCTCCCACTCCCTCAGATCGATCTCCTTGGGGTCGAGGTGCAGGATCTTGCACACCGTAGTGGAGAAATTGCTCCTTTCGAGCATCATGGGCGCCTCATAGAGGACGGGAACGGTGAGGTTTTCGATACAGCATTCGGGCGCGACGTTGCAGAACATGGCGATCTTCTCGCGGATGGAAGAAGGCATGGGCGCATCCACGCGCGCCACGATGATATCCGGGAAGATGCCCATCCCCTGCAACTCCTTGACGGAGTGCTGGGTGGGTTTGCTCTTGAATTCGCAGGAACCCGAAATGAAGGGAACGAGGGTGACGTGGATGAAACAGCAGTTCTCCCGCCCCACTTCGCGCGCGACCTGACGGATGGCTTCGAGGAAGGGCTGGCTCTCGATGTCGCCCGTCGTCCCGCCGATCTCGGTGATGACAATATCCGCCCCCGATGCCTCGCCCACGCGGTAGATAAAGGACTTGATCTCGTTGGTGACGTGCGGGATGACCTGCACCGTCTGGCCCTGATAGGCGCCGTTGCGCTCGTTGTTGAGGACGTTCCAATACACTTTCCCCGTCGTGAGATTGGAGAATTTGTTGAGGTTCTCGTCGATGAAGCGCTCATAGTGGCCGAGGTCGAGGTCGGTCTCCGCGCCGTCCTCCGTCACAAAGACTTCCCCGTGCTGGAACGGATTCATTGTGCCGGGGTCGATGTTGATATAGGGGTCGAGTTTTTGGGATGCGACCTTGTAGCCGCGCATTTTGAGCAGCCGCCCCAGCGACGCCGCCGTGATGCCCTTTCCGAGACCGGAAACGACGCCGCCCGTCACAAAGATGTATTTCGTCATGCCATCCTCCCCATCAGATTTCCACGGTCCCCGTGAACGCAAGCTCGGCGGGACCTGTGAGGTAGACAGTCTTGCCCGTGTAGACGACTCTCAGTTTTCCGCCCTTCAAGCGGACAACTATCTCGGCGTTTTTGGCGCAAAGGCCGTTCATGACGGCCGCCACCGCCGCCGCGCACGCGCCCGTTCCGCAAGCGAGCGTCTCGCCGCTCCCCCGCTCCCATACGCGCATTTCGAGTTGGTTCTCCCCCGCAACGCGCACAAATTCCGCGTTGACGCGGTCGGGAAACGCGGGATGGTTTTCAAAGGCGGGACCGAGCTTTGCGAGGTCAAGCCCCGCGAGGTCCTCCGTGAATACGACGCAGTGCGGATTGCCCATGGAGAGGCAGGTCACGCGGTAAGTCTCCTCCCCCACGGTGAGGGGATGACCCACCACCTTATCGCCCCCGAAGAGGGCGGGAATGCGCGCGGGGTCGAACTTGGGCTTGCCCATATCCACGGTAAAGAGATGGGCGCATTCCTTATCCCAGCTCCGCGAGACGAGGTGCAGCTTCTTGGTCCCCGCCGCCGTCTCGATGGTAAGATCGCGCTTGCGGACACCCTTGTGATCATAGAGATATTTGGCCACGCAACGGATGGCGTTCCCGCACATCTTCCCCTCGCTTCCGTCCGCATTGAACATGCGCATTTTGGCATCGGCCGTCTTGCCCGGCAGGATGAGGACCATCCCGTCCCCGCCGACGGAGCGGTGGCGGTCGGAGAGCTTGCGCGCAAGCACGGCGGGACGTTTGGGCGCCCAATCGAAGCAATCGAAAAAGATATAATCGTTTCCGGCGCCGTGGAATTTATAAAATTTCTTTTCCATGATGCGGACTCCTTACTTCAAGCGGATGACCGCGTCGCGCTCCGCGCCGACGGCCACATAGGTGATATTGCAGTTGCAGGCCTTCTCGATGAAGGCGATGTAATCGAGCGCTTCCTTGGGAAGCTCCTCCCTCTTGCGGCATTTTGTGATATCCGTATGCCACCCCTTTACCTTTTCAAACACGGGCTTGCAGTCGTCGAGGGCGTCGGGATAAGGGAAGTCATGGATGATCTTCCCGTTCAGTTCATAGGCCGTGCAGACCTCGATCTCCTCGTAAATGGAGAGGATATCCAGCTTGGTGAGGACGACCTCGTCCGCGCCCTGGCAGCGGATGCCATAGGAAGAGGCGACGACGTCGAAGGGACCCACCCTCCTCGGACGGCCCGTTGCCGCGCCGTATTCGCCGCCCGCCGCGCGCAGCGTTTCGGCCTTTTCGCCGAAGTATTCGGCCGTAAACGGCCCCTCGCCCACGCAGGTGGAATATGCCTTCATGATGCCGATGGACTTATCCAGCCGAAGGTTGGGAACGCCCGCGCCGATGGGCGCATAGGATGCGATGGTCTGCGAGGAAGAGGTATAGGGCAGGATGCCGTAATCGACGTCCCTGAGGGCGCCGAGCTGGGCTTCGAACATGACTTTTTTGCCCGCCTTGTGCGCGCGCTCGATGAGAAGGCCCGTATCGCAGATATAGTCTTTGAGCGGTTCGCCGTATTGTTTGAGATATGCAATGGTCTCTTCCGCGGAGACGGGCGCGTGGCCGTATCCCTTCTCCACCGTGAGATTTTTCCATTCGACGATATCCTTGACGCGGGCATACAGCTTTTCGGGATGCAGAAGTTCCCCCATGCGGAAACACTTCTTCATATAGCGGTCGGCATAGACGGGCGCGATGCCGCGGCGCGTCGAGCCGAATTTCTTGCCCGCGAGGCGGTCCTCTTCGAGGCAATCGAGAAGGACATGGTAGGGCATGGTGATGACCGCCCTATCGCTGATCTTCAAGTTATCGGGGGTGATCTTCACGCCCTTTTCGCGCAGCCGCGCCGTCTCCTCGGCGAGGTGCCTGATATCGATGACCATGCCCATTCCGAGGACGTTGACGACGTTTTCCCTGAGGATGCCGGAGGGAAGCAGGTTGAGAACAAACTTTCCCCGTTCGTTGATAACGGTATGCCCCGCATTGTTGCCGCCTTGATAGCGGCAGACGATGTCGTAATCCTCCGAGAGCATATCCACCATCTTGCCCTTGCCTTCATCGCCCCAATTGATCCCGCATACGGATGTAAGCATCTTATCTCCTTTCGCTCCGCGGACGCAAACCGCCCTCGAAGCATTTACGTATCATTATAACATATTCCCGCGGACGCCGTCAAGTACCGCAACGGCTTTTTAC
>CANQSR010000019.1 GCA_947626575.1 uncultured Clostridia bacterium | reverse complement strand
AAGTGAGGCGGAAATCCATCGTGGAATTTGCAAAAACGTTTGCGACCGAAGCGGCCGATGCGGACATGGGTCCCACGGACGCGGTCAACATGCAAAAAAGAATGATTGCGGCAAACAGCGCCGAGAGCGCCGCGAGTAGCTTACTTTTTGAAAATGTCATGATTTTTCCCTCCGGTTCTTTATGACTTTATAGATGATGACGCCGATCAGTACGGCGACGACGACGGTGAGGATCACCGCGAGGATGATCTTGATAATTTTTTCCGCGCCGTTTGTATCCGGCGGCATATCGGTTGGCGGCGTGGGATCGTTGACGATGTCGATGGGGGAGGATACCGCCGGTACGATGGTTTTTACGCTTTCCTTCTCAAAGGTGAGTTGGATAACGTCAAAGTCAAGAAATACGCTTTCCTGCGCGATGTAGGCCCTTCCGGTGATTTCGTCGGTATGGAGAAGGCCATATTGGAGAATTTCGGCCGCGGCAGAGTAGTAATCGCTTACCGCAAAGCGGAATAAGACGAGGTATTCATCATTTTGTTCCGCTTCGTTGTACGCCGCGCGGATAGCGTCTACATCTTTTGCATTGATAAGTAAATTGTCGATGAGATCTGCATTGGATGCGCTCATATCGGTATCTGTCAATACGTAGATAGGCGCGGCGGTTTTACTCGCCTCTTGGGGAACGCGGTCGAGTATCGCGTCCCAAAATCCGAACGCGTTCCATGTATCCCAAAAAGACGGCTTGGTGTCGCTCCAAGTGTTCAAAGTATGCAGATCGGTATTTGCGTTGAAGTCGTAATAGGAGTAGCCGAAGTCGATGTTGCCGCTCTCGTTGGTAATTTTGCGGGAGTCGTCGATGTCATCTTCGAAAAGTTCGGCGGGAAGAGTACCGCCCTTGACGTTGACGGTGGGGAAGGAGATTTCTCCGTCAAAAGAGGGCATTTCTCCGCCGACGTCCCAGCTACCTCCACCGCCTCCGCCAAAGCCGCTATCGCCGCCTCCTTCTTGGCCTTCCGGCTTCGGTTGATATGCGTATATGTAATTCAAAAGGGCATTCCCTTGCCCTTCAAGCGAATCTGAATAGTCCGTAAGCGGATCATATTCATCAATGCCGCACCAATTTTTGGTGGGAAGCAAGTAAACAAGTTTTTTAATTTGTTTGTCGCCGCTCCCTAAGAAGTGCGAGTCCGGTAAAATGTTCCAATTATATCCGAGAAATTGACTTAAAGCTGTATTGAAATCATCATACAACGCCTCTGACCCGATGCCATAACCGATGTTTGTATCATAGTTCGTGTTTCCGCCTTCGGTGATCAGTTTTCCAACATAGGGCAGTGCGGCGTTGTAAAAATCCCGATCGGATGTTACGACGATGGGTTTCGTCTTATATTCATACCATTCCGCCTTAATGCGTTGAAGTTTTCCGTAAGCCTCGAAGAGCTGTTTGGGAACGGCGAAATAGACAGTGTTGATTTGTTTTTTGTAATTTCCGCCGAGTTCAGACGTCTTTGTTCGGTAAAAAGTGTGATTGACGTCGAAGGCGACGGTATCAAGCGCATCGAGGGTACAGCTTAGCGTGCTTTCGTTCTGAGAACCGGCGCCGTATCCCTTGACATAGCCCGTGAAGGTGTAGGTCTGCGCGATCGCGTATTCCGTCGCATTAAAAGCGGCGGGGTCGCGAAGTTCGAACCCACTGAGCTTGTAAACGCGTTCTTCATTTTTCGCCAGCTCTTCGAGAAGCTCATCGCGCGTATTTTCGCCCAACGAGATCTGAAATTTGTAAAACCGCCCGTCGCATCCGTCGGCGGCCGTACTGCGGTTGAGATAGATCATGCTATATTTTCGATAGCCTTGCTCATTCACCGCGAGTTGGATCTTGTTAAAATATGTATTGGCCGCGACGGAGTTATCAAAGGTAATCCCGCCGGGGTTGTAGACGTAAGCAAAAAGCCCGAAGTCCTTTGCCTTCGCGGGATCTTTGCTGAAACAATACTCGGTGAAAAGCAAAAGCTCCGGCGCGGCATCCGCCTTAGCCGGGTAGTCGTCGAGATCGAAGATCTTGCCGTCGATCGTTGCGCCTTTCAGATCGTCCATGACGGCGCTCTTCGCGTACGAGACGGAGGCATCCGCGGCGCGAACAAGTACGCCGCGGGCCTCAGTCAAGAAGGAGAGAGCCGCGATCGCGGCGATGAGGATAAGCGTCGATATGGTTGTGGATATGCGTCGGATCATGCGTTGTCGTCCTCTATATAGCCGATGGCTTCTTTTGCGAGTTTAGACGCGCAGTCGTGGGTGTCTATGTAGGGGCAGTCGGGGCATGCGGGTTCAGATTGTGAACAGCACGCAAGCCCTTTGCGGATCTTCTGAACTTGTTTTTGCGTCATGCCTTCGCCTCCTGTATAGACCGGGCGCAAAGGCGCGCGCCTACTTCGGGGAAAACTCCCGTTTCGGTCAACCCGCTCGCTGATGAGAACAGGCCGTAGACCGCGGCCTCGAAGGCCTCGCCCGTCCAGCATCCGCCGACGTACATCGTCTTTCCGCCGCTGTAATCGTACACAGAATAGATATCTGCCGTGTAGTTGAGTTTCAGCTCATCGGCGCCCCAATCGGTATCATCGAGGAGCGCTGGGAAGATCACGGAATGCGCCTTGTCGCCCGTTCCCGGCCGTAAGGCCCGGATGACGCCTGTCGATAGCGGGCGCGCAAAGCCGAGATCCACGCCGCCTTCGGCGTCGGAAAATTCATCGGGATCTGCGATGTAGAAGATGTGATCTTTTTCGAAACGGATGCCGTCTACCCATGCCGCCATATTCCCGGCGGAATTTTCGACGCCGAGGAATTTGTTGACGTTGGTGTTGGTCTGCCAACCCGTGAGATTTTTGATAAATTCCGTGCCGCCCGTGGCCATGGGGCCATCGAGCGCGTCTCCCTGCCCGACGATCCCCGGATTTACACTTTGGATATCCATCGTTCGGAGATAGCACGCGGTGAGGAGCTGATAGACCGTCCACATGGATATGTCGAGCTGTTGGTAATAGCCGCCGTTGCCTTCTTTTGCGTTATAGGCACGTGCAAGATCTCGGCATTCACTGCGCGTGAGGTTGCCGGTGGGCTGATATTGTGTTTTGGAGACGACTTCGCCGGCAGAAACATATCCTTCGTATTTGCCGATATAGAAGGCCTCGGTGATTTTGCCGTCCGCATCCTTATAGGCATCGGGGATGAAGTAATTTTCCCCGGCTTTATAGTTAGCGAAGTTGACGCCCTCGATGTTGCCCGCGTCGTCGAGTTCGTAACTCATGTAGAGTTTCGGAAACTCAATGAACGCATTGCCGTATTGGTCTTTCACTTCGCGGATGAGCTTATAGGGGAAGATCTCATCGAGCTTAGACGTAACGGCAACGATATGCGTCGCATCCGGCTTCGCCGCCGGGTTTTCGTGAGTTTCAAACGCCGCTTCGCCGTTATATTGGGCGATATCGTGCGTCCACGTGAGCGTGCTGTCCTCGTTTTGCATGCCGGTAAAGCCGATCACCGTACGGTCTCCGCCGCCGATGGGGGCGAAGGCATCCCGCGCTTTGACGATGATTGCCGCCGCGCCGCCGACGATCATGAGCGCGAAGATCGCCGTCAGCACGTAACATACAATTTTTCCAAAGCCACTTTTCATTCAGTGGTCCTCCTGTTTTGCCGCCTTCGGCGTCACATTGACGCGGCGTCTATATTTTGTAAAAATTCATCCAATTCTGAGGACATCGTATCAAGGTTATCGATCGCATCTTGCAGGGCATCGATGGCGGCCTGCGCATTCAGACCCTTTATCCCGTTTTGAAACGGTTCGGGCATCATGTCGTAATAGTCTTGCTCTTCGGCTTGGATCTGTTGGAGATCTTCGCTGACTGATGCGAGCTTTTCGATGATCGCATCGGTGCGGACTGCGATCTCGTTGAGGCGTTTCCTTCGTTCTTTGTTCATTTCCGTTTTCCCTGTTGCTTTTTATTTGCTCATCACCTTTTTTTGGTGTTGATTTCAAAACTCTTTTGTGATATAATGGCCTTATCCCGTGCCGGTAGCCTTCGGTAGGGGAAATATCACAAGGGAGGTGGCCGTATGGATGAATACATTAAGGTGCTTGAGGAAAAAGTCGAGAATTTAACAAAGACGATCGATTCTCTTACCAAACGATTGGAAAAAGTTGAGAAAGAAACGGATGATCTATCTTGTTTTTGGTCGGATAACGTTGATCTTTATTACCGGCTTCTTGAACTTCACAACTTAATGTGATCTTTCTGTTCTCAGAAGAGAGGGCATCCCTTTTATTGCGGATGCTCTTTTTCTTTTTGAAACAGATCTCTTTTTGTGGGACTCTCAATGATTTGGATGATCTCATCGAGGGTCTCTTCGACGCAGATTGTCGAGCGGGCCGTTTTGATAACGGTATTGCCGAGTACGGTATCGCTTGTGGCAGGCTGGGCCGAGAGGATATCGCTTATGTTGATTAAGATCTCTTTGGGCGGATTATACGCATTGTGGAGCAGAAGAAACCCATAGATTCTTTTCCCTGTCGTTATTTTTGATATCCCCTGGCGCTCCTTCATTTTCGTTCTCCATTTACTCTGAAATTATGAGTAGTTTATCATAAAATTTGAGTATTGTCAATGGTTTTATAATAATTTCAGAGTGAATTTGTGAAAATATTTTTTTTGCTCACATTCTATGATAAAATTCAAGCGGTGGAATATGAAATTTCGTTTAAGAATCAAACAACTTCGAGAAGAATCTGGGCTATCGCAAGCAAAATTGGCACGAGAGCTTGGAGTTGGCGTCGGTAGTGTCGGCATGTGGGAAAGCTCAGATGAGGTTCCCCCGGTAAAAAAATTGCAAATTATTGCAAATTACTTCGATGTCTCTCTTGACTATTTGGTTGGGAAAAGCGATGTTCGCAAACCTACCGAAGGAGGGGCGTCGCTCACCGATGAGGAAGAGGAGCTTTTGCGTCTCTTCCGCAAACTCCCGGCCGAATATCGAAGTCATGAGCTTGAAAGCCTCCGGATGTTTGCCGGAGAACCTATAAAAACCGCTTTACCGAAAAAGGCTTGATAGATAAAATACTCCTCGGCGATACTTCGCCAAGGAGAAAATTTTATGATAGATCCAAAGGACATCAGAGCGATCGCGTTTCAATTGCATACGCTTTCCGCCCAACTGCTCGGAATCATCGCCCGCGATGAAGAAGAGCGCCGTGCGCTCATTGAAGAAGCAAAAAAAACGCCGATGGGAATGTTCTCTATTTCCCTGGCGTGAAGGAGGTAAAAACAGAAAAGAAAGATCCTACCGCATCGAAATCGGCAATTTACTTTACCAAGAAGGAGATAAGGCAAATGCCGGAAGAATTTCAAAAAGTTTTTACAATACAACTACCCGTCCATGTTCGGAAAAAAATGAACGGTGTATATGAAGCAAGGTTTCGAAAATTTGGGCTGAGAATCTGCGTTTCTACCAAAGATTACGATGCTTTGAGGGGGAAGCTCCTCGATGCGATCCGTAATTCCGCGCCGATGAGCGGGGATCATCCCTTGTTGCAACAGAAGAGCGTGCTGTTTTCGGACGTTTTGGCCGGATGGTTCGAGTTAAAGAAGCCATCGATCAAAGAGAGTACCTGCAAATTTTATCAAGGTCTGTTTGAGACGAATATTTTACCCGCTCTCGGCGGGCTGGAATTGCGGGAGATCAGGCAATCGGATATACAGTCTCTCATTAACGCTTACATTTTGCAGAATAAGTTGCGCACGGCAACGAAAATTTATCAGACCCTGAAAGCGATCTTTGAATTTGCAGTGGGGGAAGAACTGATTGAAAAATCGCCGCTCAGAATGTTGCATCCGCCGAAATACGAGGAGAAAAACGGCCGCGCTCTTACGCTTGCCGAAGAGCGGGAATTTATTGCGCGTCTCGGTGCCAGCGGCTGTGCGCCTGAGATCAAGGGCGCGCTCCTCGTGTTGCTTTATACGGGCATGCGCAGAAGTGAGCTTGCCGGCGCAGAATTCGACGAGGGGTTTCTCTCCGTCGTATGTGCGAAAGTGCGGAAAGGGTTTCAAGAGCGAAAGCGCCTCATCCCCATTACGCCCGTGCTGGCGCGCGTGCTGCCTGAAATTGATCTTGGAGCAGTGCGCACGGTACGCCCGGATGCGCTCACGCAAGCATTCAAGCGCCTTATGCCGGATCATCATCTACATGAGTTGCGGCATACGTATATCACCCGCTGTCAAGAGTCGGGCGTGGCGCGCGAAGTCGTATCCGTATGGGCGGGGCATGCCGCCGATAATACGCAGACGAGCAATGTTTATACCCATTTTTCGCGGGAATTCATGCGAAAAGAGGCTCAAAAGGTCGATTATAATTGACCGTTGAAGAACGGTTTGGTCCCCAATTAGTCCCCAAAATGGCAAAAAATGAGCCCTGCATATTGTGTGTTCCCTTGGAAAAAACCACAAAATGTAGGGCTATTGGCTGGGGTAGCTGGATTCGAACCAACGAATGACGGAGTCAGAGTCCGTTGCCTTACCGCTTGGCGACACCCCAATGTTCGTATGTCATTATACTCCCTTCTGATAAAATTATCAAGCGTTTTTATCCCGTTTTCGTAAAAAATTTTACCGCATCCCGCACCGCCCCCCAAGAGCCTTGTTACGGCCCCGTCCGCCGTGCAAAAATTTTGCCCTGCGGGCCTTGCTTTTCACGGGGCCGCGTGGTATAATGTCAAATGCCCCGCATCCCGCAGCGAACATGATTTTTGCAGGATGGGGTATACTTTTTGGGGAGGAATTTATGTGTACTGCGGTAGCTTTGCAAGCAAAACATCGCCTGTTCGGGCGCAATCTCGATTTGGAGGGGAGCTTCGGCGAAAGCGTGGTGATCGCTCCCCGTAACTTGAAGATCTCTTTCCGCCGCGAAGGCGAGATGGCGCACCATTACGCCATGATCGGCATGGCCATCGTACAGGGCGGTATGCCGCTCTATTTCGACGCCGTCAATGAACACGGCCTCGGCATGGCGGGACTCAATTTTCCGAAAAACGCGGTCTATCATGCGGACATGGTGGGGGTCTACAACGTCACGCCCTTTGAAATGATCCCCTTTGTCCTCGGAAAATGCAAGACGGTCGCGGAGGCGAAAGAGCTTCTCAAAGGCGTGAATGTGGTCAATATCCCGTTCAGCGACCGCCTGCCCCTCACCCCGCTCCATTGGATGATCTCGGACGGAAAGGAGAGCTTCGTCGCCGAACCCGTGGCGGACGGCCTCATGCTCTATGACGATGCGGCGGGGGTCATGACCAACAATCCCGTCTTCCCCATGCAGATGAACCGTCTTTGCGACTACATGTCCCTGACGCCCGACGAACCCAAAGCGGTGTTCGGGAAGGGGACGGCTGAAAATTACAGCCGCGGCATGGGCAGTATCGGCCTTCCGGGCGACTTTGCTTCGGCGGGACGCTTTGTGCGCGCCTGTTTCGTACGGGAGTTTCTCGTCACGGGCAAGGAGCTTGCCGACGACATAAACGGGTTCTTCCATATTTTGGGGAGCGTGGCGGTGCCGCGCGGCTGTATGCGGCTTCGGGAGGGGGTCTATGAGGAGACCGTCTATTCTTCCTGCTGCGATTTAGAGGAGGGCGTCTATTACTATACGACCTACCAAAACGCCGCGATCCATGCGGTGAAATTGCACGGGACGGATTTGGAGGGTACCATGCCCGCATCCTACCCCCTGCAAACGTCGTTTGAAGTGAAGTTCGATAACTGAAATAGGGAACGTGAAAGGCAGCCGCCCGCAGAAAATTCTGCGGGCGGCTGCCTTTTTTGCGGTCATCCTTTCCTCAAATATTTTTTTACATCGTCGAGCCGCCGTTCGATTTCGTCCAGCTCATGAAGAACGTCGTTCATGTTTTTCATGCTTCTGTCTGAGACGCCGAGAAGATAGTCGCAGGTCACCCCGAAAAAATCTGCCAACCTGACGATCGCATAGCTATCGGGATTGGTTCGCCCCGTCTCATAGTTGGATAGGGTCTTTTGATCGATGTTCGTAGCGTTTGCGACGTCGATCTGCCTTAGATCCCGGTCTTCCCGCAATTCCCGTATCCTGTTCATACCAATATTTTTCTCCATACAACAAATTTTACTAAAATTTTAGTGTAAACCCTTGACAAAGAAAGAATTTACTGATAAAATTCAAATGTAGAAAAATTTTACTATGGAGGAGCATATGGAAGAAAAAGAAGTACCCGTCGGGAAACCGACGGTCGCGCAACGCTTGAAGGCGTTTTCGATGAAACAGTGGGTTCTGTTCGGCATTCTTGCAATCACGGCGCTATTTATGTTCATCGGATTGGCCTTTCCCGTCTTGCACATGAAAATAGAGGTGTTTTCTTATAAGCAAGAAAGTACGACGCTGGGATTCCACCTTCTGGGCGGTAGCTATCCGAAGGCGCTGGAAGGGGCCGCTCCGATGCTCATTGCGTTCATGTGGCTACATTTTTTGGCGACGCTGGTCTGTATCGTCCTCACTTTGCTTGTATTCTTCAAACCGCTGAAAAGGGGCGGCCGCATTCAGATCGCCGTGATGTGCCTCTCCCTCGTATTCTCGGTTTTGTATATGATCGACGGGTTTGTCGCGATATCCTCTGTGGAAGGGACGTATTCTCCCACGACGGCGTCGTACGCGCTGTTTATCCTCGTCGCATTGTTTACGGTCGGATATTTCGTCTGTTTGAAATTTTTGCCCGAAAACTTCGACCGCCCGAAGAAGGCGCCGCGCAAGGCGGACGCCGCCGATGAACTCAAAAAATATAAAGAGCTTTATGATATGGGCGCGATCACCGAAGAAGAATTTGCACAGAAGAAGAGAGAACTTTTGAATTAAATGATTTATCTGTAACGCACGGCCGCCCGCAGAATTTTCTGCGGGCGGCTGCCTGTTTTCAAGGATAGAATGACGCGGAACAGAATGACGCTTGACCATCTTGGCGCCCCCTTGAGGGGGAGCTGACCCGCGGTTTTGCGGGTCTGAGGGGGTGGCATTCCAATTTGTATGACACCCCTTCCGTCACTCGCGTTGCTCGTGCCACCCACCCCTCAAGGGGTGGGCGAGGGGGTGCGCTGGGCTTGGTCGCAATAGGATTCTTCGCGGATGGGCAATTCGTTGAAAGTCATGCTTTAACGGCTCAGAATGACGTAATGACGTTCGGCTACTTCGTCGCTTTGCTCCTACTTCGCCTGCGGCTCGTGACGCACTTAGATTACAAATAGAAGCCTCGTGCGGACGTGACGACCTTAGACTACAATAGAAGCCTCGGTCGGGCAGAATGACGCGCTTAGACTCAATAGAAGCATCGCGCGGACCGCGCGGACGGAATGACGTGGTTGAACCCTTGCTGTCCCTTTTAGGGAAAGTGGACGCGAACGAAGCGAGCGGCCGAAAGGGTTTTCACCTCATACCGACCCCGAACGCAGTGAGCGGGGAGTGTATCCTGAGCGAACAGGCATCATGGAACCAACTCGAATTCACTCACTCCGCTTCGCTTCGTTCGGAATGAGGTCGAAATGGGTAGGCCTTACCCCCTACGTCATTCCGAGGAGCGGGGCGACGAGGAATCTCGTTCTTTGAGATTTCTCACCCCATTGGGGTTCGAAATGACGTGTAAAGAGCAAGAGGTTGAAAAGGGTTCAAAACCCCTCAGGCACCTGCGGTGCCAGCTCCCCTCAAAGGGGCGCCAAGTCCTCTGTCACTCGCGTTGCTCGTGCCACCCACCTCTTAATGGGTGGGCAAGGGGTCGCGTTGGGCTTGGTCGCAATAGGATTCTTCGCGGATGGGCAATTCGTTGAAAGTCATGCTTTAATGGCTCAGAATGACGTAATGACGTTCGGCTACTTCGTCGCTTTGCTCCTACTTCGCCTGCGGCTCGTGACGCACTTAGATTACAAATAGAAGCCTCGTGCGGACGTGACGACCTTAGACTACAATAGAAGCCTCGGTCGGGCAGAATGACGCGCTTAGACTCAATAGAAGCATCGCGCGGACCGCGCGGACGGAATGACGTGGTTGAACCCTTGCTGTCCCTTTTAGGGAAAGTGGACGCGAACGAAGCGAGCGGCCGAAAGGGTTTTCACCTCATACCGACCCCGAACGCAGTGAGCGGGGAGTGTATCCTGAGCGAAATGGCTTCATGGAACCAACTCATTAAAGATTCACTCGGCCCTTACAGGGCCTCGGAATGAGGATGAGGTGGGATAAACCCCTCAGTCTCGGCCTATGGCCTCGCCAGCTCCCCTCAAAGGGGCGCCAAGCCCTCTGTCACTCGCGCGCTCGTGACATCTGTCTCATGCGGGTAGAACCCCGCGTTACTTCGCTTGCGGTGCGGGGGAGAGTTATCGGGTCAACGGGTCATGCTCAGATAGACCATGAGGACGGCGATGTCGGCGGGGGAGACGCCGGAAATGCGGGCGGCCTGCCCCAAATTCAACGGGCGGATGCGGGCGAGCTTTTCGCGCGCCTCCAACCGAAGGCCCGCAAGCGCGCCGTAATCGAGGTCCGCGGGGAGCGGGGTATCCTCCATCTTCTTCATCTGCGCGATCTCTTCCTCACTGCGCTTCAAATACCCCGCGTATTTGATCTCCGTTTCACAGCTTTCGGCAATGTCGCGGGGGACGTCCCCCAACACGCCGAAGGCCTCCCGTATCTCTTTCAGCGGAATGCCGCGGCGGATAAGGTCTGCATAAGTGACCCCCGCCGTGAGCGGCGGCTGGCCGTATTTTACGACGAGCGCGTTGGCGGTTTTTTGCTCTGCGCGAAGGCCTAACGCGGACATGGTGGCCTCCTTTTTGGCCTTACGCTCCAAATACTTCCGATACCGCTCCTCGCTGACGAGACCCGCGGCGTAGCCGATCTCCGTGAGACGCGCATCCGCATTGTCCTGCCGCAGGACGAGGCGGAACTCCGCGCGGGAAGTCATCATGCGGTAGGGTTCGTCCGTTCCCTTCGTCACGAGATCGTCGATGAGGACGCCGATATAGGCTTGATCCCTGCGCAGGACGAGCGGGGGACGCCCCCTGAGTTTGAGCGAGGCGTTCAGCCCCGCGATGAGGCCCTGCGCGGCGGCCTCTTCATACCCGCTCGTGCCGTTGATCTGCCCCGCCGTATAGAGACCCTCCACGCGCTTGTATTCGAGCGTGGGCAATAGGTCGAGGCTGTCGATGCAGTCGTATTCGATGGCATAGGCATAGCGCACGAGTTCGCAGTGTTCGAGGCCCTTGACGGAGCGGTACACCTGCTTTTGGAGGTCATGGGGCAGGGAAGTGGAGAGACCCTGCACATAGATCTCCGTCGTATCCGCACCCTCCGGCTCCAAAAAGAGCTGGTGGCGGGACTTATCCGCAAAGCGCACGACCTTGGTTTCGATGGAGGGGCAGTAACGCGGCCCCGCGGAGTTGATCTCCCCGTTATAGAGGGGGGCGCGGTCAAGATTATCAAGGATCAGACGGTGCGTTTCGCCGTTGGTATAGGCGAGATGGCAGGGCGTCTGGCGGGAGACGGCGGGGACGCCGCCGTTCAAAAACGAGAAGGGATACGTCTCCTCGCCCGGCTGCGCGGCGAGCGCGGAAAAGTCCACGGTGCGGCCGTCGAGGCGGGCGGGAGTACCCGTCTTGAAGCGTCTCACGCGAAAGCCGAGCGCGAGAAGATTTTGGGTAAGAAGGGTAGCGCGTTCGAAGCCGTTGGGCCCCGCTTCGCGGACATGGGTACCCGTGATCGTGCGTGCGCCCAAATAAACGCCCGTCGCGACGACGACGGCGCGGCAGACGATGACGCCGCCGTAAGCCGTTCTGACCCCGGCGACTTTCCCCTCTTCCACCAAGATCTCCGCGGCCTCGCCCTGTAAGATATGCAGGTTGGGCGTATGCTCGAACACGCGCTTCATCTCGGTGTGATAGCGGTTTTTATCCACCTGCGCGCGGAGGGACTGCACGGCCGCGCCCTTGCCCTCGTTGAGCATACGGTATTGCAGGGCGCATTTATCCGCGCAGACGCCCATTTCCCCGCCGAGGGCGTCGATCTCGCGCACCAAATGCCCCTTCGCGGTGCCGCCGACGGAGGGGTTGCAGGGCATGAAGCCGATGCTGTCGAGATTGAGCGTCAATACTACGGTTTGAAGCCCCGTGCGCGCGAGCGCAAGGGCGGCTTCGGCGCCCGCATGTCCCGCGCCGATGACGACGGCATCGCAGGTTGTCTCATGAAAAGTCTGCATATTCCTACCCCCTTCCCGTGCGGGAAGGGGGTTCCTCGTTCCTTGATTTATTGCTTTAAGACGGCGCTCTTGATATCGCTGACGTCCTTCAAGATCTTATCGTTGACGCGCATGAGTTCCTCGATCTTATCGTGGGCATAGATGATGGTGGAATAGTGCATGCCGCCCATCTCCTGCCCGACCACGACGAGCGGAAGGGATAGCATGTCCCGCATCAGGTATGCGCAGATCTGTCTTGCGCGGGCGAGATCGGCCTTCTTGTTCTTGCTGAGAAGATCCTGCCGCGAGATGCCGAAGTGGCTGCACGTCGCGCGGATGATGGCGTCGGGCGTGACCTCTTCGGGTTCGTGATCCGTGATGGATTCCTGCAAGGCCATCGCCGCGAGTTCGAGCGAGATGGGCTGTTCGTGCAGCTTGCTCGCAAAGATGACGGTGTTCAGCCGCCCTTCGAGGGTGCGGACGTTGTTATCGGTGTTTTTGATGAGGAAGGCGAGGACTTCGTCGGGGACGACGTACTTCTTTTCCAGCGCCTTTTTCTTCAAAATGGCGATCTTCGTCTCACTGTCCGGGGGTTGGATATCGGCGATGAGGCCGCCTTCGAAGCGCGTGCGGAGCCGCTCTTCGAGAAGTTTCAAGTCCTTTGCGGGGCAATCCGATGTGATGACGATCTGCTTGTTCTGCGAAAAGAGTTCGTTGAACGTGTGGAAGAACTCCTCCTGCACGCCGGATTTTCCCGCCCAGAATTGGATATCGTCGATGAGCAAGACGTCCACGTTGCGGTAGCGGCTTCGGAACCTGGCGATCTGCCCCTCGCCGTTGTGCGAGAGGGAATCCACGAACTCGTTCAAAAACTTTTCGCTCGTCGTATAGTGTACTTTGAGCGCGGGCTTCTTTTCGGCGATCTCGTTGGCGATGGCCTGCATGAGGTGGGTCTTGCCGAGTCCCGTGCCGCCATAGATATAGAGCGGGTTGAAGTTCTCGCCGGGCGCGCTCGCAACGGACTTCGCGGCGGCATAGACAAATTTATTGGAAGTCCCCACCACGAAGGAATCGAAGGTAAAACGTTTGTCCGTCTGCAAGGCGGTCTCTTCGAGGGCGTCGGGAAGTTCCTCATAGGTATATTGCTTGCTTCCCTCCACGAACACGATGAAATCGGTAAGGCCCACCTGCGCGGAGACGATGGCCTCGCGCAGTTTTTCCGCATTGCGCATGACGACGCCCGCCCCCGTCTCGGAGGCGGCACGCAAAACGATCTTTTTGTTGACGACGTCGCAGGCTTCGAGATTTTTGAAGTAGGTCTCATAGGAGATCGTCGTGACGAGTTTTTCGAGCCGTTCGCGGATCTTTTCCCACAGAAACTCGAATTGTGCTTTTTCGGACATTTTTTCCTCTCAAACGCTTTTGCTTTTTCGGCGGATTTGGTATAATAGTCAAGGGCGGCCCGCATGGCGGGCATTCCGTCCGTATCCATTATAATACAAAACCGTCCGAAAGGAAAGTGTTTTTGCCGTGGTCGTAAAAAAATTGACGCTCAAAAATTTTAGAAATTATGAGGACGAGACCTTTGAATTCGACGAAGGCCTCAATGTTCTCACGGGCAAAAACGCACAGGGCAAGACCAATTGCGCGGAGGCAGTGTTTTACCTCTGCACGGGTTCGTCGCTCCGCATCCGCCACGACCGCCAGCTCATCCGCCGCGGCGCGGAGCGCGCCTTCATCACGGCGGAGGCGGTGAGCCGCTTCGGCAAGTTCACGCTCGGCGCCTCCATCGGCGAGAACGGGCGCGAACTCTTCTTCAACGGCAACAAGGTGGGGCGCGCCGTCGATTTCTTGGGCAACATGAAGAGCGTGTTCTTTTCACCGGGCGAGTTGCGGCTCATACAGGACGGTCCCGACGAGCGCAGGCGGTTTCTGAACCTCTCCATTTCACAGACCTCGCGCGACTATGCTTCGGCGCTTCTGCGCTACCAGCGCATCCTCGACCAGCGCAACAATTTGCTCAAAGATCGCGACATGGGGTCGGTTTTTGAGACGCTTTCCGTGTGGGACGGGCAACTCGCGCTGTATGCGGCGCGCATTGCGGTCGCCCGCCGCGAGTACCTCAAAGAACTCGCGTCGCTCGCGACGCGTATCCATCATGAACTTACCGACGGCGCCGAGACGCTCACGCTTGCCCCCGACAGAAATTATGCGGGCGGCGAGGAGGAAGTGAGAGAGCGCATCGCGGACGAGCTGGCCGCAAATTACGAACGGGATATCCGTTTGGGCTTCACTTCGGTGGGGCCGCACCGCGACGACGTCAAAATAGGCATCAACGGGACGGATGCGCGCGGGTTCTGCTCGCAGGGGCAGGCGCGTACCGCCGCGCTCTCCATCAAGCTCGCCGAGGTCGAAATCTTCACGCGGCTTTCGGGGGAAGCGCCCGTTCTCATCCTCGACGACGTCATGAGCGAACTCGATCTGCCCCGCCGTAAGAAGCTGCTCGCGCGCGTCAAGGGTCTGCAAGTCATCCTCACCTGTACGCACGCCGAACGCGTCCTCTATGGCGCGGAGTGCAAAAAAATCCGCATCCAAGGGGGGAAAATCATCGAATGAGAGCCGATCTGCATCTGCATTCCGTGTATTCGGACGGCCTGCACCGCCCCGCCGAGCTGGCGGCGATGGCAAAGCGCGCGGGGCTTCAACTCTTTTCCGTCACCGACCACGACAACATGGGCGGCGCGGAGGAGGGGGCGGCCGCGGCCCGCGCGCTGGGGCTTCACTTCGTGCGCGGCTGGGAGGTCTCCTCTTACGAGGGGACGGATAAGATCCACATCCTCGGCTACGGGTGCCGCACCGACGAAGTCTACCGCGCCTTTCTCAAAGAACGCTTCGAGGGCGGGCGGATCCGCGCGGAAAAGATGGTGCGCCTCGCCAACGAATTTTACGGCGTCAACGTCACCATGGACGACGTCGAGGCATACCATGTCCGAAAGGATACCCCTCTGCACACGATGCACGTCGTGCGGGCGTTCGGGGAAAAGCTACATAGGGACGCGGGGCCGCTCTATGGGGAGGCCTTCGCATTCGGCGGACCCGCGTTTGCGGGCGAATGCCGCCCGACGCCCTTCGAGGCCGTCGGCGTCATCCACCGGACGGGCGGGATCGCCGTTTTGGCGCATCCCGGACGCATCTTCTGCCTGACCGCCGAAGAGATGAAGCGGTGGCGGGAGACGGACGACGAGCGCATCAAAGAGCAATTGGACGCGGCGGGGCGCGTGCGGCGCATCCAAATCATGGAGAAGCTCGCAGACGCCGGCCTCGACGGCATAGAATGTATCTACACGCGGCATACTGCCATAGAGACGGAGGAATTTCTCGCATTCGCGGCGGCGAGGCATCTCTATGTGACGGGCGGTTCGGATTTTCACGCCGAAGGCGCGAGCGCAATGCTCGGACAGCCCCCCTTCGATGCGGATGCGGCGCTCACGGAGCGGCTCCTCGGCCTCGAAGGGAGCGTATGAAATATATGAAGATCGCGGCGCTCCTCCTTGCGGGGAGCTTTTTTTTGGGCGCGTGCGGCGGCGGCCGTATCAAGCGCAACGTGCAGGTGAACGGCATCGACGTGGGGGGCATGTCCCAATCCGAGGCGCTCGATACCGTCCGTAAGCGGCTCGACCGCCTTCCGCTTTGCGTCATCTCCCCAGCGGGGGAGTTTCCGCTCTCCATCGACTATTCCGACGACGCGGAGAGCGTCTTGAAACATGCGAAAAAGGGACAAAGTTACACCGTAAACGTCCGCCGCGAATGCGTTTTGTTGGAGCAGTTCGCGGACATGGTATGCCTCTTGAATGCCAAGGAGGGCAAAGACGCCCGCCTCGGCTTCGATGCGGATGGGTTTACGTACCATCCCGAAGAGAACGGCGTCGCGTGCGACCGAGACGGGCTGGTCAAGGCGGTCTCGCGGGCCTTGAAACAGGGGGAGACGCGCGTTTCGCTCGTCTGCCGCGAGATAAAGCCCGCCGTCACGGAGGAGCTTTTGCGCGAACGCACGCAGCTTCTTGCCAAGTTTTCCACCAAATTCGACGCCTCCAACGCCCCGCGCAGCCACAATATCGCGCTGGCGGCTTCGCGCATCGCGGGGACCGAGATCGGAAGCGGGGAGACCTTCTCCTTCAACCGCCGTGTGGGGGCGCGTACGGCGGAGAACGGCTTCGAGGAGGCGGCCGTCATCATGGACGGCGAGTTCGTGCGCGGCGTGGGCGGCGGGGTGTGCCAGGCGAGCACCACCCTCTTCGGCGCGGCCCTCCGCGCAGGCATGAAGGTGGAGGAGAGCCACCCGCATTCGCTCACGGTGGGGTATGTTGCCCCCTCGCAGGACGCCATGGTCTCCTCATACAGCGATCTGAAATTTACCAACCCGTACCCGTACCCCGTCTATATTTTATCCGAAATTACGGGGGGACAGGTCACATTTTGCATCTACGGCCTGCCCGACGGAAGGCAGTATGAAGTGGAGAGCAGGGTGCTGTTCCGTTTGGACCCGCCGTCGGTGAAGATCGTGGAGGGAACGCAAAACCGCATCGTGCGGCAGGAGCGCGCGGGGCTTTGCAGCGAGAGCTATCTCGCCGTCTACGAGGCGGGGCAGCTGGTTGCGCGTACGCTTGTGAGAAGGGATACGTACGCGTGCGTGCAGGGGATCGAGGAGCGCGTTCCCGCTCCGCAGACGCCCGAAGAAATTTTGGACGGCGAAATCTGATGGCTTTCGAGGGGGCGAGAAAGAGGCCTTGGCGTCCCTTGTAGGGGACAGCGTGGACCTTCCCCCTTTTACCGGAGGGGGAAGGGTGTCTGCGGAGCGGACAGGAAGGGGGTGATGTTCCATTTATATGACACCCCTTCCGTCACCTTCGGTGACACCCACCCCTCAAGGGGTGGGCGCGCACCCCCTACCTGTCACGGCGGAGCCGTGACATCCTCCCCCCTCATGTATAAGGGGGGAGGCGGGGGCAGGTCTTGGCGCCCCTAAGAGGGGAGCCGGCGAGGCCATAGGCCGAGACTGAGGGGTTTCGGAGAAATTTCAAAAGAAATTCGGAAAAGAGGCGAAAAGCGCTTGCTTTTTTTTATTTTTTCCGATATAATCGTGAATTGACTTCGGGCGGTCCTCTGCAAATCTTGGCATGAACGCCGCGTAATACACATGGAGGTAAAGTCATGGGACTCATTGAGGCGATCGAGGCCGAAAACATGAAGGAAAACATTCCTTCCTTCAACGTCGGCGACACCGTGAAAGTGGGCTACCGCATCATCGAAGGCGGAAAGGAAAGGATCCAGAACTTCGAGGGCGTGGTCATCGCGAAAAAGCACGGCGGGATCCGCGAGAGCTTCACCGTGCGCCGCCTTTCGTTCGGCGTCGGCGTGGAGCGCTGCTTCCCCATCCATTCTCCCAAGATCGCGTACGTCACCGTCGTACGGCAGGGAAAAGTGAGAAGAGCGAAGCTCTATTATCTTCGCGGACTCACGGGGAAAGCCGCAAAAATCAAGGAAAAGAAGTAACTTTTCAAAGAGATCCTGCCTTCAAGGCAGGTTTTTCTTTATTTTGCCTATCGGAAACAACATTCCCCGAAATTTTTTCACAAGTCCTGTTTTTTTCTTATTTTCGGCAAAAAATTTGTTTACAATTTTAAGGCAATCGGTTAGAATAGAGCTATCAATATAATAGGGAATAGTACCTTATGAAAAACTCACTCGGTAAACGGAAGGGCCTCAAAGGCTTTTTCCTTGCGTTTCTCATCGTGGCGCTTGCCTTCCTCGCGGTGGGTCTCGGCACGCTCGGCTCCGCGTACGGCACGGGGGACGCCTTCGAACTCCGCTCCAAGACGGAACAGGATATCGAGACGCCCAGCGTCACCTTCCAGCTTTCGGACCTCACGGAGACGGACGCGTCGGGCAAGAGCGTCACCACCCGCGTACGCCTGATGCAGGTCTATGTCAACCTCGCCACCATCTATGCCGATGCGGGGACGTATGCCACCCTGCGCGTCGAGCGCAGTACGAGCGGCACCACCTTCTCCACGGGTCTCAACGCCGTATTCGAAAATTACTTCACGCCCGTCGCGGAAATCGGGGAGGACGGCAAGCCCGTCAAAGATATCCCCGCGCCCGATGCCACGGATGAATTTTTCCGCTTCGTCGCACCCTTCTCCTTCCCCGATACGGGCTGGCGCGTGAGCCTCTATCCCTACATCCGCCTCTCCCTGACGGGGACCAACCCCAACGTTCTCATCAACGAAGTGGTATTCGTGGGCGAAAAGCTGGATTCTTCCTATGAGGGGACGGGCGAGACCTGCCTCATCCCCGCGAAGATCCATGAAGCCACGCCCATCGGCGAATCGGCGGAGAGCGCAAAGGCGCGCGCAAACGCGCTCCTCGACGCGCAGGCGATGCCCACGGAGATGCAGTCCACGTTCGGCCGCTTTTCCGATGCCGAGGTCTCCGCGCTCAAAACCATTGCGGAGATGCGTCTCGGCAACACCTATGCGGCAGATGCGGAGGGCAAGGCGCTCGATACCTACCACATCGAAAAAGTTTACGGCGCGCTCGGCACGGATATCCTTGCGCTCGGCACGCTCATGTTCGGCATGAGTCCCTTCGGCCTCAGATTTTTCCCGATGCTTGCCTCCTTCGGCACGCTCATCGCGCTTGCGCGGCTCGTCAGGCGGCTGACCCGCAGTGAAAAGGCGGGGCTTGTGTTTACGGTTTTGTATGCGCTCTCCTGCCTCACGCTCGGCTATGGCCACCTCGGCACGCCGCTCATGCCCGCCGTGTTCTTCTTCGCGGTTTCGCTAAATCTCGTGCATGCGTTCTATGCAGACGGCATGAAGAAGGGGAACTTCCTCCATGCGCTCCCGCTCCTCTTAGCAGGGCTTTGCGGGGCGGCGGCCATCTGCGTGAACGGCGCCTTCGTCATCCCCATGGCGGGCGTTGTTGCGCTCTTCGTTTTGGGCATGGTACGCCAGCAGAAGGCCAAACGCTACCGCCTCGAAAAGGCGTTGGCGGAGGATGCGGCCGCACCTTCGGAAGCGGAGACGCAGGAAGAGGGGGCGGAGACGCCCGCACGCCGCGCCGCCAAGGTCGCCGCGGAGTTCCGCTTCAAGAACCGCGTTGCGCCCATCGTATTTGGGGTGGCCCTCGTCATCGGCGCATTCCTGCTCGCGCTCCTTGGGATGCTCCCCGCGTATTACGCCTATCTCAAAGGCTTCGGCGACCCTTCGTCGCCCTCGAACGTGTTCACGGTCGCGTGGCAGGCCTTCGCGGGCGGGTTTACGGGCGCGAACGCCTATGCCGTTCCCGCGTGGAGTGTGTTTGCACAGCTCTTCCGCGGCACGGGCAATTGGTATGCCTTGACGGCGATCACCATCAACCCGGCCGCGCTGATCGCGGGCGGGCTCGGCCTTCTCTATACGCTGGTCCGTCTGGTTCTCGCGTTCTTTGCGCCCGAACGCGATAAGGCGTGGCGCGCCGCGCTCCGCCGCAACGCCGTCATCGCCGTTCTCTTCGTGCTTGCGCTCATCATGGCGCTTGCCGTGAAGGAAGCGGCCGTCTTTGTGGCGCTCCTGTATCTCGATGCCATGCTTGCGGGCGCATGCCTCTTCGGAGGAGAGTATACGGGCAAAGCCGCAAAGGCCGTCCGTATCGTCAACATCGTTGCGCTCGTCCTGCTCGCCGTCCTGTTTGCGGCCCTCGCCTTCTTTACTTTCTCGATCCCGCTTCCCGCAAACTTCATGGCGGCAATTTTCGGATAATTTACAAGGGGGAGAAAGTATGATCGCCAAGATCGTATGTTATGCGCTGAACGGCCTCGAAGGCGTTCCCGTCGAAGTGGAGACAGACGTCAACAGAGGGGTACCTGCCTACGACATGGTAGGCCTTCCCGATGCCGCCGTCAAGGAGAGCAAGGAGCGCGTGCGCTCTGCGCTCAAAAACAGCGGCCTGCTCTTTCCGATGAACCGCATCACCATCAACTTCGCGCCGGCCGATATCAAGAAGGAGGGCGCGTCGTTCGATCTCGCCGTGGCGGTGAGCCTCTTGAAGGCGAGCGAACAGCTCGTCGGGGTGAACGTGGGCAAGACCGTATTTTTGGGCGAGCTTGCCCTGAACGGCGATCTGAGGCCCATCGCGGGGCTTCTTCCCATCCTCATTTCCGCCAAGGGACACGGCTTCACGCGCTTCATCATCCCCGCGGAGAACGCCAAGGAAGCGCGCTTTTTGGGCGGGGCGGAGATCTATCCCGCCCGTTCGCTCGGCGAGGTGGTGGGCCACCTCGTGGGGACTTCGCCCATCGAGCCGCTCGATACCATCTCCTACATTCCGAGCAGCAATGCCTATACTTCCGCAGACCTGAAATTCGTCAAGGGGCAGCCCATGGCGCGGCGCGCGCTTGAAATCGCCGTCGCGGGCGGACACAATCTGCTCATGATCGGCCCGCCCGGCACGGGCAAGACCATGCTCGCGCGCTGTCTGCCCACCATCATGCCCGACCTCACGTTCGAGGAAGCGCTGGAAATCACCAAGATCCATTCGGTGGCGGGCGTCCTCGGCGCGGAGGGCATCGTCTGCGAGCGGCCCTTCCGTACCCCGCACCACACGGCGACCACCGTGGCCATGTGCGGCGGCGGCAACAAAGTGGTGCATCCGGGGGAGATCTCCCTCGCGCACGGCGGCGTCCTCTTTTTGGACGAACTGCCCGAATACAAGCGTTCGACGCTCGAAGCGCTCCGCCAGCCCTTGGAGGACGGCGTCATCACCGTCTCCCGCGCCGGCGGCACGGTCACCTTCCCCGCGCGTTTCATGTTGTGCGCGAGCATGAACCCCTGCCCCTGCGGCAATTACGGCTCTTCCGAGCGCGCATGTACGTGTACGCCCGCCGAGATCCGCAGATACCGCAGAAAGGTTTCGGGTCCGCTCCTCGACCGCATCGACCTGCAAGTGGAAGTGGACGATATCGATTACGACGACCTCACTTCGGATACCGAACAGGAGACTTCGGCGGCGGTGAAGGAGCGCGTGGACGGGGCGCGGCGCATCCAGACGGCCCGCTTCGGGGATTACGGCATCAACACCAATGCCGAGATGGGGGAGCGAGAACTCGCGGAGTTCTGCGCGCTCACCCGCGAGGGGGACGATATTCTGCGCGCCGCCTTCGAGCGGATGCACCTCTCGGCGCGCGCGAGGGCGCGCATCATCAAAGTAGCGCGCACCATCGCCGACCTCGATAAATCCGAATACATCCTTCCCAAGCACGTCTTTGAGGCGGTCTCCTACCGTATTTACGATAAGATCGGGTAAACCATGCAGTACACCGAGGAAGAGAGGGCGTTTATCTGGCTATGTTGCGTGGCGGAGGCGGATTACCACAGCCGCGTCGCGCTGTTGCATGCCGCCCCTTCGCCCGAAGCGCTGATGAAGGAACCCGAAAAATACTTTCCCCATGCGGCGGGCGCAAGATATACGCCCGATGCGCGCAAGCGGGCGGAGGAACTCGAAGCGTTCCTCTCTTCGCTCGAAAAGAAGGGATACTTCGCCGTGACGCTCGTCTCGGACGACTATCCCGAATCGCTCAAACACATTTCCCTGCCGCCGCTCCTGCTCTTCGGAAAGGGGAGAAGGGAACTGCTCAAACGGCGCAAATTCTGCATCGTCGGCTCGCGGATCACGCCGCCGTGGGCGGAAAAACTCGCCAAAAATTTTTCGGAGGACCTCTCGGAACGCTTTGCGATCGTGACGGGCCTCGCGGAAGGGGGAGACTGCGCCGCCATCGCGGGCGCGCTTCCGGGCGGCAACCTCATCTCCGTGCTTCCCTGCGGGCTGGATGAGTGTTATCCCGCCGCGCACGCCTCCCTGAAAGAGCAGATCGCCGCCAAGGGACTTCTGCTCTCCGAGCTGATGCCCGGCGAGACGGCCAAGAAATACTCCTTCCATGCGCGCAACCGCCTGCTCGCGGGGCTTGCGGAGGGCGTACTCGTCGTCTCGGCGGCCGTCAGGAGCGGGGCGCTCATCACGGCAAACTGCGCGCTCGAATTCGGGCGGGACGTGTTTGCCTTTCCCCACAACGTGGGTTCCGTCCACGGCGAGGGGTGCAACGAACTCATCAAAAAGGGCGCGTACGTCGCCACCCGTTCCGAGGATATCTTTTCGCTCTACGGCATCGAAAAGCGGGAAAAGAAGGCCCGGCAGTTTACCGGAGAGGAGACGCGCGTTCTGCAAGTTCTGCGCGAGTACGGCGAGCTGCACGCCGCCGTTCTCGCCGAGAAGGTGGGCATGTCCGCATATGAGACGGCGGCAGTCCTCGCCGCTTTGGAGATCAAGGGTGCCGCAGTCAAGGCGGGCGGCAACAAATACAGCGCGGTTTAGCGCATAAAATCAAAATCATCCGCGCCGCAGGGCGCGTAAGAGGTGGATATGGATCTTATCATCGTGGAATCGCCGAGCAAGGCAAAGACGATTTCGAGGTATCTCAAAGGACAGTACCGCGTGGACGCTTCGGGCGGACACATCCGCGATCTCCCGCAGAAAAAGTTGGGCGTCGCCGTGGATAAAAATTACGAGCCGCGCTATGTGACTTCCCCCGGCAAGGAGGAGACCATCCGCCGCCTCACCGAGGAGGCGAAGCGGGCGGGCAAAGTGTATCTCGCAACCGACCCCGACCGCGAGGGCGAGGCCATTTCATGGCACTTGCAGAGCGTTTTGGGTCTGCCTGAGGACGGAAAAAACCGCATCGAGTTCAACGAGATCTCGCCCAAAGCCGTGCAAAACGCGCTGGCGCATCCCCGTTCCATCAACTATAACCTCGTGGACGCCCAGCAGGCGCGCCGCGTCCTCGACCGCCTCGTGGGCTACAAGCTCTCGCCCCTGCTCAACAACAAGATTCAGAACGGTCTCTCGGCGGGGCGGGTGCAATCGGTGGCGCTCAGGCTCGTCGTCGAGCGCGAGCGGGAGATCGAGGCCTTCAAGCCCGAAGAATATTGGACGATCGCGGCAGAGCTGAGGGATCTCGAAGCAAAACATGCCGTGTTCCGCGCCCTGCTCGAAAAGCGCAAGGGCAAGAAGTACAAGGTGACCTGTAAGGCCGAGGCCGACGCCGTTCTCGCCGCCCTCCATAGCGGCAAATACGTGGTCGCGAGCGTCAAAAAGACGGTGACCAAGTCCCACGCGCCCGCCCCGTTCACGACGTCCACGCTCCAACAGGACGCCTCCAACAAGCTCGGCATGACCGCGCCCGAAACCATGCTCATGGCCCAGCATCTCTATGAAGGCATGGACCTCGAAGGCGAGGGGCATGTCGCGTTCGTGACCTATATCCGTACCGATTCGACGCGCATCTCCACCGATGCGCAGGCGGCGGCGCGCGCGTATATCAAGGAGAAATACGGCGAGGAGTACCTGCCCCCGCGGCCCAACTTCTATGCCTCCAAAAAGGGCGCGCAGGATGCGCACGAGGCCATCCGTCCCATCGATCTCGCCCGCACGCCCGAATCCGTCAAAAAACTTCTCGACCGCAAGCATTACAACGTCTATAAGCTCATCTATGAGCGGTTCATCGCCTCGCAGATGGCGGAGGCGCAATACGATTCCATGCAGATCGAGATCGAGAACGGCGATTACGGCCTCAAAGCGAGCGGCAAGGCCCTCCGCTTTGCGGGATTTACCGTCATCTATGCCGATTTCCGCAATCCCGATGAGGAGGAGACCAAGGGATTGCTTCCGCCGCTCAGCGAGGGCGCGCCCGTCAAGGCGGAAAAGGTGACCGCGGAGCAGAAATTCACCAAGCCGCCCGTCCGCTATACCGATGCTTCCCTCGTCAAGGCGATGGAAGATAAGGGCATCGGCAGGCCTTCCACCTATGCCTCCATCATCTCTGTTCTCACCAAGCGCAAGTACGTCGAGAAGGAAGGCAAGTACATGAAGCCGACGGAGATCGCGTACCGCATCACCGATATGCTCGTAAAGTACTTTACGGACATCATGGACGTGGGCTTCACCGCCGGCATGGAGGAAAAACTCGATGAGATCGAGGACGGCGGCAAGGATTGGCGCGCCATCATCGCGGATTTCTACCCGCCCTTCGAGGAGAAACTGCATTTCGCTTCCACCGACGGCGACGAGGTGACGGATATCCTCTGCCCCAAGTGCGGCCATCCCATGGTCCGCAAGACGGGCAAATACGGCAAGTACCTCGCCTGTTCCAACTATCCCGCCTGCTCCAACATCGTGAGCGAGGGAGAGGCCGAGATCTCCGAGACCCCCTGCCCCAAGTGCGGCAAGATGATGGTCATCAAATCGGGAAGGTACGGCAAGTTCCTCGCCTGCCCCAACTATCCCTCCTGCAAGTCCACCCTTCCCTTCGGCGAGACGGCCGAGGAGGAGATCTTCGAAGGGACCTGCCCCGTATGCGGCAAGCCCACCAAGAAGCTCAAAACGCGCACGGGCAAGACGTATTACGGTTGCAGCGGCTACCCCGCCTGCAAGTTCATGAGCTGGGATGTCCCCACGGGGGAGAAATGCCCCAAGTGCGGCGGCGCCCTCGTAAGATCGCCGCGCGGCGTCATCAAGTGCGCCGATAAGGACTGCGCCTACCGGGTCCCCAAACAGCCCAAGGCGGCCAAATGAGCGCCGCCGTGATCGGCGCGGGCCTTGCGGGCAGCGAGGCGGCATATTTTCTCGCAGAGCACGGCCAAGAGGTCGTGCTTTATGACATGAAGCCGAAGAAGTTCACGCCCGCCCACCAAAGTCCCAAACTGTGCGAACTCGTCTGCTCCAATTCCTTGAAGAGCGACGACGTTTCCGGCAACGCCTGCGGCCTCCTCAAAGAGGAGATGCGCAGGCTCGGCTCGCTCACCATGCAGGCGGCGGAATATGCCCGCGTCCCCGCGGGCGGCGCCCTCGCCGTGGACCGCGAAAAATTCGCGGATTTCGTCACCGAACGCTTAAAAACCCACCCCCATATCACCATTTTGGAGGAAGAGGTCTGTGCGCTCCCCCCAAGCGGCATCGTGGCGACGGGGCCGCTCACCTCGGATGCGCTCGCACAAAGTATCCGCGAACGGTTCGGGACGCTCCACTTTTATGACGCCTCCGCGCCCATCGTTTCGGCGGAGAGCATCGATCTTTCCAAGACCTTCACGGGGGACCGCTACGGGCGGGGAACGGGGGACTACATCAATTGCCCCATGGACAGGGAGGAATACGAGGCCTTTGCGGACGCCCTCGCCCGTGCGGAGCGGGCGACCCTGCACGAATTCGAGCGGGGGGACGTGTTCGAGGGGTGTATGCCCTTAGAGGTCATGGCCGCGCGCGGCAGGGATACCGTCCGCTTCGGCCCGTTCAAGCCCGTCGGCCTCGAATGGGAGGGGCGGCAGCCATACGCCGTGTTGCAGCTCCGCAAGGAGAACGCCTGCGGCACGAGCTATAACCTCGTGGGGTGCCAGACCAACCTTAAATTCGGCGAACAGAAGCGGGTATTTTCCATGATCCCCGCCCTCGCGCACGCCGAATTCGAGCGTTACGGCGTGATGCACCGCAATACCTATCTCGAATCGCCGCGCTGTCTGAACGCGGATTTCTCCGTAAAAGATACCCCCGCTCTCTTCTTCGCGGGGCAGATGACGGGCGTGGAGGGATACGTCGAAAGCGCCGCGTCAGGCCTCTTATGCGGGTACCATGTCCTGAGGAGGGCGCTCGGAAAGCCGACGGTCGTGCCTTCGGACGCCACCGTCATCGGCGCGCTCTCGCGCTATATCGCTGCGCCAAACAAGGACTTCCAGCCCATGAACGCCAACTATGGCATCCTCGCGGGCGGCTTTGAGAGCGTGCGGGATAAAAAGGAGAGAAGAAAACTTCTCGCAGATCGCGCGCTTTCCGAGATTGGGCGTTTCAAAGCGGAAATTTTTGGGTAAATATAGATGGATACGCGGTCCCGCGCAAGGGGGCCGAAAGGAGTCATAAGATGGAATTTCGCGGAACTACCATTTGCGCCGTCAAGCGGGGCGGCGTCACGGCGATCGCGGGGGACGGACAGGTCACGATGGGCGAGAGCGTGGTATTCAAGAATACGGCGATCAAGGTGCGCAGGATCTACGGCGGGAAAGTCATTTTGGGCTTTGCGGGGTCTGTCACCGACGCTTTTTCGCTCTCCGAGCGGTTCGAGGGCATGCTGAATAAATTTGCGGGCAACCTGATGCGCTCGGCCGTGGAACTTGCAGATCTTTGGCGGAGCGATAAAATCGGCCGCAAGCTGGATGCGATGATGATCACCGCCGATAAGGATACATTGCTCATTCTTTCGGGTACGGGGGAAGTCATCGAACCCGACGAGGGCATCTGCGCCATCGGGAGCGGCGGCAATTATGCCTTGGCGGCCGCCCGCGCTCTTGCGCAAAACACGGATTTTTCCGCCGAAGAGATCGCGAGAAAGTCGCTCAAAATCGCGAGTGAGATCTGTGTATATACCAATGACCACATCATCTGCGAAACCGTTTGAGCGCATATCTGCGTCGCAATACGGCGTCGTTTAAGCCCTACCCCTTTGGGGGGGAGGGTGTCACGAGCTTGCGAGTGACGGATGGGGGGGACCCTTGGAGAACACAGAAAAAACCCGTAAATTTCATAACCCAAAACTTTCAGACCGCGCCAAAGGATTACGCGGCGCCGCGACGAAAGAAGAAAAAAAGTTGTGGTATGATTTTTTGCGGACCCTGCCTGTGCATTTTTGCAGGCAAAAAGTCATCGGACCCTATATCGTAGATTTTTATTGTGCGGAACACGCCCTCGTTATCGAATTAGATGGGGCGCAACATTATGAAGAAGAGGCCGAGGCATACGATAGAAAGCGTGACGCCTATCTTGTCTCCCTCGGATTTACCGTTTTGCGCTATTCCAATCTTGATTTCAAACGCAATTACAAAAATATTTGCGCCGATATTTTGAAACACCTGGGATTGGAATGACCCCCCCCCACCACCGCCGCGGGCGGCGGAGCCTCCCCCCTTAGGGGGTAGGCCTTAACGCTACCCAAGCCCCGCAGGGGTAGGCCTTAACGTAGTCGAATCCCCGCAGGGGCGGCCTTGACGTCATCAAAGCGACCCATGTCCGTGGGGTAGGCCTTGGGGGGCTGTTTATGATTATAGAAGGAGTTATCTATGGATCTTTCACCCAAACAAATCGTAACCGAATTAAATAAGCACATCATCGGGCAGGACGAGGCCAAAAAGGCCGTCGCCATCGCCCTCAGGAACCGTTACCGCCGCGCACAGCTCTCGCCCGAACTGCGCGAGGAGATCACGCCCAAGAACATCATCATGAAGGGTCCCACGGGCGTGGGCAAGACGGAGATCGCAAGGCGGCTCGCAAAACTCGTGCGGGCGCCCTTCATCAAGGTCGAGGCCACCAAATATACCGAAGTCGGCTATGTCGGCAAGGACGTCGAGGGCATGGTGCGCGATCTGGTCGAATGCGCCATCCGCCTCGTCAAGGATGAAAAGACGGCGGAGGTCTCGGCGAAGGCCACCGAGGCCGCCGAACAGCGTATGCTGAAGATCCTCGTGGAACTTAAAAAGAACGAGCGCGGCGAACTCGACCGCAAAATTTTCGAGGACAATCTGCTTACTTCCCTCAGAAAGGGGACCTTCGATAAGACCGTCATCGAGGCGGAAGTCCGCGATGAACCCAAGAGCATGGAACTCGTTCCCGGCGGGGCCGCCATCAATTTAGGCTCCATCTTTGGCGAGATGCTTCCCGAACGCCGCAAAAAGCGCAAGCTGACCGTGAAGGAGGCCATGAAGATGTTCATCGCCGAAGAGGCGGAGAAACTCATCGACGACGACGCCGTCACCGACGAGGCCCTGCGCAGGGCGGAGAACGACGGCATCATCTTCATCGACGAGATCGATAAGATCGCGGGCAAGGGCAACACTTCGGGGGCGGACGTCTCCCGCGAGGGGGTCCAGCGTGACATCCTTCCCATCGTCGAGGGCAGCACGGTGATGACCAAATACGGCCCCGTCAAGACGGATTATATGCTGTTCATCGCGGCGGGCGCCTTCCACGTCTCGCGCGTCGAGGACCTCATCCCCGAATTGCAAGGCCGCTTCCCCGTATCCGTCGAGCTGCATTCGCTCACCAAAGAGGACTTCGTCAACATCCTGACGAGTACCGAACACTCGCTGACCCAGCAATATGCCGTGCTTCTTGCGGTGGATAACATCGACCTAAAATTCACGCCCGATGCCATTGAGGCCATCGCGGAGATCTCCGAGGAGATCAATCTGACGAGCGAGGATATCGGCGCGCGGCGTCTGCATACCGTGATGGAGTATCTTCTTGAAGATATCTCTTTCAACGCGGGCGGCGGCGATTACCCCGTCATTCCCGTTGAGATCAACCGCGCATACGTCGAAGAGCATCTCAAAAACATGACGAGCGACCGCAATTTGAAGAAATACGTGCTGTAAGGTTCACGAAATTTGTTTTGCTATTTCTCGCTGTCCCCTTGAGGGGAAAGTGTCATGAGCGGAGCGAATGACCAAAGGGGTGTCGTAAATCTGCAAAACAAATTTCCGTGAAGGAAATTTACTTTTGCGCCTTAACATGCGTTATCCTCTCATTCGTTCCAACGGACAAGAAGCGCTTGACGCGCAAATTGAGGGCGAAAACCAAAATGCGATTTTGGTTATTCGCAGAGGATTTATTCACGAAATTTGTTTGGGCGACGACTTACCTTGCTGTCCCCTTTGGGGAAAGTGGCCCAACGGGCCGAAAGGGGTTTCATACCCCAAGCAAATTTCCGTGAGGGAAATATACTTTTGCGCCTTAACATGCGTTATCCTCTCATTCGTTCCAACGGACAAGAAGCGCTTGACGCGCAAATTGAGTGCGAAAACCAAAAGCGTGGTTTTGGTTATTCGCATGAGATTTTATTCACGAAATTTGTTTTGCTATTTCTCGCTGTCCCCTTGAGGGGAAAGTGTCATGAGCGGAGCGAATGACCAAAGGGGTGTCGTAAATCCGCAAAACAAATTTCCGTGAGGAAAATGTGCGTTTGCGTCTTAATGGGCTTATCCTCTCATACGTTCCAACGGACAAGAAGCAGACAGGGGTCTGCAAATTGGGTCGCCCACGGCGGAAGTGAATTCCGCCTAAGGCAAGGAATTGGAAGCCCTACCCCCAACGGGGGGGGGAGTTGTCACGTCATTTCGAACGAAGTGAGAAATCTCAACTTTGAGATTTCTCGTCGCTTCGCTCCTCGAAATGACGCGGTAGCAACGACGAGAGAAGCCTTGCTGTCCCTCTTAGGGAAAGTCCCCTGAGCGAAGCGAAGGGGGAAAGGGTTTCCGAGAGCGCCTCCTTGGGGAGGAGCTGTCACGCGTAAGCGTGACTGTGGTGGGGTGTATCATAAAGAAAACCCATTTACTCCCCACTCCCTCGATCCCTCTCCCCAAGGAGAGGGTAAGGCTTCGCCTCCCCCTAAAAATTGCTCCAAGACATCAAATGCCCTACCCATGTCCGAGGGTAGGAGTATCCATTCCGACCAAGAAGAAATTTCCGCGCCGTTTTTTGCGGCGGCAAAGGAGAATGTTATGATCCAAATCCCCAAGGGCTGTAAAGATATGTTGCCCTCCGAGGCCTACCTCTGGCAGGCCGTTGAACAAACGGCACGCGAAACGGCCGAATGCTATGGCTTCAAGGAGATCCGTACGCCCGTATTCGAGCATACCGAGCTGTTTTTGCGCGGCGTGGGCGATACCACGGATATCGTCAACAAGGAGATGTACACCTTCCTCGATAAGGGCGGCCGCTCCGTCACGCTCCGCCCCGAAGGCACGGCGGGTGTCGCGCGCGCCTTTGTAGAACACGGGTTGCAGGGCGGCGCATTGCCCTTCAAGGCCTACTATCTCATCTCTGCCTTCCGCTATGAGCGTCCGCAGGCGGGAAGGCTCAGAGAGTTCCACCAATTCGGCGCGGAACTCTATGGCTCCGCTTCCGCAAGCGCAGACGCCGAGGCCATCTTGCTCGCATCGCGCTTTCTCAATTCTTTGAACCTCGGCGAGTACACCGAGCTTCACCTCAATTCCATCGGCTGCAAGCATTGCCGCGCCAAGTATGCGGAGGCCTTGCACGAATATTTCAGACCCCATGTCGACGAAATGTGCGAAGATTGCCGTTCGCGCTTCGTGAAAAATCCCCTGCGCATCCTCGACTGCAAGAACGAGACGTGCAAGAGATTTACGGTCGGCGCGCCGAGTATGCTCGATTACCTCTGCGACGATTGCAGGGCGCATTTCGAGACGCTCAAATCGCTGCTCGATGCGGCCGGCGTCGCATATACCGTCGATCCCCGCATCGTGCGCGGACTCGACTATTACAGCCGCACCGTGTTCGAATTTACGACCGACCTCATCGGCGCACAGGCGACTGTCCTCGGCGGCGGCCGCTACGACGGCCTTCTCGAACAGATGGATGCCAAGCCCACGCCCGCCGTGGGGTTTGCGGCGGGGATCGAGCGGCTCCTGCTTGCCGTGGAGGCCGTGGATGCGCCCTTCGTGGAGCGGCTTCCCGACGTCTATGTCGCGGGCATGGACGCCGCGTCCCGCGTCCGCGCGCTTGAAATCGCCGAAGAACTCCGCTCCAAAGGGCTGATCGCGGAATGCGACCTCATGGACCGTTCGCTCAAAGCGCAGTTCAAGTATGCGGACAAGCTCGGCTTCACCTTCGTCGTCGTCATCGGCGAAAACGAGATGGCGGCGGGGGAGGCCGAAGTGCGGTTCATGAGCGGCTCTGAGGCCGAGCGCGTAAAATTCGGCGAACTTGCACAATATATCAGAGATTACAGGAGGAATCACTGAAATGGTCACAACGCTTTCCGGCCGTGAACTCGATGCGCTCGTGGAGACGGGCGCGACCGTCGTGTGCGACTTCTGGGCGGCGTGGTGCGGCCCCTGCCGCATGCTCGGCCCCGTCATCGAGGAACTCTCCGAGGAGTTCGAAAACGTGCAATTCGTGAAGGTGGACGTCGATGAAAACGGCGACCTCGCCGCCTCGCTCGGCATCTTCTCCATTCCCGACGTCTACATCTTCGAGGGCGGAAAAGTGAAGGCGCACAACCTCGGCTATCTTCCCAAAGAGCAGATGCGCGCCTTCTTCAAGACCAATCTGTAAGTATTTCGATATTCATCTAAATAACAAAAAATCGGGGAATTTTCCCCGATTTTTTGCGTAAAACGGTAAATTTTCCCTTATTTCGATTTTCATCGAAATAAGATTTCCGCCCCAAGGCTCAATGTAAGAGCGTTCCCGTCCTTTGGACGATGGCGGCCATGCGGCCGCTTTCCGCAAAGAGAAAGTAAACGTTTCCCATGTCCTCCTGCGAGGAGAAGAAGTAATAGGGAAGGGGGTCGTCTGCAAAGTCCGCATCCGCATACACGATGTAATCGGCGGGGCCACTTTTGAGCCGCGCGATCCAGACGTGCGAGGCACAATGTTCCAGCGCCTTCTTCATCGCAAGGATTTTGCTCTCTTCGGGATCGCAGGCGAGGATGCTGTTTGTATTCGGCCTGATTTTCATGCGCCGTTTGAGTTCGTCGATCACGCGCTGTATGATTTGGGCCTGCTCGGCGCGCGCCGCTTCCAACAGTTTTTCATCCCCAGACCGCAGAACGGCCTCGGTGTAGATCTCGTCCGCAGGGGAGAAGTAATCGAGGCTATGGAGGAGTACTTCCCGCATGGCGGGGATGCCCGCGGGGTCGTCTGTTTGGCACAGAAGGCGGGCGCGGATGAACCGCGTATCCATGCACCCGCGCGATGACAAGATCTTATCGGCAAGCGCGAGCGCCTTGCCTGAGTCGACGTCCGCATAGGCGCTGAGCGCGAGATAATCCTCATAGGCGTTTGCCTCGCCGCGCTCATAGCGCGCCATATTCTCCTTGGGACCCAAATAGTTGCTCTCCCGCGCCCGCCGGTAGCCCTCCGCATCGCTTGCGGCGTCCGCGTCGTACTCCGCGAGATAGCGCCTCTGCTCCAAAAAGAGCGCGCCGTCCTTCTCGCGCGCGGTGACGTCGAAGTCCTCGGCGCCGAGCGCCTCCATGCGCATCTTCAAGGTAGGGTGGGAATCCTTCTTTGCGGGAAGCGTCCTCAGCAAAATATGCTTTTTCTGCGCGCAGAGCTCGGACATGGTGGCCTCCAAATACGTCAGATGCCGCGTATAGAGGTCCGTCGGCGGCTGCTCGGAGGCATAGAGATCATACGAAAGTTCGCGGTGCGGCGTGCGGTAAAATTCCGCGCGGAGGGCGCTCTTTGCCAAAAAGTTGATGAAGGCCTGCCCGTCTGCGTGAAGGCGCACCGCCTCGTCGGCGCGCTGTTCGCAGAGGAGGGAAGCGTACGTTTGATAGACTTCGCAACGAAAGCCCAGCCGCTCGCCGATCTCCGAGAAAAAGAGGTTGCGCCAAAAGGCATAGAACGCCTTTCCGCGGTATTGGAAGTTGATGACATGGATGCGGCGGGCGAGCGCGGTATCGCGGGAGACGGCGTGGGCGCACTCGTGAACGAGCGCGGCATACAGCTCTTCTTCCGTCGCAAGGCAGAAGAGTACGGGCGGCAATGTGATACAGGCGCGGCCGCCTGTTTCGCGGATGCCGAGGGCCCCGTCCGTGCTGCCTGCACCCTCCCGCACAAAGACGGCGCTCCGCCCGTAGCCCACGGCCTCTTTCGCCCTTTGCAAAATTGCATAGAGTGCGGGGTATTCTTCTTGGGGTAAGGCGTTTTCCGAAGGCTCACCCTCGGACATGGGTACCGCCGCGAGCGTGAAAAGGGGAACGGCCTCCAACAGCACGAAGAGGGCGGCGCGCAGCAAAAGAGCCGTGAGAAACAGCATATCCACGGAGAGCGAGGCGGCCGCATGGGCGGTAAGCCCGCATGCGCCGAAGGCGGTAAGTATCCCCGCGAAGAGCAGGAGACAGCTATATGCCCGCGCAAGCGCGAAAAAGCGGAGCAGTTTTTTGCGTTCGCGGGCGGGATCCTCCACGATGCTCTTTTGCACGGTCTCCGCAAACGCCTTCGCCGCATCCGCGCGGACGGCCAACATCCGTCTGCGGGAACGAAGGGCGCAAACGAGGTTGCCGATGAGCGCGCCCGCGACCAACGCACCGCCGCCGGCGAGAAGAGCGGCCGAGAGCGGGACGCCCCACGCCGCATCCGCGGCAAACGGGGCGAAGAAGGCGGGCAGGAGCAACGAAAGCAGGGTGTAGACCGAAAGAAAGAAGATATTCTTTGTTTTCATCTTGGGACCTGTAATTTTTCTATATTATAACATGGGGTCGGGAAAAATGCAATCTTTGGATGCAAGTTCCCGCGACCGATGCGGTTTTTCAAGCCGCCGCAAACGCTTGCCTAAAAGCGCGGCATATGTTACAATGGAGAAAAACAGCGAGGTGCGCTATGATCGATTTGGCCTGTATCCGTGAGACCGACCCCGAAATCGCCGATGCGATGGAAAAGGAGCTTGCCCGCCAGCGCGGGAATTTAGAACTCATCGCGAGCGAAAATATCGTCTCGCCCGCCGTCATGGCGGCCATGGGGTCGCATTTTACCAACAAATACGCCGAGGGCTATCCGCATAAACGCTACTATGGCGGCTGTGAATTCGTGGATATCGCCGAGGAGCTTGCCGTAATCCGCCTCAAAGAGCTGTTCGGGTGCGAACACGCCAACGTCCAGCCCCACAGCGGCGCGCAGGCCAATTTCGCCGTGTACTTTGCGATGCTCAAAGCGGGCGATACCGTCATGGGGATGGACCTCTCCCACGGCGGGCATCTGACGCACGGCTCGCCCGTCAACTATTCGGGCATCTTTTACCGCATCGTGCCGTACGGCGTCTCCCAAGATACCGAGCGCATCGATTACGATGAGATGGCGCGCACCGCACGCGCTTGCAGGCCCAAGATGATCGTCGCGGGGGCGAGCGCGTATCCGCGCACCATCGACTTCGCCCGCATCCGCAGTATCTGCGACGAAGTGGGCGCGCTCATGATGGTGGATATCGCCCACATCGCGGGGCTTGTTGCGGCGGGTCTGCATCCCTCGCCCGTACCCTATGCCGACTTCGTGACGACCACCACGCACAAGACGCTGCGGGGTCCGCGCGGCGGCGTCATCATGTGCAAAGAGGCGTATGCGAAGGCCATCGATAAGGCCGTATTTCCGGGGACGCAGGGCGGCCCGCTCATGCACGTCATCGCGGCGAAGGCCGTCGCTTTCAAGGAAGCGCTGACGCCGCAATTCAAGGAATATCAGAGGCAGATCATCAAAAATGCCCATACCATGTCCGAAACGTTCATGCAAAAAGGCGTAAAACTCGTCTCGGACGGCACGGATAACCATCTCATGCTCGTGGACCTCCGCGGCGAAAATGTGACGGGCAAGGAGCTGGAAGCGTTGCTCGATAGAGCGCACATCACGGTCAATAAAAATACCATTCCCTTCGAGACGGCATCGCCCTTCGTGACGAGCGGCGTCCGCATCGGAACGCCGGCCATCACCTCGCGGGGAATGAAGGAAGAGGAGGCTGCCCTGATCGCCGGCCTCGTGACCGAGGTCATCCGCAAAAAAGAGGCGGCCATCCCTGCCGTATCGGAAGAGGTCTCCCGCCTCTGCGAAAAATTCCCCATTTACGCCACCTGCGTACTGTAAAAGTTTGATGAAATGCAAAACGGAGACATCTCTACCTTATATTCGTCATGTCGAGCGCAGTCGAGACATCTCTACCTTATTTTGAGATTTCTCGACTTCGCTACGCTCCGCTCGAAATGACGCCCCTTTCGTCACACAACGACGCGCACCCCTTCCCACTATGGGACAGCAAGTTTTTGTCATCGGCCATAGCCTCTTGAACCACGCGATTATCGCGTGGTTTCTTTTAAGCATAAAGGGCGGGCGCGGCAATCTGCCGCGCCCGCCCTCTGCATTCAAACGGAAGATATTTTAACGCCTTAGAGGTCGCCCGCCCATTTCCGCGCTTTGAGTTCAAAGAGCTGCGTATGTTCCGCGTTCATGAAGTGGATCGCGGAAAGGACGGCAAGCCGAAAATCAAGGCTCTCCGTGTCGCTGTTCGCAAGCAAAAAGCGACCGTTTTTTTCTTTCAAGAGCCGCTTCACATAGTACGGCAAATACGGTACGTCTTTTATGTAGCGGTCAACACAGCTGCCCTGCCGCAGTCCCCGCGTTATGATCGCCACCAAAAACTTGGCGATTTTTTCATAA
>CANQSR010000018.1 GCA_947626575.1 uncultured Clostridia bacterium | reverse complement strand
GCATCACCGCAGAAAAATAATGTGACCCTTCGACTCCGCTCAGGGTGACGATAGGGTCTGCTCAGGGTGACGAATAGAACGGTCGCTCGGTTCCCAATCCGTCATGCTGAGCTTGCCGAAGCATCACTGCAATTTCGTCATGCTGAGCATGCCGAAGCATCACCGCAAAAAAATAATGTGACCCTTCGACTCCGCTCAGGGTGACGATAGGGTCTGCTTAGGGTGACGATAGGTGACCCTTCGACTTCGCTCAGGGTGACGAAGGAAATGCCGAAGTAGTGCAATCTACGCCGTAAGGCGTTCGATCGCCTTGCGGTAAACGTTCATGAGCAGGTCCACCCGCTCGATCGTGATGTGTTCGTCCGCTTGGTGGATCACATCCGCATCGCCGTCCATCTCAGGCCCGAACGCAACCCCGTGTTTGAGCGCACGCGCATACGTCCCGCCGCCGATGGCGATGGGTTCCGCCCGCTTCCCCGTGCATTCCTCATACACTTCAAGCAACGTTTGGATGAGTTCGCTGTCCTTCTCGTTGATGAGCGGCTTCTGATGATGGATCGTCTCATACGCCACACCAAAGCGATTGAGCGCCGCATATACGTCATCCACGGACATGGTGGCAGGATAACGGATGTCACAGCAGATCTGCATATCGTTTTTCCTGTATTTGATGATGTTGGGCGATATGGTAAGATTGCCCGTTTCATCCTTCATATGGCAAAGGCCATAGGCGTCCTCAAAGAGACATGCAATGGCATGACGCACCACTTCGCTCTTCTCTTCGAAAAATTTGAGAACGGGGAGGATGGCATTTTCTCCCTTTTCGGGCGTGGAACCGTGCGCGCATTTCCCGTGCGCAACGATCTTCTTCCCGCTCACTTCAAGCCCCAAACTGCGCGCCTTGGTGACGGTGAGCGTGCGGGGCGTCGCTTCGCAACGGTCACAGACCATGTTGGTACTCGAACCGCCTTCCAAAAACAGGAAGGGGGCCTTGTTCATGCGGAAATGCAGCCTTACGTGCAAAATGCCCTTCTCCGCATAGATGACGGGGAAATCCGCATCTGGCGAAAAGCCCGTTTCGGGAAGCGTCGCCACTTCCTTATAGTGGTCGATGCAGGCCCAGCCCGTCTCCTCGTTACAGCCGACGATGAGCTTGATCTTTTTGGACGGGCGGAAACCTTCGTCTTTGAGCGCCTTTAAGGCATAGAGGCAGCAGATGGCGGGACCTTTATCGTCCACCGCGCCGCGGCCCCAGATCTTGCCGTCCTCCACGGCGCCGCCGAAGGGATCCTTCGTCCAGCCCGTTCCCGCGGGTACGACGTCGAGATGGCAAAGGATGGCAAATTCTTCGGAACCTTCGCCGAATTCCACGTCGCCCACATAGCCGTCAAAGTTATGCGTCACGAAGCCCATGCTTTCCGCAAGCGAAAGGAAATGCAAAAGGCAATTGAGCGCGCCCTCCCCGAAGGGGGCGGAATGGGTGTGCTTTTGGCGGGATGAATCAAAACGGATGCTCTCCGAAATGCTCCTCACCGCGGATGCAAGATACTCCTTCATGTCTCGTTTTCTCTCCCGTTTGAATATTCCGATGACCTTACTGCATAATTCGGGTTTCTTGGCCAAACAATGCTCCCAGCATCGAGACATGGAAATTGTAACAAAAAAATGTATGCTTGTCAACAAATAATTTTAATAAATAAAAAAAGGAAAAATATTATCAAAGCAACGAATTTTTTCGTGCAAATTCACGGAAAATATGCTACAATTGTATACGCGTAGGCAAAAAAAATGCACGAAGGTCACAGAAAGCGTATGCTCAGCAGAGCGGAAAGCGATGTTGCGGGGATGAACGACCACGAACTTTTGGAAATTGTTCTGTTCCGCACCATCCCCCGCCAGAATACCAATCCGCTCGCCCATGAACTGATTTCCGCATTCGGCTCGCTCGAAGGCGTTTTTCGCGCATCCTTCGAACAACTGCTTGCGGTGAAGGGCGTGGGGGAGACGACGGCTGCATATATTCAAACGATCGGCGAAATTATCCGCAGGCTTCCCGCAAGGAATGCAAAAGTAGCGGAGCCGGAACTTTTCAACGTGCAGACGTTCGTCGATTACCTGCGGGCGAATTTCGTGCATGAGAATGTGGAGTACGTCGAACTCTACTGTTTAGACAGCAAGCACCGCATCCGCTTCAAGAAGCGCTATACTTCGGACGACGTCTCGCACGTGGCCGTCTCCTCGGAGGAGATCTCGCGGACCGTCATCGCACAGAAGGCATACGGGCTTGTGGTCGTCCACAATCATCCCTCCGCGCCGCCCTATCCCTCGGCGGATGACCACTGCTTCACCAAGAAGATCGGTATGCTCTGCGCGCTGAGCGGCATCCTCTTCTGCGACCACATCATTCTCGGTAGCGGCGGGGAGATTTACAGCTACTATCTCGACGGGAAAATGGATGATATCAGGAGCGATGCGGCACGCATGGCCGGGGGGACGGTGCAATGAAAGTCTATGATAAGAGCCGCGGGATGCAGTTTCTCCTCCAATACAGCAAGCCCATCGTATTCGGCCTGCTGGTCCTCGTGGATATCTTCATCATCGCGGGCAATTGGAACGTGGTGTATTATGCGGATATCCCGTCGTGGTATATCGTGCTGCCCGTCTCCGTCTTTCTCATCGCGGAGAACGCAGTCAAGCTGTGGGCGCTCAGAAAGTTCTCCGAAAAGATCGCGTTTTACGTCATGGACGTCGCCGTCCTGCTCATCTTCACCATCTTTACGGACGGCAGGCTCATCTCGCTGATGTATATCATCATCCTCTCCGACTTTTATTTAAGCCAGGAGGAACTCAAAAACGATATCATCATGTGCGCGACGTGCATCGGCCTCATCATCATCACCTTTGCCGTCTCCAACTCGTTGAAGGGCATCCCGATGGACGTCATCTCGCTCATTTCGAGCATCTTCAACGATATCCTGCTCATCACGCTGCACTTTGCGCTCCTGAATTTTGCCATCCAGATCTACAAGAAGAACCGCGAGATCACCAAGGCGCTCGAAGAACTCAACGAGAGCAACGAAAAGTTACAGGCCGCTTACCGGGAATTGCAGGAAGTGACGGCGCTCGAAGAGCGCCAGCGCATCGCCAAGGACATCCACGATACGGCGGGCCACTCCATTACGACGGTCATCATGCAAACGGAGGCGGCGAGGCTTGCGCTCGAAACCGACCCCGAAGAGGCGCGGCGGCGGATCGCGGCGGCGGGGTTGCAGGCGCGGCATGCGCTCGACGAGCTGCGCGAGAGCGTACACCTTCTTTCGGGTACGCGCGAGGGCGAGACCTTAAAGCAGCTCTTGGAGGGCGTCATCCATGACAGTACGGACGGCACGGGCGTGAGTATCCGTTACGACATCGACGACGTCTCGCTGTGCGACGCCAAGCGGCGGTTCATCTTAAACACGCTGAAAGAGGGCATCTCCAACGGCCTCCGCCACGGGAACGCGACGGCGTTTTGGTTCGAATTCAAGCGGGAGGGGAAGATGCTCCGTTTCCTGCTCTCGGATAACGGCGAGGGCATGGATATCTCCACGCTCAAAGAGGGGTTCGGCCTTGCGGGAATGCACGCCCGCGCCGAATCGTTGGGCGGGGACGTCTGGTTCGAAACAGAGCCGCACGAGGGCTTTGAAATTCACATGATGTTGCCGTGCGACGGCAACGCGGAGGACATTCATGATTAAAGTGCTTATCGTAGACGATCAGGCCATTCTTGCGGACGGCATCAAGAGCGTACTCTCTTCCTGCCCCGATTTGGAAGTGGCGGGCATTGCGCAGGATGGGTTCAAGGCGCTCGAAGAAGTGGAGAGAACGCATCCCGACGTCGTACTCATGGACATCCGCATGCCCAACATGAACGGGGTCATTGCCACCCAGCAGATTAAAAAGCGCAGTCCCGAAACGAAGGTTTTGATCCTCACGACCTTCGATGACAGCGATTACATCCTGAATGCCATCAACAACGGGGCGAGCGGGTATCTGCTCAAAGACGTTTCGGCCGCGGCGCTCATCGACGCCGTGAAAAACGCGTATGCGGGCGATACCATACTGCCCGCCAAGATCGCGCGGCGCATTGCCGACGCCGCCAAGATGGTGAGTTCGGACCGCGAGATCCGCCTGAAAAAGCGGTTTGCGTTCTCCGACCGCGAAGTGGAGATCGCCATCATGCTCTATGAGGGCTTCACGAACAAGCAGATCGCCGCCGCCTTGAAGCTCAGCGACGGCACGGCCCGCAACTATATTTCCGCCATCTATGAAAAACTCGGAGTATCTTCGCGCATGGAGGCGGCGGAAAAAATGCGCGCCGCTTTGAACGGCTGATCGCTTTCCGAAAGCCAGACCGCGGACATGGGGTGGGGCAATGCGGTCACTTTCCGCATTTAACCCCGTTTTACGCAGGGTTTTTGCGGCGCGCGGAGCGTCGCCGCAAAGAGGCGCCGTAAGGCCGTAATCCTACATACAAGGAGACCGTATGGAAATCAAAGATAGAACGATCGCGCTTCTCATCGATTCGGACAATGTTTCGCACAACTATTTTTCCATTCTTTTAGATGAGCTTTCGCAGTATGGGAAAGTGACTTACAGAAGGCTTTACGGCGACTTTACGCGCCCTGAGGCCGCGGGCTGGAAGAGTGCGCTGCTCGAATATTCCATCGAGCAGATCCAGCAGATCGCCTTCACCAAGGGGAAAAATTGCACGGATTCCAAGATGATCATCGACGCGATGGACATCCTCTATAAGCACAACGTCGATTGCTTTTGCCTCGCAACGAGCGACAGCGATTTCACCAACCTCGCGATGCGTTTCCGCAACGATAACATCGTCGTCATCGGGGCGGGGGAGGAAAAGACGCCGCAGTCCTTCCGCCGCGCGTGCGATATCTTCATCGCCATCGACGAACTTTTGAAGGCCAAGACCGCGCCCGCGCCGCAGCCCTCGCAGGGAGGCAAGGCGAAGAGCGGCCAGACCAAGCCCAAGGCGCAGAAGGCGCTCAGGAACGTGGGCGGCCTCATCGCCGCGGCCAAGCAGATCATCGAGGACGGCGCAGACCCCGACGGCTGGATGCATTTTTCCGCCTTTATGAACGAGATCTGGCGGCGGGAGAACGACTTCAACCCCACGCTCTACGGCTTCGAGAGTAGCCGTCCCATTCCCTTCTTCAAGAGCTTGAAGTCGAAGGGGAAGGCGGTATTCCGCCTCGAAAAGCTATCCAATATCGATAAAATACGGCTCGTTTAGCCGTTCGGGACTTTGCGGCCGCAAAGCGCCTCGGTGAGTCGCGAAGTAGGACATCGGACTTTTGCGGGCGGCGGATGCGTCCCATGGGGGCGCATCCGCCGCCCGTTTTCCCTGCGCGTGAACCGCGCCCCGTTTCCTCCGCATACGATGTAGTAATCGGCCATGGCCGATGTTACGGAGGTAAAACGATGTGTAATTCAAATTCTTGCGGCAATTCCGTGGGCTGTTGTCTTTTGAACAATTTTGCGGATGCGATCAATAATCTCTTCTCGACGGAGCCTTACTGCGGCTGTCACGGCAACCATGGTTGCGGATGCAACGGGGGACGTCCCGTCAATCTTTTCACCGACGGCTTTGTGAGCGGCGTGAACGCCGCGAATACCGTGTACGGGTGCGGCTGTAACGGGAATAACGGTTGCGGATGCAACAACGGCTGCGGGTGCAACGGAAACGGCGGCGGCAACAACCGCGGCGGGAACGGCGGCAACGGCGGATTCGGCATCCAAGCCGTTTCGAACTTCTTCGGCCCTGTTTCGTCGGGCTGCGGGTGCGGATGCGGCAGTAACGCCGACCTCTCTTCCTATACCGCATGCAACAACCAATGCTTTGACGCATACTATGCACAGCAATACGGGCTGTATCCTTTCAACACGAGTTCAAACGGCATTTGTTCGTGTTGCAATGCGTGAAGCCGCCTTGGGGCGACTTTTCCGCCGGGGACGGCCATAGCGAACTTCCGCCCGTCAGGGCAAGCAAAACCCATCGGGGAGCCTCTCCCCGATGGGTTTTGTATATGGAAATTTTTCATCCCGCACCGAATATCGTATAGAAGTTATCGGTTGGATTTTGCGATTATGCAAATTTGGATGCGACATTTATTTGCCACGATGAATGGCTTCTGCCAAATCAATTCGAATCGCTATTCAATATGTCTTTTAACAGGACGCCGTCCTTTGTTTTCCAATATAATTTGCCGTTTAGGCTTGAACCTGCAACAAATTTTGCTGCCGCAGTACTGCTATTAAAATAAATATCCTCAAGAGTAATACTATCAGGCGAAATGATCGAAGCATATTTATCGCGAAGCGCCTTTCCGTCTTTTCCGCAACTATTTTTCAATAATGGCGCAATCTGACTGCCTTTCAAAAGTATATATCCGTTTTCGGTGCGGCGACATTTAGCGTTATATTTGCTCATAACGAAGTACAGAACATCCTCTTCGTCGCCGTTTGCGTCCACTTGCGAGGGTTCTTCCGGTGCCGTAAATTCATTATTTTGTCCGTATATCCCCTCATCCTCAAGACGTTTTCTCAACGCGGATAAAACCTCTCCGTCATATGAGAAATACAGCGTTCCTTGCACTGCATTACTCTTTTTGAGGAGTCTTTTAGCGAGAGCGGATAACGATGTTTTCTCACCATCATAGCTTATCTCTCTTTCGCCTACGACATAACATACAATGGAAGGATCTCCTATAAAAAGGATTTTCTCTCCGTCTTTTATCCCGCACTTATAGAAAGAAAACGGTGAACGCCGTTCTGTAGCGATTGCGGTATCAGTGGCCATCTTGCTTTCTTTTTGCTCGTCCTTGCTGCTTGCATAAGTCAAAGGAGTTTCGCCATAAATATTGCCGATCATCGTAAGGAGTTCTACGGCTTCAGACGCAGCCATCGCAAAAAATTCCCGAACGCGTAATTTTCCGTTCACGTTCTCTTTGGCGTGCAATTCCGGCTTGAATGTGTCTATGAGTTTATGTACATGTTTATCGGCAAGTCTGCTGGCGACATGCAGTGTAGCGTATTTTCTGAACGCAAATGGAGTACACTCGCTACGATTAAGTTGAGCGATTCTCTCGTCAACATTGTCTGCGTATCCGATCTTTACATATTCAGGGAAAGACGGATTTGTCAAAACATAGATATATCCACCTTCGTTTGGCATGACTTGTCCTCCAAATTTTTATCTTTAGACCGTTCTGAGTATAACGGCAATGTATTTGCGCATAAATTTCGATACCAACATAAAAATTATATCACAAATTACTCAATTTGTAAACCACTTTATTAAGTCTGAAATAAACCCGAAAGGAAATAACTCGCTTGAACCCTCGATATCCGGGGATACTCGCGGTAGTACCCGTTTTGGCGGAGAGGGGGATTTGCGCCTTTGGCGGCGCGCTTCGGTACACATAACCGTGCTGTGCAGTTTGTGGCATGCTCGGTTGCCGTCCTGCAATCGTCCGCAAACCGATCGTTTCCGCAAATCACCACCCTCAAAAATCTCACAGGATTCGTTCGTACGAGGTGCGGCGGGGCATACAAATGCCCCGCCGCACCTCGTATGGCGGAGAGAGAGGGATTTGAACCCCCGGAAGCTTTCACTTCAACGGTTTTCAAGACCGTCGCAATCGGCCGCTCTGCCATCTCTCCGCAATGTCCCCGCCATGCTCTTCGGCGGATCCTCTATCATTATACCAAAACCGAAAAATTTTGCAACCGTTTTTCATCGTATTTTGTCCCCGCATTTTCATTTCCGCCGCCGATCGCTTGACCTTTCCCGCCGCATCCTGTATAATATCTCTTCGATACGGCAGCGATTTGCGCCGCATCCTGTATAATATTTCTTCGATACGGCAGCGATTTGCGCCATATCCTATATCAATCTCTTCGATACGGCATCGATTTGCGCCATATCCTATATAAATCTCTTCGATACGAAAGGATTTTGCACCATACCCTGCGCACCATACCCTGCATATTTTCTATGATACAAAAGGAGTCCGCGCCATGAATTGCAGAGAAGAATCCCTCAAAAAACACGCCGAATGGCGGGGGAAGATCGAAGTCGTTTCCCGCGTCGAGGTGGATAGCCGCGAAAAACTTTCCCTCGCCTATACCCCCGGCGTTGCGGAACCCTGCCTCGCCATCCAAAAAGACGTCAATAAGAGCTTCGAACTCACCCGCCGCTGGAATACCGTTCCCGTCATTACCGACGGCACCGCCGTACTCGGCCTCGGAGACATCGGTCCCGAAGCGGGTATGCCCGTCATGGAGGGCAAGTGCGCCCTCTTTAAGGCCTTCGGCGGCGTGGACGCCATCCCGCTCTGTATCCGCTCGAAAGACTGCGATGAGATCGTGAAAACCATCGAACTTCTTGCAGGTTCCTTCGGCGGCATCAACCTCGAAGATATCGCGGCGCCCCGCTGTTTCGAGATCGAGCGCCGTCTCAAAGAGGACCTCGATATCCCCGTCTTTCACGACGACCAGCACGGCACCGCCATCGTGATGGCCGCGGCGCTTCTCAATGCCCTCCGCCTCGTACACAAAGAGATGGGGGACATCGGGATCGTCATCAACGGCGCGGGGGCGGCGGGGATCGCCATTGCAAAGTATCTGCTGCGTTTCGGCGTGAAAGATATCATCCTATGCGACCGTTTCGGCATCCTCTGCGAAGGCGGAGAGGGGAACCCTGCGCAGCGCGGGATCGCGGCGTTGACCAACCGCAGACGCCTTACGGGGACGCTTGCGGATGCGATGGCGGGGGCGGATGTCTTTATCGGCGTCTCCGGGCCGCATTGCGTGACGAAAGACATGGTGCGTTCGATGGCAAGGGACGCCATCGTCTTTGCGTGCGCGAACCCCATCCCCGAAATCTCCCGCGAGGAAGCGCTCGAAGCGGGTGCGGCCGTGGTGGGGACGGGTTCTTCGGAGAAGCCGAACCAGATCAACAACGTCCTCGTTTTCCCCGGCCTTTTCCGCGGTGCGCTCGACGTGCGCGCTTCCGACGTCAACTCAGAGATGATGATGGCGGCTTCGCGCGCGATTGCCGCATGCGTAAAAGACAAGCTCTCCCGCGATTATATTCTTCCGTATGCCTACGATAAGGGCGCGCATGAAGCGGTGGCGGCGGCGGTTGCCGCGGCGGCGAGGGCCTCCGGTGTTGCGAGAATATAGAACATCTAAAATCGCCTCTGCCCGTTGAAATTCGGGCGGAGGCGATTTTTTCCGTTATCAGGGTCGGCGAGACCGTAGCCCTCAGGTAAAAAGGAAGTAAAGCCTTCCCCTTGGGAGGGGAAGGTGTCTGCCATATGGCGGACGGATGAGGTGCAATTTTGATAATGCCCCTCATACTTCGTCGCTTCGCTCCTCGTGACGACCTTAGTCCACAATAGAAGCCTCGGTCGGGGCAGTCACCTTTGGTGACGGCTTCCCCCCGAAGGGGGAAGCCTTGGGAGAGGGGTAGGGGAGTGGGGGGTAAATCCGTCACCCTGAGCTTGCCGAAGGGTCACATTATTATAATAAGGTGATTCCTCGACTAAGCTACTTCGTCGCTTCGCTCCTCGTGACGACCTTAGTCCACAATAGAAGCCTCGGTCGGACGGAATGACGCGGAAACCCTTTCGGCCTAACGTCATTCCGACGACCAACGGGAGGAGGAATCTCGCTCTTTGAGATTCCTCACATGCGTTCGGAATGACGTATAGAAGCCGCGGGCGGACGAAATGACGTATAGAAGCCTTGTTCGGACGAAATGACGCGGAAACCCTTTCGGCTAACACGTCATTCCGACGACCAACGGGAGGAGGAATCTTACTCTTTGAGATTTCTCACCCCTTCGGGGTTCGAAATGACGTATAGAAGCCGCGGGCGGGCAGGATGACGATTGGTAAAAGGCCTACCCCTTATGGGGGGAGGCTCCGCCCGCAGGGCGGTGGTGGGGGGCATTCTCTCGCCTTTCATCAGCCCCCCACCTGACGCGGCAAAGCCGCGCCACCCGCCCCCTTAAAAGGGGGCAGGCCTTGGCGCCCCTAAGAGGGGACGTAAGGTTGACGCGTCGGCCGTTATCGTTACCATAAAGTCGGGATGCCGTCTACATAGCGCCAATAGCCGTCCGCAAGGGGCTTCGTTTCCGAATAATAATAGACCGTTGCGTCTGTAAAGACGGGATTTTCGTAAATGCTGCCATCGGAGAAATGCTCCACATTGTTCTGCGCTTTGAGCGCCTCCATCTTCCGCTTTGTGCCTTCATAAAAGACCTTTTCCAGCGCGTCACACTCCCCAAACACATTTGAGCCGAGGTTTTCGAGAGAGGCGGGGATCACGATTTCTTTGAGCATCGTGCAGTACTCAAAAGCGCTGTCGCCGAGCGTAAGCAAGCCCGCGGGAAGCGAGACCGAAGCAATGTTTTCACAATACGAGAAGGCGTGCGTTTCGATGGATACGACGCTTTGGGGGATCTCTACGTCGGTGAGAAGTTTGCATGATACGTCGGTGAGAAGTTTGCATGAATTGAACGTTTGTTCCGGGATCTCCGTCAAATCGGCGGGGAGACGCACCTTCTTCAAATTCCTATTGGACAAGATAAAATCTCCGATGAGCTTTACGCCGTCCGGGATCACAATTTCGGCGATATCGGGCAGAAACGTGTATAAATCGTCTTTGAGGGTTAAAACTTCTTCGAAGGCTCCGCCGGCAATTTTCTTGACGCCGGCAGGGACGGTATAGCTTTCGACGTGTTCGTTGCTGTTGAATTTATAGAAAAGATCTCCGATGATCACGGGCCCCTCCGGAAGGGCCTCATCCCATGCCGAAAAGGCGAAGGCGCGTGCGCTGATCCACTCTAAATTGCCCGGCAAAGTGACCTCCCGCAGAGCTTTGCATGAGAATGCTCCCCGCTCGATCCGCTTTACGGAATCGGGAATGACAATGCTCGTGTACGTCTGCGGAGCAGATAAAATCCCGGAATCGTCGGAGGCAAACGCATGTTCCCCGATCTCTTCCAGCCCGTCCGGCAACACGATTTCTTCCAAGGCGCAGTACTCAAAACAACCTCTGCCCAGCACTTTCAGGTTCTTGGGGAGAGTCACGTGTTTTAAGCGTGGGCACCATGTAAAGGCGCCGACGCCGATCTCCTTCACCGTATCGGGGATGACGATCTCCTCTAATTTGAACATCTTGTAAAACGCGCTACGCCCGATGGATTCAAGATATGCGGGGAAACGGATGCTTTCCGTGAGGATATCGGATAAATTCCATGCGGGGGGAGCGAATGCGGAGTCCGCAATGCGCTTGACGGGAAGAGCGTTGAAGGTATCCGGCAGTTCCAATATTTCCCCGCCATCCGCATTTCCGCGAGAAATTTCGTACCCGGAACCATCCGGCAGCAATCTGTATTCAAATCCCGCTTCATCGTATTGGGCGGGGGCGGAGGGGGAGGGGGGGGCGTCTTCCTCATCGGAGCCTGCAACAGTGTAGGAAAAATTTGTCCATGCGGAGCTGATATAATCGCCGTCCCCAAGCGCCATCACTTCTATCTCATAAGTCCCCGGAACGGTGAGCGCGGAGAGATCATAATGCCGGAATGTTGTTTCATGTTCAACCTCATCAAAATATACAACGTACCCCGTGGCATGTTCCACCTTATCCCATACGAGTACCTTGCTCTCCGTGTGTAAATTTTGCGGGGCAGGAAGTTGTTTTGGCGTTGTATTACAGGCGCAGAGTGAGGCGCACAGAGCGATTGCGAGAAAAACCGCCGAGAATTTTTTCATTCATGGACTCCTTTTTGAATTATGATACGAAGGAACGTACTAAGGATTGCAAGATGTCCGATAGCGCATTAGCCGCGGCGTCAGGATGGAAAAATTCACCGCCATACCAGCGTTTCAAATCTGAATCGGTGATAATTTTCAAACCGTTCGGGTCGTATTGAATTTCTTCCACTTCCAAAACATAGACGGGGAGATCGTATTTCATTTTATATTGTATGTCAAGCCACTTTATATAGCTCTCTTGATCGAGCATCCAGAAACCGAATGCGCAGAGATAGTGGATATCTTTTCCCCCCACATCTTTCATAAATTTCTCGACATCCGTGAACTGAATTGTTTCCCTCGTAAACAGATCCACAAACATATCGCCTTTCAAACAGACCAAGAAGTGGATATAGAGTTTATCCGTTAAGATTCCGACAGTCTCTTCAAACCATTGATAATGCTCCCCATCCCAATCTTTTAAGTCAAAGCTTCGAGCAAGCTGTTGCATAAAATTCCTGAGGAACGGAGAGGTGCGGCATAAATATGCAATCCCTTCTTCAAGGAAGTTCTTCATATTGGCAGAAGAGCCCAGCGTGAGCACGTTTTTATCAATCAAATAGGCAGTATTGCTGAGCGGTCGTGCATAATTAGGGGTCAAGTCAAACAATCCGGCGCTTATGAAGTTTACAAGTGTGGTCAAATCTTTATCATAGATAAGGTAATCGACATATTTTAAGAAACGCAAAGAAGGGGAAGTCAACTCTTCGTAGTCTGTTACAAAAATCGTTACGCTGTTGCACAGCGACTTCAATTGCTCAAAATAGGTATACAAAATTTGGGGATCCGGCATAAAGGTTTTGAGGTCGATCACCGCAATGCTATTCTGCGGACACTCAGAGTAAAATCCCTTCATGACCATGGTGCCAAACGTTTCGTTGTCTACATAAAGATGTACAAATTTAATTTCGCATACTGCGCCGAACATCGTTTCCATCTCTTTATAAGAGAGCGTGGGATAGTAATCGCTAAAATAGAAAATGGTTTGCGGTTGCGTCTCCGAAGCGCTTGCGTCGGTCTTTGCGGGCTTTGCTTCGCCCATGGCAAAAACTCCGCCCAGCAAAACCGCGAGTGTAAGCAATGCGGTAACGAGCCGTTTTGTTAAAATTTTCATTTTCTACCTCCGAATATGAATTTTTATCATATTATAACAGAACGGGCGGGATTTGTCAAAGGATGAGAGCGCAAAATCAATACTTTGAAGTATAATAATTTGTTATATTTAGTATAAATTTATAAAATACCTAAGAGGGAACGAGTGGGGCGTGGGGGGAGCGAAGCGAAACGGAGAGGTTTTTACGTCATTTCGAGGAGCAAAGCGACGAGAAATCTCCAAGAATGAGATTCCTCACATGCGTTCGGAATGACGCAAGGTAAAAGGCCTACCCCTTATGGGGGGAGGCTCCGCCCGTAGGGGCGGTGGTGGGGGGCATTCTCTCGCCTTTCATCATCCCCCACCTGACGCGGCAAAGCCGCGCCACCCGCCCCCACAAGTAGGGGCAGGTCTTGGCGCCCCTATGAGGGGAGCTGGCACCGTAGGCGCCTGAGGGGTTTTGAAACCCTTTCGGCCTAACGTCATTCCGACGACCAAAAGGAGGAGGAATCTCGCTCATTGAGATTTCTCACCCCTTCGGGGTTCGAAATGACGTATAGAAGCCTTGGTCGGACGGAATGACGTATGGAAGCCTCGGTCGGACGGAATGACGTAAAGGGTAGGGGCCTCGTTGTCCCACGTCGTCATCCTGAGCGGAGCGAAGGATCCCGAAGTACGAAGTCCGTTTTCACAGCGCTTGGTCGCAACAGGATTCTTCGCGGATAGGCAATTCGTTGAAAATCGTGCCATTTCGGCTCAGAATGACGGGCGGCTACTTCGTCGCTCTGCTCCTCGTGGCGACCTTAGTCCACAATAAAAGCCTCGGTCGGACGAAATGACGGGCGGCTACTTCGTTGCTATGGACGGGGGAGAAAAAAATTTTCCGACCTTGCGATTTCCCCGTCCAAACATTTGACGAAACCGCAAAAAACCTTTACAATGAAAGTGCGCCGAAATGCGCGTGTCCGAATACTGCGGAGGAAACATCGTGATCACACACGGCAATGAAATCAAACTGTTTGCGGGCAATTCCAATCTTCCGCTTGCGCGGGCGATTGCGGCAAAACTGAATACCGAACTCGGTGAAGTTGAAGTGAGTAAATTTTCCGACGGCGAGACTTCTGTCCATATCGGCGAGACGGTCCGCGGAAGAGATCTCTTCATCATTCAATCGACTTCCGCGCCCGTCAACGACAACCTCATGGAACTGCTCATCATGATCGACGCCGCGAAACGCGCATCGGCAGGGCGCGTGACCGCCGTGATGCCGTATTTCGGCTATGCACGGCAGGATAGAAAGGCGCGTTCGCGTGACCCCATCACGGCAAAACTCGTCGCCGACCTTCTGACGAGCGCGGGCGCAGACCGCGTTCTCACAATGGACCTCCACGCCGCCCAGATCCAAGGGTTTTTCAACATCCCCGTCGATAATCTGCTCGGCGGCCCCACGCTCTATAATTATTACGCGGACAGGCTGGATGATAACTTCATCGTCGTCTCGCCCGACGTGGGGAGCGTCAACCGCTCGCGCAAAGTGGCCGAACGCCTCGGCTGCCCCATGGCGATCATCGATAAGCGCCGTCCCCGCGCCAATGTGATGGAAGTCATGAACATCATCGGGAACGTCGAGGGCAAAAAGTGTCTGCTCGTCGATGACATGATCGATACGGCGGGGACCATCGTGCAGGGCGCGGAGGCTCTCGTACAGGCGGGGGCCAAAGAGATCAAGGCCTGCTGTACCCATGCCGTACTATCCGGCCCGGCGGTGGAACGGCTTGAAAAATCGCCCATCGATGAACTCGTCATGCTCGATACCATTCTGTTGCCGCCCGAAAAGAGGCTCCCCAAGATCAAGATCCTCTCCACGGCGGATATCTTCGCGGCCGCGATCGAAAATGTCTATCTCGATAGGCCGATAAGCAAGATCTACGACTGATTTTAGAAACTTCTATATCAGAAGCCCTGCGGGGCAAGAGATTTGAGGGGGGGGGAGTAACACCCCCTACCCTACCCTGTTTCGGCGGCAGGGACCGCCGAAACCTCGTCGGCGAGGCCACGCCTCCTGTCACGGTGCCATTCACAGCCCACAGGGCTGTTGAATGAAAATTGCACCGTTCCACCCCTCAGGTATAAGGGGGGAGGCGGATAGGGAAGCCCTACCCCCAACGGGGTGGAAGCCTTTCCTTGCTGTCCCTTTTAGGGAAAGTACCCTGAGCCTGCGAAGGGGGAAAGGGGTTTCCCTCATACCGAGCCGAAGGCGAGTGTATCTTGAACGAAGAGGCATCATGGAGCCACTTCGTTAAAGATTCACTCACTCCGCTTTGCTTCGTTCGGAATGAGGATAAGGGTTTCGAAACCCCTCTGTCACTCGCGTTGCTCGTGACATCTCCCCTCAAAGGGGCGACGAGACATAAGTCTCGCCCTACGGGCAGAGCCTCCCCCCAAGGGGGTAGGCCTTCCGCCGCCGTAGCCAACAAAAATCATGGGTCGCAATCAGCACCCGCCGGCGCGGCGGGTTTTTTGAGGTATAAAATGTTTTTGATCGTCGGCCTCGGAAATCCTGAGGAAAAATACAAGAAAACTTTCCACAACATGGGGTTCCTCGCGGCGGGGGACGTCGCCGAACTCCTCGGCGCAAAGTTCAAGAAAAAGGAGTGCGAGGCGAGCGTCGCAGAGGCCTACCTCGGCGGCGAAAAGATCATCATCGCCCGCCCGCTCACCTATATGAACGCATCGGGCAGGGCTGTAAAACAGCTCATGAATAAGTATAAGGCCGCGCCCGAAGATCTCATCGTCATTTACGATGATTACGATCTTCCCAAGGGGCATGTCCGCATACGCCCCTCCGGGAGCGCGGGAACGCACAACGGCATGCGGTCTGTCATCGCCGAGACGGGCATCACGGAGTTTGCCCGCATCCGCATCGGCATCCGCGACGAGGCGGTGGATATCCCGCTCATCGCCTATGTCCTCTCCGAGGTAAAAAAGGAGGATTACGAACTCTTCGCCTCGGCTTGCCATCGCGCCGCAGAGGCCGCCGTGGCCTTGGCGCGCGGGGAAAAATTCGACCTCGTCATGACCAAATACAACTATAACGGATGAAGGATTTTTTCTCGTTCCAATCGTTGGACGGCGATTTCCCGCGCCTCGGTTACGACCTCGAAAACGGGGTGCCGACCGCGGCGTTCGGCCTTTCGGACGCCCGTAAATACCTCACCTGCGCACTCGTCCGAAGACGGGTCCTTTATGTTGCGGCCGATGCGCTCTCCGCAAGGCGCGCCGCCGCCGCAATCGCCGCGCTCTCCGCAAAGAAGGTGGCGCTGCTCGCCGCAAAGGACGAGGTTTTAACGTACCGCAAAGCGCTCTCCAAGGATGCGCTGTTTGCCCGTCTCACCGCGCTCTGCGAGTGGGAGCGGGGGGCGGATGTCCTCGTCGCCGACGTCGAGGCGCTCATCCAGCTCGTTCCGAAGAAGCTCGCCGTGTTTTCCGTCCGCGTGGGGGAAGAGCGCGATATGCGCGTTTTCGTCGGACAGCTCGCCGAGGCGGGGTATTCCCGCGAATATACGGTGGACGGCAAGGGCGCCTTTGCCGTGCGCGGCGATATTCTCGATATCTGGCCCGTCAACCTCGAACACCCCGTGCGCATCGACTTCTTCGGCGACGAGGTGGAGGCCATCAAGCCATACGACGAGGCGACGGCCGAACGGTTCCGCCCGCTGGATGCGGTGGAGATCGCCGCGGCGACCGACGTCGTGTTCGCGGAAGGGGAGAAGGAGCGCGTGGCGCGCGCCCTGTCCGACGCCGTGCGGAAGGCGAAAAATGCCTCCGCTTACGCCCGCCTGCAACAGATAGCGGGCGACCTCATTGCGGGAAATTGGACGGATTACGTCCTGCCGTTGCTCGAAAATTCGGGTTCGCTTTTGGACATGCTCCCCCCCGACGTCGTCACCGTCATCGATGAGAGCAAACTCGTCCGCGACAAAGCGGAGGGACTCTATAAGGAACATTTCGCGCGCTTTGCGGAGCTTTCGGAGGGCGGGGAATGTATGCCGTTTTGCAAGGACCAATACATCCCCTATGAAAAGCTCGCCTTTTCGGGCAGACTGCTCGCCTTGCAGACCTTTGCGAGCGCCGTGGGCTTCTTCGACCCCTTAAAGATCTACAATTTCCAATCCACGCCCGCGCGCCGGTACTTAAATTCTCTGCCCGACCTCATCACGGATATCAAGGCGTGGCTGAAAACGGGCTACCGCATCCTCATCTTCTGCGGGAACGCCGAGCGCGCCGATAAGGTGCGCGATGCGCTTTCCGAAGAGGGTATCGCGGACACGGTATGCCCCGAACAGCTCGAAGGCTTCCGCGGCGTGGCGCTCCTTGCGGAGGAACTGCAAGAGGGGTTCCTCATCCATTCGGCAAAACTTGCCGTCATCGGCACGGGAGATCTGTTCACGCGCGCCGCCCAAAAGCGCGTCAGGCGCAGGCGGGGGGACCTCTTCGTTGCGCCCGAAGTGGGGGACTACGCCGTCCACGAGACGCACGGCGTCGGCCGCATCACGGGGACCAAGAAGATCGAGACGACGGACGGCGTCAAGGAGTATATCGCCCTCGAATATCAGGGCGGGGATACGCTGTATGTCCCCGTCGAGCAGATGGATATCCTCTCCAAATACATGGGAGGGGACGCCCCCGCGCTCTCGCGCATCGGCGGGGGAGAGTTCGAGCGGGTGAAGGCGCGCGTACGCGCCTCGCTCAGAAAGATGGCCTTCGACCTCAAACAGCTCTATGCCGAGCGGCAGGAGCAGACGGGGTACGTGTTCCCCGAATTCAACGAGGAGATGGAGGAATTTGAGGTGGCCTTCCCCTATGAGGAGACGGCCGACCAGCTCCAATCCGTCGAAGAGATCAAGGCGGATATGTGTTCGCCCAAGGTCATGGATAGGCTGTTGTGCGGGGACGTGGGGTTCGGAAAGACCGAGGTGGCCCTGCGGGCGGCGTACCGCTGTATCCTTGCGGGACGGCAGGCGGCGCTCATGTGTCCCTCCACCGTCCTCTCCGAACAGCATCTCAGAACGGCCTCGGAGCGCATGGCGGACTTCGGCGTACGGGTGGTGGGTCTCAACCGCTTCCGCACCGAGAAGGAGATCGGCGAAGCGCTCAGGGATATCGAAAACGGCAGGGCCGACCTCGTCATCGGCACCCACCGCCTGCTCTCGGCCGACGTCAAATTCCACGATTTGGGCCTGCTCATCCTCGATGAAGAACAGCGGTTCGGCGTGGAACATAAGGAAAAGATCAAAAACGTCAAGCGCACGGTGGATTGCCTCACCATGACGGCGACGCCCATCCCGCGCACGTTGCACCTCTCGCTTTCGGGCATCCGCGATATTTCCACCATCCGCACGCCGCCGACCTCCCGTCTGCCCGTGCAGACGTACGTCGCCGAAGAGACGGAGACGCTGATACGCGATGCTTGCGTCCGCGAGATCGCGCGCGGCGGGCAGACCTTCATCCTCTATAACCGCGTGGAGACCATCCAAAGTTTTGCCGCCAAGGTGGCCGCGATCGTGCCTGAGGCACGCATCACGGTGGCGCACGGCCGCATGGACCGCAACACCCTCGAAAAGAACGTGTTCGGCTTTTACCGCGGGGAATACGACGTGCTGGTGACGACGACCATCATCGAGAACGGCATCGACCTGCCCAACGCCAACACGCTCATTGCCATCGATGCCGACCGCCTCGGCATCTCCCAGCTCTACCAATTGCGCGGGAGGGTGGGGCGCGGGGCGCGGCTCGCCCACGCCTACTTCACCTATAAGCCCGAAAAAGTGATGACGGCGGGGGCGACGGAACGCCTGAAAGCCATCATGCAGTTCACCGAACTCGGATCGGGGTTCCGCATCGCCATGCGCGATCTGGAGATCCGCGGCGCGGGCAACGTACTCGGCGCCGAACAGCACGGGCATATGGATAAGATCGGCTATGAGCTTTACTCCAAGATCCTCAAAGAGGAACTCACGGGCGAGCGGAGCGGCACGGTGGAACTCGATATCAAGACGACGGCCTTCATCCCCGAAACTTACGTCGAATCCAACGCCGGGCGGATGGATTGCTATAAGCAGATCGCCGAGATCAAGGACGCCGCCGACTACAAGCGGCTGTGCCTCTCCATGGAGGAGATCTACGGCCCCATGCCGCAGCCCACGGTCAACCTGCTCGTCATCGCGCTCATGAAGAGCTATGCCGCCCGCCGCGGCGTGAAAAAGATCACGGTGAGCCAGAAGGGCGGGGCGTTGGAGTTCCGCGAACTCGCCGCGCTCTCGGATGCGGGCGTCGCCGCCGCGATGGAGAAGTTTTCGTCTTTTACGGGCCTCGAAATGACGAGCGCGCCCGTCCTCCGCTTCCGCAACATGGGCGACGGCGGCAAAACCATGGTGCTGATGACGAAATTTCTTAAATTTGCGTCAACTTTTCACTGATTTTCACCGAGAATTATTTGCACAATTCGCGCAAATGGTTTATAATAGAGAGAGCTCGATAGAACGCGCGCTTCGGCGCGCGCGAGAAAATTCCGTACGGAGTACATGTATGAAGAGTAAAAAGAAAGCGGTCGCCATAGTTCTTGCCGCGGCAATGGCCTGCGGAACGCTCGCGGGGTGCGATGCGCTCACGACCACCAACATCACCAAGGACTATGCCCAGACCATCGCCGAGGTCGATCTCAGCCGCAGTGAGGATTTCAGTGAAGGGAAAGAGTTCGCGGATTACAAGGAAATCATCACCCCCAGCACCATTTCCAAGCGCGACATGATCGCATACTATCTGTCAAGCGGTTACAGCGCCCAGCAACAGTACGGCTGGTCGTTCTCCCAGATCTTCGATGCCATCGCGCAGTCGCTCGTCTCGCGGCAGGTATTCGTGCAATACGCCAAGGTCTACCTCGTCGAAAACGGCGATAAGGACGGGAATAAATATTCGGTAAACGGATACAAGCAGAAAGTCGGCGCCGCGACGGGCATCGACGGCGAGATCGCGGGCCTCGAATACTTCCTCACCGACGCCGAGCGCGATAAGGCGCTTTATGACCTCAAAAAGAGCATCAACAATACCCTCGATTCCTCCGAGCAGGGCTTCATCGACCTCGCCGAGGACGGCGATAGCGAATCTACCGTCACCGTCCGCACGCTCCCCACGGGCGCGGAGACGGAGGCCGAGGACTACTACACCAACAACTACGGCATCTATACGGGCCATGAGGACAACCAGCAGCTCGGCGAATACGAGAAGCTCGACGGCTCTACCCCCACGACGCGCAAGAAGGCGTATGTGAACTTCCTCGCGAGCCTCAAAAACAACAGCCTCATCACAAAGGACGATAATCCGAGCGATCTCGAAAACACGTCTTACTTCAAGACCGAGAAGAAGTCCGCCTATGAGGCCGCCCTCATCGACAAGCTGAACGATAAGTTCGAACAGGAGACCGAGAGCAAGATCAAACAGGAGACGGCGGTGGAACAGTTCAACAAGGACCTCGCCTCCAACAAAAGCAGCTATGGCGCCGACCGCTCCTCCTTCGAGACGGCGCTCGACGGCATGAACGATACTTCCTTCGTGCTTGCGCCCTATAATAACAATCCCGATTACGGGTTCGTCATCAACATCCTGCTTCCCTTCTCGCAGTTGCAGACCCAGCAGCTCAGCGAATATTCGAGCGACCTCGGCGACAAAGAGGGCAACCACTTCGCGGCGCGCGCCCACCTTTTGAAGGGACTCCTCGCGACCGACCAGCGCGAAACGTGGTTCACGGGCGAAGAGGACTATTCCTTCGAGGGCGGCACGGATGCCTACACGGGCGCGGATGCGGAGAGCGCGGCGGAGCGCAAGTATCTCTTCTTCGAGAACAGCTTCACCGAGGCGAAAGAGGGCGAGACGGCCAAGTATGAGACCCTCAAAAATTATTACGGCAAGTATACCTTCAACGGGAAAGTGGAAAAGACGGAGAAGGACGGCGAGACGGAATATAAGATCACGCCCAACAAGATAAATATCGGCGGCTTCCTCGACGAGATGAAGGGCTATTTGGAGAAGGCAGGCCTTGGCGTTACGGTAACCAAAGAGGCCCCCTCGGATTACTTCACCAACGAGAATTACTACTACACCGAGGACGTGAAGGATGAGAGCGGCGCCGTCATCCACAAGAAGGGCGACGTCAACTATGAGTCCTTCATCTATGAGATGGGCAAGGTGACGCAATTCATCGGAAACGACAGCGATCATTATTACGACGCGAACGAGATCTTCCTCAAAGATAGCGATGAAAATAAGGCGTTTTCCATCATAAACGAACTTTCCTTCGCGTACAATACGGATACGGCGGGCCTCAATTCCTACCTCGGCTACTCCGTCTCCCCGTACAAGACGTCGTATATGTCCGAGTTCGAGTATGCGGCACAGCAAGTCGTCAAGAACGGCGCAGGCAGCTATGCGGTCGTTCCCACCGATTACGGTTGGCACATCATCTATTGCACGTTCTCCTTCCGCGATGCGGCGGTTGCAGAAAAGAACGCGTTCACCTTCACATGGGAGGACCGCGAGAAAGAGGGGACCTTCTCGTATCTTTACTATGAGAGCTTGAAGTCCACGGCGGTGAGTACGTTCTCCTCCAACTTGCAATCGGATGCCATCGACCGCTATATCGACGACTGCTCGACCATCTATGAGGACCGCTTCGCCGACCTCAAAAGCCTTGGCGACTGACTTTTGACGCGCGGCTCCTTCGCTTGATGAAGCCGATCGAACTGATCTTAAAATGTATATTCCTTGGTACGGTGCAGGGACTCACAGAGTTCCTGCCCGTTTCATCTTCGGGGCATCTCGCGCTCTTGCAGAGGCTGTTGGGGTATTCCCTCGAAGATGGGAGCATGACCTTTCTCAGCATCATGCTGCACTTCGGCACGCTTATCGCCGTGGCCGTTGTCTTTCGGCGCGAGATCTGCGCCCTCTTTCACAGACCTTATAAACGGCTCTTCATGCTCGCCGCCGCAACAGTTCCCGCGGGGCTTGCGGGGCTGTTTTTGGGCGGCCGTGTAGACGCGCTCTTTGCGGGTCCGCACGGCGTCTTATATATCGCCGCCGCCTTCGGCGTGACGGCGGCCATGCTGCTCGTCTGCGAACTCGCCGCCTCCAAACGCAAGCGCGCCCGCACGCTCGGATGGGGGCAGACCGCGGCCATGGGCCTCATGCAGGCCGTCGCCATCATCCCCGGCATTTCGCGGAGCGGTTCCACGATCGCGGCAGGCGTGGTTTCGGGCGGGAAGGTGGAAGAGGTCTCTGTGTTCTCCTTCCTCATGAGTATTCCCGTCATTTTGGGAAGCGTCGTCCTCGGTGCGGCCGGTGCGGTGAAAGACCCCGCCATGCTCGCGGGGATGGGCGGCGCGGCGGGGATCTTGGGCATTGCGCTCGGCGTGGCGGCGGCCGCGATCAGCGGCTATTTTGCGCTCAAACTCATGAAAAAGCTCATGGCGCGCGCGAATTATAAGTGGTTTGCGCTGTATTTGCTCATCCTGTCCTGCCTCTCTCTCTGGCTCGACTTGATCGTTTAGGGGGGAAGGTGGATGCCCCCTACCCTACCCTACCCTCCCCCCATTTCTGCGAAATAGGGGGAGGCAACGTCGCCTCCCCCCTTAAAGGGGGCAGGTCTCGTCGCCCCTTATAGGGGAGATGTCGAGCGTTAGCGAGACAGAGGGGTTTCAAAACCCTTCCCATAACTTAATGAGCGCAAAAAAACGGCCCAGCGGGGCCGTTTTTTTGCGCTCCGAGGGGGTTGCCCCCGGACATGGTATCGGGATTTACTCTCTTCCTGCCATCTTCTTGTAGCCGGCGAGACGCTCCTTGGAACTCTCTTCCGTCTTCTTGAAGAGTTCTTCCGCGACGGCGGGCTGCGTCTTTTTGAGGGAAGCATAGCGGGTCTCGCCGAGGATGAAGGATTGATAGTCGCCCGTGGGATCCTTGGAATCGAGCGTGAAGGGATTGCCACCCTCCGCCGCAAGCGTGGGATTATAGCGGTAGAGCTGCCAATAACCGCACTCGACGGCGCTCTTCTCTTCGGCCTGCGAACGCGTCATGTTGATGCCGTGGTTGATGCAGGGCGCATAGCAGATGACGAGCGACGGGCCGTGGTAGGCCTCGGCTTCCTTCAATGCCTTCACGAGCTGGGCCTGGTCGGCGCCCATCGCGCACTGCGCAACGTACACATAGCCATAGGAGGCCGCGATCATGCCGAGATCCTTCTTCTTCACGCGCTTGCCGCCGGAAGCGAACTTCGCCACCGCGCCGATGGGGGTGGACTTGCTCGCCTGTCCGCCCGTGTTGGAGTAGACCTCGGTATCGAGGACGAGTACGTTGACGTCCTCGCCCGATGCGAGTACGTGGTCGAGGCCGCCGTAACCGATATCGTATGCCCAGCCGTCGCCGCCGATGATCCAGAAGGACTTCTTCACGAGGCAATCTTTATCGGCGAGGATCTCGTTCACGAGGTCAAGCTCTTCGCCTTCGCACTCCGCCTTGCAGCCTTCGAGGTCTGCAATGAGCGCGGCGGAAGCCGTCTTGCTGCCTTCGGCGTCATCCATGTTGGCGACCCAATCGTTCAAGATCTTCTCGCATTCGGGATACTCTTTCCACATTTCTGCGAGCTTTTGCACTTTTTCTGCGAGCGCGCCTCTTCTTGCCTTATAGGCGAGGTTCATGCCATAGCCGAATTCCGCGTTGTCCTCGAAGAGGGAGTTGGCCCATGCGGGACCGTGGCCCTGCTTGTTGACGGTGTAAGGGCAGGTGGGGGAAGAACCGCCGTAGATGGAGGAGCAACCCGTTGCGTTGGCGACGATCATCCTGTCGCCGAAGAGCTGGGTGAGGACCTTCACATAGGGGGTCTCGCCGCAACCGGCGCACGCGCCCGAAAATTCGAAGAGCGAAGGCGTGAACTGCGACTTCTTGACTTCTGCCATCTTCTCGGTGACTTCCTTGGGAACGTCGGGCAACGTCTGCGCAAATTCCCAATTCTTCGCCTCGACCTCTTCGAGGTTGGCAAACGGCACCATGTTGAGCGCGCAAGCGGCGGGATCGGCCTTGGCGCCGTTCTTTTCGGCGTCGGCACGCGCCTTCTTGTTGACGGGGCAGACTTCGGCGCAGACGCCGCAACCCATACAGTCGAGCGGGGAGACCTGCACGCGGAAGGTATAGCCCTTGGCTTGCAGGGCGGGTTTGGTGGCAAATTCCGCGGGCTTTTCGGCGCCGTCGGCGACGAGGTAGGGGCGGATGCACGCGTGCGGGCAGACGAAGGAGCATTGGTTGCATTGGATGCACTTATCGATGTTCCATGCGGGAACGGTGACGGCCACGCCGCGCTTCTCGAACTTGGTGGTACCCGTGGGAACGGAGCCATCCGCATTGAACGCGGAGGAAGGAAGTTTATCGCCTTCGAGCGCAAGGATGGGCGCGATGACCGAACGGAAATAATCGTTATCGGCAAGTTTCACCATCTCTGCGCCTTCCGTCGCGGTCGCCCACGAAGCGGGGATCTCGATCTTCACGAGGTGCGCCTTTGCGGAGTCGATGGCGTTGTAGTTCATCTGCACGACGGCGTCGCCCTTTCTCGCAAAGGACTTATAGGCCATCTTCTTCATATAATCGACGGCGTCGGGATAGGGCATGATCTGCTCGTTGATATAGAAGAATGCAGATTGCAAAATGGTGTTGGTCCTGCCGCCGAGGCCGAGGCCGCGCGCAATGGAGATGGCGTCGATGACATAGAGGTTGGCGTGCTTTTGGGCAAGCGTTCTCTTCATCTTGGCGGGCAGGTTCTTATCGAGGTCCTCCACCGTCGTCCACGGCGCGTTGAGCAGGAAGGAGCCGCCCTCTTTGAGGTCGGTCGTCATATCGTAACGGATGACATAGGAAGGATTGTGGCAGGCGATGAAGTCGGCCGCGTCGATGAGATATTCGCTCTGGATGGGCGTCTTGCCGAAGCGGAGGTGGGAGACGGTGATGCCGCCCGACTTCTTGCTGTCATAGAAGAAGTATGCCTGTGCATACATATCGGTGTGGTCGCCGATGATCTTGATGGAGTTCTTGTTGGCGCCGACGGTGCCGTCCGAGCCGAGGCCGTAGAACTTACACGAAGTGGAGCCTGCGGGCGCGGCATCGAACTTCTCGGAGAAATCGAGTGAGCTGTTCGTCACATCCTCGAAGATACCCACGGTGAAGTGGTTCTTGGGCTCGTCCTTTTCGAGATTCTTGTAGACGGAGAGGACCATGGAGGGGTTGAACTCCTTGGAGCCGAGGCCATAGCGGCCGCCGACGACCTTGATGCCCGCGACGCCCTTTTCAAGCAGCGCGGTGCAGACGTCGAGATAGAGGGGTTCGCCGAGGGAACCGGGTTCCTTGGTCCTGTCAAGGACGGCCATCTTCTTGCACGTCTTGGGGATGGCTGCGATGAAGGCATCGGCCACGAAGGGACGGTAGAGGCGGACCTTGATGAGGCCGTATTTCTTGCCCTGCGCGTTGAGCTTGTTGATGGATTCCTCCACCGTCTCTGCGCCCGAACCCATGATGACGATGACTTCTTCCGCATCGGGTGCGCCGACGTAATCGAAGAGGTGATAGCTTCTTCCCGTGAGCGCGGAGACCTCGTCCATCATCTCCTGCACGATGGCAGGGGTGGCGAGATAGTAGCTGTTGGCCGTCTCCCTGTTCTGGAAGTAGGTATCGCCGTTCTGCGCGGTGCCGCGCTGGACGGGGTGTTCGGGGTTGAGCGCGCGCGCCTTGAAGGCGGCGACGTCGGCGGCGAGGCCCTTCTTATCGAAGAGGGCTTTGAGTTCGTCATAGTCGATGGCGTCGATCTTGGAGACCTCGTGGGAGGTACGGAAGCCGTCGAAGAAGCTGAGGAAGGGAACGCGGGAGCGGAGCGTGGAAAGATGCGCGACGGTGGCGAGGTCCATGACCTCCTGCACCGAGCAGCTCGCGAGCATCGCAAAGCCCGTCTGGCGGCAAGCCATCACGTCGGAGTGGTCGCCGAATATATTCAAGGAATGTGCGGCGAGCGCGCGCGCGGAGACGTGCATGACCATGGGGAGAAGTTCGCCCGAAATCTTATACATGTTGGGGATCATGAGCAGAAGCCCCTGCGAGGCGGTGTACGTCGTGGTGAGCGCGCCTGCGGAGAGGGAGCCGTGGACTGCGCCCGCGGCGCCGCCTTCGGACTGCATCTCGGTGATGCGGAGCCTTTGCCCCCACATGTTCAAACGGCCCTGCGTTGCCCATTCGTCGGCGGATTCCGCCATAGGGGACGAAGGGGTGATGGGGTAGATCGCCGCAACTTCCGAGAAGGCATACGCGACATGCGAGGCGGCGGTATTGCCGTCGATCGTCATCTTAGTCATCAAAAAACCTCCATAAAAAATAGAATTACCGAATTTTTTCGCACGGCAAAAGACACGCCTTCTGCCGATGTTTTTATTATAGTACATTTTCTTTATAAAGTCAATGGCAAAGTTGAAGTTTTACGGAAATTTCTTGACAAAAATGCAAAGCGGTGTTACCATACTTTCAACCACAGAATGATTGGGATAAGCCCTCATAGGGTCGGCGAGGAAAAGCGTCATTCTGAGCCGAATAAGTTTGACTTTCAACGAATTGTTCATCCGCGAAGAATCTTACTGCGACCAAGTATTGTAGAAACGGACTTCGTAATTCGGGATCCTTCGCTGTCCCCGCACGTCATTTCGACCGCGCGAGGCTTCTATTGTAATCTAAGCGCGTCACGAGCCGCAGGCGAAGTAGGAGCGAAGCGACGAGAAATCTCAAAGCGAGATTCCTCACTCCGTTCGGAATGACGCGGAACCCCTCAGTCTCGCTTCCGCTCGCCGGCTCCCCTCACAGGGGCGCCAAGGAAAAGCGTCATTCTCCCCTCACGGGGGCGGCGAGTTTTCTACTACATGCCAAACATAAGGAGAAAATATGAAAAAAATCATCGCAATTTTGTTGCCGCTCGTGTTGGCCGCAATGCCCATGGCGTCCGTGCAGAGGGCGTCGGCGGCCGTGGGCGACTATCCCTATGCGGAGGGGACGCCCTTCGTTCTGCCCGCTCCCGCCGCGGAGACGCAGGCCGTCCTCGAAAAGGCGGAGCTGGATATCTCCGTCACCGACGTCTATAACGGGCAGGGACTCTCTGCCGAAACGCTTGCAAGTTACGCGACGTCCGCATCCGTCAAATATACCCTGTTCAATCCCACGGAGAACGACCTCACCCTGCGCCTCGTGCGCGCGGCCCCGCTCCCCGGCTTTCTTACATACCATGACCTCGACGATGCGGAAAAATATTCGGAGACCGTCGGCGGCGCAGAAGTTCCCGCCGCGCTGCGCTATGCCTATTACGGCGGATGGGAATACGGAGGGGAATACCGCCTCCTCTCGGATACGGAGATCCCCGATGAATTTTACGCATCAGACCTCGTATGCCATACCCATGTCTTTGATATGACCTCCGAAAAGCAAAATGCCATCCTCAAACTCACCCTCACCTACAACCCCAACCGCACGCGCATTTTCCTCGGCGAAATGTACCGCGCGGGCGTGACGGACGGCAGGTGCGAGGTGTATTTCGGCGGGGATACGGAGATGTCCTTCGTGAGCGCGGGGGAGACCCCCGAAATTTCTGCCTGCGCCGTGGCAGAAGTGGGTATCTGGGGCGGAGAGGAGACGGAAGTCCCCGCGTCGGTAGAGCAAGAGACGCAAGAGCTGAATTTCGGCGCATATGTGCAGGCGAGCCGCCCCGAAGGGGTCGGCGAAGCAGATTGGTACAACGCGGCCGTGCGCTATCTCAAAGATTCCGCGAATGAATACGGCCTCGTCTATTCCGTTCCCGCGCGGCTGGACGCCTCGCTGCTCCGGCGCATGCGCGAGATCTCGCTGACCGTCCCCGCGGGGGAGCGCGCCGAGGCGGTGTTTACGGGCCCCGTCTATCCCGACGCCTACCGCTCCCTGTATTACAGCTTCTCGCCCGCGCCCGCATGGGCGTTCACGGGTTCGGAGCGCGCGGAATTCGTATGCACCGTCCGCGCCGACGTTTTCGGGGACCCGACGCTCCCCTTCGGACAAGAGGCGGACGGGACATACGTCTATGAGGGGCCGTTGCCCCTCGGCGAACTCGCCTTTTCGGGCGGGGAGATCGCCTATGAGGAGGATATCTTCGATATCTTTTACCGCGCGCTTTTCATCGTTTTCCTGTCCGTGCCGCTCATTGCCATCGCCGCCGTCGTCATCGTCATCCTCGTAAGGCGGCACAGGCGCAAGCAGAGAAACACACAATAATTCCCCAACTTTCACGCTGTTTTCATTGTGTTTTTCCGCGCGTTTTGGTATAATGATCGGGTACGGATAAGAGAGAATGATGAATGCGCTTGAATTTGAAGATGTGAGTTTCTCCTATGGAGAAGGGGACTTTCGCATCAACAATTTGAATTTTACCGTGGGGCAGGGCGAACTCGTCGCCATTCTCGGCCACAACGGCAGCGGGAAGAGTACGCTGGCGCGCCTTGCCAACCGCATTTTACAGCCCGACGGCGGGACGATCCGCGTGTTCGGCGAGACCGTCGGGGAGGACAACCTCTATGACGTCCGCAGAAAGGTGGGGGTCGTCTTTCAGAACCCCGATAACCAAAACGTCGCCTCCATCGTGGAGGACGACGTCGCCTTCGGCGCGGAGAACATCGGCCTTCCCCGCGAGGAGATAGGTAGCCGCATCGGCTTTGCCTTGAAGGCGACGGGCATGGAAGCATACCGCCACGCCACCGTCGCGCGGCTTTCGGGCGGACAGAAACAGCGCATCGCGATCGCGGGCGTTCTCGCGCTCAAACCTCAGATCATGATCCTCGACGAGGCGACCGCCATGCTCGATCCGCGCGGCAGAAAGGAGATTGTGGACGTCGTTCTGCGGCTCAACCGCGAGGAGAAGATGACCGTTCTCATGATCACGCATTACCCCGAAGAGGCGTTGCTCGCAGACCGCGCCATCGTCATGAACCGCGGGGAGATCGTCATGCGGGGCGCGCCCGCGGAGATCTTCGCCCGCCATGAAGAGCTTCTCACCTACAACCTCGATCTTCCGCGCATCGGAAAGATCTGCAAGGCGTTGCAGGCGGGGGGCATGTCCGTAAGCGATACCCTCGATATCCAGACTTTGGCCGACGAGATCGCAAAGGAGCTTGCATGCGGATCGTAGCCGAACATCTGACGCATATTTACAACGAGGGGTCGCCGTTTGAGGCGCGCGCCCTCGACGACGTCACGCTCACCATTGAAGAGGGGGAGTTTTTCGGCATCCTCGGCCACACGGGGAGCGGAAAATCCACCTTCGTCCAGCACCTGAACGGCCTCATCCGCCTGCCCTCCTCGCTCAAACGCGCCAAAAAGCGCAAGCCCAAGGAGGGGCTTCCCGCGCCCGTACTCCGCGTGGGGGACTTCGACCTCGCGGATAAAAAGACGGATTTCCGCGCCCTCCGCAAAAAGGTGGGCATCGTCTTTCAGTACCCCGAACAGCAGCTCTTCGCCGAGACGGTGAAAGACGACGTCGCCTTCGGCCTCAAAAGTTTTGCAGACAGGAAGCATCCGCCTGAGGAGGGGGAGATCGAGACGGCCGTGCGCGAGGCGCTCGGCGCCGTCGGGCTTCGCTATGAAGAGGTCGCTTCGCAGTCGCCCTTCGACCTTTCGGGGGGACAGAAACGTCGCGTCGCCATTGCGGGCGTCCTCGTCACCAAGCCCGAAGTTCTCATCCTCGATGAGCCTGCGGCGGGGCTGGACCCGCTCGGCAAAAACGAAATCGCAGACCTTCTGCACCGCCTCCACGGCGATTGGTGCAAGACGGTCATCATCGTCTCGCACGATATGGATGAGATCGCGGAGAACTGTACCATGTCCGCGGTCTTTGCGGAGGGAAAGGTAAAATACGTCCTTCCGCCGCGCGAACTCTTCAAGCACGCGGAAGAACTTTCCGCCATCGGGCTGGATATCCCGCTCGTCGCAAAACTCTGCCGCGCCCTTTCGGCGCGCGGCGTCGAGATCGGCTGTGATTTCACCGCGGACGGCTTCGTGAAGGCCGTGCTTGCAATGCGGGGGCGGGCATGAAAGACGTCTCGTTCGGCCAATACTATCCCATAGATTCGCCCGTCCACCGCCTCGACCCGCGCCTCAAACTGCTGTTCCTCATCGTGTATATCGCGGCCATCTTCGTGGCGGATAGCTTTTGGGGGCTTCTTGCGTGTGCGGGCGTGCTGCTCTTTTCCGTTCTTTTATCGCGCGTACCCTTCGGAAAGGTGCTGCGCGCCGTGAAGGGCGTCATCTTCCTCGTCATATTTACGGCAGTCATCAACGTGCTGTTCTATGCGGGCGAGACGGTGTATTGGAGCTGGGGCATCTTTTCGGTCAGCAAAGAGGGGATGGTGTTCTCCGCCTTTCTCATCTTGCGCATCGTCCTGCTCGTCATCTGTTCCTCCCTCCTCACCTACACGACGACGCCCGTCTCGCTCACCGACGGCGTCGAGAGCCTGCTTTCGCCCTTGAAGGTCATCCGTTTCCCCGTCCACGAGCTGGCGCTCATCATGAGCATCGCGCTCAGGATGATCCCCGTCCTCTCGGAGGAGACGGCCCGTATCCAAAACGCGCAGAAGGCGCGCGGGGCGGACTTCGAATCGGGTAATCTCATCAAGCGCATCGGGGCGTTCATCCCCATCCTCGTACCGCTCATCCTCTCGGCCCTGCGCCGTGCCGATGAACTCGGCGACGCCATGGAGGCCCGCTGTTACATGGGGGGCAAAAAACGCACCAAGTATAAGAAGCTCCGCTTCGGCTGGGGCGACCTCGCGGGCGCGCTTCTCGGCGCGGCGCTCCTTACGGGCGTCATCCTGCTTCGCATCTATGTGGGAGGCGTGATATGAGATACGTCCTTCTCGTCTCTTACGACGGCACGCATTTTGCGGGCTACCAACGCCAAAAGCGCGGCGAACGCACCGTGCAGGGCGTATTGGAACAGGCGGCGGGGGAGATCTTCGGCACGCCCACGCGCGTCACCGCGAGCGGAAGGACGGATGCGGGCGTCCACGCCGAGGGGCAGGTGTGCCATCTCGACGGCGAGACGGGCATCCCGCCCGCAAAGCTCAGGGAGTGTTTCAACCGTCTGCTCCCGCCCGACTGCAAGGTCCGCGCCTCTGCGGCCGCGCCCTGCGGGTTCGATGTGACGCGCGGCGCGCGGAAAAAGACCTATGTCTACCGCTTCTATACGGCGCCCTGCGATCTTCCGCTCTGTTCGCGCTATGCCGTCCGCATCAAAGAGCGGCCGGATCTCTCCCGTATGCGGGAGGCCGCCGCCCTTCTTACGGGCGAGCATGACTTTGCGGCATTCTCCGCGGCGGGGTCCTCGGCAAAGACCACCGTGCGCACGATTTATGCAGTTGAAATTTGTTCCGAGACCAAAGACGGCCATACCATGTACGAGGTGGCGGTCACGGGAAGCGGATTTTTATACAACATGGTACGCATTCTTACGGGCGAAATTTTAGCCGTCGGATGCGGCAAAACGACGGAAAACATCGTGCGCGCCTTCCGGACGGGCGAGCGCTCTCTCATTGCGAGGACGATGCCCCCCGCGGGTCTGACGCTCCGCTCCGTCGATTACGGCGTTTCCCTCTTCGAAGATCCGGAATAAGGAGGTAGTATGGAATTTTTCCAATTTGTACTCACTGCGATGTCTGTGGCCGATTACACGGGGCTGTTTCTCATGGATACGGAGACGGTCGTTGAAAAATTACAGCAGATATACCGCACTTATATCATCTGCGCCGCCGTCGGCGCGGCCGTCTATGTCATCCTGCTCATCTTGGGCGGCATCGCCCTCATGAAGATGGCAAAGCGGGTGGGTATGCCCCACAGATGGATGGGATTCGTTCCCTTCCTCAATACATGGTACGCGGGCAAGCTCGCGGGCGAAGCGCACTTCTTCGGGCAGAAGATGAAGCGTGCGGGGCTGTATGCGGCCATCGCAGAGGGGCTTTACAGCGCGGTGAGCGCGGTCTCCCTCGTCTCCGTCTTCCTCTTTTTGCCGTATAGTGACGTGCAGCAGGACATAAATCCCTTCACCAACGAGCCGGTGCAGGTCATACAGGTCGTGGGGCAGCGCATCCCGCAGGGACTTCGGTGGCTCTATGATTTCGGCGACGGATTTCAGATCATCGGCGAGGTGCTGGAACTCATCCTCATCGTGCTGATGTTCGTCCTGTTCATCGCGTTCTTCCGCAAATATTATGCGCGCGGCCCCATTCTGATGGCCTTTCTTTGTACCATCCTTCCCTTCCGCGGCATCACGCTGTTCGCCGTTCGGAACAATCCGCCCGTCGATTACGATGCGTACATGCGCAAGCGCATGGAGGAGATGGCACGGCAGAGACAGCAACAGTACGGCCCCCGCGGTCCCTATGGCGGGTACGGCGGCCCTTACGGCGGCGGGGCCCAACCTCAGAAGCCCCCGGAAGATCCCTTCTCGGATTTCGGCGGCTCCACGGGCGGCTCCGCGGGCGGTGCGGCGGGCGGCTCCGCAGGCGGCCCGCAGGGGGGAACGCCGCCGGGCGACGACCCGTTTTCGGATTTCTAAGGGACAAAATTACAGCAGGGAAACGCCGTTTCCCTGTTTTTTTGTGCAAAAAAGCCGTATTTACGCGAAAAACCGCCAAAAAATCATTTTACAAATGGCCCGCGCTCTGTTATAATGAAGTATAAATAAAAATTATATTACTCATTGGAAAGTGTCCTTGACAAAAACCTACGCTTATAATACAACTGTCATTTCCGCGATCGCCACGGCGCAGGGACCGGGCGGGGTGGCCATCGTCCGAATGAGCGGGGAGGGCGCGCTGCAAATCGCCCGCGCCATGTGCGGCCGCGAGACGTTCGAGCCCAACCGCATGTATCCCGCCGAGATCGACGGCGGCACGCTCAAAGATTTCGGGCTGGTCGTCTGGTTCAAGGCGCCGCGCTCGTTTACGGGCGAGGACGTGGTGGAATTTCACTGCCACGGCGGGAGCGAGATCGCGCGCGCGGTCTTAAAGCGCACCCTTGCATTGGGCGCGCGGCTTGCGGGCCGCGGCGAATTTACGAAGCGCGCATTTCTCAACGGCAAGCTCTCCCTCTCCGCCGCCGAGGGCATGGCGGATATGATCAACGCGAGTTCCGAGGCCGAGGTGCGCGCGGGCTATCTCCTTTACGGCGAGACGCTCGCAAACAGCGTGCGCCGTATGCAGGCGCAGATCTTGGAGGCGCTCGCGGGCGTGGAGGCCGATCTCGATTTCCCCGAAGAGGACCTCAATGCGTCGTCACGCGCACAAACGGAGGCCACCATGTCCGAGGTCGAGGCTTCGCTTTCGTCGCTTTTGGGGCAGTATCGTGCGGGCCGCCGCGTGAAGGACGGCGTGCGCGTCGCCATTGCGGGCAGGCCGAATGCGGGCAAGAGTTCGCTCTTCAACGCCCTGCTGGGGTACGGGCGGACCATCGTCTCGCCCGCGGCGGGGACCACCCGCGATACCGTCGAGGAGACGCTTCTCATCCACGGCGTGCGGTTTCTCATCACGGATACGGCCGGGCTTCGCGAGAGCGGGGACGCCGTCGAGCAAGAGGGCATCCGCCGCGCAGAGCAGGCCATCCGCGCCGCCGACCTCATCGTCTACCTCAAAGAGGAGGGGGACGAACCCTGCTTCCCCGCGCAGACGCCCGTCGTCACCGTAGGGGCGAAATGCGACGTAAAACGCGAGACGGGGTGCGAAATTTACGTCTCCTCGCGCACGGGCGAGGGGATCGAAGCGCTCAAAGAATGTATCTATACGCGCGGGTTCGGGCGGGAAAACGACGGGGCGTTTCTCATGGAAGAGCGGCACTTCGGCGCCCTCAAACGGGCGCACGCGGGGGCGGTCTCCGCCCTCGGCGCCATCCGCGGCGGGCTTCCTCCCGAACTGTATGCGGAGGAGTTGCGGGCGGCGTATTCCGCGCTCGGAGAGATCACGGGCGAAACGGCCACGGAGGCCGTCGTCTCGGCGATCTTTGAAAAATTTTGTGTCGGCAAATGATCTGAAAATACGGAAAAAGGAGGCTCCATATGGTCAATCTCGATCTTTACAGGGTATTTTACACAGTCGCGCGGTGCGGCAGTCTTACGAAGGCCGCCGAGGAACTCTATATCTCCCAGCCCGCCGTTTCACAGGCCATCAAACAGCTTGAAATGCAGCTCGGAACGCCTCTCTTCAACCGTATGCGCAAGGGGATGGAACTCACCGCGCAGGGCGGCGAACTCGTGTACCGTGACGTGGAAAAGGCCTTAAAGCTGCTTACGGGCGTCGAAGGCAGGCTGGCCGACCTTCGGGAGACGGCCACGGGTACGCTCCGCATCGGCGCTTCCGCCTCGATTTTTCAATATATTCTTTCGGGCAAGATCGTCGAATACCGAAACCTCTATCCGCAGGTCAAGATCGAACTCATCTCGGAAGTCTCGCCCAAGATCGTGGAATACTTAAAGACCGACCGTTGCGACGTGGGGTTTGTAAATTTGCCCATTCCGGATGAAGAGGGGATCCAGCTCGGCGAGCCGATCCAGATTTTGCACGATGTTTTTGTGGTGGGCAAGGCGTATGCGCACATCTGCGAGCGCGGGGAACTTTCGCTCGGCGATATACAGGAATTTCCGTTGCTTCTCATGAAGGAACACACGGTTGCGCGGACGTCGTTTGAGAATTTCTGCCGATCGTTCGGGGTAAAGATCTCGCCGTCTGTGGAAGTGGATAGTTGGGATTTCATGAAGCGGCTCGTGACGCACGGCATGGGGGTGGGGTGTATCCCGCGCGAATATGCGCTCAGAAGGCTTGCCGACGGGCTTTTGTATGAGTTGAACGTCCAGCCGACGCTGCCGCTCCGTTCCATTGGCATGGCGATACCCAAGGATAGCAACATGCCGTTTGCGACGCGCGCATTCATCGGCCTGTTCGGCAAGGGAAAGGTCATCGACGCGGAGTAAACGAATAAAAAGCGAGCAGACCGATAGAAGATTTTACGGCGGGGACTTACAGAAGATTTAGGAAGAAGATTTTAGGTAGAATTTAGGTAGAAGTTGTAGGAAGAAGATTATAAGTAGGAAATTATAGGTAGATTTTACGGCGGGGACGCATTTTCATGCGTCCCCGCCGTTTTTTATGGGGTTCGGGTGACCTCCCCCCTTATACATGAGGGGGGAGGACGTCACGGCCTTGCCGTGACAGGTAGGGGGTGTAAAGCCCTACCCCCAACGGGGGGAGGGTGGCGCGAGCGAAGCGAGCGACGGATGGGGCGTGACCTGCCCCTACTTGTGGGGGCGGGTGGCGCGGCAAGGCCGCGTCAGGTGGGGGTTGTCCTCGCTGTCCCCGAAAGGGTTTTTCCCTCATTCCGAGACCCAAAGGGTCGAGTGAATCTTTAACGAATGGTTCCATAATACCTATTTGTTCAAGATACACTCCCTCGGCGATGCCTCGGTCGGTATGAGGGATAGATAATGTCTGCCAATTGCAAAGCGTCCCCACTCCCTGAATCCCCCTCCCCAAGGAGGGGGTCGCCAAGGGAACCCGAAAATATCAAAAATTATAAAAAGCCCCTCAAATACATCATAATGAATTTAGCGAAATGAAGTAACTGAACGAATTTTTTGCTTGCTTCCAAAAAAGTATAGATAAGTGGACTGCAAACTCTTGACAAAAATCGACGGAAATTGTATACTTTGTTCTGCGAAATGTTGCGTATTTTTCGGCGTTTATTCCACTTCGTAAAAGTATACATTTGCGGATGATGGATAATTTCACTCCGACGGGGCGCGGCTCCTTGGCGCCCCCTTGAGGGGGAGCTGACCCGCGGCTTTTGCGGGGCTGAGGGGGTGGCGTTCCAAAATTGTATGACACCCCTTCCGTCACTCGCTTTGCTTGTGACACCCTCTCACGCGGGTAGACCCCCGCGTTCGGTCAGCATTTGCCCGTGCATATGGGCAAATGCCATGAAAAT
>CANQSR010000017.1 GCA_947626575.1 uncultured Clostridia bacterium | reverse complement strand
CTCTTTGTGACGCCGAAGGGCGGCACGAGGAGCGGAGCGACGAAGTAAGAACGAAGTCCCGCCCCGCGTCATCCTGACCGCAGGGAAGGATCCCGCCCCGCCCGCACGCTCTTTGTGACGCCGAAGGGCGGCACGAGGAGCGGAGCGACGAAGTAAGAACGAAGTCCCGCCCCGCGTCATCCTGAGCGAAGCGAAGGATCCCGCCCCGCCCGCACGTTCTTTGTGACGCCGAAGGGCGGCACGAGGAGCGGAGCGACGAAGTAAGAACGAAGTCCGATGCTCGTTTACACGACGCTTGGTCGCAATAAGATTCTTCGCGGATGGGCAATTCGTTGAAAGTCATGCTGTTTCGGCTCAGAATGACAGCTTCCCCCCTCAGGGGAAAGCCTCCTCACCCCCACCTGACGCGGCAAAGCCGCGCCACCCGCCCCCTTAGAAAGAGGGCAGGTCTTGGCGATGTCACGAGCCTGCGAGTGAAACCCTTCATCCTCATTCCGAACGAAGCGAAGCGGAGCGAGTGAATTCGAATTGCTTTCAGGATACATCTCTGTTCAGGATACACTCCCCGCTCACTGCGTTCGGGGTCGGTATGAGGTAAAACCCCTTGCGGTTGCACGCTCTGCCCGCTTCCTACGGGAAATTTTCGTAAAAAGTATGTGTCAATAGAAAAAAAATTTGCCTTTTTTAAGGATAAGCCGCGAAACCGCTTGCAACTCTTCCGAAATTGTTATAAAATGGTACAGTATTGCTAAGAAAAAATATCGGCCTCCCGCTTCGCTTCCGATGCGGCGCCAAATAAGGTGTGTCTATGGCAAAATTCATTGTTACGGGAAAGGGAAAAAAGCGCTTCATCACGGCGCTCAGCATTCTGCTTTCCGCCTCGCTGTCCCTCGGCATCGTCTCTGCCTGCAATCCCACGGAACAGAACGACGACGAGGACGATAATCCCGTCTCCGCGACCGATACCCAGCTCTTGAAGAACGGTAACTTCGAGTTTTACTCCGAAATGGACGAAAAGGACCGCAACGAACGCCGCGCCTTCATCGCTTCGCCCAACGATTGGTCGTTCTCTTCGGGTTCCCCCTCTTCGGATACGAGTTCCGGCGTCATCGATACCGCCGATTGGGCGTATATGACGGCCAACTCGGAGCATAAGCTCATCCCCGCCCAACCCGAACTCGACGAAAACGGGAACGAGAAGGAGCATACGCTCACCGACGCCATCGCCGCAAGCGCGCGGGCAAATTGGGACAGCGCGAACGTCTACGACCGTCTCGAATTTTACGACTATTACGATATCGACTCCGCCTCCGAATTCGATCTTTACGGCGACTACCGCTATTCCAACGACTTCGAGGACCTCGAATATCTCCACGAAGTCGCCAATACGGCGGACAAGCCCCTGCTCTATACCAAGGAAAACCGCGGCGAGGACGATACTTCCATCCTCATGATCCACAACCGCCGCACGTCCGACGGCGTGCGCGGCACGGCGCAGTACTATACTTCGGGTACCACCATTACGGTCAACGCGGGAACGGCGGCCAAGGTCTCCGTTTGGGTGCGCACCTCCGAACTCTACCACTATGCGGCGGGGACGGACGGCGCGGAGGATATCCCCGTCGAAAAGCGGGCGGGCGCCTACATCGGCGTGACCAACACCGTCGGCGGCACCGCGCTCGACCAGATGCAGATCAAGAACATCAACACCCATGACGAATGGCAGCAATATACCGTGTATATCCGCGCCAACTCCTTCGCCACCACCACGTTCCGCATCGTCCTCGGCCTCGGACAGGGTTCTTCGGATAACCGCTATGAGGCGGTAGACGGATATGCCTTCTTCGACGACGTCACCTGCGATATCATCTCGGACCAAGAATATAACGACGCCGCCAGCACCATCGAGGGCCTTGGCGATAACCACTCCTGCGGCCTCAACAGCAAGGGCGACAAGAAGAAGTTCTCCGCAACGGACGAGCAAACGGGCGCACAGACAAGTAGCAGGGTATATGCCCTCGACCTCGATCTCGTCAAGACGGGGCAGTCCCCTTCACTCGACTTCACCGCCGCTGGTGTAGAGAAGAACTTCGGTCTGACGCAGGAAGTTTCGGGTAGCCAAACGTACACCTCCGAGACCATCGACGGCTCCCTCTCGGATACTTCCAAGAACGACGGCGAAAAGTCCCGTCTCAACATCGCAGAGCTGATGACCCTCGAAGAAATCAAGACGACAACCAACGGCTATCTCAAAACCATCTATAAGAACGACTTCGAGAACAAGTTCCCCTTCGAGAATAAGAGCGACATCGTGATGCTGCTCTCCACCAACGGCGCGGCCTACACGGCGACCATAGGGATTCCCAATTATCCCTCAATAAATCCTGATAATTCGCAATTCATCTTAAAGCCCAAGACGCGCAAGCTCATCTCGTTCTTCGTCAAGACGAGCGAACTGCCCTCCGGCAAGACGGGCGCGAGCGCCATCCTCATGGACGGGACCAACCCCAACGCCATCGCCGCCTTCGATTCCAACACCGTGGCGACCGTCGATATCGACGCCGATTCCGACGATCCCGCAATGAAAGATATCTACAAGGGCTGGGTGCGCTGCTTCTTCTTCGTGGAGAACGACACCGAAGAGGACAAGACCTTCACCTTAAAGCTCACTTACGGCCCCACCTCCATCGCGGATACCTCCAAGACGGACTACACCGACGGCTATGCGGCCTTCGCGAATTTCGAGATCTACGACCTCACCAAGGCGCAATACGGATACGCCGCGACGGGGACGTATGCACAAAAAGTTTCCCTCACCGCAAGCGAAAAGGATAGCTCCAAGTTCGCCGACGCCTCGGCCAACGGCCCCTCGCTCGAAGAGGGCCTCGCCATCCCCGCGGGCTACACGGGCGTACAGGCGGGAAGCAACATCCTCGTCGAGAGCGTGAAGGATGAGGAAGGCAACGTCACCAATAAGAACCCCGGCCGCGAACAGCTCGCCCAAGCCGGTCTCTACACGGGCCTTCTCTCACAAGAATACGCGGAGAAATATTTCGAACCTGACAAACTCGCGACCCCGTGGATGGCCGCACTCAACGCCGGCGGCTATACGGATGCAGATGAGTGGTGGAAGAATACCTTCGGCAACGCGTTCGAGGCAACGGCCGGCACGATCGACCCCGCCTACCAGCCGCTCGTCATCCTCAACACCACGGCCACCGAACAGAAAGCCTATGGCTTCTTTGCGGCGAATGCCAACGTCGCGGCCAACGCTTCGAGCCGCATCTCGGTGCGCGTCAAGCTCTCGAAGGACGCCACCGCGACCATCTATCTCACCGATGTCTCGGCCGAGAAGAAGGATAGCAGTCTCGCCCCCACCCTTCCCAAGGTGACCTATTGGTACGACGACGAGGGCAACATCGTCAAGGGAGACCCCTCTGCCGACGAATTCGACGAAGAAAAGGATATCCTCTTCACGCGCGAGAGCAACGGTCTCTATAAAAAGGTAGGCGATACGGCGGATACGTACTATGCCAACCTCGCCGCCTTCGGCGATCCCGATGAAAAGGGCAACCTCGTCACGACGGACGGCACCATCGCCTTCTACGGCCACGAGGGCAAGTTCTATGCCTACTACGACAAGGAGAGCGATACCTATACCCAACCCGTCGAGGATCTTCCCGACGATGCGGGCGTGCGTTACACCGCTCCCGCGGCAGGGACGCATGAAGCGAAGATCACCGTAAAGGGTACCGATGACAATGCGGGCAAGTGGGTGACCGTCTCCTTCTATGTGAACGCGGGCAACACCCAAAAGAATTACCGCCTCGAACTGTGGGCAGGCACCCGCGACGGCAAGACGGGCATCCCCGGCAACGCATACGTGTTCTTCGACCGTTGCAAGACGGCGACCGCCAATGATTATGCGACCTCGCGCGATGCGGCCGTGGCGGCGCTCAAAGATCACCTCGGCGTCGCGGACGACGACAATCTTCCCGCGACCTATAAGGATACCGGCGCACCGCTCGCCCTCTACTATACGTTCACCTTCTATGATTCGCCCGACTATCTCCGTTACGACGAGACGGCGGACGAGGAACAGCTCGGCGACCCTTGGGGGTCGTATGTGCAGTCCTCGCACTCCGAACAGCTGATGTGGCTGTATTACGAAGATCCCGACGGCACTCTGCCCAACGGCACGGGTATGCCCTCCGTCTCCCTCTATATGAGCTATGGGGAGAACGAAGTCACGGTGACGCCCGATGAACTCGGCGACAGCGGCGATGACAGCAATGACAGCGATACGAGTACGGACACGACGCCCGGCGGGAATACCAGCATCTGGCTGCTTCTCTCCTCTATCCTGCTTGCAGTCGCGCTCATCTTCGCGATCTGCGCGCTCGTGTTCCGCCGCCTGTGGAAGAAGTATCATCATGCGAGCGGAGCCAAGAAGGCAACGGCGCCCAAGCCCGCCAAAGCGCCTGCCAAACAGCCGCAGCCCGAAGAACCCGCTCCCGCTCCTGCGCCCGCGAAGCCTTCCGAAAAGAAGGAGACGCCGCCCGACGAGAACGACCCTTACAACGAATAATGAAAACGGCGGCTTCGGCCGCCGTTTTTTGTATCTATGAAATACCTCAGATATTTTTCACCGTTCGAATATATTCTCTGGGGCGGCTCTGTTCTTGCAGTCGTTCTGTCATTCGTGCTGTGTAAAAATCACGATTATCTGAACCTTGCGGGGTCCCTGCTCGGCGCAACGATGCTGATCTTCACCTCGAAGGGCAACGTCATCGGGCAGTTCATGGCCGTCGTATTTGCGGTATTTTATGGGTACGTCTCTTTCCGGATGCAGTATTACGGCGAACTCATCACCTATGTGGGCATGTCCGCCCCCATGGCGGTCGCCGCCATCGTGAGCTGGCTCCGCCATCCCCATAACGGCAAGCGCACGGAAGTCAAGATCGGAAAGCTCAAACTGTGGGAATATCCCATCATTTTGGTATTGACGGCCGCCGTCACCGCCGCATTTTACTTCATTCTGACCGCGCTCGGCACGGCGCAACCTCTTTGGAGTACGGTATCCGTCGCGACGAGCTTTTTGGCGGTTGCCCTCACCTTGCGCCGCAGTCCCTTCTATGCGGTGGCATACGCGCTGAACGATATTGTTCTCATCATTCTTTGGTCGCTCGCGATCGCGGAGAGCATGGAATACGTCGCGCTCGTCGTGTGTTTTTCCGTCTTTCTCGCCAACGACCTTTACGGCTTCTATAATTGGCTGAAAATGCGCCGCAGACAGAGCCAAGAATAACCCCTTGGCGCGAGGCAACGGCGACCCCTGCCCTCTATGGGGAGAACCTTTTCGACCTCATTCCGAACGAAGCGAAGCGGAGTGAGTGAATCTTTAATGAGTTGGTTCCATGATGCCCCTTCGATCAAGATACACTCCCCGCTCACTGCGTTCGGGGTCGGTATGAGGCTTCTCGTCGCCCCTTGTAGGGGAGATGTCGAGCGATAGCGAGACAGAGGGGTTTTGAAACCCTTTCCCCCTTCGCAAGCTCAGGGTACTTTCTCTAAAAGGGACAGCGAGAAAGCCTTCCTCTCGCAAGGGGAAGGCTTTTTACCGCATGGGGCTTCAAACTGTTGTCCGGGGCTATTTTATCATCCTGAGGCCCTTGGGCAAATGGTTCTTCACCGTGCCGTTCACGGCCTTCCCAAGCCCTAAGGGAAATTCCTCCACGCAGACGGCGCACCAGCCGTTCGGGATATCCGCCGCCAACGTCTCGCCGTGCAGATAGCGCACGGCCTCTTCCCGCGAAAGCGTGACCTTCCGCCGCGCGCGCATCCCCAATGCCATGGCCAGGGCATGGGCGGGCTTGAAGAGTTTGCCGTCCCACTCGCCGAGTTCCACGCCAAGCCGCAAGAGAGACACCCCTTTGAGGTCGGGCATGCCTGCGGGAAGCAGATACATCCGCCCGTCCGCGAGCGTGTGCAACGTCCCCGTCGGCGGCGCGATGAAGAAGTCCTCACAGAATGCGCGATACGCCTTCTCGGCCTGCGCGCTTTTCTGCACGGGATACGGCTTCGCCCGCAAAAACTCCCCGTCCCGCCTCTTCAGCAGCGCGCAGAAATGCCCCTCGCCGCGAAACGCGTGCGGGTAGAGCTTCTGCATGTTCACGCATTCAAACGCGGGATGCCGCCGCAAAAAGTCCTCCACCTGCCACTCGTCCTCCTCCTCGGCAAAGGTGCAGGTGGAGTAGAGAAGCAGCCCGTCGGGGCATACCATGTCCGCGGCGCAGTCCAAAATTTCGCTCTGCCGCGCGGCACAGCGGGCGACGTTTTCCATGCTCCATTCGGGGATGGCGTTCTCCTCCTTCTTGAACATGCCCTCGCCCGAACAGGGCGCGTCGGCCAGCACGAGGTCGAAGTAAGCGGGAAAGAGCGCGGCGAGCGTACGCGGGGAGGCGCTTGTCACGGCGCCGTTGCAAATGCCCATGCGCTCGACGTTTTGCAAGAGGATCTTGGCCCGCGCATAATTGACTTCGTTGGCGATGAGGATGCCTTCGCCCGCCATCTGCGCGGCGACGTGCGTCGTCTTCCCGCCGGGGGCGGCACAGAGGTCGAGGACGCGTTTTTTGGGGCAGACCGCAGACATGCCCCCCACCGACATCGCCGAAGGCTCCTGCAAATAGTAGAGTCCCGCGAAGTGGTAAGGGTCTGCGCCGGGCTTCTCCTCCCGGATGTAGAAGCCCTCCTTTCCGATCTGTTCGCCGAGGGGAAAGGGCGCGCGGCGCACAAATTCTTCCGCGCTGATTTTCAGCGTGTTGACGCGCAGGGCGCGGTAAGGCGGTCTCTCATAAGATGCCAAAAAGGCGGGGAAGTCCGCTCCCAGCCTTTTTTTCATGCGCTCTATGAATTTTTCGGGCAATTGCATGCTCATGCCTCTTCCGAAAGCGACTCTTGAAGGCGCGCGAGGGTGATAAAATCCGCGCCGCTCTTCATCGCACTCTCGAAGCGCGTTCCCCCCTCGCTGCGGGCGATATAGACGTTGCACTCCGCGGGATGCGATGTATATTTTCCGCCCGAATTGAAGATGGCTGCGACCAGATCCACGGACATAGGTACGTCGATTTCGACGTCTTTTGCAAAACAGAACACTTTGCCTTCAAGCCTTCCGCCCTTTCTGCGGCGGTGCATATACTTATTGACATAGCGGTAAAATTCTTCGTGCGCGCGGTGATATTCCTCACGCTCCTTCTCGCGGGCGGCGTAATACGCCTTCTGCCCCGCGGAGCTTACGTTCTGCACGCGGTAATTCCCGATGCGGCCGCCGCGGATGCCGTAGCGCGCGATGAGGCCCTCCACGTCCACGCCCTCGCGCTTGCACAGCGCTTCGCACACGCGCATGGTGGCATAGGCGTCGTCCACGGCGCGGTGCGGCGTAAATTCCACGCCGAGATGCTCTGCCATCACGCCGAGGCCCACCTGCCGCGTATAGTCCCCCTCCGTATTCATCCAGAAGAATTGCGTATCGTGAAAGATAAATCTGAACGAGGGGAGCCTGTAACGTTTGGTTTCAAGATTGAGGTAATTGACGTCGTTGAGCGTGGCATGTCCGAGGACGATCGAATCCTTGTCCTCCAAAAGCGCCTTGATGCGGGGGTATTCCTCGCGGAAGAGAGGATACTTCTTGAAATCCTCGTATTCATAGGGAAGCACAAGCCCCTCGCCCCCCTTGCGGCCGGTGAGGTGGAATTTTCCCTTCGGATCCATCAGAATGTCCTCGCGGGCGAGAACGTTGAACTGCCCGTCGGTGACGACGTAACCGAAGGCGCAGATCTTGGCGGCATACTTAAAGACGCAGGCGCACTCGATGTCGAAAAAAACGTACTTCACTTTTTGGGAACGATCTCCTTCTGCCCGCCCATGTAGGGGCGCAAGACTTCGGGAATATACACGCTCCCGTCGGCGCGCAGATGGTTCTCAACGAATGCGATGAGCATACGGGGAGGGGCCACCACCGTGTTGTTGAGGGTGTGCGCGTATCTGCTGCCGCTCTCGCCCTTATAGCGGATGCCCAGCCTTCTCGCCTGCGCATCGGTGAGGTTGGAACAGGACCCCACTTCGAAGTATTTCTTCTGGCGGGGAGACCACGCCTCCACGTCTACACTGCGGTATTTGAGGTCGGCAAGGTCCCCCGAACAGCATTCGAGCGTGCGGACGGGGATCTCCATGGAGACGAACAGCTCGACGGTGTAATGCCACATCTTTTCATACCATGCCTCGCTCTCCTCCGGCTTGCAGATGACGATCATCTCCTGCTTCTCGAATTGGTGGATGCGGTAGATGCCCCGCTCTTCGAGGCCGTGCGCCCCCTTCTCCTTGCGGAAGCAGGGAGAATAGCTCGTCAGCGTCAGCGGGAGCTGCTTTTCATCGAGGGTGGTGTTCATGAACCGCCCGATCATGGAGTGTTCGCTCGTGCCGATGAGATAGAGGTCCTCCCCCTCGATCTTATACATCATGCCGTCCATCTCCTCGAAGGACATGACCCCGGAGACGACGTCCGAACGGATCATGAAGGGCGGGATGCAGTAGGTGAAGCCCTTGCCGATCATGAAATCGCGCGCATAGGCGAGGACGGCGGAATGCAGGCGGGCGATATCGCCCGTGAGGTAATAGAAGCCCTGCCCGCTTGTCCTTCTGGCGCTGTCGATGTCGATGCCCGCGAGATTTTCGAGGATATCGAGGTGATACGGCACCTCAAACGCGGGGATCTTCGGCTCCAAAAACCGCTCCCGTTCGACGTTTTCGGAGTCGTCCTTGCCGATGGGCGTATCCGCCGAGATGAAGTTGGGGATGCGCATCATCACCGCTTTGAGGCGGGCCTCGACGTCCGCCGTCTCCTTTTCGATCTCGGCGAGGCGTTCGGCGTCCCCCGCGACCTCCGCCTTGACGGCTTCGGCCTCCGCTGTTTTTTTCTCGCGCATCAGAAGCCCGATCTTCTTGGAGAGCGCATTGCGGGCGGCGCGGAGCGCATCCCCCTCCGTTTGCAGCGCGCGGCGCCTTTCATCGAGGGCGAGCGCCTCGTCCACGAGGGGCAGCTTGTGTTCCTGAAACTTTTTCTTGATGTTCTCGCGCACCCTGTCGGGATCGGCGCGAAGCACGGCAATATCGATCATGGAAAAAAACCTCTTCAATGATTTTCTATATTATACACCTTTTGCCGCAAAAAGGCAATGTTTTCACTGCCGCTTCCGCGCTTTTACCGAAAAAATGCACAAGATGTTTTGACTTTTTATGCGCCGCCGTGGTATAATGGAAGAGCAAATCCGCAATAGGAGGTTTCCGATGAGTGACGACCCCGCACAGGGCAAGCGATCCTTTGCCTCGCGCGTACTCGGCGCGACGACGAGACAATCCGCAACGCCCGCCGATAGAAAACTCATGAAGAAATTCCGCCGCGCCAAGTCCATTCCCGCTTCGGACAGCGTCGAACGCTTCACGCCCCCCCTCGAAAAGGGGCTTACGCAGGAGCAGGTGGAGATACGGCGCAACCAATTGCTCTTCAACGACGTCAACAAGAAGTACTCCAAGTCCTATGCGAGTATCTTTTTCGGCAATATCTGCACGTTTTTCAACTTTCTCTGCCTCGCGGTGGCGCTCGCCCTCGTCTATGCGGGCGCATCCATCACGCAGTTCCTGTTCGTCGCCATCTTTGCCGTCAACATGCTCATCGGCATCGTGCAGGAGGTCCTCGCCAAGAGGCAGATCGATAAGCTCGCCGTCCTCATCTCGTCCTCGGCAAAGGTCGTGCGCGGGGGCGTGAAGTTGGAGATCCCCATCAAGGAGATCGTTCTCGACGACGTCATCCTGCTCGAAACGGGCCAGCAAGTCCCCGCCGACTGCATCCTCGCCGACGGCAATGTGGAAGTCAACGAATCGCTGCTCACGGGCGAATCCCTGCCCATCAAAAAACAGGCGGGCGAGACGCTCTACGCGGGTTCCTTCATCGCGAGCGGCAACTGCCGCGTGCGCGCCGATAAGGTGGGCGCGGCGACCTATCTCAACTCCCTCACCTCCAAGGCGAAAAAATATAAGAAGCCGCACTCGGAGATCATGAGTTCCATCAAGCTCTTCATCCGCGGCATCGGCGTACTCATCATCATCATCGCCATACTCATGTTCTGGCGCAATTGGGAGTCCATCACCGCGGACATGGTGGCCGCCGGCGGGGTCAACGAGTGGGAACGCCTCTCGCAGACCATCCAGCTCACCTGCGCCGTCGTCGTGGGGATGATCCCTTCGGGGCTGCTGCTTCTCACCTCGCTCGCCATCGAGATCGGCATCCTGCGCCTCGGCAAAAAGAACACCTTCGTGCAGGACCATTACTCCCTCGAAATGCTCGCGCGCGTCAACGTGCTGTGCCTCGATAAGACGGGGACGATCACCGACGGCAGGATGACGGTGAACGACTGCATGCTGCTCGGCAACTTCATCGACTGCCCGTTTGAAGAGATCATGGGAAGTATGCTCTTTGCGCTCGATGACAATAACCAGACCTCCATCGCGCTCACCGAGCATTTCGGCCATTCGCATACACTCTCGGCAACGGACATCCTGCCCTTCTCCTCCAAGCGCAAGCTCTCCGCCGTGACCTTCGGCGAACTCGGCACGTTCGTGATGGGCGCCCCCGAATTTGTGTTAAGGCCCATCCCGAACAAGGTGGATAAGATCGTAAAACAGTATGCGCAGTCGGGGCTGAGGGTGCTGGTCGTGGCCTATTCCCCCAACCCGCTCGCGGGAGAAAAAGTACCCGCGCTCCTGCGGCCCGCGGCCATCATCACGCTCGCGGACAACGTGCGAAGCGACGCCATCGAGACCATCAAGTGGTTCCGCGAGAACGACGTGCAGATCCGCATCATATCGGGCGATAATCCCGTCACCGTCTCCGAAGTGGCGCGGCGGGTGGGCGTCAAGCACGCCAACAAATATATCTCGCTCGACGGCCTTACCGACCTCGAAGTGGAGAACGTCGCCAACCAATATACGGTATTCGGGCGCGTGACGCCCGAACAGAAGGCCATCTTGGTCAAGTCGCTGAAAAAGCAGGGCAACACCGTCGCCATGACGGGCGACGGCGTCAACGATATCCTCGCCTTGAAGGAGGCGGACTGCGCCATCTCGGTCGCATCGGGCGCGGAGGCCGCGCGCAACGTCTCCCACCTCGTTTTGATGGATAACAACTTCATGAGCCTGCCCACCGTCGTCTATGAGGGGCGGCGCGTGATCAACAACATCAAGTCGTGTGCGTCGCTGTATCTCATGAAGACGCTGTTCATCACCATGCTCGCCATTCTCTGCGCGGCGATCGGCACGCAATATTTCTTCAAGACCAACAATATGTTGCTGTTTGAAGTCCTCATCGCGGCCTTCCCCTCCTTCGTCATCTCCCTGCAACCCAACGGCGAGCGCGTCAAGGGGAAATTTATCCCATACGTCATGTCGCGAAGTATTCCGGGGGCGATCACGCTCATCTCCTGCATCATGGCCGTATTCGCGGCCTCCCTGCTCCTGCCCGAAACTTACGGATTCTCCGGCCTCACGCTGGATGCGATGTATCTGCTCGCCCTCACGTTCGGCGGACTCGTGATGCTCTTCCGCATCATGCAGCCCTTCAACGTGTTGCGCGCGGCGGTGTATGCCGTCTCGGTGGCCGTCTGTATCCTCATCCTCTCCATCCCCATGTTCGGGAACATCGTCTTTGAAAATTGGGGCGACGTCGTGTTCACCTTCCCGCAGATCCTGTATATCACCTGCGTCATCCTTGCGGCCTTCCCGCTCTCCAATGCGTTCGTCAAGCTCTGCGATCTCATGAACCCGACGGAGTGACGCCGCGATCATGCCATAAAATTACGCCGCCCCCGCGGACTGACCGCGGGGGCGGCGTTTTCATTCTTCGGACTGACCGTGAGGGGCGGCGCTTTTCGTTCTTTCGGCTTCTTTACGCCTCCTCGATATGCCATGCCCACGTCTCATAGTCGTGCTGTTTGGGAAGAAGCAGACCCGCGTGCATCAGCGTGGAGCCGTGCAATGTGAGGCCGAGTTCGCGGACATGGTACCGCTTGTTTTCCTCTAAGCCCTTCAAGCGGATGCGGCGGTTGTAGTCCGAGGGGACGGCGCGGGCGGTCATGCCGACGAGATAGGCGCGCGTCTTATCCTTGGAGACTGCGATCTCGGCGAAGTAATTCCCCTCGAAGGGGTCCAAGAGACGGTACAGATCGCCGCGCAAGATGAGGTCCTCCGTCGCGCGGTAGGCCCGTATCTGCGCCTTGACGGCCTCCTTCTCTTCTGCCGAGAGCTTGTTCAGGTCGAGTTCATAGCCCGTCGCCCCCAAGGAGGCGATGTGTCCGCGCGCCGCGAGCGGGGTCACGCGCCCCGTCTGGTGGTTCGGACAGGCCGAAACATGACAGCTCATCGCGGACATGGGGTAGGCGTAAGAGGTCCCCCATTGAATTTTTGCGCGCTCGAAGGCGTCGGTATCGTCGCTCGTCCAAAACTGCGGGAAGTAATAGAGCATACCCGCATCGAAGCGGCCTCCCCCGCCCGAACACCCCTCGAAAAACACCGCGGGAAAGTTCCTTTCCAGCCGCTCCGCAAGGGCATAGACGCCCAACATATAGCGGTGCGCAAACTCGCCCTCGCGGCCGCTTGAGGCTTGCGAGCAGAACTCCGTGAGGTGGCGGTTCATATCCCACTTCACATAGGAGATCTCGTGCCTGCCCAAAATATCCGCCATGCGGCCATAGATAAAGTCCACGATCTCAGGGCGGGAGAAGTCTAAAACATATTGGTCGCGGCTCTTGCAGCGCGGCTCTACGCCGACCGCCCAATCGGGATGGGCGCGGAAGAGATCGGAATCCTCCGAGATCATTTCAGGCTCGAACCAAAGCCCGAACTTCATCCCCCTCTTCTTGCAGTGTTCGATGAGGGGGCCGAGGCCGCCCGCGAGCTTTTTGGTGTTGACCTGCCAATCGCCGAGCGCGCGGTGGTCATCCGAACGCGCGCCGAACCAGCCGTCGTCGAGGACGAAGGTATCCATGCCCAGCTCCGCAGCCTCGTCGATGAGGCGGCAAAGGGCGGGCGTATCGAAGTCGAAATAGGTCGCCTCCCAATTGTTGATGACGATGGGACGGGGCGCATACACCCGTTCGGGCGGCAGGATGTGCGCGCGCAAAAAGTCGGCATAGACGCGCGAGAGGCCACCCATGCCCGCGGATGAGTATGCGAGCATGGCCTGCGGGGCCGTGAATTTCTCCCCCGCCGCAAGCTCCCACGAAAAGCCCACGTCGCTGATGCCGCCCTGCACGCGGATATCCGTCTGGCCGCGCTCGGCTTCGAGGGCAAAGGAGCCGCTGTAAATGAGGCCGAAGCCATAGACGTTCCCATAGTCCTCGGCCGCGCCCTTTTCCATGAGCGCGAGGAAGGGATTCATCTGGTGGGAAGAGGCCCCGCGCTCCGAACCGATCCTGCAAAGGCCATATCCCAAGGGGGTGCGGCAAGGGATGCGCTCGGCGAGATGCCTTCCGTGCAGGCGCAGAACATCGTATTCGCCCGCAGGGAGATCGAGCGAGAAGGAAAAGACGCGCTCGACGGTGATATTCTCCCCCGCCGCGATTTCCGCATGGCGCACGAGGACGTCGCTATCCTCGTTGACAGTGTAAAAGAGCGTGACCGAAACGTCGGCGCGCGTATCCCTCAAAAAGATTTTGAGCGTCCTGCCGCCACGCACGTGCGGCAGGACTTCGGGAACGGCATTATCGCAAATTTCGTACCCCATATAGCGAAAATTGCTCGCGCGGCCGCCCTTTGTGCGGTAGAGAACGGCGGGACGGCGGAAGTCGCCCTGCCCGTAACTTCCGTATTCCTGCGGCGCGGTATCGAGGGAAAAATCCGCCGAAACGGCGTCGGGCGGCATGGGCGAAAAGCTCAAAAACGAGGGCGCGGCGAGGTAGGAAACGTCCTCATCCGCGATGCGCGGCCCGAAATAGAGATGCAGAAGATATCCCGCCGCATCCGCTTCGAACACATAGCTATACTGCTTGCCGCCGAGATGAAAACGGCGGCCCGTAACTGAGATCATGCTGCCTCCTTAAAAATATGTGACGGTGTAGGCGCAGGTCTTGCTCCCGCCCGCAGGCACCTCGAACACGCCCGCCTTCTGCGGAAATTCGGCAAGGCTGCCCGCGGCGTCGGGGAGATTGCTCCATGGCTCGATGCACAGCATCCTTGCGCCCTTCGGACGCCACAACAGTAAATTTTCAAAGCCCGCAAAGCCCACTTCCGCGAGCGGGCCGAGCGTGCGCGAGACGAGCGTGACGGAGCGCGACTTCACGCCGCCGAGAATGAACGTCTGCCCGTCACGGAAGAAGTCATCGGTAAGGCAGAGCGTTTTCCCCCTACCCATGTCCGAGGTCTGACCCGTCAAAAGCCCGTTTTCATCGTGTTCGAGCGTCGTGAAGATCTCCTCTTCGGGAAAGCGCAACATGTGTGCGCCGCAATTTTCCGCGAGCGCATGAGAGAGATGGCCGCCACAGGCGAAAAAGAGCGGAGCCTTTGCGGGATTTTCCACGAGATAGGCCGTCTCCAACGCGTTGCCGCGCAGGGTGTAGGTCACGGAAAGCACGAAGTCGTAAGGATACACTTTCCTCGTCTCACGGTTGGCGGCGAGCGTGAAGGTCGCGCTGTCCGCCGCGGCGCGGCGGAGGGTGAACAGGCTGCTTCGCGCAAAGCCGTGGCGGGGCAGGGGATACTCCGTTCCCCCCACCCGCATTTTGCAATTGCCCGCGACGGGGAAGAGAACGGGGGCGTGGCCCGCCCAACTGCCGTTCCCGTTTTGCCAGAGCCGTTCGCGGCCGTGATAGCGGACGCTGACGGGTTCGGCGCCCCGTTCGGAAATCGTGACGCCGAGATGTTCGTTGGAAATGTCGGTCATAAGGATATTTTATCACATGGGGCCGAAAAATACGGCCGAATTTTATTTTTTTAAGAAAACGGTCGCCCCCTCCGTGGGAGGGGGCGGGACCAAACGCTTAGCGAAGTTTTACCCGTTTGCCGCCTTTGAGCCGCGAACGCTCTGCCGCATAGGCGATGAGATGGCTCTCCACCGAGGCTTCGAGCGGCGTGGCGCCCGCATCAGCGCCGCTGAGGAAGGCATAGAGGTCGCTGATTAGGCCGTTGTCGCCGCCGCCGTGGCCCGTTTCGATCGCGCCGAGTTCGGAAATTTTGTATGTGACGGGCGTTTCGCCGAATACTTTCAGCGTGAGCGCATCGGCGGCTTCGTCGAGAACCAATTCGCCGTGCGTGCCGAAAAAGCGCATGATGCGCCCGATATCCGCAGTGAAGCCCATCATCGTGAGCGTTGCCTTCACGCCGTTTTCAAAGGCGATCTCGACGAGCTGGTGATCGACGACGTCGTTATCGCAACGGTAGACGCAACGGCCGTACGGTCCCTCGCGGAGCGCCTTTTCGAGGTCTGCCTCCGTCATGGGATAGGCCGCCGTCAGCTGGCTGAACGGCCACTCCTGCGCGGGACAGCCCTTGTTGCGGAAATCGTCGAGGTAGATCCGCTTCGCGCTGTACGGGCAGGTCTCCACATAGCGGCAATCAAGGCAACGCGCCGCCGCGCCTTCGGGGGCGTTTTCCGCCTTGAAGTGGGCAAGGTCCCCCACCGAGGAAACGCTGACTGCGCGCGAGGCCGCATAGTACTGCAAGAGGTCCAAATCGTGGCAGCACTTTGCGAGGATCATGGGCGCGGTCTCTTCGCGGGAACGCCAATTGCCGCGCACATAGCTGTGCGCGACGTGCCAATACGCCACCTGTTCGAGGGCCTGTATGGCCACGAGCTTCCCTAACTTTCCCTGCTCTAAGATCTCGGCCGCCTTCCTAAATGCGGGCGCATAGCGGAGGACATGGCAGACAAGCACTTTGCCGCCGTATTTCTTCTGCGCCGCGAGCAGGGCCTTGCACTCCTTTTCGCTATCCGTGATGGGTTTTTCGAGCAGGATATCATACCCAAGGGCGAGCGCGCGGAGACATTCTCTGACGTGGTCCCTGTCCATGGTCGCGATGACGAGAAGGTCCGCGCGCTTGCTTTCGAAGAATGCTTCCTCGTCCCGAAAGCGGAGCGCTTCGGGTACCGAGAAGCGGCCGCCGAAGGTGTTCAGCCGTTCGGCGGATTTGTCGCACAGGGCGACGATCTCAAATTCATCGGGGCGGGCCTGCATGAGGACGCCGTACGTCTGCGCCCCGCGGTTGCCGCACCCCAAAATGGCTACCGAGTATTTTTTCATTGCGCGCCTCCGGACATGTACCCCTCATGCGTGGTGAACACGTTGCAGAACATCTCCGTGATGTTCTTGGGACGGGTGATGGCGCCGCCGATGATGACGCGCTCCACGCCCACATCGAGCAGGGCGCGCAGGGAGGCGAAGGTGTTGACGCCGCCTTCGGCAATGACGGCCGCGTGCTTGACGTTAACGAGAAGTTCTCTGCAAAACGCGGGGTCGGGGATCGCGAAGCCCTCCGTCTCGGCGGTATAGCTCCTGAGCGTCGTGGAGATGTAATCGAAGCCGAGCGCATCCGCCGCCATGGCCTCCTCGAAGGTGGCGACGTCCGCCATGAGCGCCTTATCCGAGTGTTCGCGCACATACTTTACGAGCGCGGCAAGGCTCACGCCCTTGGGGCGCGGGCGCGCCGTCGCATCCATGGCGATGACGTCGCAGGCGGAACCGATGAGCGCCTTTACCTCTTTGAGCGTGGGGGTGATGTAGACGGGCGACCCTTCGTAATCCCGTTTGATGAGGCCGATGATGGGCATCTCTTCGCCGATGCGCCTGCGGATGCCGTTGATATCGCGCACCGTGTTGGCGCGGATGCCGACGGCCCCGCCGAGCTTGGCCGCAAATGCCATCTTCGGGATCGTATCTCCGCCGTAAAGCGGTTCGTTCTTCAATGCCTGACAGGATACTACAAGTCCCCTCGGAATCAAATTCTTCATATTTTTCTTACCCCATATCGAAGTTTGGCGGACCGTGCGCCGCGGCGCGCCCGAACGCGTATGCCGCGGGAACGGCTTTTTGTGCATGTAAAGAGGAATCGGGGCAGCGTTTGCTTGCCTGCGCCTTTTTCTGCCCCCGCGCGCGGCGCGGGCAGGGCGTTGACTGTTGCTATAACTGCTTTCAGCGGAGTTTTTCCGCGCCTGAGAAGCCCTCGCGGAAGGCTTCCCACGTGATTTTGAGATCGGAGTAATCCTCGCCCGCGCGGTTCAAGACGCCGTCGGGCGCATCGGCAAATTTGAAACGGTTCATCACGACGTCGCCCGCATAATCGTTGCAGTTGAACCAGATGAGACCCTTGATCTGCCGTACATAGGGTTCGGGGTCGGCCTTGTTGAGTTCTTCGAACATACCGCGCACCCACTCCGCCTGCGCCGCGGCGTTTCTGCCGACTTTGCCCGTCGTGCCGCCGCCCGAACCGCATGCGAATTCGCCGATGATCATGCCGTATTCGGCAAAATAGGGCAAATTCTTCTCATACAGCTTCCTGTAATGGTCGCGGAAGGAAGTGATCTCCCTTGCGGCGTCACCCGTATAGTTGTTTGCCTCATAACTCGTTCCGCCGAGCAGCTGGACATAGTTTACGCCGGGGAAGTAGCAGAGGCCCTCGCCCCAGCCCGAAAACGGGCAGGAGCGGGCGATGGGATTCCACACCCAGATGACGTTATCCACGCCCTCTCTGATGAGGATATCATAAAAACGGCGCCACGTCAATGTAAAGATATCGGGGTCGAGAAGCGTCATCATGCCGCAATAACTCGTCCAATCGGAGTTCATCTCGTTGTTGAGCCGCAGCATCATGGGCTTGCCGTATGCCTTGATATCGCGGGCGAGACGGACGAAATAATCGTCGTAACGGCCGCGCAGGATATCGAACATGGGCGTGAGTTCTTCGTGGACGAGGTTGTTGTTGGTCGTGAATTGATAGGTAAATTCGAGCGCGGGCGCCCCGCCAAAGCCGTTGCCGCCTGCGAGCGCCTTGCTCATGGCCACGGGGTAATAGTGCGGCGTGCGCGCCGCATCCCCCCACGCGCCCTTGCCGAGGTGGGTATAGGTCATGTACACATCGTACTTTTTCCCGCCCCATATCTCGTTTTCAATAAATTTTTGCAGTTTGACGCTGTCCCCGTAAAAGATGTCGTAACGCCCCTCTCCGGGGACGAGGCTATCCTCTTCGCCGGGCATGGAATAGGAGAACACGCCCCAGCTCTTGGTCTTTTGCGCCATGAATTTACGGAAGAAGGCGCGCGTTTCCTCGTTCCAATGCGGGTCCTCCACGGGGGCGCCGGCGTTGAAGTAATTGCGGCGCGTCCCCGCGGGGGCAAACTCCGTGTAACTTCCGACGATGCGGTCCATCAGCGCGGCGCAGTTCTTTGCGGACTTCAAGACGAACAGCCCGAAGCGGATGTTTTCATCTGTTCTACGGATGACGCCGATGTGATAGAAGGGGCGTTCGATGCCCTCCGCATCGTCGATGCGGATATCGAAGCGATAGATCTCATAGCCCTTGCGCGCCGTGCGGTCGCCCTCTTTGACGGTGGGATAGGCGCGTTCGCCGTCGGAAGTGCCGTCCTGCCCCACGGGCGCGATCTGCATGCCGAGGCGGTCGCGGTTGAGGAGCGTCAGATGCTGGTTGCGGTAGAAATCGGGGTGCAGAAGGTGGCGCAGGAGCCACTCGTTGACATAGATGTGCCAACACCTGTCGCCGCGGTCGGCATAGGGATTTTGGTCCTCGGCGGAGGCCGTGAGGATGCAATCGCCGAAGGCATACTGCGTGCGGAAGGCCGCAAGGGAGTAATCCACGGCGACCTCTTCCCGCGTGGGGAGCGTGAACGCCATGCCCGCGGAGAGGTCGATATACCGCTTCGCCGTCTTGCCGAAAAGTTCGAGCTTGACGTCGTCTCCCCCTACCATGTCCGCATAGCGGCCGTCGGAAAAGCATTTTGCGCCCACGAGGTCGCTTGCCCCGCCGATGCCGTTTTCAATATCCGCGCCGTCATGCGCCCGCCCGAAGAGTTCTTCGAGCGCGGCGCGGCCGGTGATCGTCTTGTCCATATCGTTCTCCTTTGGGGGATCAGGATTCTAACTTCTTGGCGTCCTCGAAGCCCTGCTTGAAGGCATCCCACGTCGCCTGCAAATCGCTGTAATCCTCTTTCTTTTGGAAGATGTCGATCTTGGGGTCGGAAGGCATGGCGAACCTGAGACGGTTGGTAATGGTATCGCCAACATAATCGTTGCAGTTGAACCAGATGAGGCCCTTGATCTGGTTGACGTATTCTTCGGGGTTGGGGTCGTTGAGCGCGGTGAACATATCCCGCACCCACTTCGCCTGCGCGGCACGGTTTCTGCCGAGTTCGCCCGATGCGGCGCCGCCCGAACCGCACGCAAACTCGCCGATGATCATGCCGTATTCCTTGAAATACAGCTTGTTCTTGGAATAGAGCTTGCTGTAACGGTCGCGGAAGCCCTCCATCTGCGTGGAAGCGTCGCCCGTGTAGTTGTTGAATTCATAGCTCGTTCCGCCGAGGAGCTGGACATAGTCCACGCCGGGGAAGTAGCAGAGGTCCTCGCCCCAGCCCGAATAAGGGCAACTGTCGGCGATGGGGTTCCACACCCAGATGATGTTATCGCACCCCTGCTCCATGAAGATATCATACAGCCTTCTCCACGTCATCGTGAAGATATCGGGGTCGAGGAAGTTCATGATGCCCGAATAACTCGTCCAATCGGTGTTCATCTCGTTGTTGAGGCGGAACATGACGGGCGCGCCGTACGCCTTGATGTCCTGTCCGAGGCGCTCGAAATATTTATCGTACTTGCCGCGCAGGATATCGAACATGGGCGAGATCTCTTGGTCGACGAGGTTGTTGTTGGTCGTGAATTGGTAGGTAAATTCGAGAACGGGCTTGCCGTTCGTGCCGTTGCCGGCCGCGAGCGCCGTGGCCATATCGAGGGGGAAGTGGTGGCGGTGATCGTCGTATCCGTCCTCATAGTGTTTGGCAGTGGGATCATCTTGGATGGCGCCGTTGCCGAGGTGGGTGTAGGTCATGTAGACATCATACTTCTTGCCGCCCCAGACGGTCTCCTCGATGAAGTTTTGGACGCCGCGGCTGGCATTCAGATAGGAATCATAGCTCCCCTCTCCGGGATGCAGGTTCTCTTCCTCGCCGGGCATGGAGTAAGAGAACACGCCCCAGCTCTTGGTCTTTTGCGTCATGAATTGATTGAAGAACGCCGTGGTCTCCTCATTCCAATGGGGGTCGATCTTGGGCGTGCCGCCGTTGAAATAGTTCTTCTGCGTCCCCTTCTTCGTGATACGGTTCCAGCTCATCACGATTTTATCCATCATCTCGGAGTGATCTTCCTTGCCCTTCATGACGAAGAAGGCCGCGTTGATCTTATCGTTGACTTCGTGGATGATGCCGATGTTATAGAAGGGGCGTTCCATATCGTCCGCATCCTTCACTTCGAGGTCGAAGCGGTAAATTTCATAGCCGGGGCGCATCGTAAGGTCGCCGTTTTTGACGGTGGGATAGGCGCGCTCGCCGTCGGAAGTCTTATCCGCGCCGACGGGCGTCACTTCGAAATTGAGCGGGTTGGTGCGCACGATGTTCTGGTTGGTCAGGTAGGTATCGTTTACGAGGTGACGGATGGCCCACTCGTTGATATACACATACCACCCGTTGGAGAGCGCCGTGTAGGGGTTGCCCGATTCGGGGGAAGCGGTGAGGATGACGTCGCCGAAGGTATATTGCGTGCGGTACTTGGCGAGCGTATAATCCACGGTGATATCTTCCGAAGTGGGAATGGTAAATTCCATGCCGCCCGAAACGTTGACCATGCGCGCCGCATTGTCGTTATAGAGTTCGAGCTTGACATCCTGCCTGTTCCCCATTTCGGTGAACGTCGTATAGTAGTCGCCTGCGACGAAGAAGCGCGCGCTCTTGACGTCATCGGCCGTTTCGAACCCGTTTTCCTTATCGACGAAGGTGTTTTCGTTATAGAGGTCGTTGAATGCGAAGTTGATGGAGGCGCGGTCGGTCTGCTTGGCGCCCGTCTCGTCAACAGTACCCGGCGTGGACGGCGTGGGCGGATCTTCCTTTTCCGGCTCGTCCGGACCACCCGTGCAGCCTGCGATGCAACACGTCATGAGCATACAGGTACCCAGCATCATTGCAAGAAATTTCTTCATGGTTATCTCCTTATTTTGTTTTTGATATCATTGAGGCCTGCGGCCTATATTTTGCCTGTTTCCCTTATCCGATGGTCACGCGCGTGGGCATACCGTACAGCCCGAAGCTGCCCGTATCTCCCGTATCGGCCGTGTATTGCTGGGAGAGGAAGGGAACGACGACGGCCTGCGTGCCGCTCTGCTCCACGACCGCGAACTCGCACAGCTCCTGCGTGACCCAGCCGTTGTAGGCCGTGCATTCGAAGGTGAACTTGCCCGAAGCAAACTCTTCCGCCGTCATGGTGACCGCTTCCGAAGAGATCGTCTTGACGAGCATCGCGCAATCCTCGGCCGCATTCGTCGTGGCGACGTTCGCCTTGATATCGAAGTGGCGGCAATCCTCGAACGTCCACGTGTTGAGCGTATAGCCGCGGGCGAGGTACCCCTGCGCCGTGTTGTTGGTCGCGGGGTCCATCCTGTCGTTTTCGTTGTCATAGGTCATCTCGTCGAGGCCGATGTTATACTTGCGGCAGAAGTTGATGGTGCCGCCGATATCCGAGAGCGACTTCCAGCTGCCGCCCCAATAGGGACCCGTCCCCTCTATCCCCGAAGCGCCCGCGCCGAGGAACCCGACGGGGATCTCAGGGAGAAGTTCGCGCATCTTTTCCGCATAGGGCGCGAAGAAGGTGATGGCATACCAATGCCCCGCGATTCCGGGATATTTCTCCATGAGCGCTTTGAGCGTCTCGATGGCTTTGAGCTGGTTGACCGCCTTCTCGGAACCGTTGTCGAATTTGAGTTCCACGATGAGAATGACGTCCGTCTTTTGCATCACTTTTATGACGTCTTCGAGTTTTGCCAACGTCTCGTTGTAACGCTTGCTGTAATCCGCAAGTTTGAATTTGAAGAGGGCGTTGGAAGTGGCGTCTGCGATGTTGAGGCCGCCCGCGTTTTTCGTGACCCGCGTGATCGAAGAATCGTGGCAGATGACGATGACGTTGTCCTTCGTGATCTGGACGTCGATCTCGACGTGCGTCGCGCCCTCGTTATAGGAGGCCATGATGCCCGTGAGCGACTGCTCGTTGGCGTATTTCGTGATGCCGCGGTGCGCCGCAATGTACTGCGCGCGGGCGAAGCCGGGCTTGCTGAACACGGAAATGGCGTCTACCATGTCCGCATGGGAGCTTGAAACGATGCCATAGCAGCCGGCGGCGATGGCCGTGACCGCCTCCGTCTTGCTCTCCGTATAGGCCCAGCACACTTTGGTCATCGCCTCGACGTATTCGGCGGCGACGGGAAGATTTTCGTCCGAGCCGTCGTACATCAGAATGTTGCACCCCGCCTTGTTGGCCTCGGCGATGTGCGGCCATTCGGCATAGCGGTCGGCGGAGAGCTTCTCCTCCGTGAGGTCATAGACGGTGTTCACCAGACGGCCCTTCTCATCCGCAAAAATTTTGGCAAGAACGGAGACGTCCTTGGAGACGGCGATGACGTCCGCGATGGCATACGTGTTGTTGAGCCAGCCGAGGAAGGCGTCCACCGTCGTTTGGTCGATGCGGACGGCGAGGATGGCCTTGTTCTTCACGTTGCTATCGAAGAAGCGCGCGAGTGGCTCCGTCCCCCCTTCCAGCACGGCGTTCATCTCCGCATCCACGGTAAGAAGGGCGGTGGCGGGCTTCACGGAAGCCGACGTGGCCGCTTTCAGCTCGTCGGCCGTCTTGGGTTCGAGAACGAGCGACGGCTCGATCGAAAGCCCGCTCGAAAGCGATTTGACGCTCGCATAGCCCGAAAAACTGCTTGTGGACGCACCGACGGGTTCGGCGATATCCATGCCCGCGATGCCCGTGCCGAAAAGCACGATGGCCGCAATGACGGAAAGAATTTTTTTCATGCCGTTTCCCTCCAATTAAGTCCGTCCGACGAGCAATTCAAAGCTCGCGGAATATTCCCCGTAGCGGACGGTGATGACCGTCTGCCCGCGGGCGAGCGCCTTGACGCGCGCCGTGAGGCCCTGCGCTTCCACCGTGCCGATTTTCTCATCCGCACTCGTCCACACGGGTTCGCCCTCGACGGGGACGTCGCACATGGCCCTGACGGTCGCTACGCCGTTCGCGAGCAACACGAGCCGCAGGTTGCCCTCCGGCAGGAACACTTTGAGCGGGGACTCCGAGACGGTCACGGTGCAGGTCGCAAGGACCTTATCCTCCCACATGAGGGAGACGGTGGCCGTCCCCGTGCCGACCGCCTTGACGGTCGCCTCGGCGGTATCCGTTCCCGCGGGGCCATCCCACGAGAGGGTGACGACGTTCTCATCGGAAGTTACCCATGCCGTGCCGTCCGTGCAATTTTCGAGGACTGCCGTGATCGACGTTTCCGCGCCGACGGTGAGCGAAAGTTCGCTCTTGCTCAGCGTTGCCGACGGCTCTTTCGTACAACCCGCGAGCAGTACGATCAAAAGCCCCAGCAACATCGCTGCCGCACCGAAAAATTTCTTCATATTTCCTCCGTCAATATAGTTTTTCGCGGCCCATCCGCAGCGTCTTAAAGGGGGTCGCCGCCTTGTTCTTCTTTGCATAGCATTCGAGCGGGTTCCAAACGAGGGAAATGGCGTTGCCGAGGTCATCGGCAAACTCGTATTTCCCCTCGCCGCTGACGAGGAAGCACAGCTGGGTGTATCCGTCCATGCGGTTGCCCACGTCCGAACACAGCTTGCCGCCCGCAAGATTCAGGGGCAGGCAGGCGTTATCACGGAAGAATACGGGCAGATGCCGCTCCTCCGTCTTGATCTCGTGCCACCCGCCGCCATAGACGGCGCCCGTATAGAGATCGAACCACCGCCCGCGCGGGAGATAGACCTTGCGCGTAGAGGAATAATCCCTGAGGATGGGCGCGATGAGGAGCGCGTCGCCGAGCATGAACTCGTCGTCCATGTTGAACACGGCCTCGTCGCCCGGAAATTCCAGCGCGAGATGCCGCATGGGCGGGATGCCCGTCCTGCCCGCCTCCCGCACGAGGTTATACATGTAGGGAAGCAGGTTGTAATGCAGGAAGAATTGCTCCCGCAAGACGTCCAAAAGCGACGGGTCTTTGTGGAAGGCCGCCATATTCCAAGGGCTTCTGTCGTTACACTGCCATGCGCCCGAAAAATCGCATCTGCCGTTGGAGACGGGGTCGCTGTGCCACTGCATGACGGGGATGAACGCCGCCGTCTGCACCGCCCTCAGATACAGCTCTCTGGTGGGGAGATACCCCGAAAAGCCGCCGATATCGAAGCCCCAGCACGCCGTCCCCGAAATGGAGGCGGAGAGCCCCGCCTTGATACAGGAGGCGAACTCCTGCCATGTGGATTCCTGGTCGCCCGCCCACATCACCGAGAACGAGGGACTGCGCTGTCCGCCCGCGCGGGAGAACACGATGCCGTTTTCGCCGATGAACTTCGCGAACGCCTCGGTGTAGTCCTCCGCGTAACGGTTCTGCCCCTCGATGCCCGAACTGCCGTCGGCAAACTTCACCGTGCGGTCGTGGATAAATTCCCCGCCGTCCGTCTTGAAGCCGTCGATGCCGACGTCTTTCAGATAGGAAAGTCGGTCGAACCAATGCTTTGCGCCCACGGGGTCGGTGAAATCGGGGACCATGCTCCCGATGCACCACGTGTGCGGGATCTCATAGGGCGTGCCGTCGGCATTCAGAACGCATTCCTTGTGCGCCTTGACGAACTCGTTATCCGAGAGACACTGCTCCACGTTGAACCTCGTCTCGATGTTGACCCCCTGCGCATACTGCGGGACCACCCACAACAGCACGCGGATGCCGTCGGCATGAAGGCCGTCCACGAGGGCGCGGGGATCGGGCCACGGTTCGGAAAAATGCAATTCGGAAAAACTCGCGTATTCATCGCCCGCCTTGCGGGGAACGGTGCAGCCGTTGAAGAGGTAGTGGGTGCTGAGGTCGCTCCACGGCTCGATGACAAGCACGTTGTGCGGGAAGTTATACTTGCGCGTGAGCGCCCTCTGCTCCTCCACCTCCGCCTGCGTATGCCAGCGGTTGGCGCTCATCCAGCTCCCCAATACCCACTTGGGGAACACGCGGGGAAGGCCCGCAAACTTGCGGAATTCTTCGAGGATCTCCTTGGGCGTCCCCTCGAAGTACCAGACGTTGGCCTCCTCTCCGTTAGTCCCTGCGCCGAAGGTGATGGTGAGTTCGCCTTCCTTGCGGAAATCGAAATCCACCTCCACATAGGTATCCACATAGATACCGAAGCCGTCGGGCGTCAGGAAGAACGGCATGGAGTAATAGGTGTATTCCCCCTGCCGGAAGCACTTTTCCCTGACGCAGGCCCGCACGAGCTTGCCCTTTTGGTTGACGCTATCGAACTTCTCACCGAAGCCGAACACCGCGCGATACTCGCGGGAGAGCGTCAGCGTGAAGCCCTCTTGCGTCTTTCTGATGTGCCGGCTGTTGATCTTTTTCATATTTCGGACCCTTTTTAAGACCTGTTCGGACGGAGTTTGAGCATAAGGTCGATCTCAAACGTGCGGTTCCACGGGCTTGTGACCTCGATATCTTCGACTTGGGCCGCAAGCGCGGGGAAATGTTCCCGCATATAGCGCACGATCTCCCCCTTCGCCGCCTGCACGCATTTGCCCCGCTCGCCGTCGAGTTCAAATACCGTGCAGCCGTTTTCGGGGACTGCGTGGATATCCGTCCATGTGCGCGCGTGGGAACAGTACCCCACGTCGTCATAGTAACGGTGCAATAGAAAATATTTGTTGCCCTCGTCATCGCCGCCCGCAAGATACAGCGAACTCTCGCAGATGACCGTTCCGAGCGTGTTCGAGGAAGTGTTCCACCCCGCATAGGCGTGGATTTTGAGCAGCAGACCCTCGTCGCGCAGAAATTCCGCCAGCTCCAAGTCGTTGTGCGTGGGATACGCGACGTCGGCGACGGCAACCACCTTGTTCTCCGCGAGCGCGTATTTGATGAAATCGATGTATTCGGGCAGACTTCTCTCGACGTCGTATGCCCTCGTCATCGCGGCGAAGGTCCCCTCATAGATCATCTCGGCGCCGATATTGACGGCGAGCAGGATATCGCACTCCGCGAGGGAATAGACCCGCCTGCATCCCGCGGCCGCGATCTGGCACTTCACCGTCGCATCCACCGTCCTGTCCTCGAAGGAAGGGACGACGAACGGGCCGTGATGGGATGCGTAATAGACATAGATCTTGGGTACTTCGCCCCGCATCTCGTTGACCGCACGCGCGAGCATGGTCATGCCCGTATCGTCGGCGGCGGGATAGACGGGAACTTTCAGTTCCAGCCCGTGCGCTTTCAGAAAGGCACGGACCTTCTGCCGGTCCATGGAGGTGAAGCCGAAGGGCGCGCTGTCGTCCTGCGGGACGATGAAGCCCGCCACCGTTCCGTCCTCCGCGAGCGTGAGGGCGTGGCACAAAACGTCCACGTTCACGGCGCGGCGGGAGGTGTAATCCGCGAGCGCGTCCGCGGGGATGCGGGCCTTGACGGCCTCGAACTCCGCCGCTTCCTCCTCCGTGAGCAAACCGAGCTGTTCTCTGTGCGTAAACCTGCCGAACTTGTGGATGTCCGCGCCGCATTCCCAATAATAGTCGGGTTCTTCGTCGCCGTTGGAGAAGCGCGGGCAACGCATGACGGTCATAAAGGCATAGATCCTGAGCGACGGGTTCGCCGCGCGGAGTTCCCGCAAAAGATCCACGCGCGCCGAGAGTTCTTCCCGCGTCCGGAAATGCAGGCGCGAGGGAATGAGGCCGCCGTAGACGAGCGTATCGAGGGCGACGATGAGGATATCCGCCGCCTTCGCTTCCCGCCTCAGCCACGCCGCGATCCCGTCCCTGTCTGCGGGCCGTTTTTTGAGGCCCATCAAGGACATGGGTACCATTTCGAGCGCGTAATCCGCCTTCGGCATGATCTGCGGGAAGCGGTAATTGCATGGCCGCTCATCGAGCGGGACCATCAGGATCTTCTTCATATCAACCCTTCACGGAGCCTATTTGCAGCCCGCTCTTGATATACCGCACCACGTAGGGATACATCAGTATGATGGGTACGATGCTCAAAAGCATCATGGCCGCCTGCACGTTGTCGATATTGTTTCCGAGGAAGCCGGTCTTATCGTACTGCGCCAAGGTCGCCGCATTGCCCATGAAGTAATAGATGTAGTATGCAAGCGGCATGTTGGGGATCCCGCTCGTCGATTCGGGGATGAAGAGGAGCGCCGAGCCGTAACCGTTCCACGTGCCGACGATGGTGAAGAAACAGCAGCTGCCGATGATGGGCAGGGACATGGGAATGATGATGAGGAAGAAGAGTTGCAGTTCTCCCGCGCCGTCGAGACGGGCGGCCTCTTCGATATCCGTGGGGATCCCCTCGAAGAACGTCTTGAAGTAGAGCAGGTGCGTGACGTTGCTGATGGAGATGAGGATGACCGACCAAAGGTTGTTGATGAGATTGAAGGAGACCATCAACAGGTAGATGGGAATGATGCCCGCCGAGAAGAGCATGGTGATGATGAAGAACATCATGAAGCCGCTCCGGCAGGGGCAATCCTTCTTGGAGAGCGGATAGGCCGCCATCGCCTCCACGAGGTTGGATACGACCGTGATGACGACGGTGATGAACACCGAGTTCCCGAAGGCGCGCCAGAAGTTCACCGCGCCCTCCCCCGCCATGATATAGTTGAAGGAATCGAAGGAGAACTTGGCGGGCCAGAACACGATCTCGATATTGAACGCGCCGTCGTTGAAGGCGAGCGAGAAGTAGTTGAGCAACGGCAAGATGATGAGGATCACGCCCAATAAGAGCAGGACGATGTTGAGTACGCCGAGGATCTTATCGAGCAGGCTCTCATGGATCTTGTTGGGGTTCTTCTTGAAGCGGTCGAAAAAGGAGGGCTTTTTCGGAGCCTTGGGCGCCGCGAAAACGGGAGCCGTATCCTGAACGTTCATATTCATTTCTTCCATGAAAATCACCTCCCGTTACCAAAGCCCGCGTTTGAGCGTCTTTGTCGTAATGGCGTTGCCGACGAGCATCAGGAAGAGGCCGATGAGGCCGTTCGCCACGCCGAGCGCAGTCGCAAACGGGATATCGTCCGCGTTGACGATGGAGATGTTGTAGAGATATGTATCCAACGTCATCTGCGTATTTTGCAGCTCCGCGCTCAGGTTCATCATCGTCCACACCTGCTCGAAGCCGACGGCCATCATGCCGCTGATGTTGAGAACGAGCATGAGCGCGATGGTGGGCATAATGGAGGGAAGGGTGAGATACCACATTTTTTGCAGTTTGTTTGCGCCCTCCAACGTCGCCGACTCGTAATACGTCTTATCGATGGACATGATGGCGGAGTAGAAGAGGATACACCCCCACCCCGCGCCCTTCCATGCGGATAGGAACACGACGAGCGGCTTGAACCAATTCGGGTCGGTCATGAGGTTGCCCGTAATTCTTCCGAGGATGCCGAAATCCGAGCTGAAAAAGCCTGCCCAGATACCGATGACGATGGCCCACGAGAGGAAGTTGGGGATGGTGATGATGATGAGGATCACCTTTGCGAGCCATTGCTGTTTGAGTTCGGAAAGCATCACGGCGATGAGGATGGAGAGCGGGAAGCACAGCGCCAGCCTGATGACGTTGATGATGAGCGTGTTGGCGATGGCGTTGCCGACGTCGGGGTTGGAGAAGATCTTGCCGAAGTTCTCGAACGTCCACGACCCCTCGAACAGCGCGCCGATGACGCCGCCTGAGCTTGTGTAGAGATTGAAATCTTCGCCCTTGAAGGCAAAGAGGACGCCGAACATGGGGACATACGAAAAAATCAGCGTAAACAAGGCGGCCGGCAGGATGAACCACAGGAGTTTCCGATATTTATACGCCCGTTTCCACTGATCTCTCCAAAATCCCGTTTTTTCCTCTGCGTTCTGCCTTTTTACGGCCGCGGCGGCCACGGCGGCCTCCGGTGCGGCCGCTTCGGGCGCTCCCGCCGCATCCGCGGCGGGAGTTTCCGTAAGTTGCAAATGATTATCCATGGTTGCACCTTCCTCGTCCCGAAAGGACTTTGCTTATTGGCGGTTCAGTTTGACTTCTTTATACCAATCCGTCATTTCTTTGACGATCTCCGCCGTCCACAGGGTACCCCTTGTTGAAGCGCGGATGTTATCCAGCGTCTCTTTGGCTATATCCTTGCCCTCGACGGGTTTCGCGTCGATGGCGGCGCTGATGCCGTTTTTGAGCTTGGTGCGGCAGGAGATGGATACCTTCGACCAATTTTCGAAGGGCGGACACATTGCCATCGGGTTACGGATGAGCGTATCGTCGTTGGCGATGACGACGCGCCATGCGCCGTAGCCCGTCTCGCGGAGGTGGAACAGCACGCGCGCCGAGACGGCGTTGGTGCCGTTGCAATATTGCGAGTTATCGTTGATATGCGCGATGTAACGGCCGGTGAGCTTGACCCACATGCCGGGCTGGGAGTAAGTGACCTTTTCCACTTCCAGCTGGGATTCATCCTCCGAGAGCCTGTTGCCGAGGCTTGCATCCTTGTTGGAATATTTGTTATAAGTGAAGCTATACGGCCGCAGGAAGATGACCTTGTTTTTGAGGTCCTCGTATTGGTTATACTCGTTCTGTTCGATGAGTTCGCCGATCTGGTTGGCTTTGATGCCCTGCGCGGCATACTTTTCATAGAACCCATCGTAATCCTCTTTGCCGGGCGCGCCATCGGGGGTCGGGATCTCATACCAATGCGTATCGATGGGGAACTTCGAAGGGTCGTTTCCGTACTGCTCCTGATCTTGCAGGGAGAGGCCGTTGCCGCCATAGAAAGCGCCGAAATATTCCATCTTCTTTGCAAGGAAGTCGATCACATAGAGCGCTTTATCCTGCATATAGGCGGGGATGACGGTATAGTAGGAGACGCCCTCCGCGCCGCCCTCGATCCTGGCGACTTCCTGGTCGGGACTCTTCACCGTCTGGCCATCGTCCGTTTCGAACTCGAACCCGTCGCCGCGGATGCGGAGCTGCCAGCCGATGGCGTCCGACTTGATGGAGTCCGCCGTGTTCGGGATGCCGAGTACCGCCGCAATGGATTCATCCTTCGTTTCCGGGTCGTCGCCGTATGACTTAATGGCGGAGACGAGCGCATCCACGTTCCAATAGGGCAGGAACACGCAGGAATAATATTGGCGGGAGAACTTGTTGTTGAGGCCCGCGGCGCTCTCCTGTTGCCAATCCGGAGAAAGGATATCCATATAGCGGATCCTGTGCATGTACTGCGCATACATGGTGGCGCCTTCGCTGAACTCGTATTGCTGGATGTTGCCCTCGTCATCCACATAGAAGGAGAACGGCACTTCGAACGCGCCTTTGAGCGCGGTGACTTCGTTGGAGTTGCTTCCGGGAAGGCCGAGCGCATGGTAGGACGAATTGTTCGCCTCCTTGCCGAATTTGTTTTGGCATTCTTGAAGCGCCCAATCGAACTCGGTGAGCGTTTCGGGAAGGCCGCTCACGTTATCGGGGAAGTGTTCCTTAAAGCCGATCTTATCGAGGTGGTCCTTATTCCAGATGAGCGCGGAATCGGTCATGGCGACGTATCCGAAATCGGGGATGCCGTAAATGTGTTTCTCGCCCTCCGGGTCCACATAAGTCACCGAGTCCCAACCGTAATCCATGAGGTCGATGAGCTGATATAAGATGCGTCCGGGGGCGGTGTTTTGCAAGAGGTCGGTGAGGTCGCAGAAGGCGCCCTTGGAGAGGTACGGGTGATACTGCGCCTCGGTGAGTTTCATAAAATGGAAAGGCTCTTGGCGGGCGGCGAGGTATTTTTGCACTTCGTTATCCGCGGAAGCGCCGAGTTCTTCATAGTGTACCTTATACCCCGTGGTTTTTTCGATGATCTTCGCCGTATCGTCCTTCCCGAAGGACTGCATGCCCGTTTGGGGATAGAGGCCGTTGAGTTCGATGGGCTTGGAAAGATCGACGTTCCAATCAACTTCGGGGATCCCGCCGCCGCAGCCGGCAAAGACTGCGAGGCCTGAGACGGCCAGCGCGCCCGCAAGCGCGATGGACAAAATCTTTTTCATGGAAAATTCCTCCCTACTTTCGTTGGTTCCCCCCCAGAAAACCTCACCCCATCCCCGCTTTTGGGGCGGGGATGCAGGGCAAGGGGGCCGCTTTCGCCTAAGGGGGGGAGAAAATGCGAAAGGGGCCGGGAATGGACTTCTTGCTCCCCCACCGCGGGCCCTCCTCCGGGAAACTCCGGAGGAAGGCGGGTATGGAGGAATTTCACTCACTTTTGGGGTGAGGAATCGGTGATGGTGATCTTATTCGGCGACGGGAGCAGAGATCACTGCCTCGATGCCCATCATGTTGTCATCGGGAACATCCGTAGGCTTATCGTATTTGAGAGCAGTCGCGTCGTAATTTTCAACGAGGTAGCCGATGACGAGCTTCTGGCTCTCGCAGAAATCTTCGGTGATGCCATAATAGATCTTATAGCCCTTGCTGTGCCAAGACATGACGTCTTTGCATTTGCCGTCATTATAATAGGAGTAATTAAACCCGCCGTTGACGAAGACCTTTTTGCCGACCATCGTCTCATTGACCATGGCGATATCCTCATCGGTCAGAACATAGTCGGGATCGGCTTTGAGCGCCGCCGCAAGTTTCATGATCGCCATGATATACTTGATATCCGTTTTGAGCGTCCCGCCGGTATCATTGGTATCCTCTACGGTCGCAACTGCGTCAAGAACAAACTTGGGAACGGTGATGCCCATATCTTCAAGCGTAAAGATGAAGTAGTAAGCGCGGAAGGACACGTTTCCATCGATACCGTTATCGAAATTCAGCTTGATGCCCTTCGTGTTGCACCTTTCGACGACTGCAAGCAATTCGCCCAACACTTCGCCGACGGTATAGTTGACGGCAGTCTTTTCGTCTCTATCGGCGCCTTTGACTTCGAGCGCAAGCTTTTCGGCCGGGATAGCCTTCAACTGTTCGGAGATGCTCTTCCATGCCTTCCAATTGTCGCCGGTGGCAGAGGTGACTTTTGCTTTTTCGGTATCATCGAGTTTGTCGTAAGCCGCTACGATTTGATCGAAGAGGGTGATTTCGCTGAAAAGATAGCCCTGCTTGTTGCTTCCCCGTGTAGTCCAACCCTTGTAGGAATACTTGCTCATATCGGTGGCGACGGAGAGTTTGGCAAAGTTCGTGTTGATATCATCGGCGGTGACGATGGGAGCCTCTTCCTTGGGGATCTCGATGGTGCCGTCGGTGACGCCCCAGCCGTTGGGATTCACGGTGTAGCCGCACTTTTCAAGGAATTCTTGCACGATCGCGAAGTATTTGTATGCCCTGTAAGGTCTTTCGGTGGGATCACCCTCTTTTTCGGGTTTGACCTCCTCGGTGAGCGTGCATCCGCCGAGAACCGTCATGTAGGCCATCGCGTCGCTCAGGTACGTTTCAAACTTTTTGCCGTCGTTCCAATTCCACGTGAGCAGGTCGCCGATCTTGTACGAGTTTACCCAAACCTCGTTGAGGAATTTCAGTTCTTCATCGGTGAGGTCGCCGAGCGTTTCAAGCTCTTCATCATGGATGCGCTGGGCAAGTTTCGCGGTGCCTACGATGGGATACCATGCCGTCTTATAGAAGGTATCGAATTTGATCTCTTCGAAGAGATCCTGCACGAACTTGGGAAGTTCATAGCCCTCTCCCGCTTTGCCCGTCAGGGTCTCATAGAGCATGCAGAGGTAGCTCGAAGGGAAGGGAGCGCCGTTGAAATCGAGGATGCCGTTGCCCTGTCTGTAATCGTTGTATTCGCCGAAACTGCCGCCGATATAGAGCTTATAGGCCCAACGGACGAGGTGATCGAACAAGTCCATGCCGCTAAAATCTTTCTGTTCGGTCAGGGTCTTGGGGTTGGAATAGGTGTGTACGGAGATGCCGTCAAGCGCGGGATAGGTTTCGAGAATGGTGGTATCCTCGGCAAGTTTCATCCACGCATTGAAGGAATTCATGTTGGCAATGATCGCAAAGTCGGCCTTGTCGCTCACGGAGAGATTATCATAGAGCGGCTTGACGTTTGCTTTGAACGCCGCAAGTTCGGTGAAGAGATAGCCCTTGATATCTTCTTCCGTCGTCGTCCAGCCCTTGTATTCATACTTGGGCATGACCGAGAAGGCGGCAAAGGCGGTGTTGACGGCCTTCACTTCATCGGATACGGTCTCTCTCGGATCCTCGGCGAGCGCCGTAACGGCGGCCTTGAAGCCGTAACCGTTGTCTCCGACCACAGCCGCGGGATCGGCGGCCTTGACGAAGTCGACGATGTACTTCTCGTTGTCAAGCCAGCTGCCCGCATTGGGAAGTCCGAAGTAGGCCTCGTAATTTTGGTTGGTATCGCGGATATCGTGGTTTTTCCCTATGTTCCAGAGGAAGCCGCCCTCGGTGAAGGAGAACCCGATCATGTGATCGTTGATGATCTTCGCGATCTCGTCATTGAGCCACAGGAAGTCGCCGTTCTGCTGGGCGGTATAGATCCTGCTCGCAAGCGTAAGAACGGGGTAGATATAATTATCGAAGTCGGAGACGAAATTCTTGGAACGGGCAGTTTGCGAGACCATTGCAAGGAACACATCCTCATAGATGTCGGGAAGAACTTCGTTCTCTCTCAACTTCTGCGCAAGGTAGAGCAAATGGAAACTATCGTGGAAGCAATTGTTATCGTCGCTATTGACCATGCCGTCCTCACCGGTGGTGATAGCGGAATAGGTCGCCGTGTGGATCTTCGAGGAGAGTTCGAAGAGCTTTTGGAGCGCTTGGGTACCCGTGTAGGTGGTGGTGCCGCCGCCCATATCGATATTGGCGATCTTATAGGAAGCGCCCGTGGCGGCCGCGTTGTTGAGGTACGCATGGATGCCTTCATAGGCTTCTCTCCAAAGGCCGAACTCGGTCGCGCCGCCGCTGTAAAGGCGGAGAATGTTGCTTTGGTCGGTTGCTTCGAGCTTGTTGTATCTTGCGAGCAATGCGCCGAACTTCTGCGCTTCGCTCCAAAGATAACCCTTCACGTCCTCCGTGCCTGCGGGAGCCTCCCAACCCTTATAGGTGTAATTGGAGAGGACACTGTAAGTTTCGAGTTCATCGCGGACCTTCTGCCCCTCTTCGGAGAGCTTGAAGGAAGCCTCATAGGTGGGCTTTGCCGCAATGTAGGGCGCGAAGTCGAGCACCAAAAGATACTGCTGCAAAATGCCGCTGGAACCGGTGTGCGCATCGTCCACGCCGTACCACGCCGTCACTTCGTCGTAGGTACCGATATAATCGGCGACGTTGTCCACGGTCATATTTTTGAGGCTGTCGATCTTATCCTGATACTCTTTGAGTTTGCCGCCGATCAGCTCGTCCGCAACGGGGCTGCCGTCGAACTTGAAGCTGTAAACGTCGGTGCCGTCCTTCTTCTCATAGGAGGTGCAGGCATAGTTGTAGAGATAGGTATAATCCCACGTGCCGTTGGTGACTTCGTCGTTCGCCATGAGCGCATCGTGCCACTTGCCGCGCAGTTCGGGATCGATGATCGCGAGCGTATACTCATCGTCGGTCATCTCTTCCTCGGTCGGGAAGTACACGGAGGCCGCCGTCACGGTGAGGTTTTCGAACTTCGCGCCGTTGAAATAATCGACGTTGGGAACGGTGCTGACGTCCTCAGCGTGGTTCTTGATATCGAGGCCGGCGATAAAGACATAGCCGTTGTCGCACGCGATGGGAAGTCCCCAATAGTTGTTCATCATGACGTCGTCGATGAGGAGGTCATACGTGAACTCGCTGCCGAGGCCCTTATCGAACACGATGGAGAGCTTGTCGTCCCAATAGTAGCGCTCTTCGTCTTCAAGGAACTCGCCGCGGTAGGTCTTGACTTCGAGGTCGGCCGTCTTGACGTCGGGGGTGAAGTAGCCGCCGTTCTCATCCTCATGCCACGTGGAAGTGAACAGGGGCTTGGAACTGCCCTCTACATTATATACGATGTCATAGAACGAGTCGTCGCGGGAGGTGCCGCGGAAGGGATACCATTGGCCCGTCGTCGTGTCGCAGGCGATACCCGTCGCAAGCACGTAATTATCCTGCCAAACATAGATGCCGAAGTAAGCATAGACGGGATCCGTCACGCCCTCATAGGCGGGGGTGATCTTCACGTTGGTGAAGTCCATCGAATAGCGGAGACCTTCAACGCCCTTCTTTCTCGCGGGGAACGCCATGATGCCGGCGTCCATGGGTTTGGAGAATTCCCACGTGGGAGGCAAAGTCGTGCTACTGTCGATGGGGTTGCCGTGATGGTCGAGAAGCGCGAAGCCGTTCCACGACTGCATGGATTCCGTACCCGTGGAACCCGTCTGGTGGGTAATGATCTTCGAGTTCTGCAAAATGGCAACGCCCTGCGTGGTATCCCAGCAGTTGAAGGCGGCCAGCTTGTTGCCGTCCTCATAGTACCAGAAGCAGTCGGAGTTGCCCGAAGCAAACCCTTTCTTGTTGTCGAAGAGGTGCTTTTCGCTCCCCTTCTTGACGACGTAGCCGCCTTTCGCGCCGGGCGCGACTTCCGTGTCCTCTGTGTCGGTGAAATCCAGATCGGCCGTGACGGTCGCGTTGATCGCGTCTGCGATCGTCTTATAGGATCCGACCTTCTCGCCTAAATAGTTATAGGCTTCATAGGCATCGGCGGCACGCGGATCGGCACGGCGCGTGATTTCCGGAGCCGCCGGACCACCGCCGCACGCCGCGAGGCCCGCCACCGATGTCGCTATCAGTGCGGAGCCAAGTAGTAGCGCTACCAACTTTTTCATAAATTTCCTCCTGCTACCCCTTATCTCATGGAAGGGATACTTTTGTAGTGTCATTGTACAACCAAAATGTGCCTTTGTCAATAGTTTCTGAAAAAAATTTTTATTTTTTCACGAAACTTCTTTCTTTTTCGCTCATTTTATTGGTTAACAAGGTAACATTTGAAAAAAATTTTCCTACAATTTCATGGAATTTCCCCCATTTTTCCCCTTTTCTTGCACGGGGAGGGAGAGGGCAGGTCTCGTCGCCCCTTTGAGGGGAGATGTCACGAGCCTGCGAGTGACAGAGGGGTTTGAAACCCTTTCGGCGCTTCGCGCCACTTTCCCTAAAAGGGACAGCAAGGGCCTACCCCCCATGGGGGGAGGCTCCGCCCGCAGGGCGGTGGTGGGGGGGGACATTCTCTCGCCTTTCATCACCCCCACCTGACGTGGCAAAGCCGCGCCACCCGCCCCCACAAGTAGGGGCAGGTCTCGCCCACCCCTTGAGGGGTGGGTGTCACGAGCGAAGCGAGTGACGGAAGGGGTGTCATACAATTGGAACGCCACCCCCTCCGCCCCGCAAAACCGCGGGTCAGCTCCCCCTCAAGGGGGCGCCAAGGGTACCCCCTACCCTACCCTCCCCCCATTTCTTCGAAACAGGGGGAGGCGAGCGAGCCTCGCACCACAAGGAGTCGCAGAACGCAAAAAAACGCCCTGCCGAAGGGTGTATTCCATAGGGAATCAAGAAAAAACTTAATTTAATATCGGAATACACCTTTGGGCGAGTCAAACAAAGAAGTCGAGAGTTTTCAATCCTCGGCTTCTTATCTTTTAATATCGATTATCAAGATAGTTCTTTTTTACAATATTATTTTCTAAAATGGCTCAAAACCGTTGACAATCATATTGTTTCGCGCTATAATAGTTAAAAGGATGAAGTCATTATGGTAAAACAAGTTCCCTATCTCTTTACAAAAGCGGATGTCCGCCCGCAGTTTTTGAGCGATATGCAATATGAGAATTGGATCGCGGGGCGACTTCGCGCCAAAAAGATCATGAAAGTGCGCAAGGGGCTTTATGTCCTCGCCGACGTTACTGGCGAGCCGATGGCGACGAAATTCGAGATCGCAAGCAAGATCGCGGACGACACCTTCCTCTGCTATCATTCGGCATTGGAATTTTATGGCGCGGCGAATCAGGTGTTCCATACGGTGACGGTCGGAAGCAAATCGCGGTTTAATCCGTTTACCTTTCTCGATATCGATTATATCCGCAAACAGCCGAACAACGGTTACGGTATCGCGTATATTGAACAGGTGGGAGTGCGCGTTACCACGCTCGAGCGCACGGTAATCGACTGTATCGACGACATCGATGCGTGCGGCGGGATCGACGAACTGCTCGGCGCGCTCGGGCAGATCCGCATCCTTGACGAAAAGGAACTGCTTGGCGCGCTCAACGCCTACAACTGTGTCCTTCTCTATCAAAAGGCGGGTTACATTCTGCAACACTTTCAAGAAAAATTCGGTTTTTCGGACGATTTCTTTGACGAATGCAAACGGCATTTGACAAAGCAAGTGAAATACTTTTTGAAGGACGAATACGGCGAAGTGGAATACAATTCCGAGTGGCGACTGATGGCGCCGAAAAATCTCATCGCTCGGATCGGAGGAGGTTATTAAATGGAATTTTCAAAGCAATATCTTAACTCATTGGCGGCGCAGACGGGCTTCATCAAGGAGACGCTCGAAAAGGTTTTGCGGCTTGCCGAGGTCTTGAAATTTCTTAATGCCGATTCTGTAATTGGCGGGAAGCTCGCGCTAAAAGGCGGCACGGCGATCAATCTGACGGCGGTCGAACTTCCGCGGCTATCCGTGGATATTGACCTCGATTATGCGGAAAACGTCGCCCGCGAGGAACTCCCTGCCGTAAAGGAAAAAATCGGCAAGCGCCTCACGGACTATATGTTTCAGGAGGGTTATTCGCTCATCGACACGCGGGAGTATTTCGCGCTCACATCTTTTGTGTTCGGCTATATCAACTGCGCGGGCAATCGGGACAATATCAAAGTCGAGGTCAACTATCTCGACCGTTGTCATATTCTTTCCCTCGTGAAGAAGAGCCTTTTGACGAAGGGAATTATCGGCGGCTTTGACGTTCTCACGCTGAATACGACCGAGCTGTACGCCAGCAAGATCAACGCGCTTTTATCGCGGGCGACGCCGCGGGACTTGTACGACGTCCATTCTATGATCGAGCGCGGCATTATTAGCGACAAAACGTTACTCAAAAAATGTCTGATCTTTTACAGCGTCATCGCAGGCGACTATTCGATTTTGGAGCTGAATTACGCCAATCTCGAAAGTCTGAATTTTTACAAATTCAAGACGCAGTTGAAGCCCGTAATCGCCAAGACGGACACTTTCGATATCGAAAAAGCCAAGACGACCGTAATCGACTACTTGAAAGAACTGATTGTCTTGACGGTGGGCGAAACCGAATTCGTGCAGAAAATGAAAGAGAAAATCTATGAACCTTCACTCCTTTTCGACGACGAGGATATTGTTCAACGTATCTCACGCCACCCCGCCGCATTGTGGCGCACAAAAGAGGCGGAATAAAGGCAGAAGCCGATATTCCAAGCGATGTAAGGTTCAACCTGACAAAATTCAAGGGTGCGATTGGTGGCTTTTGTTGCAAAAATAATGTAAAGTTATAGCGACAGGAGCGAGATGGGCTCTGAAATTTAGGAGGTAACTTTATGAAAAATGCAACCGAACAACAGAACATTGGGGCTGCAAAACTTGGCGACGACAACATTGAAGAGCTTCTTCAAGAGGAACGGAATGCTCTTTTCAAGAGCGTCTTGTATGACTATTGTGTGAGCCGCGACATATCGGCAAAAGAGTATGTCGAGCTATTCCAAGCGCTCGAATAAGAATACTTGAACAACAAACAATTCAGTTATCAAAAGGAAATCGGGAACACGGTCTAT
>CANQSR010000016.1 GCA_947626575.1 uncultured Clostridia bacterium | reverse complement strand
CTGTCCGCGAAGCGGACATCCTCCCCCCTCAGGTATAAGGGGGGAGGCGAGGGAATGCGAATGCTCCTTGGCGCCCCCTTGAGGGGGAGCTGACCCGCGGCTTTTGCGGGTCGGAGGGGGTGGCGTTCCAATTGTATGACACCCCTTCCGTCACTCGCTTCGCTCGTGACACCCACCCCTCAAGGGGTGGGCAAGAGGCGGCGAGAAAACATCGAAATAAAATTCTTCTATCAAAGGAGGAAGGAAATGAAAAAGAATAAGCAAAAAGACGTCATGTTGAGCGGAGGCGAAACATCACCGCATTATGAACAAGGTGATTCCTCGACTGCGTTCGGAATGACGAAAAAAACGCAAGGTGATTCCTCACGTTCGTTACTTCGCCTTACGGCTCGTGACGCGCTTGGTTCACAAAAGAAGCCTCGCGCGTTCGGAATGACGAATGGCGCGGACGGAATGACGAATAAGACGGTGGGGAATGCCGTTGCGCGGCATGACGTGGGGACGTGGCGGAAGATCGCGCTGGCGGCGCTTTCTATCCTCATGCTGATTACTTTGACGTTTGCGATCGTTAAGGTCGTACCTGCGAACGCCGCCGAGGACGGCGTCCTCGAAGGCAACACGGCTGAATATACAATTCAGAATGATACTCAGCACCCGTGGGTCTACGATCGGGACGCAAATGTTTGGTATAACAATTCTGATGACAACGATTCCAAAGATAAATACGGCAACACAGCAACCCTATTCAACAAGGTTTTAACTTTGACCATCGCTTCCTCCGGTAATGTTGCTTTTCGATATAGAACAAATCTGGGGAATGCCATCAATTGGCAAAACACCAGCAATTTTTATCTTGAATTGACCAAGGATGGTGTGACAAATACCATTCTCGCCAAGCACGGCGAAAAGATGGCAGATTATGAGGAAGTCTTTCTAACAAATTTATCTGCGGGCGATAAAATTGTTTTTAAGCACCAAACCGCTTATCTCAGCAGTTCGCGTCAAACCGATAAAGTCTATATCCAGGGATTGAGGAAGCCCGAAGCGGGGGCAAGTAACGTTATAACGGCCAAAGCCGAAGCAAACGGCACGATCGTTTGCGGCGAGGAAGAGAGCGCAAACATGGAGGAAGCGGTCGCCCCCGGCGCCTCGCTTACCGTGACGGCGAAGCCCAATGAAGGCTATGTGTTCAAATGTTGGAAAGACGACACCGACACGGTCATCTACGAAGATACGTTGAATTTAACACCGACTGCGGCGGCCACCTATACTGCGTATTTTGTAGAGAAAGATTTCAAACCCGCATTCACACTTGACGGATGGACGGAAGAGGGAGGAACCTATAAACTTTCCAATCCCGATCAAGCCTGCACTTCTACGTTGACCTATGAATTTGTGGGAGAGCAATATATCAATTATACTTTGAGCTATCCCGATGGCTTTCAATATACCTCACAGAACACATTGAAGACTTATTTGAATGGAAAAGCCAAGGGTGAATGCGGCGATTACGGCGGGGAACTGCCAATTTTTCCATATTCCTCTTATCCTCCCTATACACCCAAAGGGTACATTCATATAGGGGGAGAGGGATATCATCGGCTCGATTTTGTATTCGAAGTGAAGGATACTTCCTCCGGAAATATTATTGAGATCAAAGATTGGACGACTTCGGATACCTATCAGGGGGATACTACCGAAATCGAGCTTAGCTATAACAAAAACTGCGGCACGGTGTATATCGACGGGAAGGCGACCGAACCGGGCAATGTCACTGTTCCCAAGGGCTATAAAGTCAGATTTTCGGTTTCAGTCAATCCAACGACCATGTCCTCGATCGACCCCACGCAAGAGGTCGCTGTGAATTGGGTGGGATTTTACACGCTCCCCGGACAAAATAACGCTCCTCCGCAAAGCAATTATAATGAATTACATGGTGATGGTATAATATCACTTTATTCACCATATACTCTTACATTTAATGACACAGGTGCCAATTACAATCCAATGGAAGATGAGGCGAGCGGGTTTTCATATTATATAACCCAAATTAGCTGCCACCATATTGAAGCGCGCATGTCCGAACAGCTCTCCATGCCGCAGGTAGGGGTGAGCGCAATCGTCGACGGATCGGAAGAGAAGGAGCAAGAGATCAAAAACGGGGGAGTCTATGAGATCAAGTACGGCTCGGAAACCAGCCTCGGCGTGAGCATGGATGACATCCCGAACACAGAGGAGACCTACCATATCAAGTTCAACGGCGAGGAGCAAGAAGATATCCAGATCATCGATAACGAGGGCAGTAAGTTCTTTACGCTGAGCAACGTCTCTGCCAAGACCACGGTGACGATCTCCCGCTCCGCGGAAGGCTTTCTCGATTCCGAAGAATTTACTTTCACGATCGAAGTTGTATCCGATGGCGGGATCAATGATATTCTCGCCGAGGGGGCAGAGGGCATCACCGTCGAAAACGACGAATATGTGCCTTGGAAATTCAGCGCGGAACTGAGCGGAGAGAACGGCATTGCGTACATGGCGGGAAACTCCGGCCTCTTGAGCTATTACGGCATTGCCGTCTCCACCTTGAAGTTCACGTTGACGGGGCAAGGCGACGGCTTCTTGCACTTCGATTTTTCAGTCCGTAAGGGAACGTATTGGCTGTTATATAGTGATAAACGGCCGTTTTCCATTACGGATAAGTTGAGCGCGATCGCCTATGCCGCGGATAAAAAAGACCAACCTGTACAGGATGCAGGGGGGACCCAATTATGGTGGATCAATGAAGAACCGGGTTCTTGGCAGAGCATTGTTGCGCAGGGCAGAACAGGTAACAATGGCGTTTTCAATTACAATTATATGCAGTGGCCGTGCGGTGCAAATACGGATCCGGAAACCAGCGGCACTAAAAATTATGATGATAAAATAGATTTGGATAACAAGAAAACCTATACCTTCCTCGAAACGAATTGGGCGCATGTCTCCATCCCCGTGACGGTAGAAGGGACAAAGAATATCTATGTAAGCTATTACCGTGACGCAGACGCCGGTATAAAAAATACCGATAAGAGCAGTATCCCTTGGCGGACCGCGGAATATTGCGACTATGCAGCGATCCGCAACGTCGCCTTCCTCAAAGGGGACGCGCAAATCGACTATGCGGCGGTCGACGCCGCAGGCAATGCCGCGACGGGCGGCACCGTCAAGGCAGTCTCAGACGGAAAGGACGTTACCCCCAACGGCAAAATTCCCCTCGGCAGCCGCATTACCTTCACGGCGACGGAAAACGAAGGCCAATTCTATGGTTGGGTGACTACGGACGGGAAGCTCATCTCTCTCGATAAGGAATATTCCACGGCCGTCTATACGAGTAGTTACAGCATCCGGGCTGTTTTCGGCACGACGGGGCAATATATAATCCGCAACGACGGGAAATATTTTGAAACCTTAAAAGAGGCGCTCGAAGGAAGGGATGCAGACGGAAAGGACAAGGCGGTCGCGGGCGACAAGCTCATCGTGCTTCGGGACGGGCTGACGATTTCCGAAAATATCGATATCCCCGCGGGCATCACGCTTGTGCTTCCCGTCGATGAGAAGGGCGCCGACTTCCACTTTGGCGTGGCAGAAGATACAAAGCATAACATTCAGGCGAATTCCACGCCGCGCGTGCCGTGGTCGAGCCAAGACCTCATCGACAAATTTAAGAATTTCACGCTGACCGTGGCAAGCGGGCAGACGCTCACCATCCGCGGTACTTTGGCCGTGGGCGCCATTCAGCATTACCCCGAACAAAGCGCGCAGGGCGCAACTTCGGGCAAATATAATGTGCTGGATATCAAGGAGAACGGGAGCGTCGTCGTGGAAGAGGGCGGGCATCTCGATGTGCGCGGCCTTGTAACGGGCGACGGCGGCATCACCGTGAAAAAGGGTGGTAAACTCACCCAGCCCTTCATGATATTGGACTTTTCGGGCGGCACCAACACCAAGGCGCTGTTCAACGCGGGCGTTACGCCTTTCAAGATGTATGGCATGGTAAACATCCAATGCAAATTGGGCTATACCATCGAATACGGCGGCGCGCTCTGGGGGCATGCGAGCCTCTATGCCCTGCTTGGCAACCAGACGCTCGATGCAGCCTTTATTTCGGGAAATCCGCTGGATAGCCCGCTTCTCTTGCTGAAAGAGACCTCGAAAGTCACCGCAACCTATGACGACAGCCATGAGCGTCCCGACATGGGCAGCGGCAACAACGCGCAGGACGTCGGCAAGACGACGATGACCGTCACGGGCGGCGCAACGGCGGGCTACATGCAGTTCCCGATGAACATCAATACTTCGGGCGTCTACTTCTCGCTTCCCTATAACTACGAACTCATCTTGAAGCCGGATGAAAAGGGGAACGGCGATTACGACGTCGCCAACAACTTCAAGCTCATGCCCGGCTCGGTGGTGAAGGTGGAAGCGGGCGCGAAGCTGAATGTGAAGGGCGGCAAGGGCCTTCATGTATATGATAGTTTCCTTGGGCCGAAGTTCAATAAGCGCGAGTACCCCACAAGCGATCAGCTCAAAACGGCGGGTTACAATCCCTATGCAAGTCTCATTGTCAACGGCACGCTGAATATCGAGGACGGCGCGACCTTCCTCGGCACCGTGCAGACCACGGACACGACGGGGACGGCCAAGATCATCGTGGGAAACGGCGTCACGCTCACCGATAACCTCTTCGACGGCGCGGCGACGATGTATGGCTGTAACTATACCGAATATACGCTCACCGCACAGGTTTACGACCACGCGCATAAGGGCGCGGACGGCAAAGGGACGATGGGCAAGCTCGAAGCGGGCAAGACGTATGTCTCCACCGCCGAAGGCGCCACAGGGTGGACGCTCCCCGGCATTACCTTCAAATACGAGACGACGACATCCACCGACGGCAATAATACACACAATAAAGATAAAGATCATCATGACCTCAACGAGGGCGTGAAAACGGCCGACGCCACCGAGGGCCTTCAAGGCTCGTGGAAGACGGTACACACGGATTGCGTTTACGATTGGGAGCAGCTTTCCGACGAAGAGAAGAACTTCGGCGAGGCGAAATTCAAACAATTGGATCGCCAATGCACGGAGATCGGTTGCAATGTGCATGACCATAAATTGCTCATAAACTCCGCCGCGGTCGTATTCTCGGAGACCTACAAGGGCGCAGCGTTTACGCAGGACGACGTTCTCAAACTCTTCTATCAAATTATATTCGGGGAAGATACGCTCCCCGATGCGTATTCGTATTTCACGGCAGAAGTGGGGCAGTTGAACCGCGGCAGCACGATGCAAAATGCGAATACTTACGACGCCGCCGTACCCCTCACGCTTTCGGGCGGCTGGTTCGACAACGTAACGACGGACAACTTGACCTTTGATTTCAAGATCGATAAATTCAATGTTGAAAATCTCGATAAGAGTAAAATCGAAGCCGCGATCGCCGAAAAGGGCTTCACGTATAATGGCGAAGAACAGAAACTCTCCAATGAAGAGCTTGAAGCGGTTTTGACGGCGGTCGGCCTCGAAGGTAAGGTTTCGCATGATGTGTTTGATTGGCAAAATAACGTCAATGCAGGAACCACGGCAAGCGTCACGATCACGGGTACGGGCAACTTCGAAGGTACCCTTACCATCACCTTCTCCATCGCAAAGGCGAATTTGAGCGTAACGCTTGTGGCGGCGGGGCATACTTACGGCGAAACGCCCAAGACGCCCGATATCACGCTCGAAGGTGTACAGAACAACGAGGAAACCCAAATCAAGTCCGCGATCACCCGCACGCCCATTGCGACGCAGTGGTCGGACGTCGGCGATTACGGCGTGACGTGGGGATACAACGAAGAAACGGGCGTTCTCGCGAACTATGAGATCTCCTTCACCAATAAAGATGCGGAGATCTACAAGGTCACGGCGAAGGATATCACGGAGGCCGCAACGGCCACGGCCGCGGGCGCGACGTATAACGGAAAGGCGCAGGAAGCCGCGCTCACGTTCGTATTTGAGGGCCATGAGGAGTACCTCGCGTACTTTGAAAAGACCACCGATTACACGGTAACCTATGCAAAGGACGGGGAGATTTCTCCCGTCAGCGCGGGGACTTACACCGTGACGATCGCGGGTACGGGCAATTACAGCGGCTCGATCACCTGCGAGTATGTCATCTCCCCGAAGGCGGTTACGGTCAAGGTGAACCCGCAGACGTTTACCTATAATCGCTCGGAGCATAGCTACAACGCCGAGGCGCAGGATGCGTGGACGGCCGAGGGCCTTGAAAACAATGAGGATAAGAGCGTTCTCAATGTGACAATCACGGGTTCGGGTACGGAAGCGGATACCTATTCCGTGACCTGTGGCTACACGAACGGCAACTATACCGTCACGTTTGAAGGCGAAGAGTTCGCGCTCGTCATCGAGGCGGCGGAAATCAGTTCCGTCGAGATTACGGGGTCGTACACGTATGACGGCTCCGAACAGACGCCGACGCTCACGGTCCAAGCGGGCGGGCTTACATTGGAAAGCGGCGAGTACACTGCTTCCTATGATAAGACCGTGAAGGACGCAGATACCTACACCGTGACGGTGACGGCGAACAGCAAGAACTTCAAGAATGGCTCCGAAGATGTTACGGCGACGTTTACGGTCGCGAAGAAGGCGATCACGGTGACAGCAAAGGATATCGCGGGGACGTACGGCGACGAGAAGCCCGAACCTAAGGACTTCACCGTGGAAAGCGGCGCGCTCGTCGGCGGCGACCAACAAAGCGTTCTTAATGTCACGCTGACGCTTCAAGAAGCCGATAAGTATGAGTTCGGCGAAGAGTATGAGATCACGGGTACGGGCGAAGCGGCCAACTATGATATCACGGTGACGCCGGGTAAATACACCGTTACAAAGAAGGCGATCACGGTGAAGGCAGACGATATCGTGGGGACGTACGGCGAAAAGGCTCCCACGGCGTTCACATTCACCGTTCCCGTAGGCGCGCTCGAATATGACGACCAACAAACTGTCCTCAGCGTCACGCTCGCGCTTGCTTCGGCCGATAAATACGTGGTGAATGCGGAGTATGCCATCACGGGCGAAGGAACGGCAGATAACTATACCATTACGGTGACGGCGGGCAAGTACACGGTGAAGGCGAAGGATATCACCGTCACCATTCTCGAACAAAAAGTTACCTACAATGCCGCAAAGCAGTCGCCCACGAGCAATTATGGCACGGGTTGGACGGTAACAGGCCTCGTGAACGGGGATACGTACGGCGATCTCGGCGTCACGCTCAGCGCAACGGGCGATTGCCTCAACGTCGGCTCGTACGACATCACGGGTACGGCGACGGCCGCGAATTACAGCGTGAAATTCTCGGACGGCACGGAGAAGTTCGTCATCGAAAAGAAGGGCATCACGGTGACGGCGACGAGCCTCAACCTTCCCGAAGGGACGACGAAGCAGTCCGTTGAAGATCAGCTTGACTTCACGGTCGATGGCCTTTTCGATGATGACAACGATGTAAGAGAGCATATCGTCGTGTCCGTAGAGTATGACGAGAGCGCGAAGCAGGGCAAGACATTTGACATCACGGTCGCCTTCAAGGATGACTATGAGCCGCAAAACTACGAGGTAAAGGAGTTCGTAAAGGGCGTTCTCAGTATCATCGATTCGAAGTTCAAGGACGTTGTATTTGAAGGCAATTCGTTCGTATATGACGGCACATTGCACACGCTCACGGCGACGGGCCTTCCCGAAGGCGCGGTTGCGGCGTACGCCTATGCGAAGGGCGAAAGCGCGCTCGGAAGCGCGGGCGTAAAGGATGCGGGCAGTTACACGGTCACGCTCACGGTGACGCTTGAAGGCTATCAGGATTATACGAAGTCCGTGCAGCTCACGATCACGCAAAAGGCAATCGTCATCAAAGCGGACGACGTGAATAAAGTTTACGGCGAGGAACTTGTAGAAAATACAGCCCTCACCTTCACCGTCCCCGCGGATGCGCTCGCGGAAGGCGATAAGCAAGATGTCCTCACCGTCTCGCTCAGCTGGGGGCATGATCGGAACGTCGGCGAACACCCGATCACCGGCACGGCAACGGCGGAGAACTATACGGTCACGGTGACGGCGGGGACGTATCACATCACGGCAAAGCCGATCACAGTGAACATCCTTTCGCAGACATGGGCCACCTATAATACGTCTGAGCAGTCTGTACACAACACCGTAAGCAATTGGAACGTTACGGATGATGCGCTTGCATGGGACGATAGCAAGGAAACGCTGAAAGTGACGCTTACGGGAAGCGGCACGGATGCGGGGAGTTATGATATCGAAGGTAAGAGCGCGAACGGGAACTATGAGGTGACGTTCGAGGGCGGCGACGATGCCTTCGTCATCGCGAAGAAGGATATCGAGGACGCAAAGATCGAAGTTCTCGGCGGCACGTTCACTTACAAGGAAGCGCAGTGGAAGCCCGAAATTACGGTCACGCTCGCGGGCTTCGGAACGCTCGAAATCACCGAGGAATACACCGTTGCATACGGCAACAACACGACGGTCAAAGAGGGCGGAAATATTACGATTACGGGCGAAGGCAACTTCACGGGAACGGCGCAGACGACGTTCGAGATCCTACCCATGTCCATAGCGGAGCTTGAAATTACGCTCAACGCCCCCGAAAATGTCATCTACGACGGCACGCAACAACGGCCGCAGTTCAGCGTCAAACTCGAAGGGTTTACGAGTGTGGATTTACTCGCCGCCGAATACGGCAAAAATATCGACGCGGGCGAGAATGCGGGCAGTCTCACGGTCAGGGGGACGGACAACTTCACGGGAACGGTCACGAAGAATTTCGATATCCACGCGCGGCCCGTTACCGTCACCGTCCAAAAGCAGACCGTGACCTACAACCAGCAGCCGCAAAAAGCATCGAGCGCGGAAACATATTGGAATGTTGCAGACCTTGCCGAAAAGGACAAGGCGAGCGATCTTCATGTCACGCTCACGGCCGAGGGTACGGACGCGGGCGCGTATGATATCGTCTGCGCATGGACGAACAGCAACTATGCTGTGACGTTCAAGGGCGCGGATCTTACCGCCGAGGGCGCAACGGTCAAGGAAGCCTTCGTCATCGGCGCGGCGGCGCTCACCGAGGCAACCCTCACGAGCAAGCATACCTACAACGGCGGGTTGCAGACGCCGACGTTCGCCGTCAAGGCGGGCGGCCTCAATGTGGCGGACGGCGACTTCGAACTCGTCTTTGCGGACGATGCCGACCGCGTAAGCGCGGGGACGGTGCAGGTCACCGTGAAGGCGGCGAGCAAGAACTATTCGGGCGAGCTTGCAAAGGACTTCACCATTGCGAAGAAGCAGGTCAAAGCGACGCTTCAACCGCAGAGCTTCGTCTATTCGGGCGCGGTGCCTACCCCCAACCATAAGGCATATACCGTGGAAGAGGGCGGTCTCTGCTCGCGGGACGGCGTACAGGACGACCTCAAAGTCACCATTTCCATTGTGGACGGGCAGAAGGACGTTCACACGTACGCGCTCACGGCGGTTGCGGGCAACGGAGATTACAGCGTCACGTTCGAAAACAGCACGCTCACCATCACGCAAAAAGAGATCACGGTGAAGGCGGATGACATCACCTCGGTTTACGGGTCGCCCATCGAGAAGCTCACGTACACGGCCGAAGGGCTTGTTGAAGGCGAGGACCCTGCGAAGGTATTGAAGGTCACGTTGCAGACGGGGACCATCAAGGACGAGGGGCAATACGAGATCACGGGCAGCGGGAGCGCGGCCAACTATACGTTCACGGTGGAAAAGGGTACCTACACGGTATCGCCGAAGCAAATCACGGTGACGATCGTCAACAAGTCCTCGGTCTACGACGGCAAGGAACCCGCCATAACCTCGGTACAGGGTACGGATTGGACGGTGGAAAACGGCGCGATCGAGGAGGGCGACGACCTCAGGATCAAACTCACGAAGGCGGCAGGCGTCACCGTCACCAAAGACGGCTATGCCATCACGGGTGAATTTAATAACCACAACTACACCGTGACGTGGAAGAACGGGACGTACACCATTGAGGCGCGGAAGGTCACGGTAGAAATTCTGGACCAACAGGCGACGTATGACTACCACGAGACGAAGGCGTACGCCTTTGACGGCACGAAGTGGCGGGTGGACGCCGAAACTCTCGCGCCGGATGAAGATAAGAGCGTGCTTGGTGTGACGCTTACGAAGCCCGACCTTTCGGGCGCGGGGACGTACGAGATCGCAGGCAAATGGAACAACGACAACTATGCCGTCAGCTTCACGGGCAGTTTCGAGAACCGCGGCGGCACGTACACCATTGAGAAATTGGATATCTCGGACGACGCGGTATTCATCCTCGGCCTCCAAGGGGGCGGTGTAGAGGAGGACAGCGACGGCCGTCTGTGGATGCGGTTTGCGGGGAAGGCGTTGGAGCTTACGGGCGACGTGACCTTCTTCACGGACAAGGATAAGATCTCGTTCGCCAAAACGAACGGTATCAAGATCGATCCCGCGGCATTGGAAAAGGTCGGGAACTATAAAGTAACTATCTCCATCGAGGACGCGAACTTCATGGGCAGTGCGGTATTCGAGGTCGTGGTTACCAATGAAAACGGCTACACGGAGCGTTTGGAGCAGACGCTCGCACGGCTGCGGGAGTTGAAAGCGGGTCTCACGAAGGAGACGTTGCAGGCGAAGGACTTTGCCGCTCTCAAAGAGATGTCCGCGCTCATTTCCGCTTTGGACGAGGAGGAGCTGAACGTAGCCTCCGAAGAACTTGCGGAGTATGAGGCGCTTATGGAGTATTGGAACGACGCGGCGGACATCGGCGCGGCGATCGAGACGGCGGAGAAGATCGGCGATGCGCCCATCGAGGCGCTGTTCGGGGCCGTGGCGGCGCTTACCGCGCTGTGCGGCTTGGCATATATCGCAATGAAAGGAGGGATGCTGTAATGAAGAAGATAGTAAAAGCGGCGGGGATCGCGTTGTTGGGGTTGATGCTGCTCACGGGCTGTGACATGCTTGCGCCCACGTCTCCGGAAGGGACGGGGGGCGAGGGCAATGAACCCACGCCCCTGGAAGTTGTGATCGAGAAATACAGCCATCTCGGCGAGGCGAAGACGATCGAACGCGAAATTGAGATCGTGCGCGGAGCGCTTACGCAGTACGAGAGCCGCAAGCATTATGAAAAGAGCGGGGAAACGTACACGGTGAGCGGGACGGAGCGTACGCTGAACGGGTTAGACGCGGAGAGCGCGTACACGGAGAAGACTGTCTCCGAAACGCTCCCCGCGGGGACGTTCGAAGTGCGGCTGAATCTGAGCAGCGTATACTTCCAGGACTTCACGGTGGAGAACGGCACGTTGGTGGCGGTGGTGTGGAACGGGAACGCGGAGGCGGTATTCGGGATCCGCGAGGATCTTCCCGCGCCCGTCTATGACCTCACGCTTACGGTCGTAACGGACGAGAACCACGTGACGAAAATCGGGACGACTTACGGCACGTCGAACAACTCATCGGTGACGATCCGTTTGGCGTTCGCCTACTAAACAAACAGTCCAAGGCCCCGCGTTGCACAGTAGCTGTGCAATGCGGGGTTTTTTATTGAAAAACACGGGGGAGCGGCCGTGCGCCGTAAAAAGGCGCCGCGCAATCATTTTGGGAAAATACGAAAATTTCCTTGAAAAATGCGCGTAAGTTGTGTATAATAGGGATATGGTTGAGAGCGTCGTCCGCGAAAAATTGAAATTGCTCCCCGATTCGCCCGGCGTGTATATCATGCTCGACGCCGAAGGCACCGTGATCTATGTGGGCAAGGCGCGCGTCCTCAAAAACCGCGTGCGGCAATATTTCCACGCCTCCGAGAAGCCCTATAAAGTGCAGGCCATGGTCGAGTGCATTGCCGATTTCTCCTATATCGTCGTGCCGACCGAAGTGGACGCCCTCGCCCTCGAAAATACCCTCATCAAAAAGTACAAGCCCAAGTATAACATCCTCTTGAAGGACGATAAGACCTACCCCTATATCAAGGTCCATACGCGCGAGGCCTACCCGCGCATCTCCATCACCCGCCGCGTCAAAAAGGACGGCAAATACTTCGGGCCCTTCATGGGGGGCATCAGCTGTAAGGACATCGTGGACGTGGCGGCGAAGGTCTACAACATCCGCACGTGCAACGTCTCCATCGGCGAGAAGCCCAAAAAACCTTGCCTCAACCACCACTTGGGGCGTTGCCTCGCCCCCTGCGCGCACCTCGTCTCCAAAGAGGAATATGCGGCGCGCGTGGATAAGACGCTCGCCTTCTTGGGCGGCGATTACGAAGAGGCGCAACGCATCCTCGAAGAGAAGATGAAAAAGTTTGCCGAGGCGGAGGAATTCGAACTCGCCCTCGAATACAGGGACCGCCTCCGTATGCTCGAAAAGCTCAAAGAGCGGCGCATCACCGCCATGCCGCGCGATGTGGATGCGGATATCTGGGCATACGCCTCCAACGGCCTCTATGCCGCCATCTCGCTCATCGTGACGCGCCGCGGCATCATGCAGGGGTCGCTGAGCTTCTCTCTCGACGAGGGAGCGGGGGAGCGCGGCGAGGCCTTCACGAGCTTTCTTTCGCAGTATTACGAGAGCAAACCCATTCCGCACGAACTCGTTTTGGAGGAGCCGTTCGACGACGAACTGTTCGTGGAATACTGCAAGCAAAAAGAGGGGCGGGGCGTGGAGATCACGCGCCCGAAATTCGGGATCCGAAGGGAGCTTTTGGACATGGGTAGGCGCAATGCGGCCGAATACCTCGAAAAATCCATTTCGGCGATCGAACATAAGAGCGATATGACGACTTCCGCATGCGAGAGGTTAAAGACGCTCCTCGCCCTCGAAAAGTACCCCAAGCGCATGGAGTGTTACGATATCTCGGATATTTCCGGCGTGGATAAAGTGGGGAGCATGGTCGTCTTTACCGACGGCGAAGCCGATAAATACGAATACCGGCGGTTCCGCATCAAGACCGTGGAGGGCGCAAACGACTTCGCCTCTTTGCAGGAAGTGTTGAAGCGGCGGCTCCAAAAGCTCGGAACGGACGAGGAGGAGCGGTTTCCGCGCCCCCAGCTCATCGTCATCGACGGCGGCAAGGGCCAGCTTTCGGCCGTAAAAGAGATCTTCGATGAGCTGGAAGTTACGGGCATCGACCTCGTCGCCCTCGCCAAGCAGGAGGAGGAAGTTTACACGTTGAAGAGCGACGGTCCCATCCGTCTCGACCGCCGCGATTATGCTTTGAAGATGCTCCAACGCATCCGCGACGAGGCGCACCGCTTCGCCGTGATGTATTTCCGCAACGTCCATTCCAAGCGCAATCTCGCCTCCGTATTGGAGGAGATCGAGGGGGTGGGGCCGCAAAAACGCAAGCTGCTCATGGAAAAGTTCGGCACCATCGATAAGATCATGAAGGCGGACGGCGAGCAGCTCATGCGCGTGGGCGGCATCGGAAAGGAACTCGCGGAACGCATCCGCCGCTATTTCGAATCTCTATGAAATATAAACTCTTTGTCTCCGATTTCGACGGGACGCTCGTCCGCGCGGACGGGACCATTTCACAAAAAAATATCGACGCCATCGCCGCATACAGGCGGGCAGGGGGCATCTTCGCCGTCTGCACGGGCAGGATGCTCGCCTCCATCATGCCGCGCCTCAAAGAACTCGGCCTCACCGAGGGATACGTCGCCGCCTTGCAGGGCGCGCAGATCGCGGATATCCGCACGGGTGCGCTCGTCATGGACGACGCCTTCGAGGAAGGCGACGCCGTTCACATCCTCCGCGCCATGGAGGCGGAAGATCTGCACATCCATATCTATGCGGGCATGGAGTTTTACGCCAATAAGGGCGACGCTCTTTTGGAAGGATACGAGCGCGTGGTGGGCGTGAAGGGGACCGTTCACGAGGGTCTCCTTTCGGACATGGTACGCACCGATCATCTGCGGGTGGTCAAAATTCTCGCCATGACGACCCCTGAGGAGCAGCCGCGCGTGCGCAAATTCCTCGCCGAAAAATTCGCGGAAAAATTCTTCGTTGCGTGTTCTTCGGAGTGGCTGGTGGAACTCATGCCGCCGGGGCAGACGAAGGCCGCCGCGCTGCAATTCCTCGCCGGACGGTATGGCGTCGCGCCCGCGGAGACCGCGGCGATCGGCGACCAGGAGAACGACGGGCCCATGCTCGGCGTGGCGGGCGGAAAGTTCGCCGTCGCGAATGCGGCGGCGCCGCTCAAAGAGTTTGCGACCGTCGTTCCCTCGTGCGAGGAGGACGGCGTCGCGTATGCGATTCTGCACTATGCAATGGGAGAGCAGCCATGAACGAAATCATCATGCCGCATGAATCGGTGATGCTCGATAAGTTCGCCACCGATCTCGGATTGGAACTTTTGTATGCGGGGCGCGGGCTGATCACGCTCACCAGCATCAGCGTCGACCGCCCCGGACTTCGGCTGACGGGCTTTTTTACCGCGTACGACCCCCAGCGCATCATGCTCGTGGGGCTTACCGAACATGAATATATGCGGGCCTGTACCTCAGAAGAGCGCACGGAGATGATCGAAAAGCTCTTTTCCTTCGGCAACGTTCCCTGCGTGATCTTCGCGCGCGATCTGCCCGTACTGCCCGAATTTATGGAATGCGCGAGAAGTTCGGGAACGCCCGTATTCCGCACGGGGCGGCTGACCACGCAAGTCATGGCAGACCTCTGCGCCTACCTTTCCCGCCTGCTCGCGCCCAAGACGACGGTGCACGGCGTACTCCTCGATGTGTTCGGCGCGGGCATCCTGCTCACGGGAAGTTCGGGCGTCGGGAAGAGCGAGACGGCCATGGAACTCATCAAGCGCGGACACCGCCTCGTCGCCGACGATTCCGTCCTCGTGCGAAGAGTCGAAAGCGAGTTGGTCGGCACCGCCCCCGAACGCATCCGCTACTTCATGGAGCTGAGGGGCATCGGCATCATCAACGTAAAGAATATGTACGGTTCGGGTTCGGTCATGACCGAGAAGGAAGTGGAACTCGTCATGGAACTCGAACATTGGAAACAGGGGAAGGAATACGACCGCATCGGCGGCGAAGGCGGCACCGAGGAGATCCTCGGCATCCGCGTACCCAAGCTGACCGTCCCCGTAAGTCCGGGCAGAAATCTTGCCATCCTCATCGAAGTGGCGGCGCGCAACCACCGCCTCAAACTCATGGGGTACGACGCCGCGCAGGAACTCATCCAGCGCACCATCGGAAGATGATGGAACTTCTCGCCCCGGCGGGGGGAAAAGAGGCGGCCGCCGTTGCGCTCACTTCGGGCGCGGACGCCGTATATTTGGGCCTCAAAAAATTTTCCGCGCGCAGCAGTGCGGAGAATTTCGATGAAGAAGCGCTCGGCGGCATTGTGCGCCTTGCGCATCTTTTGCATGCCAAGGTCTACGTCGCGCTCAATACGCTCGTCAAGGACGGCGAGCTTGCGGATTTCTTCGCGACGGCGCGCGCAGTCTGGAATGCGGGCGCCGACGCCATTCTGGTGCAGGACCTCTTTCTCGGCAGGCAGCTGCACCGCCTCTATCCCGAAATGGTCTTGCACCTCTCCACGCAGGCGGGCTGCTGCAACGTTTACGGCGCACGGCTCGCAAAGCGCTTCGGATTTTCCCGCGTCGTTCTGGCCCGCGAGACCCCGCTTTCGGACATGGCGGCCATCTCGGAGGTCATCGAGACGGAAGTGTTCGTGCAGGGCGCGCTGTGCAGCGCGTTTTCGGGGCAGTGCTACCTCTCCTCGTTCGCGGGCAACAACAGCGGCAACCGCGGCAGATGCAAACAGCCCTGCCGCAAAAAATACCGCATCGACCGCGCGGGATTTGAAGACGAGGCCTATGCGCTCTCCACATCCGATCTGATGCTCGGCCGCCGCATCAAAGAATTGTGCGCGGCGGGGGTGACCTCCCTCAAAATCGAGGGCAGGATGCGGCGGGAGGAGTACGTGGGGGCCGCCGTCAAATATTACCGCGCGGTTTTGGACGGGGAGCCTTCGGGCAAAGCATACGAAATGCTCGTGCGCGCCTACAACCGCGGCGACTACACCGAGGGCCTCGCGTTCGGCCGCAAAAACTTTCTTTCGCGCGCCGTGCAAGGGCATATCGGCGAGCGCATCGGAAGCGTTACCCTCAGACATGGGTCGCCCGTTTGCGTTACAGACTATCGCGCAAGCGGCGGCGACGGGTTCAAGATCCTGCGCGCGGGGAAGGAAGTGGGCGGCGCGCGTTTCCGCGGGGAGACGGCAGATGGCTTCGCGCTTTCGGGCGGCCCCTTTTGCGAGGGGGACGAAGTTCGGCTCACTACTTCTTCGGCCAATACGGCCGCGCTCGCGCCCGTCAAAAGGAGAAAAATCGCCGTAAACCTCACCTTCCGCGCGGGAAAACCGCCCCGTGCCGAGGCAGAGGGATTTGTTCTCGAAGGGGATACGCCGCTCGATGCGGCACAGCGCGCGCCGCTCGATGCCGCCGCGCTCACTGAGTGCTTCCGAAAGACGGACGGCTTGCCGTTCGAGGTCTCGCTCTCCTGCGACGCGGGGGACGCCTTTCTTCCCAAGGCGCGGCTCAACGCCTTCCGCCGCGATTTCTTTGCGGGGCTGTGCGGGCATCTTCTGCCCGCCCGCGCGCCGCTTCCCGCAAGGGAGCAGCCCCTGCCCGCCATCGTACCCCGTCAAGGGAAAATGACGGCGGAAATTTGTGAAAAACCGCACATGGGGTGCGATATTTTCATCTACAAACCCAATGATTACAGCCGCCTTGCGCGCCCGCCGCGGCCGTGCGTGTACCTATACCTTCCGCCCTTTTTCACGGCGGCGGACGAGGCCTGCATCGCGGACGGGCTGAAAAATTTCGACGGCATTTACGCCGAGGGCTACTACGGCATCGCCCTTGCCGAAAAATACGGGCTTCCGCTCTTTGCGGGTACGGGGTTCAACCTCACCAATGCCGTCGCGGTGGACGGCGTGAAGGAGTCGGCGGCGTATTTCGCCCTCTCCAAGGAGATCTCCGCTTCCGAACAGGATGCGCTGGCGGCGGAGGGCGCGTTTGCGCTCTATGGGGGCGGCATTAAAGTGATGGACCTCGTCCACTGCCCGTTCGGGTGGACGTGTGCGCGGTGCGACAGGCGCACATTCTACCGCATGACCGACGAGGACGGCCGCGTTTTCCCGCTTCACAGATACCGTGTCTCGGACGTGGTATGCCGCTTTGAGGTCTATAATTGCGCCGCCTTGGAGGAGCGGGCGGGCAATTGCTCGCGCCTTACGGACGATACGGAGCTTTCGGTGCGCGGGCGGGAGCGCACGAAAGGGCATTTGGATAGGAGCATGCTATGAACAAGAGCGCCAAACTGCTGGAACTCGATAAAATTTTACAGGCCGCGGCGGCATATGCCGTTTTGGAGCGGAGCAAGGAGTCGCTTGCCGCCGCCGAACCCACGGCAGACCCCGACGCGGCGGAGGCGCTTCTCGGCATGACGGAGGAGGCGAGCCGCCTTCTCTTCACGCTCGGCGCGCCGCGCGTGGAGTACTTCCCGCCGACGGGCGACTGTCTGGAACGCGCCGAAAAGGGCGCCGTCCTCTCGTGCAAGGAGCTTTTGGACCTCGCCGCCATGTTGCGCTCGGTGCGCGTCCTTCACGATAGCATCGCCGCGCTTGCCGACGAGAATATCGTGCGCTTCCGCGAACTCGCCGTGCGCCTCTTTTTCGATAAACGGCTCGAACAGGAGGTCGGCGACAAGATCGTGAGCGAGGACGCCATCGCCGATACCGCAAGCGAGCGGCTCTTTTCCATCCGCCGCGAAAAGCGGCTCTTGGGCGAGCGCATCCGCGCACGCCTCGCGCAGTACCTCTCCGGGGACGAGAAAAAATACTTGCAGGAGGGCATCGTCACCGTGCGCGGCGACCGCTTCGTCATTCCCGTCAAGGCGGAGTATAAGCGCAACGTCCGCGGGTTCGTCCACGACCGTTCGCAGAGCGGCGCGACGGTGTTCATCGAACCCGAAGAAGTCCTCGAAATGAACAACGAACTCCGCTCGCTCTCCATCGACGAGAAGGAAGAGGAGACGCGCATCTTAAAAGATCTCTCCCTCCGCTTCGGAAGGGAGCGCGCGGAGCTGGAACTTTCCATGGAGCTTACCGCCGGGGCGGACGAATTTTTCGCGCGCGCCGAGTATGCTTACGGCATGAAGGCCATCCGCCCCCGCCTCAACAGACGGGGCGCCTTGAACATCGTCAAGGGCCGCCATCCCCTGCTCGACAGGGCATCGGCCGTCCCCGTATCCGTGAAGGTGGGTGAAAGTTGCGCCTTCTTGCTGTTGAGCGGTGCGAACACGGGGGGCAAAACAGTCACGCTCAAAATGTGCGGCCTCTTCACGCTGATGGCGGCGTGCGGCCTCTTCGTTCCCGCCGCCGAGGGGACCTATCTGCCCGTGACGCGCGTCTTTTGCGACGTGGGCGACAGCCAATCCATCGAGGAGAACCTCTCCACCTTTTCCTCGCACATCGTGCGCATCAAGAGCATTTTGGAGGAAGCAAGGGAGTATGACTTCGTCCTCATCGACGAACCCGGCGGGGGGACCGACCCCGAAGAGGGGCAGGCCCTCGCGCGCGCCATTCTGACCGCGCTTTTGCGGCGCGGCTGCCGCGGGATCGTGACCACCCACTATGCCGCGCTCAAAGAATTTGCCTACAACACCGAGGGCCTCGAAAACGGCAGCATGGAGTTTGACGCCGAGGACTTCCGCCCGCTCTACCGCCTCAGGATGGGCGCGCCCGGTTCCTCCAACGCGCTCGCGATCTCCGAGCGGTTGGGGCTTCCCAAGGAGACGGTGGAGGAGGCGCGGAGCTACCTCTCCGAGGGGGCGCGTCTCTTCGAAAAGACGCTTTCCGCCGCCGAAGAGAGCCGCGTGAAGGCGGATGAGATCCGCCGCGAGACCGAGGAAATGCGCCGCGATTGGCAGGCGCGGAGCAAAAAACTTGCCGAGGATGAGGAGAAGTTCGCGCGCGAGCGGGAAAAATTTCTCACGTCCGCCAAGGCGGAGGCCCGCAAGATCGTCTCCGCACGCACCGCCGAGGCCGAGGCCATCCTCGAAGAGATCGAGGAGATCTTCAAAAAGGAGACGCTCACCGAGAGCGACCTCATCCACGCGCGCACGTTAAAGAACACGTTAAAGAGGGGTACCATGTCCGAGGAGGAGGCTCCGATCCGCGATGAACCCGTCGACCCCAAGGCGTTGAAGGCGGGCGACGCCGTCCGCATCGGGAGCATGAACGCGGAGGGCGTCGTCCTCTCCGTCTCCCAATCCAAGGGGACGGCAGAAGTACAGGCGGGGAGCATCCGCGCGCGGGTGCATATTTCTGACCTCTTCCGCGCCCGCCCCGCAGAAAAGAAGCAGGAAAGGGTCACCGTGACGCGCGACGTCACCGCCCGCGCCGACGCCAAGACGGAGATCGATCTCATCGGCATGACGACGGCGGAGATGGAGACCGAACTCGAAAAATTTTTGGATACCGCCGTGCTTGCAAACTTTTCCGAGGTGCGCATCGTCCACGGCATGGGGACGGGAAAACTGCGCGCCGCCGTCCACGCCCTGCTCAAAAAGCATAAGAGGGTGCAGAGTTTCCGCCTCGGAAAATACGGCGAGGGGGAGAGCGGCGTGACCATCGCCTATCTCAAATAGCGCGCTTTCCGTTCATATTTTTTCACGGACGCGCGTACAATGGGATGAAAATCCCATAGTTTGAGGTAAACTACTTGAAAAAGCTCTCTTCGCGCGCCGTGGCCGTCGTCACCAACCTTGCACTCTCTCTCATCCTCGTCGCCGTGGGCGTCGTCTGTTTTCTGCCCTCCGCGAATGCCGCCGCGGGCATCGAGGACCGCGTCATCCGCAAAGGCGTCTCGGCGGACGGCGTCTCCCTCATGGTCAACGTCTATTGGGGGGCGGAGGAAGTGGAAGAGATGCTAAATATCTTCGATGAGTACGGGGCGCGCGTCACCTTCTTCGTGGGGGGGAGCTGGGCGGATGACAACGTCTCCTGCGTGCGCGAGATCGCGGCGCGGGGCCACGAGATCGGTTCGCACGGCTACTTCCACCGCGCGCACGACGCGCTCGATTTAGACGGCAACAACCGCGAGATCGCGGCGAGCATCGAGTTTTTGAGCCTCGTCACAGGCCGCCCCGTCACGCTGTTCGCGCCCCCTTCGGGCGCATATAACGACGCCACGTTGGAGGCCGCGGAGGGGATGGGGCTGAAAACCATCCTTTGGAGCAAGGATACCATCGATTGGCGGGATAAGGACGCCGATACCGTCTTTCGCCGCGCCACCGAGGGCGCGGAGGGGGGAGACCTCATTTTGATGCACCCCATGCCCCACACGGCGGAGGCGTTGCCGCGCATCCTCGCCTATTACAGGGCGCACGGCCTCAACGTCATCCCCGTCGGGGAAAATCTGTAATACATAGGAGGATCCGCATGATAGAATGCAGAACACTTGCAAACGGCGTGCGCGTCATCGTCAAGCGCATGGAGGGGCTTTTGTCCGTCTCGATGGGGGTACTCGTCGGCACGGGCGCGGCCTTTGAAACGGACGCCGAGGACGGCATCTCCCACTTCATCGAACACATGCAGTTCAAGGGTACGCCCACGCGCACTGCCTTCGAGATCTCGGATGCGTTCGATGCGCTCGGCGCGCAGGTCAATGCCTTCACGGGCAAGGATATGACGTGTTATTATGCCAAGGCGACCACCGACCACGCCGCCGAGGCCTTCGGCCTGCTCGCCGATCTCTTTCTGAACGCCACCTATCCCGAAGAGGAGATGAAGCGCGAAAAGGGGGTCATTTTACAGGAGATCAAGAAGGATGAGGATAGCCCCGACGATCTCTGCCTCGACCTTCTCTCCCGCGCCGCCTTCGGGAACACGGCATACGGCAGAAACATTTTAGGCCCCGCCAAGAACGTTTCGAAGTTCACGCGGGAGGACGTCGCGCGGTACAAGGCCGCGCGGTATGCCCCCGATAACATCGTCATCTCCTTTGCGGGCGAGATCGCGCCCGCAGAGGCCTTGGCGCTCGCCGAGGAGTACTTCGGCGGGCTGGCGCATTCCCAGGCGGAGCGCCGCTCCAAGGAGATCTTATGGCACCGAGGCGGCATCGTCAAAACCAAGTCCATCGAACAGGTCCACTTCGCGTTCGGGTTCCCGTCCGTCAGGCGGGATTCGGAGGACGTCCCCGCCGTACAGCTCATGAACGCCATTTTGGGCGGCGGCCTCTCTTCGCGGCTCTTCAAGCGGGTGCGCGAGGAGTTGGGCCTTGCTTACGACGTCTATTCCTACACTTCGCACTATGAGGAGACGGGCATGCTCACGGTGTATGCGGGGGTAGAACCCGATGCGGCGCAGGACGCCGCGGGCGCGGTAAGGGAGGTCCTCGAAACGTTCAAGCGGGAGGGCGTCACGGAGGAAGAATTTGCGCGCGGAAAGGAACAGCTCAAAGCGGGCAACATCTTTTCGCAGGAAAGTACTTCTTCGCAGATGTTGCTCTATGGGAGAAATCTGCTCTATTTCGGCGAGGTCTACGACTTCGAAAAGCGCATGGCGGAGATCTCCGCGCTCACGAAAGAGGATATCGCGCGCGTCATTGCGGCGGGGCTGGACTTTGAAAGGATGGCGTCGGCGACCGTCGGCGGGCTTTCTTCCCCGCTCGGCGTATGAGAGCGGAGGGGTTCGCGCCCGTCTATGACGGGGAGAGCCGCGTCCTCATTTTGGGGAGTTTTCCCTCGGTGAAGAGCCGTGCGGAGGGGTTCTATTACGGCAATCCGCAGAACAGGTTCTGGCGTATGCTCGCCGCCTTTTTCGGGGAGCAATTGCCGCAGACGGTGGGGGAAAAGCAGGCGTTCGTATTGAAACACCGCATTGCGCTCTGGGACATGGTGGCCTCGTGCGAGATCGTCGGCTCTATGGACGTCGCGATCAAGGGGGAGCGCGTGGTGGATGTTAAGAGCATCCTCTGCCATGCTCCCATACGCAAGATCTTATGCAACGGGGCGAAGAGCTATGAACTGTTTTCGGCGGCGCATCCCGCGCTCCTTTCCATGGCCGTGAAGCTGCCTTCCACCTCGCCCGCCAACCCGCGCTATCGCGAGGAAGCGTGGCACGCGGCGCTCTCGGAGGCCTTCGGGGGCGAAATTCGGGAAAACCCTTGACAAAACCGTGAAAGTGCGGTAAAATATAGAAAAATAAGGAAAAACGGCTCCCCACGGGAGCTTCGGAGGTTTTTATGTTTGAGAAAGTTTGTAAGATGTTGGCGGATCAGCTGGGCATGCCCGCGGATTCGATAAAGCCGGAGTCGGAGGTCGTAAAGGACCTCGGCGCAGATTCCCTCGACGTGGTCGAACTCATGATGGCGCTCGAAGATGAATACGGCATCACGCTTCCTGAGAGCGAGATCGAAGGCGTCAAGACGGTGCAGGACATCGTGGATATGATGAACAGGATCGCCAAGTAAAGATATCGAAACAGCAAAAAAGCGCCCACAGGGCGCTTTTTTTGTGGCGTTTCGGACGGGGGCCTGCCCCCTTTTTAAGGGGGCGGGTGGCGCGGCTTTGCCGCGTCAGGTGGGGGTTATCTCTTGCTGTCCCTGAAAGGGAAAGTGGCCCGAAGGGCCGAAAGGGTTTTCCCTCATACCGACCCCGAACGCAGTGAGCGGGGAGTGTATCCTGAGCGAATAAGTAGCATGGAATCAAATCGTTAAAGGTTCACTCGGCCCTTACAGGGCCTCGGAATGAGGATATAGGGTTTCAAAACCCCTCTGTCACTCGCAAGCTCGTGACATCTCCCCTATAAGGGGCGACGAGACCTGCCCCATTAAAAAGGGGGCGGGTGGCGCGGCTTTACCGCGTCAGGTGGGGGTTTATTCCGATAGCACCCCTCATCTGTCACCTTCGGTGACAGCTTCCCCCCAAAGGGGGAAGCCTCCGCCTCCCCCCTTATACCTGAGGGGGGAGGGGAGGGTAGGGGGTGGCCTTGCACCCAAAGCGCCTCCTTGGGGAGGAGCTGTCACGCATGAGCGTGACTGAGGTGGGGGCTTTTCGTCATTCCGTCCGACCGAGGCTTCTATTGTGGACTAAGGTCGCCACGAGCGCCAACGGCGCGAAGTAGCGTAGCCGAGGAATCACCTTATTGTAATAATGTGACCCTTCGACACGCTCAGGGTGACGCCGAATGTGACCCTTCGGCAAGCTCAGGGTGACGCCGAAGGACGGCACGAGCGCAAAGCGCGAAGTCCCGCAGGAAGTCCGATGCTCGTTCCCGCAACACTTGGTCGCAATAAGATTCTTCGCGGATGGGCAATTCGTTGAAAGCCATGCCAATGCGGCTCAGAATGACGTACGACTACTGCGTCGCTTCGCTTGCCGGCTCCCTCACAGGGGCCTCATGCCTCAGCCTTGGAAAAGGTGTAGGCGGCGGTGTCCGATTTCAGCGTCAGCGTGTTGCCGTCCGTTGAGAGCGAGAGGGCAAACACCGTGCGCGTGTTGCCGCCGTCGGTGCCGTAATCATAGAGATAGACGATATAAATTTCATCCGAAGGGCTGTAAACGGGCAGAACTTCAACTTCGTGCGCTTTGCCCGCGGCGTCCGTCCACGAGATCTTGCCGTCAGTTATGGTGACCGTTCCCGCGTCGCCCGTCCATGTGCCGAGGAAGGAGTTGCCGTCCCAATCGAACGCGTCAGTGTCCGTGAAGTCAATTTTCTTCGTGAAATTGATCTCTGCGCCCGTGCCGATGACCGCCATATCCAATTCAAGATTGTAGACGAAGTGGTGGGTCTGCGCGCCGACGGTGACGTCGAAGAAGAACTCGTGGCGGTTGGGCGTTTCGGAGCCTTCCCCTGCCGTGAGCGTCGCCGCATTGCCGCCGAGAGTGACGGTGCCGTCCGCCTTGACCACAAGGTCGCCGAGCGACCCGTTGTGCCACGTCCCCACGAGGGCGGGGTAGTAGTCCTTGCCGCTCACCGTGCGCGCCTCGGCGGTATAGTAGACCTGCACCGTCGTGTTATCCTGCACGTCGATTTTGAGTTGCGGCCCGCTGAAATCCACGGTTTGGCCGTTCACTTTGACGGCGGCGACCTTGTAACCCGTCTTTGCGGTGATGGTGACGGTGGCCTCGTCGCCCTGTGCGAAGAGTTCGGTGGGGACGGTCACCTTGCCCATGAAGGCGGGAACGGAATTTGCGAGCTTGACGGAGAGGACTTTCTGCGAGAGGTCCTTCTTTTCGATCTTGAAGCCAACATTGCCGCCGGCCTTTTCGCTGTCCTTTATTTCAAACGTATATACATAATTTGCAAAGACTTTGAATTCTTTTACTTGTTTCCCATACATCGCGAGGGGGACGTTGCTACCCTGTATATAGGGATCGACGTCTGTACGGTGTGCGAGATACAGGTAGAGATTATCTGTGTTCCCCGTGAGGATATACGTCCCGTCCTCGGAGGCGGTGAAGCGGAAGTAATACGAAGTGTTGCCCACCGTCTGCAACGTGATATCGCATTCGAGCGAGGTGAGGATATAGGGATCGCCGGACGTGCCGCCGCCCGCCCAGCGGTCGTCATGCGTGCCGCCGCTCTGTTTGGGCGTGAGCGCGATGACCGCGTTCGGGGTATCCGCCGTCAGCGTGACGGGATCGAAGGTGTAATCGTTCATGAGGTCGCCCGTGATCTCCACGGTATAGGTCCCCGGCGCAACGATAAAGGATACCGACCCGCCAAAGACCGAACGCGCCTCCGACTTGGTGCCGCCTTCGGCGACGAGGGCAACTTTCAGCCCCGATAGACGCGAGCTTTCCACGCCCGTGAAGGTGAGGGTATATTTGAGTTCGGTGAGATCGCCGCCCTTGGCGATCGAGAATGTGACCGCGCGGCCGTTTCCGTCCGCATCGTCCGCCATGATGTCATACGTCTCGCCTTCGATGAGGCGGAATACCTTGGTCTTTTGCTCGGAACTCGTCAGCTCGAACACGCCATAGACGGAGAAGGAGAGGTAATCGATGTCCGTTGTGACGGTGTAATTTTCCGTCTCGGCCGCCGTGAAGCGATAATAGACGGGCGAGTATGCGGAGGGATGCGCTTCGTAATTTCCTTCGAGCGCGTTCAGCAGGTAGGGGGATTCTTCGGAGCCGTTGCCCTCGGTGACGGTAAAGGTGACGTCCACGGCCGCCTCCGTAAGGCCGCTTTCATCGGAGGTAACATAAATCAGATATTTCCTTCCCGCGGTAAGGGAGATATCCGCATGGGTCGCGTGGCCGCTCGAACCCCAATCGAGTACGCTGTCTCCCGAACCCTGCTCGGTGATCGTGAGCAGGATGTGCGCATCCGAGGTGGAAACGAGGTACTCCGCCGTCTTGACCGCGGTATAGAGATAGTAGACGTCGTCGGCGATCCCGAAGTGCGAATTTACGGGGACGGACAGGGTGTGCGTCCCGCAGAATTCATTCAAAATGTAGGGGTCGCTTTGGGTACCCGAACCCTTCGAGACATCCGTATCTTCGCGGATGACGAACACAACGGCGGCGCCCTCGCCCGAACTTTCGCCTACTTGGATGAGGTAAGTTTTTCCGCCTTCGAGCGCAAAGGGATACGTCTCGCCCGCAACGGAGGACATGATCATCGCAACGGACTCTTCCTCTTCATCCATGATGGCAAGGATCATGCCGTCCACGCCTGCCGTGAGGACCCAATCTTTATCCTCCGCGGCGGTATAGGTGAAATAGACGCATTTGGGGAAGGGGGAATCGGGATCGGAGGCGGCGGGGACCGTCACCTCATACGAATCCTCGAAATTTTCAATGCGGTAGGGATCGTCGGCCGTTCCCGCGCCGTCCCACTTCGCGGCGCCCTTGCGGATGGTCCACGTGAGCGCGTCGCCGTCCTCGAAGGAATTTTCGTTGGTATCGTCTACGCTTACGATCATGAGATACGTCTTGCCCGCTTGGAGCGAGAAGGAAGCGCTCTGGCCCGGATGGCTTCCGTACCATTCCACGAGGGCCTCGCCGCCCTCATCTTCGAGATAGAAAGTGAGGTAGTCGATGCCCGTGGAAAGCGTATATTCCGTATCCGCCGACTCGGTGTAGGTATAGTAGACGGGGAGATAGGCGGCGGGGGTATCCCACATGCCGCCCGTCACCTTCTGCGGCATGACTTCATATTCGTCCGCAAGTTCGGAGAGGATATAGGGGCTTTCCTCGCTGCCGTCGCCCGTTGCGGGGCGCGCGGTGAGGATGATCGTCGCCGAGGGCTGCTCCGCCGTCAGCGTCGTCTGGGGATAGGTGTAATCGGAGAGCGCGCTCCCCGAAAGCGTAACGGTGTACGCCGCGGGGGCGAGCCTGCACACGGCGGAGCCGCCGATGAATGCCAAAGGCCCCGCGGCGACCAGCCCTTCGGCGTCGATAAATTCCGCTTTGAGGTCGCCGAACACAGAGCTTTCGTCGCACGTGACCGTGACGGAATAGACGATCAAGCCGTCGGGTTTGGGCGTGAGCGCGATGGTGACGTCGGGCGATTGGGCCGTGACGTCGGTCTCCTCATAGGTATATGCCGCGGGGACGCCCGTCAGCTTGACGTGGTAGGTATCCGCCGCAAGGGAGAACTTCGCTACGCCGTTTTCGGGGACCTTTTCGCCCATGAGGGTCTCACCCTGCAACAGTTGCACGGTGACGCCCGCCGCCGCGGAGGGATCCTGCGCGCAGGTCACGGTGACGGAATAATCGATCTTCGCCGCGGGGACGGAGGGCGTGAGCGCGACCGTCGCCGAGGGCTGCTCCGCCGTCAGCGTCGTTTCGGGGTAGGTATGCGTCGAGAGGAGCGTCCCCGTGAGCTTGACGGTGTACGTCGCGGGCGCGAGTGAGAAAACCGCCTTGCCGTCCGTCAGGGCGGCAGGCTCGGTCGCGGCCGTGCTTCCGCCGAAGAGTTGCACGCTGATATCGGCAAGTTCCTCCGCCGAGGCATCCGCACACGTCACGGAGACGGTGTAGGTGATGGGCTTTTCGTCCTGCGAGCAGGCCGCAAACAGCCCCGCGGCGGCAAATACGATCGCCGAGGCGAAAAGAAGCATGATTTTCAAACGCTTGGCCATAAAAAACTCCCATTAAAATTTGATTTCAGTTATATTGTATCATATAACCGCAATTTATGCAACGAAATTTCCCCGCGCGGAGGGCAAGCCGCGAGCGGGTTTTCCATAAGAAATCCGAAGGTCTTGTATAAGCAGAAGTAATACCTGCGGGCGGCGGCTATGCCTCGGCGATCTTGCGCGCCTCCTCCAATACCCTCTGCCTGAGGTTTTCGGGCGAGAGTACTTTGAACCCCGCGCCCATCGAGAGGATCCTGCCGACGAGTCCCTCGTCGTCGGGAATGGTGACGTCGGCATAAAATTGCCCGTCCCTTTCATAGACGTTGTCAATGCCCAGCCACTCCTCCGCAAAGGGGAGCGCGGGCGGCGCGATGAGAAAGGTCGCTTCGATCTCGTTTTCCGTCCGCCAGAAGGAGAGGGGGATATCCTCCTGCGTGAAGGGCCGCCGCTCGAAGTGTTCCTCCGTTTCGAGAACGGCGCGCATCCGCCCCAGCTTGAAGAGCCTGAACGCCTTGCGCGAGAGGCAGTAGGCATAGACGTACCAGATGTTTTGCTTATAGACGAGCAGGTGGGGGTGGATATACCGCCGCGTGCGGCCGCCCTCGCGGTCCACATAGTCGATATAGAGGACCTCGCACGCCTTGATCGCCCGCTCGAAGAGGGTGAGCCGCTCGGAAAAGTGCCGCTCGTCGCCCCACGTGCCGCTGTCCACGAGGATACTTCCCGAAATCGCCGTCGAGAGCCGCTCGGATTTGGAGCGCGCGGCGAGCTTTTGGATGGCGCTCAAAAGCGTGGGGTCGGAAGTCTGCGCGTGCATGGCGAGCATGGCTTCCTGCGCCGCCGCGTATTCCTCCTTGGTGAAAAAGCCCGCGGGCAGTTTGTAGGTATCCGAGATATAGATGCCGCCGCCCGCCCCGCGCGCCACTTCCACGGGGATGCCCGCGATGCTCAGCTCCTCCACATAGCGGTAGATGGAGCGCGTGGAACATTCGAAGCGGGCCGCGAGTTCGGAGGCGCTCACCCGCTTTTTGGCGAGCAGGCAGAATAAGATGCCGAGCATGATCTGATACTTCACGGTTTTCCTTCCTTTCCGACAAATTTTCCGAAAAAATTTTACCATATATGACAAGTGTTGTCAAGGTTCTTGCCATATAATAGCGGTATGAAAGAGATAAAAGTTGTCATTGAAGAGCATCTTGCCCGCGAACGCGGGATGCGCAACGAAGAACTCCGCGCCCGCCTGCGGGAGGGGAGGAGTTTCGAAGAGCTGCTCGCGGAGCTTGCCGCGCTCAAAGGCTTTAACGTCGAGGAGCGCGAGGAGGCCTCGCGCGCCTACGGTCTGCGCGGGGCCTTCACGCAGGCCGCAACGGGCGGCGAAGCCGTGGCATAAATTCAAAATTACCCCCGCCGAACGGTTGACATCGGCAAAGCGCGGGTGTATAATCATGAGTATGAAGACTGACCTGTTCGCCGCAACCTATCTGTATTATCGCATCGGATAATACGGCTTTTGCGTGCAGACGATCATGGGAACAACGCGGGTCTGTGCGCACGGTCGCAGGCCCGTCTTTTTTATCAGGAAAAAAGGAGTGATTACGGTATGAATGTCATGGATACCCTGCGCGCGCGGGGATTTTTGCGGCAAGTCGTCTATGAAGAGGAGCTTTACGAGCTGTTGGAGAAGCAGAGCGTCCCCTTCTATATCGGGTTCGACCCCACGGCGGATTCCCTGCACGTCGGCCACTTCATGCAGCTCGTCCTCATGAAGCACATGCAGGATGCGGGCCACAAGCCCATTGTCCTCATCGGCGGCGGCACGGCCATGGTCGGCGACCCCTCCGGCCGCACGGATATGCGCGCCATGATGAGCAAGGAGACCATCGCCCACCATGTGGAATGTTTCAAACAGCAGATGGGGCGCTTCATCCGCTTCGAGGGCGAAAACGCCGCCATCGTCGTCAACAATGCCGATTGGCTGCTCGGCCTCAACTATGTGGATTTCCTCCGCGATATCGGCGTGCATTTCTCGGTGAACAAGATGCTGACGGCGGAGTGCTTCAAGACGCGCATGGAGCGCGGGCTTTCCTTCCTCGAATTCAACTACATGCTCATGCAGGCCTATGATTTCCTCGTCCTCAACCGCCGCTACGGCTGCTGCCTCGAACTCGGCGGCGACGACCAATGGAGCAACATCCTCGCGGGCGCCGACCTCATCCGCCGCAAGGAGCATAAGGCGGCTTATGCCATGACGACGGCGCTCCTCACGACGAGCGAGGGCAAAAAGATGGGCAAGACGCAGAAGGGAGCCGTGTGGCTCGACGAGAACAAGACTTCGCCCTATGAATTTTATCAATATTGGCGGAACGTGGACGACGCCGACGTCGAGAAGTGCTTCAAGATGCTCACCTTCCTGCCCCTCGAAGAGATCGGCGAGCTTTGCAAATACCGCGATGAGCGCATCAACGCCGCCAAGGAACGCCTCGCCTTCGAGCTTACGAAGATGGTCCACGGCGAGGAGAAGGCGGAGAAGGCCCGGCGCGAAGCAAAGGGCGCGTTCAGCGGCGACGAGGGTACCATGCCCGAAGTCAACATCTCGAAAACGTGCGCAACGCTCGTGCAGGCGCTCGTCGAGAGCGGGCTTTGCAAGTCCAACGGCGAGGCGAGAAGGCTCATCGAGCAGGGCGGCGTCTCGGTAAACGGCGAGCGGGCGGCGGATGCGAACATGCCCCTTCCCGCAGGCGATTTCACGCTCTTCAAGGGCAAGAAAGTGCGCGTGCGCGCCGTGCGCGTATGACGGGGTATCTCGGCGCATGGGGGGAGGCCTCGGCCGAGCGGGTCATCGAAAGATCCCGCTTTCTCGGCTACTGCGCCCGCACGGCGGGGGAGGATGAGGCCAGGGCCTTCCTCGAACGGGTCCGCCGCGCGCACCCCGCGGCGACGCACGTCGCATATGGCTACATCGCCGATGCGGACGGGAATTTACAGCGGTTTTCCGATGCGGGCGAGCCGCAGGGGACGGCCGGGCTTCCCATCCTCGGCGTATTGAAGGCGCAGAAACTCTTTGAGACGGCGATCGCCGTCGTAAGGTATTTCGGCGGCATCAAGTTGGGGGCGGGCGGCCTCACGCGCGCCTATGCGGGCATCGCGGCCGATGCGGCCGCGGCGGCAGAAAAACGCTGCTTCGAACCCTGCACCGAACTTACCGTCTCGGTCGGCTATTCCGAAGTGACGGCGCTTTTGCGCTTTCTCGATGCGCGGGGCGCGGAGGTGCGGGAAAAGACGTTCGCGGAGGGCGCGCGCATCACCGTCGCCGTGCGCGAAGCGGAGGCGGCGGACTTCGAAAGCGCGCTTTTTTCCCTGCTTTCGGGGCGCGCCTCATGCGTGCGCGGAGACGCGTTCATCTATCCCTTCCCCGTAAAAAAATAGACCAAGAAAAACGGCGTTTAGCCGTTTTTTGTTTGCGGCGGGAATAGCGCGCCGCCGCAGTGAATAGGATAAGCCGTGAGGTATCGCGGCAGGCATTGGAAAAGATGGCTCATTCCCGCTATGCTGGCGGCCGTCCTCGTGGGGGCGGTCGTCTTTTTGCACGTCAACATCACGCGGGTCCTCAAATCCATCGCCGAGGCGAACATGCGCTCCATCACGACGGTCGCCGTCAACGACGCCGTATTCTATACGCTCTCCGACAGCGTCCGCTATGAGGACCTCGTCAAGGTGGAGCGGAACGGCGACGGCGATATCGGCGCCATTACTTCCGACCCGCTCGCCATCAACCGCATCGCGCGCGACACGGCGTATATGTCTCAGCAGAACTTGCAGCGCATGAGCGAGGACGGCGTGGAAGTGCCGCTCGGCGCCTTCTTCGGCATCGAGGCGTGGGCGGGCTTCGGCCCCAAGATCCACATGCAGATCATCCCCATCTCCAACGTGGAATGCCGCTTCGTCTCCAAATTTGAGCAGGCGGGCATCAACCAGACCAAACATTCAATCTATTTGGAGATCGTGGCGGATATCTCCATCATCATGCCTTCGGGAACGAGCAACTTCGCTTCGCTCACCGAAGTTCTCATCGCCGAGAGCGTCCTTGTGGGGAAGGTGCCTGAGAGCTTCTTGCAGGCCGATCTCTTCGGGGGCGGCTATTCGCTCGCACCGCCCTGAGCGAGGACTTCGCGGATGATGCGCACGATCTCGCCCGTGCCGCTCGTGAGCGCGAGCGATGCGAGATTTTCGCCGAGCGCCTTGTCCCGATAGGCGGCGCGCACCGCCTCCGCGAGGCCGCCGAGAGCGCGTTCGGGGAGTACGCGGACAAGCCCCTTCCGCTCGAAATAGGCGGCGTTTTCGGGCTGGTCGCCGCGCGAGCCGCGTTCGAGCGGCACGAGGACGGCGCGTTTTTTGAGCGCCATCAGTTCGAATACCGTGTTGCTTCCCGCGCGGGAGAGAACGACGTCGGCCGCCGCGTATGCGCTCGCCATATCCGTCTCGAAGGCGCGCACGAAGTAGCCTTCGCGCTTTTCGCAATGCTCCGCGTCCGCCCCCGCGATATGGTAGACGGTGAAGTCCGTAAGTAGATCATCGAGGGCGTTTTTGAGCGCCTCGTTCAAGACATGGCTGCCGCTTCCGCCGCCGAAAACAAGCAAAACGGGCTTGTTCGGAGGCAGGGAGAGCTTGTGCAGGGCGCGCTGTTTTTCACCCGCAAACAGCTCTTTGCGGACGGGCGAACCCACGTATTCGCCGTTGGGAAAGAGGCGGGCCGTCTCCTCGAAGGAAGTGAGAACGCGCTCGCATTTTTTGGCGATGAGCTTGGTGCAGAGGCCGGGTGTGAGGTCGCTCTCGTGGGTCAGCACGGGGATGCCGAGCCGCGCGGCGGCCCAAACGGCGGGGTAACTTACGAACCCGCCCTTGGAAAAGACGAGATCAGGCTTTTCCGCCCGCACGGCGGCAAGGGCCTGTTTTTTCGCGCGGTGCAGGCGGCAGGGGATCTTGAAATTTTCAAGGGTAAAACTGCGCCTCAGCTTAGGGCAATCGACGCGCAGAAAGGGGTAACCGGCCTCGGTGACCAATTTTTCTTCGATGCCGCCCGTCCCCATGTAGATGAGCGCATAGGTATAGCGGAGTTCGTGCATGAGGGCGAGATTGGGTACGACGTGGCCCGCGCTGCCGCCCCCCGTAAACAAAATTTTCATACTGACAGTATATGAAGCCGCGCGGATTTTATTGTACGGCATGGTCAAAAAGGGACGGCTCCCGCATGGGAGCCGCCCCTTTTCCTGTGCCTTATCCTCGGACATGGTATGCCCGTTTTACGTGTCATCCTCATATTTGCCCGGCCCAACCTTGCGCGGGAGGAGGTAGACGTAGCCGCCGACGATGCCCACGGCAAGCGCGGTGAGGATGATGATGAGCGCGATGCGCACGGCGTCCGATTCGCCCCTGTCAATGCGGTTGGGCGCAACTTTTGCATAGTAAGCCTTGCCGTCCACGGTGATGCGCGCCGTATAGGTCCCGTCGCCGTTATCCGTAAACTCCGCGCGGGTGCGCTCGGTCACGGTGATGGCGGAGCCGTCGTCGGCCACGAACTCCGTCCCCTCGGCGGATGCTTTGAGGTAAGCGGGTTCAAATACCGTCTCTTCGCCGGGGATGGGGTCGACGGCGGTGAGGTACGCCGCGGGGACAAATCCCGTACCGCGCGCACGCGCGCCCTCGGCCGTTTCAAACTCCACGAGCGCATAGTCGCGTTCGGGCGCGGAGACATAGCCGCACACGGCGACGCGCGTCCCCCGCGCAAGGCGGGTATCCGCGAGCGCTTGGTGCAGGCAGGGGAAGAAATAGGCGGAAACGTCGTTGGTAAGATACATCGTCTCCGCGCTTTCGCGGAAATATTCCTCCGTCGGGACGATATCCGTCTTATCGAGCAGGAAGAGATCGGCCTCGAACACGCGGTCCGTCTCGCCGACTTCATAGAGGATGACGAGGGCATAGCGGTCTTTGGTCGCGAGCAGAATGCCGCGCTTGCTCTCTGCGGTGCGGGAGTAGGAGAGGTAGGGGAAATACGCGGGTTCCTCGCTGCGGAACTTTCCGAGATCGGTGCGCACGCCGATGGTCCCCGCGGGAACGTCGATGAGAAGGCCGTCCCGGCCGTGGGGGGCGAACATGGCCTCGGCGACGCCCTCCGCCGAGATCTTGCTGAGCGTGGGGATATCCAGCGCGCCCGCATCCGTCTTTACGATGTAATCGCCGAAGAGGAAGAAAACCTCGTCGTCCTCGTAACTCAAAGCAAAAACAAGCGGGGAGCTTTCGGACATGGTATAGACGTAATCACTCCCGGAGATCGAAACGAGGGTCTCCGCCCCGTTTTTCACGAGGTTATTGCCGCTGAGGCAGTATAAGTTGCCTTCAAAGTCGGCACGCAGGGAAGAGAAATGCTCAGGCAAGCGAAAGTCCAACGGTTCTCCTTGTGCCGCGGTGTCTAAAAAACCGGATTCCGAAAACTTGGCCGCCGTTCCGTCACCGTAGACGACGAAGAGATTGCCGTATACATCGGAGGTAAGGGCATAATTGGTTTTCCCGTTGTTGCGTTGGATGAGTCCCTGCCCTTCTTCGGCCATACCGAAGGTATGTTCGGTAATGAAATAGACTTTCCCGTATACACATGCGAGGCCCATGACGGGATTGCCCTCTGTGGGGTGGCGATAATGATAGGCCGTCTTTCCGTTTTGGTAGAGATAAATTTGGCAATCCTCGGCAGCCACGGCGATGAGTTCGCCGTCTGTTGCGACGCGGGTCGGCGTATAAGGTTCACCGTTTTCGGTACGGCAGGGTATGACGTAAGTGCTTTGGGTGATAAGTCCGTTTTCCGTACGGGCGAGCTTGGAGACGGAAATGCGTTGGTTGCCCGCGTCGGCCGTGACGAGCAGATCCCCCGCCCGCACGCTATCCACCGCACCCGAAAGCCTGCCCACGGAGTCTGAGGAAGTCGCGATTTCGTAACCGGTCAAATAAATTTGGTTATCATTAAGGCCTATTTCAACAATTGAAGACCCTTTCACGGCATATAGCTTCCCGTTGTAGGAACTCAGCGCCCCAAAGCCGGCGCCTTCGATGAGAAGAAGGCTTGTGCGCGTCGTGTCCGAAATCATATCCGACCGATAGAGGCCGCCTTCGGCTGTATAATAGAAATTATTTTCGTGTACGCATGTGCTTTGAACGTTCGTGGCATTGGAAGGACTTGTGGAAAGATAGAAGGATTTTGCTGTGTTAAAAGTTTCGCTTGAAGGGGCGATACAGTACACATGATCGCTGAACGTACAATAGAGTTCATCGCCGAGGATCGTCATGCTCGGTGTGCTGTGTTCATTTACAGTACCGAGATCGTTGGCCATGGGGGAGGACTCCGGGTTCATGTCGGAAACCGAATAAGAGGCAATGGTCGTACTTTGACCTCCGACGTTGGCGGTATAGAGCACATTATTGTTTATCAAGAATGTTGAACAGTTTATGGTAAGTTTTGTAAGTGATTGCTTTGAAAAATCGTACTCATAAAAGAAATTGCTCGCTGCACGCACGGAAGCAAACAATCTATTGCCCGCGAAACCTATTTTTGTGATTGTGCTGTTTCCCTCCGGGATAATTGTTCTCGAAAAACTCTTCGTGATGAGGTCATAGAGATAGAGAGTCTTACCGTCGGCGATGGCGATGTAGGTTTCCGAAAAAGCAATATCAACAGGATTTTCAAGCGCGAGATACTGTTCATATGAGGACGGCAAATAGAGCTCGGCCTCAGTTTTTTCGGAGTTCTTTACATCTGCATGGACATTGAAAAAAATGCCTGTACAAGCGCATAGACCTGCGCAGATAATACAAAACGCAAGAAATATCCATATAAAAATTCTTTTGTGATTATTTCGAGCAGGGTTCATGTTCGCTTCCTTTCTTTGACCTCGTGCCTTGCATTATGCGGGTAAATTTGATAGACCGAGTGAAACCTTTACGATGTAACTCTCGTAAAGGAGAAACAATTCGTTTTCCTCAAAGTCCCAGACAAAGGCAACGGGGCTGTTGTCATCGTCATGGACGAAGGAGATGTTGCCGAACTCGGCGAGTTGCGTATCATTTTTCCAAAGAGCATTCTGCCTTATATAATATAGGTTTCTGTTCCCGTCAATTTGCAGGGAAGATATATCGCCGCAAAGGGTGGTATCTTGCTTTGTTCCAACAGTATCATTGGGGCTTATAAATTCATCTTCGGTATAGGAATATATATTTCCGTCTGTATTTACAACATACAAGATACCGTTTGCATCGGCCGCAAGAGCCTTGGGTGAATCCGTGGTATATCGAAACGTTATGCAATCTTCTTCCGCTTTTCCACAGGTAGATGCGGTAATGAAGTAGCAAGACCCGTTTACACATGCGAGATCTATCGCAGGATCTCCGGCGAGATCATGGCACGCAAAATACTCTTCATATCCAAAATGATAAAGATAAATGCGCGCATCGTCCGAAGATACTGCAATGATACATCCGTCTGTTGCAATATGTTCAGGGGTGTAGGGGCAGTCGTTCTCGTCGCGGCAGGGCAATATAGAGCATGTGCCGATGCAATGTCCCGCATCATCTTCGGCGAGTACCGAGACGGAGATGCGTTGGTTGCCCGCGTCGGCCGTGACGAGCAGGTCCCCCGCCCGCACGCTGTCCGTCGCGCGGGAAAGCCTGCCCACGGAGTCGGAGGCGGCCGCGATCTCATAGTCCGAAAGATGCGCACCGCCCTCGAAGTCGATGCGGTGGACCGAGGTCCCCCTTACGGCATAGAGCGCGCCGTCATAGGAAGTGAGCGCGCCGAAGCCCGTTCCGCCGAGCAAGAGCGTACTCGTATGGTTATTAACATCCGAGATGCGGAGGCCGTCGATGGCCGTGTAATAGAGGCCGCCGTTGTGCGCGCATACGCTCTTGACCTGCGTCGCATCGGTGGGGTTGTCCGAAGAGAGATAGAAAGAGTCGTTACCGAATTGCGCCGTGGTGGGGTTGGGATAGTAGACGCGGTCATCGACGGCGCAGTAGAGCGTATTGCCGAGAACCGTCAAGGAAGGCACTTTGCTTACATGGATAACTCCAAGCTCCTTCGTACGCCCCGTGAGGTTGTTGATATCGTGGGCGCCGACGCTCATCTGGTTATTGCTGACCGTCGCCGTGTACAGCTTGCCCCCGTCAATGCAGAAAGTCGTGCAGTTGAACTCTTGTTTTTGAAGTTTCTTGCTCGCGAAGTTGTATTCATAGAAGGAGTTGCCGTCCGCGCTGTTATCCGAGAGGAAGAGGCGGTCGCCCGCAAACCCGATCTTGGTGATGGTGTGTTCGTTCTCCACTTCGAGTTCGCTGTATTGGCGGGCCTCGCGGTCATAGAGATAGAGCGTTTTGCCGTCGGCGATGGCGATATGCTTTTCCGAGAATGCAACGTCGGAAGGGTTTTTGAGCGCGAGATATTGTTCGTAGGAAGAGGGCAGAACGAGGGCGGCGTTTGCGCCCGTGAGAAGTTCGGCGTACGCCGAAACCGGCGTTCCCGCAAGGCACACCGCAGCAAGAAGGGCGCACAGAAGCCCGAATATCAGCCATTTTCCGACATGTTTCACCATACGCGACCATTATAACACGCCGCGCGCGGAAAGGCAAGGCAAAGCGCAAAAGTTTTTGCAAAATTCAGCCGCTCGCACCCGAAAAATATTTTTCAAAAAAAATTGGCAGACAAGCATGCGTCTGTCATATTCGCATGTTATAATAAAAACACAAACAAACGTTCGTTTTTTGCGAACCGCCGTGAGGTGGATCGCAGAGGAGGTATGATGCGGACAGATCTCGTAAAAGTGGTCTTATATGCCTATCCGCAACTTACGGCGCTGGCGGAGGCCTCGGAGGTCGCGGCGCGCAACCGCGCCCTGCTCTCTTACCGCGATCCGCGCCCGTGCGACGAAGTGGCGGCACGGGTGGCGGAGGAGGCGGAATTTGCCTGTGCGCTCCGTGCGCTTGCGGCCGATGCGGCCGCGGTCTTTGGGGAACTCTCCGAACTCGAACGCGCCCTCATCGCGCACAAATATTTCAAACACGGCGATGTACCCGCGGATTCGCGCAGTTACTACCGCCGCCAGCTCGCGCTGATCGCCCGCATCACGCGCAAATTCACCCGTCTCGGCTGGACGGACGAACGGTTTTTCGGGCTGTTCGGCCGCTATGCTCCCTTCATGAACCTCTTGCGGCGCATCGGCGAGAAGGGCGACCGCGGCCTTTTCAGGAATCTCCGCCGTCCCGCTTGCGCCCGCGGACCACAAGCGCCGCAATGACGGCCGCCGCCGCACAGATGACGCAAATGATAATAATTTGAACAACAGAGGGATCCCCTCCAGACATGGTGCCGTCATTTTCGCCCGAAACGGGCGGCGTAGGCACATTCAGCCAATCGTCGTTGCGCTCGAAATCTATGGGGGCTTCGGCGGGAATGTAGCCGAACGTGGAGCCGTCGAGAACGTAAAAATAGAGCTGGCCGCTCTCATAGCGCGCGCCGTAATAGACGAACGTCTTATCGACGCCCGAAAAGGAGCCGCCGAGCAAGCCCGCATCGGGCAGGGTGTAATGGGCGGTGACGAGCTTTCTGAGGAAGGGGCGGGCGGGGATGAAATCCACAAACGTAAGCGCGGACGTGCGGCAGTAACCCATGACTTTTTTATAGGGGGCGTCGTTGACGAGGTATTCCACGGCGGAAAAGACGTCGCCCTCGTTGAGGACGCGCACATAGTACGTTTCGGGGACGAGAAACAGCCGCGATTCCTCGCTCTCAGAGGCATAGAACCACACGTTGGAATCGGCGGCGACGGCATAGCGAAGCGTCTCCGCGCGGACGGGCAGGGCGGGCGCGGAGACGAACAGGGCAAACAGGATGATGACGAGCCGCATAAATCGTTTCATACGCGCTATCATACCGCATTCTTGGGGGCGGGGCAGGGGAAATTCGGTCGAATATGGACGAAATCAGGGAAAAAATCAAGAGAATCGAGGCGGAGCAGAAGAAGCGGGCCGACCGCGACTTCCTCGCCCGCTACAATACGGGCAGGAAGAAGCACAAAAAACAGCTCGCCTTCCACCGCTCGAAGAAGCGCAACCGCTGGGTGTTCGGCGGGAACCGTTCGGGCAAGACGGAATGCGGCGCGGCGGAGTGTATCTATCTGGCGCGCGGCGTGCATCCCTACCGCAAAAATAAGCCGGATGTGTTCGGCTGGGTGGTCTCGCCCACGGCGCAGGTCCAGCGCGACGTCGCCCAAAAGAAGATCTTGCACTATCTCCGCCCCGATTGGATCGCGGATATCGTCATGACGAGCGGCAGAAAGGATGCGCCCGCGGCGGGCATCATCGACCAGATCTATGTGAAGAACGTGTTCGGCGGCATCTCGGTCATCGGCTTCAAGAGCTGCGACCAGGGGCGGGAGCGCTTTCAGGGCAGTTCGCTGGACTTCGTCTGGTTCGATGAGGAGCCGCCCGAAGATATCTATGACGAATGCAGGATGCGCGTACTCGATAAGCGGGGGGATATCTTCGGGACCATGACGCCGCTCAAAGGGCTTACCTTCGTCTATGAGCGCATCTACCTCAATCCCAAAAACGACCCGGAGATCTGGTATGAATTTATGGAGTGGGCGGATAACCCGTACCTCTCCAAGAGCGAGATCGCGCTGCTCGAAAGCACGCTCGACGAGACGACCCTGCAATCCCGCCGCTATGGGAAATTCTGCGCGCGCGAAGGGCTTGTCTATCCCGAATTTGACGAGGACGTCCACGTGATCCCGCCCTTTGTTTGAGCGGAAAAAGTCTAACACTAAATATGCCATTTTGGGGGCAGTTTTGCCCCAAAATATGGGGTTTTGACGGGGTGCAGACTTTTCATAGGAACAACGATTTGATTTCTCTGCCACAAAGGAACAAGCAGTTTTGGGGGTTTGAAGTGAGCGTGTACTCTATGAAAAGTCTGATTTGGGCAATTTTACGACCGATGAAAAGTCTAAAAAACACGCTCAAATCGACATAAAATATAGCCAAAAACAAGC
>CANQSR010000015.1 GCA_947626575.1 uncultured Clostridia bacterium | reverse complement strand
ACCCAAAACGGGCTCGAACCGTCGACCTCCAGCGTGACAGGCTGGCGCTCTAACCAACTGAGCTATTGGGCCATTTCTTCCCTTGCAAATTGCTGTGTGGTGGGCCTTCACGGACTTGAACCGCGGACCGATCGGTTATGAGCCGACTGCTCTAACCAACTGAGCTAAAGGCCCGCTTCTCCCTGCGGCGCAATTCGCAATGCTTGTTTATCATAGTATAATTGCGCACAAATGTCAAGTGTTTTTTCGGCCTTTTTCCGATTTTTTTTCAATGCCCCTTATTTTTTCACCGCACCCGCCGTTGCGGCCTGAACTTACGCCGTCCCGCGGACCCTGCGGTCCGCGGGACGGCGGCTTTTACCTTGCGCGTACGGATGATTTACTTCCTGCGCGTACGGATGACATGCCCGCCCACGAGCGCGATCATCTTGACCGCTTCGAGCGAAAAGTCATCCCCCTCCACGATGAGCGCCTTGGAAAGACGTCCGCGCGCAAGCACCTTGACATAAGTCACCTTTTTCCCGAAGAAGGGTACGCGCTTTTTCAGCTCGTCGAGCGTCACCCGCTCGCCGCTCTCGAAATATTCCCCAAGCGTATCCACGTTGACGATGCCCGACTTCGACTTATCGGCCACCCGCACGCTCTCTTCGATGAGCGTCTTGGCGAGCGCATCCTGCATCAGCCCGTTGACTTCCGACGCCGCAACTTCCGTGCGGATGCTCGCCACCGGCAATTGATATTCTTCGGGGATCTCTTCGAGTACGACGGGCGTCTCCGCGGACGCTTGCGGCGCTTCGGTGACTGCTTCGGTGACATCTTCTTCGATGACTTCTGCGGGGGGCGTTTCGGATAGGACGGAAGGCCCCGTCTCTTGCTCTGACTCTTGCTCCGTCTCTTCGGACGGTTTTTCCGATTCCGAAAGGCCATCTTCGGGCATGGGTGCCTCCGATTCTGTCTGCACCTCCACAGGGGCGGGCTGTTCGGAAGGCTGTTCGGAAGGCTGTTCGGAAGGCTCCTCGGAGGCCTCCGTCTCCCCTTTCGCCTCTTCGACGCCTTCTTCGGCGTCCGCTTCGGCGACTTCTCCGGCGGTGGTTTCGGACGGCTCTTCGGCTTCTTCGGAAGCCGTTTCCGCTTCTTCGATGGCCTCGGCGAGGGACGCCCTTTCCAATTCCGTCTCGATGATGACGGCCGCCGCGACCGGGGCAGTATCCTCTATGGGCGCCGCTTCCTCGGCAAGCTGCTCCGCCTGTTCGACTGCGATCGCCTCGGCGGGCTGTTCCGTCGGTTCTTCCGCAACTGAAACGGGCTGCTCCGTCGACTCTTCTTCGACAGCGGCTGGTTGCTCAATTTGTTCTTCGACCGTATCGGGTCGTTCCATTTGTTCTTCGACCGTAACGGGCGGTTCAATTTGTTCTTCCTCGACTGCGGCGGGTTGTTCTTCGGGCAAATCGAAGATGGAGAGCTGGCCGCTCTCCTCGGCCTGTGCGGGTTGTGCGGGCGTCTGCTCTTCTTCGGGCAGATCGAAGATGGTGAGTTGCTCGTAAGGCTCGGCTTCCTCTTGCGCCTCCGTTTCCGCCTTGCGGGCTTCCTCTGCCAAGCGGGCGGCTTCTTCCGAGACGACCTTCTCGCGCGCTTCCTCGGCCGCCTTCTCGCGGACGGCCTGTTCCCTTGCGGCGCGGACTCTTGCCTCCTCTTCCTTGGTGACGCGCGCCGTCTCCCTGCGCTTGATCTTTTCCAGCCTTCTCTCTTCGCGCTCTTCGCGGGGGCGGCGTTTCAAAATATAGATAAGAACACCGATGGCGATCCCCGCGACCGCGATCAATACCGAGAGAACGATGCTGACGATGACCGTGCCGCGCGGCAGAAGTACGACGAGCAGGGCGGACGCCGCCACCGATGCGACGCGCTGTTTTTTTGCGCCGTTGAGCTTGCGGTAAACGCGCGCGGCGAGCCAAATGATGAACACGAGTTCGACGACGAGCAGGAACGTGAGAATAAAGATGACCCACCAAAGGTCCACTTCCCGTTCGCCATAGAGATAGAAGCGGGAAAAGTGCGTGGTCTCGAATACGAGGAAATTGCCCTCTGTGCGCACCGTGAGGTTCTCCGCGCCGTCTGCGCCGATTGCCACGACTTGCATCCCCTCGATCCCTGCAAGCGAATCGGGGAGCAACAATTTTACGGTGTAAGTCCCCCCGAACGTCTCGTTCGGGAGTGTGATCTCGAATACAGCCTTGACCTCTTTATCGCCCACGAGCGGCTCCGCGCCCTGCGGCGCATCGGCCGTCACGATCTTCATTTGCGGCTTAGCCGTTGCGGACATGCCCCCCTCGTTTTCGATGATCCCCCAGAGATCGGCGGCGTCATGCGCGGCATCGTAGCCCCCCTCGCCGTCGGTCTTGACGCCCTTCGAGGAGGCGATCACTTTGACGCCATCGAGTTCGGCTTCGGCATCTTCCACGATGCCATCGAGAACGGCCTGTGCGGTTTCATACGGCGCGGACGCGGATGCGTCCATCACGACTGCGCGCACCGCCGAAAGCCCGCCGTCGCGGGCCGCCTGCAACGCGGCCTTGCCCGCATCGCTGTATGTGACGAAGGCATCGCCGCTCCTTGCGGCATAGGCGGATTGGATGGCGGCGAGCGCCTTCTCTTTGCCGAGCGCGATCTTCACGTCCTCTTCCGCAAGCGATACGGTGCGGCCGAGCGAAGCGAGCGACGCGGTGAGGTCCTCTTCCCGCTCCGAAACGGGCAAAAAGCGCATTTGCGCGATCTCATCGCGGTAGTATGCGCGGCGCTCCGAGACAAGCTCGCCGTCCTCTCCGGGGCAAAGCGCGGAAATGCTTTCGAGCGCCTCCGCGCGGGCGGTCTCGAAGGCGATCTTATCGCGCTCATCGAGAAGGCGCGCGCCGAAGGTATCATAGTCCCCCTTCAACCTGCCGTCGAGATATGCCTTGACCTCGGCATCTGCGGCCCCGTATGCGGCGGACGCGGCATTGCGGGAAGCGGCGTCGGCGGCATTCAGGCCGTCGAAGTCCTTCGGGGCGTAACCCGCGCCGTCAAGGAGGCGTTGCCCCGTGACCGCAACGAGCGTTTCGGCGACTTTGGAGGAGATCGCTATGGAGATCTCGGCCGCAGAACGTGCGGTGACGGGTGCGGGCGCGCGCTCTGCGAGCGACGCCGCGGCGGCGATCCCGCCTTCGAGGATATCCGCGGCGGCCTTGGAATCGGTATCGAGGCGCGCCGCGCCGAGGACTTCTTCCGCAAAGAAGCATTGCAGTGCGAGGACGGCTTCGTGCGCCGTATCGGCATCCGGCGCGGACGCGGCGAGTTCATCGCGCTTTGCGGCGATTGCGGGCAGGGCGGCGTGCGCGGGATAGCCTTCTGCGATCGCATCGTAATAGACCCCCAACACGGCCGCGGGAAGCCCGTCGATGCGCGCCCGCACGGAGGCGGTCAGCGGAAGGATGTCCTCTTCGGCTGACAACAGCTCTCCGAGCGCGGACCGCTCGGAAGCGATCAGCGCATCCACGGCGGAAAACGCGCTGCCTGTTTCATAGGATGCGAGCGAACGGGAGACGTAACTCTGCAAGAGTTTTTTCTCTTCCGAGACCAATGTTGCGGACATGGTACCCGCGTTTTCTGCCGTAAACGCCTCCGCCGCCTTCGCGATCTCTTCGGCGGGGGCATTGAGCGCGGCGGCATAGAGGCGCATGGCCTTCTCCGCGAGCGCGGCGACGGCCGCGCGGTACTTATTTTCTTTTTCGTCGGCTTGGGCGCCGTCGATGGCTTCGTATTGCGCCTGCAACGCCTCATCGAGCTGCCCGGAAAGCCCCTGCGCTTCCGCGAGCGCGGCGTGGAAGGTAAATAGCTCCTGCTTATATTTTGCAGAGGCAAGGTGGGCGTCGACGGCGGCCTCCAAGGCGGCAAGCCCCGCGTCGGTGCGGTCGCCGAAGGCTTCTCCGTTGATCTTTTCCTCCGCCTCCGCGGCAAATGCCGCGTACGCTCTGCTCTCCTTGACGGCGTGCTTTTTATAGACGGCAAGAAGCGCATCGTACATGGCGTTCCGCCGCGCCGTTTGTCCCTCCGCTCCTTCCACGGCGGCAAGGTCGGCCGTCTCGTCCAAAGCGGCGGCATAGGCGCTTACGACGGCCTTTGCAAACGCGATATGGATCTCAGGAATGCGGGCGCGCGCGGCCGAAAGGCTTGCCGCGTCCTTCTCGTCTATGCTCTCCGTGATGCCGCTCTCCGCCGTTTGGCAGGCCGCTTCGATCTCCTCTTTTTCGAGTTCTTTGAGGCGGGACTGCGTGAACGAACCGAGTTCTTCAAAGAGCGCGCCTCGGAGCGCTTCGATCTCGGCGAAAAGCTCCTCGCAGTCCTTTTGCATCATGTCGGCGGCCGCTTTTTGGATGATGCCATCGGCAAATTCCTGCGCCTCTTCCACCGAACCGAAACTTTGCGCCGCCGCGTTTTGAAGTGCGGCGAGCGCCCCGCTCTCAATGCTGTCGAGCGCCTCGGATGCGCCGTGAAGCGCACGCGCGGCGCGGACCGCATTTTCTCCGTAGGCAAGATAGAGGCCTACCATGCCCGCGAAGGCGGCTTCCTCTTTCTCCTCCGCTTCGGCGATGGCCGCATAAATTTCTTCCAGCGCGGCGGCGTCGGGAGCGAGGCCGCCCTTGTCGCGGACAAGGCCGTCGAAGTAGGCGCGCACGGCAAATTTCTGCACGGCGTTTGCGAAGATCTCCTCCATTTCACGCTCGGCCTCCGCGAGCGCATCGTCGCTGTATCCGCTCAATTGCGTATCTTTTACGTCCGACGCCGCCTCTTCGAGAAGCGCGGAGAGCGCATCCGAAGGTGCGGGATATTTTTCGTTGAAATGTGCGCCGAGACGGTTTACCGTGTACGCTTCATACATGGACCGCCGCCCTTCATAGCCCGCCGCGGACTTCTCCTCCGCCGTCTGCTTTTCGCCGACGGCGGCGACGGCCCTATCGCGCGCCGCTTTCAGGCCTTCCGAAGAGCCGAGTTTCTTTTCGAAATACGCCTCGATGAGAAGTTTCTCGTTGACGTCCTCCACGGCCGCATCGAGCTTGGCCTCCGCCGCCGCGAGGGCGTCCTCAAAGGGGCCTTCGCCGAGTTCCACGGCCTCGGCCGCCGCCCTGCCCTGTTCGGCGTGGTCGCCCCTATCGGCCGCCTCGGAGTTGGTGTTCAGCTCCTCGATGGCCTTGACGGCATAGGCCTTATAGAGCGCGAGCATGGCCGTATAGCCCGCCCGCTCCTTTTCGCCGAACGCCGCCGCGTCGATCGCGCCGTAAAGCTCCGCAAGCATGCTTTCCGCGGGGGCAAGTTCACCTTTTTCGCGGACGAGGCCGTCGAAATAGGCCCGCACCGCAAGTTTTCGGATCGCGCTGAAATAGAGATCTGTGATCTGCGTTTCGAAAGCGGAAAGATCTCCCGCGCCCGCCTGTTCCCCGATGGCCGTAACGGCGGCTTCATAGAGCGTTTTCAGCCCTTCTGCGGGTACCATGTCCGCATACAGCGCGCTGTAATGCTCTTCGAGCAAGGCAAGCGCGAGCGCCCTGTAAAGGGCCTCTTTGCCCGCCTCGGCCGCCGCTTCCCTGCCCTCTCCTTCGGCCGCTTCGATCGCCTCGAAGGCGGCTTCCAGAGCCGCATTGAGGGGGGCGGCGTCTTTGAGGACGGAGGAAGAGAGACGGCCCTCCGTCTGCCCGTTTAGCTTGTTATAGTAATCCTGCACGCCGCGCTTGACTTCGGCCTGCGCGAGGATGGTTTCGATCTCCTCTTCGAGCGGCGGGAGCGCGCTCTTGTTCTTCTCCGCCTCCGCGGGGATCGCCACTGCGGCGATGCGGCCGTGTTCGTGGGCATAGAGATCTTCGAAGCCCGCACCGCCCATATCCGCTTGCAGCTTGCGCCATGCGTATTCCTTATAGAGTCCGAGCATGGCGTCGTATTCGTTGACGCCCTCCGCGCCCTTCACCGACTGCTTGGCCGCCGCGAGCGCATCCGAGAGCGCGTCCGTAAAGCGGCCCGCCGCGGCGTGTACCTCAAAGTAGGCCTGTACGCGAAGCGCTTTGCCCGCCTCGGCGACGAGCGCGCCGATATCGTCCATGGAATGCACGGTAGCGGGGACTTCCCCGATGAGGCCGCTGTATTCATCCTTGACCGCCTTCATGGAATTCTGCGCCGCCATATTGTCCACGAGCGCATAGTCGGTGAGCAGATAGTCGTAGTCGATATCGAGCAGGACGTAAGCCGCCTCCCTTGCCTTCCCGATGACGGCCTCGTAATCGGCGGAGAGACCCTGCGCCGCCGCCTGTGCGACTGCCGCGCATTCCTCAGGCGTGAGCATTTCGCCGAACATCCCTTCGACGTTGGCCGCAAGCCCAATATAATCGTCCGCCGCCGCCTTGATCGCCGTATTGCATTCGTCGATCTTATCGTTGACGATCTCCAGATCCGCAAACCCGCCATGCTTTGCGCGCCACTCCTTGATAAAGGCTTCGGGAAGCGCCCCTTTCGCCTCTTCATACAGTTCGATGAGCGCGGGAAGCGCTTGGAGCGAAGCATCTAAGCCGAGGTAACCGGAAAGGACGTCCGCAAGATAGGCGGGCGCATTTTCCGTGATCGCATCGGGTTTATTGAAATAACCCGTATGCAGGTCCACAAAAGCCGTACGGGCGGTGTTGAGCGCCGCCGTCAGCGTGCGGAAAGGCGTCTTTGAGACTTCGTAAACGCCCGCAAGTTCATTCTCCCCCGCGGAGGCGCGCACGGCGAGAAAATACGCGGCGTCGATCTCCAATCCCTCGAAGGAAATGATGTGGTTATCCCGCGCCGTCCGCTTCCAGATGATGCCGCCGTCCGCGTCCGTGACGAACGCGCCGTCCCGCATCAGGGCGTAATCGACGCCCTCCACGCCCGTGATCTGCAAATACCCCGTGCGGCCTGCGTTGTACGCATCGTAAAGTTTGCCGCCACAGTCCTCAGGGCGCACGGCCCGCCGCCCCGTATAGACGCGGCGGCTCCGCTCTCCGAAGTAAAATTCCGCAACGCCGCTCTCATCGATCGCAAGGTCGTTGGGAAGAAGCCCTTGTTCCGGAAGGGGCGTTTTTTCCGCCCCCATGTAATATGTATTTGCGGGCGCGGCGTATGTTGCGGCGGCGCGGTCGATGCGGATATAGTAGATGGGGTCAGAAAATTCCTGCCCGATCGCCTTTCCGCCGATATTCAGTTCCGCGCTCCATGCGGATATGGCAACGCCCGAAGAAGGCAACGCCCTCTCGCCTGCAAAGAGGCCGTCCTGCGGCGTGAGCGCAAGCTCCTCGCCGTCCAATATGAGCGTCGCCGATTCGGCCCCCGCGGCGTAAGCCGTAAAGGAGAGCTTGTCCGCCTTCTCCTCGGAGACATTGACACCCACGCCGCCGTATCCATAGCCGATCGCGCCGCTCTCCAACGTCTGCGTACACAGGAAGCGGGTGCGGTAGGCATAGTCCGGAAGATAGCCCTCGAACAGGGCTGGCGCCGCAAGCGAGACGAGACGGGAGAAATCCGCATCCTTCTTCCCGCTCGTGACGACGGGTCCGTCGGGGCGGGTCGCGGAGACTTTCACGCCGACGGTCGAAGCATAGGCGGAGAGATTGCTGATATCCATCGTCGCCCCGTCGGAGAGATAGAAGTATTCCCCGTCCGAGATGAGCGTGCCGCCGATATCCAAACGGGCGGATGCGAGCGCATACACGGCGCACCCGTCCCCGCCCGAAGAGAAGCGGTTGTTTTTCGAAGTCGTCAGTTTGCCGTCCACCGCGATATCGCCGCCTTGGGCGCAACTGTTCTCCGAGAAGATCGCGCCGCGCAGAATGGTCTCGGAACCGGGCGCCGCATAGACCGCGCTCCCCCACGTCTCCGATGACGTGTTGAGGTGGTGCGTGAACGCAGTCTCGTTCGTCAAGGTGAGGGTCCCCTCCGAGACGATGGCGGCGGAAGCGGCTTCGTAGCCCATGCCGTCGAAGGTAATGCCGTCGAGGGTGAGCGAAGCGCCGCCGTTCACATGGAAGAGTTCCCCCGTGAAATCTTGGGCGCGCACGATGACCGCGGAAGAATCCAGCTTTTTCAGCGTCAAATCGATGTCGACGGTGTTGATCTGCGAAAATTCCGCCGTTCCGCCGAGATACACCGTGGCGCGGCCGCCCTCTAACGCGGCGTCCATAGCGGCGGACAGCTCGGCATAGCGCGTGACCTCGCCGTTTTCCTTTACGGCAAAGGGTTTTTCATCCGGAACGTACGCCGCCGCGAGCGGGACAGGCTCTGCACCGAGAAAACAAAGGCCCGTGACGGCCGCCGCGGACATCACGCATATGAGAAAAATTTTTCCGAACAACGATTTCATGGCTCCCCTCCCGAAGCTCGAATCATGGGAAATGACACAGTTTGAATCATTATAATATTTTTGGATTTTTTTGTCAAGAAAATCGGGAAACAAAGACCGTGGGAATTTGTTATTTTTTGTTGATTTTGCACGAATTGCCCCCAAAGGGGGCAGTTTGTCGAAATTTCGCGTTTTCCGCACTTTTTGCACCCGACCTTGCGCCCTAAGACGAGCGACGGGACCTGCCCCCTTGAAAGGGGAGCCTTCCGCCAGACGGATGCTTCTATTCGTCATTTCGAGCTTAGTCGAGAAATCACCTTATTGTAATCATGTGACCCTTCGGCAAGCTCAGGGTGACGGATTAAAGTCCTCACCCCCTACCTGTCGCGGCGGAGCCGTGACGTCCTCCCCCCTCATGTATAAGGGGGGAGGCGACGAGACCTGCCCCCTCTTTGAGGTGGGAGCCTTCCGCCAGACGGATGCTTCTATTCGTCATTTCGAGCTTAGCCGAGAAATCACCTTATTATAATCATGTGACCCTTCGGCAAGCTCAGGGTGACGGATTAAAGTCCCCACCCCCTACCTGTCGCGGCGCAGCCGTGACGTCCTCCCCCCTCATGTATAAGGGGGGAGGCGACGAGTCCCCACTCCCTGAATCCCTCTCCCCAGGGAGAGGGTAGAGCCTCGCCTCCACCTTCAAGTCCTGTTGTGCGCTATTTTCTCCATAACAAAAAAGGACCCCCAAGGTCCTTTTTTGTTATGGTGGGGACAACAGGACTTGAACCTGTGACCTCACGCATGTGAAGCGTGCGCTCTAACCAACTGAGCTATGCCCCCATATGGTGGAGATAGCGCGACTCGAACGCGTGACCTCTGCGTTGCGAACGCAGCGCTCTACCAACTGAGCTATATCCCCGTTTGCAAGTTCTCAAACATGCTTGCTGTATGATTATAACATATCCGCCGAAAAAGGCAAGCAATTTTCGGCGCGTATTTGAAATTTTTTTTGTTTTTCATGCAACGCCCCGCCGCCGCTTCCCCAAAACAGCCAATGCGAAAACCAGGCGAAATTTTTGCGGGGACGCAAAAACCGATTGCCAAATCTGCATCCATGTGCTAAAATAACAGATAGAAACGTATTCTTTTGGGAGGTCTCCATGAAAAAATTCCTCATCGCGCTCTCTTGCACGCTGCTTCTCGCGCTCTCCGCGTTCGGCCTCTTCGGTTGCGGCGGCGATCCCGAAACCCCAAACCCCGAAACCCCGAAAACTTACGACTATCAAGTGACCGTCGAATGCAAGGATACTACCGACCTTTCGGGCATCAAGGTCCGGCTTTTCCAAGAAGGCGAACTCAAAGCGGAAGCGCCCCTCGAAGGCAATGTTGCCAAATTCTCGCTCGAAGGCGGCGCTTACCACGTCAAGCTCACGGGCGTACCCGAAGCCTATACCTATGAAGAGGCAGATATCACTACAACGATCCCCGCCGTGACCCTCACGCTCACCCTGAAAGACGATAAGCCCGCCGACGGACTCCTCGATTTCACCGTCACCCTGCTGTATCCCGACGGTTCGCCCGTGGAAAATGCGACCATCCAGCTCTGCGTCGAAGGTACTGACGGCGCCTGCTATCCCTTAACGACCGATACGAACGGTGTCGCAACTCGGCGCCTTGCGCCCATGGACTATCACGTCAAGCCCCTCGCCCTTCCCGAAGGCTACAAATTCGAAGAGGAGTATTACACGATCGATTCGCTCCAATCCACGGCGATCACCATAACGCTCGTCGCGGCGTAAAACGGGCATACCATGTCCGAAACAAGGCATTCAAAAAGGACGGCTTGCCGTCCTTTTTTCGTGTGATTTTTTGAGATCCCTCACTGCGTTCGGGATGACGTATGGGGATGTTCGGGATGACGGAAGAGAACGTTCGGGATTACGGAAGGGGCGTTCGGACGGAAGGGGCGTTCGGGATGACTTTTTGAGATCCCTCACTGCGTTCGGGATGACGTAAGGAGCGCATCGACGGCGGTCTTCAAGTCGCCGTACGTCACCGCCCCCGCGGGACGGTATCGCACGATCCCCTCGCCGTCCACGATGAGCGTCATGGGATAAGGCCCCCTGCCGCCGAGCAGGCGGTATGTTTCGCTATCCGTGAGCGAACGCCCGCTATCCTGCGCGAACAGAATGGGCGATGAGGACCATGTGTGCGTCTTTCCGATGAGCAGCGTGGAATCCAGCCAAGCCTGTACGCCCTCCCGCGTTGCGGGTTGCGCCGTGATCATCGCGCTGTGGATGGCGACGACGGTGACGCGGCCCTCGTATTCCCGTGCGATTTCATCGAAATGCGGCATCTCGCTCACGCACGGGGTACACGACGTGTACCAGAAATTGATGATGACGATGCCGCCTCGATGCTCCGAAAGGCGGAACGCGCCGCCCCCGCCATAGAGATCGACGGTGAAATCATACAGGATATCCCCCACTTGGTTGCCGTAAACGGTACCCGCATCGGGCGAAGGCGTCAGCGTGAACGTGTTGCCGCTTTGCAGGTCGTAATAGGGTATATCCTCACCGCCCGCACGGTAGTAGACGGCCATGCGGATGCCTTCGGCATGAACGGTATACGACTGCTCCTCATGCTCCGTATAGAGAAAATATATGGGGACGTCGCCCTGCAAAGGAATGATATATTTGCCCGCAAAATGTTCGATCAGGTAGGGATCTTCCTTCGTACCCGTGCCGCCCCGCATGCTCACATCGCCGCTCTCCTTCCCCTCGATGGTGAAGGTCATGGTCCCGCCCTTGCCGTCGAGGCTCGCGATCTCGATGAGATAATCGGCGGAACCGCTCGCCGCCGCCACGCCGTCGAAGGCGTTGAAATATACAAAGGCGCCCGCAAGCACACAGCCCGCCAGCGCGCACGCCCCGATGCGCAAACAGAATGCCTTTTGGTAGCGGCGTTTTTTCGGAGCGGTTTGCGTTTTCTGCGGCACAGTTTCGGACATGGGTACCCCATTTTCTGCCGATGAGGCCGCTTCCGCATTGTTCAAAAGGCCCGTGAGCGGCTTTTCGGCCACGGGTGTTTCCGCGGCGTTAGGATGCACGAACAGCTTGGAACCCTTCCATGAAATGGCCTTCGCGGGGCAGACCCCGATGCACTCGCCGCAGTTGATACACTCGTGGTCGCCGACCTTGCGGATATCCATCTTGCAGAAAGAGACGCACAGGCCGCAATCGGTACACTTATTTTTATCGAGCTTGACGCCGAGCAGGGCGATCTTGTTGAAGAAGCCGTAAATGGCGCCGAGCGGACACAGAAAGCGGCAGAAGAAGCGGAAGATGAACATGCACGCCGCGATGACGAGGACGAGGACAACGAACTTCCATGTAAACAGGCCGCCGAGCATGCCGTAAAGGACGTCGTTGGCGGGGTTGACGAGAAGGCCCAGCGCGCCGCCGAACGTACCGGCGGGGCAGACGTATTTGCAGAACGAGGGAATGGCGAGCGTCTCGGAGTAGGCAAGCGGAACGGCCACGACCAGCGTTGCGAGCAGAACGTATTTGAAATAGGATAGGATATAGGTTACTTTGCTCTTTCTGAGTTTGGGCGTTTTGATCTTATAGAGAAGCTCCTGTCCGAGGCCCACGGGACACAAAAAGCCGCAGACCGAGCGGGCAAACAGGATGCCGAAGAGAATGATGATGCCCAAAACATAGTACGGGGCGCGCGTATTCGAGACCGCGAGCGCATTTTGAAGCGCACCGAGCGGACACGCCCCCACCGCGCCGGGGCAGGAATAGCAGTTGAGGCCGGGAACACAGAGATATTTCACCGCGCCCGAATAAATTTCCCCCGTGACGAAGCCCTTGATGTTGGCATTGAACAAGAGGGCGGCATACACCTGTATCAGCCGCCGTTTGGTGGGCCTGTGTTTTTCCCACCACGCCCTGAACCTTCCCTTACGGGCGGCCGCCCCGTTTTCACCCGCGGTCTCTTGATTTTCGCCCGCAGTCTCCACGGTTTCGCTATGGGCGCCTTCGGACATGGTCCCCTCCGAGCCGTCCGCAGGGCGGGTCTCTTCCGCGCAAGCGTTTTCGGGCATCGCGGGGTTCGTTTCTTTCAATTCTTCATCCATGATTCACCCCAACCCGATGCACTCCGTGCAGATCATGACGGCCTTTTTGAGGACGTCGCCCGCGCCGTCGTTCAAGATCCCCAAAACGAGGAACGTAGCGCCCACCGCAAACAGGGCGAGCCACACCGCAAGGCGCAGTTTTTCCGACCCCATCCCCTCAATTTGCCTTTTTTCGGGAACGGGCGCGCCCTTCCCCGCCACGATGAGCCGCTTGACAGAAGCAAGCACGTATTTTGCGGAAAAATACTCATACGCCGCCGCCGCGATGAACAGAAGAAAGCCCGCGCCCACCCACGGCGCGACGTTTTTGACGAGGGCGAGGATCTCCGAAGAGATATCCTGCGCGGTGAAATGCGCGGCGTTCGCGAGGTAGACGATGGCATACACCGCCCCCGCGGCAGAGACGAGCGTCGCGAGACACCAAAGAAGCACGCGGACGAGTTCAAAACGGTCATACCGCTTCTTTTCGGCGAGGAATTCCTCCCCCGTCCCCTGCGGGATGCGCTTTCTCAGCCGCGCAAGGACGGCGGTATCCGCCGCCTTCCGCTTCACTGCGGGGGCGGGAAACTTGACCGAGACCGCAAACCCCGCGACCGCCGCCACCAGCCATAGGGCAACGGGCGCGATCAGGCGTTTCAGATGCGCGCCCACGATGGCGCGGCTGTAAATATCCCCGCCTGCGGCGAGGCCCGAATAATAGAGACTCGCCGTCTCGATGAGAAAGAGCAGGGCAACGATCCCGGTGAGTACGCCAAGCACGATGCCGCTCCCGATGCGGATCTTCCGCGCCGCGATCTCCTTCATACGGACCTCCTTTGCGTTTTTATGGTATTATTATATACAATTATACATCCCCCTGTCAAGCATTTGGGGGAGAAAGTCCCGCGCGGCCGAAGCCGCGCGGGACAGCTCTATCGCCGTTGTTTTCAGACCGTGAATACGGGCAGGACGGCGCCGTGATAGTTTTCGGTGATAAAGTCGTAAACCTTCTGCGTTTTGAGCGCGGCGAGCAGGACCTTCGTCTTTTCGCTCTCCTCGTTCCCCTCTTTGACCGCGATGACGTTGGCATACAGCTGGGCGGCATCACCCTGCGCATTCTCGAAGGCGAGCGCATCCGTGGAATTCAGGCCCGCTTGGAGGGCATAGTTGCCGTTGATGACGGCGAGCGAGCCATCCGGGGATTCCGCAAGGATCGGGGCGACGGTCTCCGCCTGTACGGGACTTACCGTGTTGCCGTGAGCATCCTCGATATCCTGCACGGTCAGCGTATCCTCCGCCGTCACGCCGTCCGCGAGCGTGATGAAGCCTTCGTCCCGCAACACGAAGAGCGCGCGGGTGAAGTTACTGCCGTCGTTGGGGACCAAAATGGTGCGCCCCGTCTTGGCCGCGGCATAGTCCGCCGCCGTCACGTTCTTGCCATAGACGCCGAACGGCTCATAGTGGATCTTCCCCACCGCGGCGAGGTGCGTATGATGCTCCCTGTTGAATCCGTCCAAATAGGGCGTGTGCTGGAAGTAGTTGGCGTCGAGACTGCCCTCTTCGAGCGCGGTGTTGGGCTCGATATAGTCGTCGAATATCCTGATGACGAGATCGTACCCCTGCGCTCTGAGGTCGTCCTTGATCTCGTGGAGGATCTCGGCGTGCGGGGTCTGGCTGGCGCCCACGGTGATGGTGTGCGCGGCGTCGTATGCTCCGCCGCAACCTGCAAACGTGCAGGCAAGGCCGAGCGTCAGGATGCAAGTGATGAGTGTCAGCGTAAGTTTTTTCATGATATATCTCCTTCAAATAAATTTTTTATTTTACTTTTTTCGCTCTCGGTTTTCCGCTTCTGCGGGCGCGCTTATCCGTGCGCTTGGCGAGGAGCATGCCCGCCTCCTGCACGATCTGCACGATGACGACGATGAGCGCCACGCACAGCCAGATGACGTCCTGCGCGTTGGAGGGACGCGCCTGTGTGACCGCGATGGAACCGAGGCCGCCCGCCGCGATCGTACCCGCCATGGCCGAATAGCCGAGGACGGTGACCGTCGAGATGACCGCGCCCACGATGAGCGACGGCTTGGCTTCGGGGAGAAGGACCTTCCACACGATCTCAAACGTACCCGCCCCCATCGAGCGCGCGGCTTCGATGACGCCGCCGTCCACCTCCTTCACCGACGACTCCACCATGCGCGCGATGTAGGGCGCCGCCGCCACGATGAGCATAAAGATCATGGCCGCGTTGCCGATGCTCGTCCCCACGACGGCCCGCGCGACGGGGATGAGCGCCACCATGAGGATGATGAAGGGAATGCTCCGCAGGATGTTGACGAGAAACCCCACCGTCTTGTTCAGCCATATGACGGGACGGACGCCGCCCTTATCCGTCACGCAGAGCAGGATGCCGAGGGGCAGGCCGATGAGGTAAGCGGCGGCCGTGGAGAGCAGGGTCATGTAGACCGTCTCCCATACGCCGAGCAAAAATCCCTGCGCGCCGAGCTGTGCGAACAATCTGCTCATTCAGATCTCCTCCTTGTATTGGACGTTCTTTTTTATCAGATATTCCTTCACGGCGGCCGCCTGCGCGGGGTCCTCCGGGAGCGTGATGACCATGTGGCCGAAGGGCTTTCCGTCGATGGTCTTGGTATCGGCATACAGGATATTGACGGCCGCGCCGACGTCGATGGCGAGAGCGGAGATGATAGGCATGTCTGTGACAGTGCCGTCGAAAATCAATCTGAGCTTATTTCCGCCGCCCGATTTTACCGAGCGGATGAGGCCCGGTATGATGAGTTCGCGGGCGATCTCGGACTGCGGGTCCGAGAACACGCGGGTCACTTTTCCCGCCTCGGCGATGCGGCTCTCGGAGAGGACTGCGACGTCCGTGCAGATGCTTTCCACCACCCGCATCTCGTGCGTGATGACGATGATGGTCACCCCAAGCGTGCGGTTGATCTCTTTGAGAAGCGCGAGGATGGACGAAGTGGTATTGGGGTCGAGCGCGCTCGTCGCTTCATCGCAGAGGAGATACTTGGGATTGGTCGCCAGCGCTCTTGCGATGGCGACGCGCTGTTTTTGTCCGCCCGAAAGCTGCGAAGGATAGGCCTTCGCCTTCTCCGAAAGCCCTACGAGCGCCAACAGCTCCCCGACGCGCTCCGCCTTCGCCGCCCTGTCTCCCACGTGCGCGATTTCAAGCGGGAAGCGCACGTTGTCCTCAACGTTGCGCTGTTCGAGGAGGTTGAAGCCCTGAAAGATCATGCCGATGTTTCGCCTCAGTTCCAAGAGCCGCTTCTTTTTGGCCTTGGTAAGGTCCTCGCCGTCGATGAGAACTTGACCCGAAGTCGGCCGTTCGAGGAGATTGATACAGCGCACGAGCGTGCTTTTTCCCGCACCGGATAGCCCGATGATGCCGAAGATCGCGCCGTCGGGAATGGTGAGGTTGACGTCGGAGAGCGCCACGACCGTACCCGCCGGGGAGGGATATTCCTTGGAAAGATGTTTGAGTTCTATCATAGACCACCTTTTGAGAAAGAGCAGGACTGCCCGTATTGCATTCAGGCAATAAAAAATCGCCCGGAAAGAAATTTTCCGAGCGAAAATGCACAATTTTTGGACTTGCGGCGGTTACATTTTGACAACGGCAACAAGCCCGCGCATTTCTGCCCGGGAATGTAACATTCGCATCATTCGGCCAAAACAAACGATGGTCATTGCCGCCTGTCTCCTTTCAGTGATGTTGTTATTGTAGCACGTTGCGCCCTGCCTGTCAACTGATTTTTTGATATTTATACAAAAACAGCAAAAAATTTTTTATACTCTCACCATTTTATACACGCGCGCCATTTTAATACACGCGCGCCGCGCACGCGTAAACGAAATATATTCCCGGCATTCCTACAACATCAAAGAATGCGCGAACTATTCCGAAGAATAAGTCCTTTTTGCCCCAAGGGCTTAAAAACTCCCGCCCACAACGGGCGGGATCGGGAAAATATTAAATTCTTTCAAGTAGTTCATCCGGTCTCAACGCGATCACTTTGCTGCCCGCGAAATCTTTCAGATTACGGGTAATGATGTAGTCCGCCTTGATCCGCGCGGCACATACGCTTTGGAGCGCATCCTCGAAATCGGGAAATCCGAGCGCGGCCGCTTTTTTCAAATCGTCGGCTTTGAGATCTACTACGTCGAATAAAAGAGCAAGTTGTGAGAGGATCTCCTGCACCCGCTTCGCATCGAGTTCTTTGCGAAGAATGTAAACAATATTGGGAACAGACAGCGCGGAAATATACCCCGTGAGCTTTTTGACTTCGCAGAGCTTAAAGATTTTCTGCGCAGCTTCCGAGAAAGGCTTACGATCGGAGAGTACGTCTAAAATCACATTCGTGTCAATCAAGATCTTCATGCTTTGAGATCCTCTCTGCGCGGAGCGCCTTGTCGTCATAATCTCCTTTGAGAACGCCGACGAGTTCATCGGTAAGGAAGGAAACGGTGCGCTCGCGGGAGATGAGCCGCGCGACCTCTTTCCCGTTGCGGAGAATGATGACCTCTTTCCCCGATTGTACGTATTGAAGATATTTGCCGAAATTATTTTGCATTTCGGTTGCGGTTACGGTCGTCATAATTACCTCCTCCTGATTATCTATTAACAGTATATCCGATATTAGCGATTTTGTCAATCCTTTCAAAGAAAATAGTTAATTTTTACCCGCAAAAATTAACTAAAATTCGGAGGGGAATTTTTCCACACATTCCCGCGGGGGAAAATTGCCAAGGCGACGAGCAAAGAAAGATGAAATCCAAAGGCCGCCATGTTCTCTTGAACATGGCGGCCTTTGGTCGAGGAGACGGGATTTGCGCCTTTGGCGGCGCGCCCCGGCGAACAACACACCGTGCTGTTCGGTTTGCGTTCCTTCTTACCCGTTTCCATACTCTTCGCCGCAAACCGATTGCTCCCGCAATCGCCTCCACCCTCAAATCCCGTCTCGTGTTCGTAAATTCAAAATCAGCCATGCCTAAATAGGCATGGCTGATTTTGGTCGAGGAGACGGGATTTGAACCCACGACCTCTTTGGTCCCTCGTCGCTCATCGGCTTCGCTTTCAAGCCCTTCCCGCAAGCGGAAAAGCCATATTTCGCTCCGCCGTGACCTCCTCTTCCCAAAAAATCTTTGCTTCCCCAAATCTTTTTTGGGATCCCTATTTCTTTCTTGGTTCGGGACTACAAGAGGTCTTACACGAAATCCAAAGGCCGCCATGTTCTCTTGAACATGGCGGCCTTTGGTCGAGGAGACGGGATTTGCGCCTTTGGCGGCGCGCCCCGGCGAACAACACACCGTGCTGTTCGGTTTGCGTTCCTTCTTACCCGTTTCCATACTCTTCGCCGCAAACCGATTGCTCCCGCAATCGCCTCCACCCTCAAATCCCGTCTCGTGTTCGTAAATTCAAAATCAGCCATGCCTGAATAGGCATCCCAAAACCGATTCTAAAAATCTTAATTTTGCGCTATCTGTAAAACTGAAAAAAGAAAAAATCAAAGAAGGCGAACTGAACTATTTCGAAGAATAAATTGTCTCCACCAAGAAAAAGGCATAAAAAATCCCGCCGAAAACGGGAGAGGAAGTAACTATGTCCAATATCAAACTTTTTCAAGAACAAAGCATCCGCGCTACATGGAATGCTGAAGAGGAAGAATGGTATTTTTCCGTCGTCGACGTTGTAGCCGTTTTGACCGACAGCGCGGATCCAAAACAGTACATCAAAAAAATGCGTTCGAGGGATAAAGAACTCTCTGACAAGTGGGGTACAATTTGTACCCCTGTTGAAATGACGGGTTTAGACGGGCGACGCAGAAAGATCCAAGCCGCTACCGCAAAAGGGATCTTGCGGCTCGTGCAGTCCATTCCGTCACCCAAAGCTGAGCCTTTCAAGATGTGGCTGGCACAAGTCGGTTCCGAGCGAATGGACGAGATCGCCGACCCCGAAAAAGCCATTTTACGCGGCGCGGAGTATTACCGCATGAAGGGCTACCCCGAAGGATGGATCAATCAACGGCTCCGCACCATCGAGATCCGAAAGAAACTCACCGATGAATGGCGGGCAAGCGGTGTTGAGGAGGGCAAGGAATATGCCATTCTCACGAACGATCTGATGCGCGCATGGAGCGGGCTCAGTGTACAAGAATACAAGGAACACAAAGGACTCACAAAAGAAAGTTTACGTGATAACATGACGGATATCGAACTCATCCTCACTTCCCTTGCGGAGATTACTACAACACGGCTTTCACAAAGAGAGCATCCGCAGGGCTTGGCCGAGAGTCGGCATGTGGCAAAACGCGGAGGAGCCGTGGCGCGGCGAGCGCGTGAAGACTTCGAAACGACGACGGGTGAGAGCGCAATCTCTTCTTTGAATGCCGAAGAAAAGCAATTACTTGAAACCACAAAGAAGGACGACGACCAAAACTGAGCTTGTCTCGCTGAAATACGTATATCCATACTCTGTTGATTATATCATACCGAACCGCTTAATTGATTTTTGCGCGCAAAAATCAATTAAAATTTTGTCAAAATTTTCTGTTATACTTCTCCCAAGGGAAATTTCCCCAAAGGAGAATAGTATGACAAACGAAGAACTCATCCGGGAAAAACTACTCGAAGCGCTCGGAACACTCACGGAAATCCTGCCGCTGCTGGCGGCGCCACCAAGCGGGCCACGGCTTGCGTTATGGGTAAATCAGGCTTTATCGGGCCGCACGCATGATCCCGCGTGCGGTTCTGAAATAAAAAAAATCCGCCGACGGCAAGGCATTTTGCTTGTCAGTAAGCGATCATCCAAACGGTAGCGAGGTAAATGAAAACACGGCATTAAACTATTCGCAGGAGGAGATAGAAAAAATGCCCCGTTTGAAAGACGGTAAGTATCGTAAAACGCGCGACGGACTACATCAAATCAGATATCGCCGCGACGGATACAATGTTCAATTTACATCCAAAGATAAAAAAACGGCCGAAGCACGCTTCAAAGAATGGGCAAAAAGCGTGAACGGCGAAAAACGAGCGCAACTACCCGCAAAAACAAGCAATTTCGCAGAATTTGCAGAAAGTTTCTTCAAAAACGTGAAACGGGTCAATGTAGACGAGGGGACTTATAAGGGACAGTATCGGACGTATCAGCTTCACATCGAACCAAAGATCGGAAAAATGCGGATCAAGCAGATCGGCGTTATGCAATGCCAAGAACTCCTCGCCGGCTTAATTGACAGAGGACACGGGCGAACATGCGAGACGGTACGATGGATATTGAACGAGATCTTCAACGCAGCTATCGGCGAAAAGCTCATTACCGATAATCCGATGAGATTCGTCAAGGTGCCGAAGCATATTCGCCGCAAAGGAAAATGTCTGACGAAGGAGGAGGTCGCCTATTTCATCGAGGCGTGCCGATCTTCCCGATATCAAAAATGCTTTATGATCTTTCTCTACACGGGGATTCGCCGGAACGAGCTATATAGTGCAAAGTTTGATGAGAACTTCATGACAGTAGAGAACGGCAAGAAGCGCAAGAGCCAACCGCGCACATGGCGCAAGATCCCGATCGCGCCCGCGCTCAGAGAGTTCGTTCCGTTGCGGCCTGAGGATCTGCCCAAGAGCAACGATACACTCTCAAAAGCATTTCAGAAGCTACTGCCAAATAATACGCTCAAAGATCTTCGGCATACATTTTCCACCCGTGCGCAGGAATGTAAGATCTCGAAGGAATTGGTGGATGTTTGGACAGCCCACATCGACAACAAGGACATGACGAGCGCGGTCTACACCCATTTCAGCGAGGAATATCAACTCGAAGAGATCAAAAAACTACACTATTGAACAAATTTACTACCCAAATAACTACCCAAAAATATCTCGAAATCGGCTAAAACTGCAAAAAAGGCACAAAAAAAAGACGCAATATCTTGTGCTTCCGCATAATAAACCACAAGATATTGCGTCTTTGGTCGAGGAGACGGGATTTGAACCCACGACCTCTTGGTCCCGAACCAAGCGCGCTACCAAACTGCGCTACTCCTCGAACATTCCTATTATATCAAAGCCGTCCGCGTTTTGCAAGCGTTTTTATCACACTTTTCAAAAACCGTGTTGCGTTCCCGCATATTCGTCACGCCGCCCTTGCGGCGGCTTCCCGTCGGTATGCACGGCTAAGGGCTCCTTTCGGCGCTCCGCGCCGCTTTCCATAACAACCGTATCACGTTCTGGATCCTTCGCTTCGCTCTTCGTCGCTCCGCGCCTCGTCAGACCTTAGTCTGCAATAGAAACCTCAGTCGGACAGGATGATACGCCGCATAGAGACGGGTTTTTTGATTTTTTTCGCACCCCATGTTGCATTTTTCGCCGCAGTGTGGTATAATTCCCTTAGTTGATTTTCGGGAGGCTTGCCGTGAACAAGAAAAAACGTGCGGAAGAAGTCATCGAGTACCTCAAAGACATCCGCGATGAAGAGGGCTATGCCGTCGTGGACATCGACGTCGGCGACGGGTCAACGCTCTATGACCCGCTGAGCATGGGCAAACAGCGCGATCTGAATGGCGATATCTATGACTACATCGACGCACAGACCAACGTCGTACCCGCAGAGATCCCCCTCCGCATCCGCTTTCACGGAGATATTCCCGCCGAAGAGCAGGAGACCGTCAAAAGCGCCATGCAACGGCATTACACCTTAAAATCCCTCGACGTCTCGTGGGATCTCGCGGCGAATCTGAGAAAAATGGTCTTGCTCGCTCTCTTCGGCGTCGCCGTGCTTGCGCTCTATTTTTACTTCGCTTTTACGCGCGCCGACGCGTTCTTTGCGGAGATCCTCTCCATTGTGGGCAGTTTCTCGCTGTGGGAGGCGGCAGACGCCCTGCTCCTCGAACGGCCCCATCTCCGCCGCGAATCGAAAAACATCGAACAAAGCCTTTCGCAGCGTTTGGAATTTGTTTCCACAAAGCCGCAGGATAAGTAACATATTGAAATTACAAGCGGGGCATGGCGGACATGCCCCGCTTGGTTTTTGTCTGAACGCCTTGTTGCTTAAACACGGTGCAGCATCGGTAATTGGAAATAAAAAACTTTTCTGTAATTTAACGTAAAATTTGTCAAAATATAAAAAATATGATATAATGGTGAAAAGAAACAGATGCGGGAGTTTTTCTATGGCAAAAGCAAAAATACAATCCGTAGAACCCAACATTGCAGACCTTGCAAACGGTTGGCTCAAATCATACGGATTAGATTATAAATTGGAGCAAGAATCACTCAATAGCGAAATCGATCAGGCTCTCTCGGAATACGCCTCCAAAAACGGCGGCACGGGCGGAAACCGGCCCGATGCCAAACTGCTGTTACGGGACAAAAATCTTGCTTATTATCCTATTTTGATCGAATATAAAGGCTATAAAGACAAACTTGTCAAGTTGGACGGCGATGGAAAAATCGTCAATAAAACTTCAAAAAATACTCCCGATTATAAAGTCATAAATTCCTATGCGGTAAACGGCGCAGTGCATTATGCAAATGCCTTGCTTCATTATACAAATTACACGGATATTATCGCAATAGGGATGACCGGCCATAAAGATACGCTTGGAGTTCTCCAATACTCTATCGGCGTCTATTTCGTCTCCAAATCCAACTTGGGCATCGGGCAAAAAGTTGGAGATTACAGCGATCTATCTTTCTTAAAATCCGAAAATTTCGATAATTTTATCGATAAAGTCAAGAATCTGCAACTGTCACCGGAAGAACTCGAAAAAAGAAAAGAACAGCGCGAACGTGAGATCGATGCAAGCCTCGTCTGCCTGAATGAAGATATCTATCAAAACGAAAAAGGGCTCGGCGAAAATGACCGCGTCTATCTCGTCGCAGCTTCCATCATCGCAACGCTCGGAATCCCCGGAAAAGTCGCCGCACTCGAAAAATCCGCGCTGAAATCTTCGACCGAGAACGGAAACCGGGATGGCGATATTATTTTGCGCAAAATCAATGCTTTTCTTGACGAGAAAAACCTGCCGCAGGAGAAGAAGGATCTGATCGTCCGCACGCTTGCCAATACCCTTCTTACAAGCAATATCAACCGGGTTGAAAACGGCGAAAGTCAATTGAAGCGCGTATTTGCAAAAATCGTGGATGACCTCGGCATTTATTATAAAATCGGCTTGACGACGGATTTCACGGGCAAACTCTTCAACGAGATGTATAAATGGCTTGGTTTTTCCCAGGACAAGCTCAATGACGTCGTCCTCACTCCCTCCTATATTGCAACGCTCCTCGCCAAACTCGCACGCGTCGATATGGATTCTTATGTATGGGACTTTGCAACGGGGTCAGCCGGGCTTTTGGTCGCATCCATGAATGAAATGCTGATTGATGCGAAGAAAAAGATCAAATCTCCGGAAGCGTTGGCAATCAAATCGGCGGCAATTAAAGCAAATCAATTGCTCGGTTTGGAGATCCTTCCGAGCGTATATATGCTCGCCATTCTCAACATGATTTTGATGGGTGACGGAAGTTCGAATATTCTCAACATGGATTCCTTGAAGGATTTCGACGGCAACTATGGCTTTGCGGGTACCGATAAGAAATTCCCGGCGACTGCATTCGTATTGAATCCCCCCTATTCCGCCAAAGGGAAAGGGATGATTTTTGTCGAGCGCGCGCTTGCCATGATGGAAAAGGGCTATGCCGCGATCATTATTCAAAATTCGGCGGGGGCGGGAAAAGCTATTGAATATAATAAAAGGATCTTGAAGCACAGCACGCTTTTGGCAAGCATCAAAATGCCGGTCGATCTGTTTATTGGTAGATCCAGCGTTCAACCGAATATTTACGTTTTTCGCGTCGGTGAAGCACACCAGCGCGATGACATAGTAAAATTTATAGATTTTTCCGTTGACGGATATACGAGAACAAACCGCAAAAAATCAAGCAAGAACTTAAAAGATACCGACCGTGCGAAGGAGAGATATCGGGAACTCGTAGAACTCGTGCGATTTGGAAAATCCAAATTGAATATTTATACGGAAAAGGAATATTACGAAGGCACGATCGACCCCGAAAACGGCGCGGATTGGAACCAATTTGCGCCCGTGGATACCAAGCCAACCATGGAGGATTTCCGCAAAACGATCGGCGATTATCTTGCATGGGAAGTTTCATGCGTGCTGAAAGGGCAGCACGGGGAGGATGATCGCCTGGGAAAATAGATGCCTCACTTAACGATGAACTGCAAAAAGTTAAGTGGGGCGAATATAAACTTGAAGATTTGTTCGAAATCGTATCTTATACGAAACGATTTGATTCCAATAAAGTTACAATTGTAGAACAAGGCGGACATCCCTATATTGTCAGGCAAAGTACGAACAACGGGCAAAAAGGACGTATCGACGAAGACCCCGCCTATTTGAATCCCGGGAATACGATCTCCTTCGGTCAGGATACGGCGACGATGTTCTTCCAAAGCGTCCCCTATTTTACGGGTGACAAAATTAAGATACTCAAACCTAAATTCGATAGACTTAATAAGCTCACTGCTCAATTCTTGCTCCCTGCGATGCGAAAAGCATTCTCCACGTTCTCATGGGGCGGGACAAAATTCGACGTCCAAACATTAAAAGCGCAGTCCATTAAAATACCCGAAAAGAACGGGAAAGTCGAGGACTTCCCGTTGCTGTCCGTTTTCGATATCAATAACACGCATTGTATTCTTTCGAACGAAGTAATCGAAAATAGCGGCGCGACGCCCTATTTATGCGCAAGCACCGCGGATAACGGCGTCAGTTCATACGTTGAATATGACAAGAGTTTTCTTGAAGCGGGAAATTGTATTTTTATTGGCGGGAAAACCTTTGTCGTGACGTACCAAGCGAAGAATTTCTATTCCAATGACAGCCACAACTTAGCTCTCTATCTGAAAAATACGAACGCGACCCGACTCAATCAGCTATTCCTTGCAACGTGCGTAAAAAAGAGTCTGGCTCACAAATACGAATGGGGAAACAGCATCAGCTATTCGAAAATACAGCATGACTTGGTTTCGTTGCCGGCTAAAAACGGGCTTCCCGATTTTGACTTTATGGAAACGTATGCTTCTGCGATCCAAAAGACAATAGCCAAAACTCTCGCTCTATTTGCGGAAAGAGAAGCAAAACAAATCAAGAAATTATCTGAGCATTAAAAATTTTAACAGTAATTTTCAGTTGTATTTCTTAAAACCAAGCGAGGCATGGCGGACATGCCCCGCTTGGTTTTTGTCTTATCAGTCTGAAATATGCAGGATAACGGTCACGCAGGTACCCTCGCCCAAGACGGATGCGATCTCCACATGCCCGCCGAAAAGGCGTACGATCTCCTTGACGAAGCAAAGTCCGAGTCCGAGCCCTTTATCCGACCGCGCGGCCTCCGCACGGTAAAACCTATCAAAGGCATGTTTGACGGCCTCCTCGCTCATGCCGATGCCGTCGTCGGCGACCGTAAGGATGGCCTGCCCCTCTCTTTTTTCGAGCGCAACGCGGACATGCCCCCCCTCTTTGCCGTATTTCACGGCATTCTCGATGAGATTTTGCAGGATGCGCTCATACAGCGTGGCGTCGGCGGAAACGACGATCCCCGCCTCGATCTCCGTGCGGCACGAGATGCCTGCGGGGAAGGGATAATCGGCGGTAAACTCCTCCGTGAGCGACGAGATGTCCGCGGGTTGCAGGGGGATGTTGATCTTGTTGACAAAGCGCGTGAATTCGAGCAAACTATCCGTGATGGCTTTGAGCCGCTTGGATTGCCGCAGGATGACGGCGAGCGAGGCATCCTTTTCCGCGGTATCCTCCGTATCACGCAGGGCGTATTCGCTCTCGGAGAGGATGACGGTCAGCGGCGTGCGCAGTTCGTGCGCAACATCGGAAGTGAAGCGCTCGTGGTTATTGAGCGTTGCCGTGAGGCTATCGAGCAAACGGTTATAGTCGTCGGCGAGCAGGGCAAGTTCGCTGTCCTCCGTGATCGCCGAGAGCCGCTTGGTGACATCCCCGGAAAGGGTGATCTCGTTGACCTCGTTGCGCATCCTGTCGATGGGCCGCACCGCCCGCCGCACCGAGAGGATATTGAGAATGATGCCCGCCGCCGCAAGCGCGGCCGCAAAGACGGTGACGGAGGACGCCGCGATATACCATGTATCATAAGATGCCGCCACCATGCCCCGCAGGTAGATGGCCTCCCTGCCTTCGAGCGGCACGGCAAAGTCGTAGACATAATACTCCCCGCCGTCCACCCGCACGGACGAGACCAGCCCCTTGCGGATGGGGAGTTCCACCTCGCCGGGGAGGGAGCCGTTTTTCAGCGTACCGTCGCTGAGGTAGACACTGAGATATACTCCGCCCACGTTGTAATCGAAGTCGTCTGGGATGACGCCCTGTGCCTCCGCGATAAGAGCCGCGCGCGATGAGACGGTGTCGATGAGGGCATCGCGGATATTGTTCCGCAACACCGTTCCCCCTGCCACGGCGGCAGCGACGGCAATGACCGCCGCGAGAATGGCGATGATGAGCGAATTGACGAAGATGATCCGTTTGCCGAATTTCATGCTTTCACCGTGTACCCCACGCCTCGCACGGTGTGGATGAGTTTGGTCTCACAGCCGTCGTCGATCTTCTTGCGCAGATAACGGATGTAGACATCGATGGCATTGGAGCCGATACAGTCATCGAGGCCGTAAAGCGCGTCGGCGATGCGGTCGCGCGTAAGGACGATGGTCTTGTTTCTGACGAGCAGGGCCAAGAGATCGAATTCCTTCGCCGAAAGTACGATCTGCCTTTCTCCGCGCGCCGCCGTGCGGGCGTTGAGGTCGAGCGTAAGATCTCCCGCGGTAAGCACGTTCTCCCGCATACCCATACTGCGCCGCGTGACGAGGCGGATACGCGCGAGCAGTTCGGAGAACTCAAAGGGCTTGACGATGTAATCATCGGCGCCCATATCCAACCCTTTGACGACGTCGCCGCTCCCGTCAAGCGCGGTGAGCAAGATGACGGGAACGTCGATCTTTCGGGCGCGCACGGCAGAGAGAAATTCCAGCCCGTTCATGACGGGCATCATGATATCCGATATGACGGCGTCGAAGCTGCCCGCCGCGAGATAGGCCAGCCCCTCCTCGCCGTCGGCGGCGCACTCAACGGTAAATCCGCTCGCCGTGAGCCGCTTTCTCAGTACGGCCCGCAAGCTCTCATCGTCTTCCAGAACAAGAATCTTCATAGTTTCGCTCCGTGATGTCTCTTCGCGTTTGAAGGCGCGGGCCTCACGTTATCGCCATTTTATCATGCCCCGTGCGGGATGTCAATCGTAGGAGACCTCGTAATCAAGGACGCGCCCCGTCTTGGCGTCGATTTCAAGCTCGTATTCAAGGCTCTTCACCTGAAACTCCACTTCATAGATGAGCCTGCCGTCGTCCTCGTCGAGCTTGACCTTGTCGATGCGCACCTCTTTGGCAGTCAGGGTGAAGTGTTCGAGCGCGATTTCCAGCGCACGCTCCTCGCCGATCAGTCCGCTCTCTGCGGGATTCTCCGCGGCGTGCAACTCTTTCAGGGTTACTTCGCCGCTCGCTGCGTCGACGAGATACTCATACTTGCCGTTGCCGTCGACGGCCTCGATCTCATAGGTGTACGTCCTCCCGCTGCCCTTGCCGACCGTCTCCAATTCGACGTCCGTGATGCTCAGATCCCCGCCATGGTATGCCTTGACGGCGTCGATGGCCTCTTGGCGGGTGATGAATTTTTCTGCTTGCCCGCCCTGCGGCAGACGGCCGTCACCGTCATCCTTCTCGATCTCGGCATCGAGGATGGCGCCGTCCGCCGCCGAGATATCGAGTTCGTATTCGTTGCCGTCCGCGGCGAACTCCACCTCATAGATGAAGCGGCCGTCCTCATAATCGAGCTTCACCTTGCGGAACACGGCCTGCTTGCCGTCCGCTCCCGCGGGGAAGGCAAAGCCGATGGCGATCTGCCTGGCCTCTTCCTCAGTGATGTTCCCCGCGATTTCGGGGGCCGAGGCGCTACCGTCGATGAGCGTCATGGAAAACTTCACGACGTCGCCGCTGAGCGCGTCGATGTCCGCTTCATAGCGATAGCCTTGGTAATTGAACGCCGCCCTGTAATGCCTTCTTCCGCCGCTCATGACTGTCCGCAGGGTGAACTGTGCGGCGTCTGTTTCGGCGATCCCGATGGCTCCGAGCGCGATCTCTTTTGCCCGCGCTTCACTGATATAGGAGGTATCCCCCTCGGACATGGTATGCTTCAATTCCGTCTTGCTCTCAATGAGGCTGAAATCATCGGCCTTCAAGATGTAGGTATATTCCGCCGCGGCATCCTCGATCTCCACTTTCAGAACGTCGATGCCCTTGCGGGTCTCCCTGTCGAAGTCGAAACCTGTGACGTCCTCGCGTGCGATGCCCGAAAGCCGCAACGCCTCGGCATATGCCCGCTCTAAATCGCTCGCCGCCTCGGCGGGGTCTGCGGGCGTCTCGGCGGGGTCTGCGGGCGTCTCGGCGGGATCCGTTTGAGCCGCGGGCGTGCCGTCGCCGTCGGGAAGTCCGGCGGCGAGGGCCGCCGTATGGGAGACGGTCCCCACGACGGGCGTCGCGCGCTCCACTTCAAACGCGGCGTTAACGCTGTATTCACACACGGACGTGGGTGTGACGACGGTCACGAGGTAGTCCTCTGCATTCGCGGCCGCCGTCTGGCTGATGACCTGTTCCCCGGCCGTCACCGCGCGGAAGGCCTTGACGACGCCGCTATCGTAACTTCCGCTCTCCGCGCCCGTGCCGCAGGCGGCAAAAAGCGAGAGCGGGACCGCCATCGCAGTTGCCAAAAAGATCATTTTCAAATTTTTTTTCATTGTAGTCCCTCCTTGTGTTGTTGGCTCCATGATAGCTTGCGAACATGAAAGCAACATTAAAATTCCGCATTTTGGGAAAATTTTTTCGCAACGCGCAAAAAAATTCCCCCTGCCGGAACAGGGGGAACGGGTTATTCTCTTACTTCGCGTATTCCACGCTGCGGAATTCGCGGATGACGTTGACCTTGATCTGGCCGGGATATTCGAGTTCGCTCTCGATCTTCTTGGCGATATCCTTGGCAAGGAATATGGCCTTGGCGTCGTCGATCTGGTCGGGCTTGACGATGACACGCACCTCTCTGCCCGCCTGTATGGCGTAACTCTTCTCTACGCCCTTGAAGCCCGCCGCGATCTCTTCGAGCTTTTCGAGACGCTTGATATACCCCGCGCCCGTCTCTCTTCTCGCACCGGGGCGCGCGCCCGAAATGGCGTCCGCCGCCTGCACGAGGACGGCCTCGATGGTCTTGGGTTCCACGTCGCCGTGGTGCGCCATGATCGCGTTGACGATCATCGCATTTTCCTTGAACTTCTTGGCGATGTCGGCGCCGAGCTGGATGTGGGTCCCCTCCTGCTCGTGGTCAACGGCCTTGCCGATATCGTGCAGAAGCCCCGCGCGCTTTGCAAAGTTGACGTCCAGCCCAAGCTCCTGCGCCATCAGACCCGCAAGCTGGGCGACTTCGATGGAATGGCGGTAGACGTTCTGCCCGTAACTCGTGCGGAATTTGAGCCGCCCGATGAGCTTGATGAGTTCGGGATGCAGCCCGAAGATGCCCACTTCGAACATGGCGTTCTCGCCCGCGGCTTTGATCTGCTGGTCGAGTTCCTTGGTGACTTTCTCCACCGTCTCCTCGATGCGGGCGGGATGGATACGGCCGTCGGCGATGAGCTTTTCCAGCGTGAGGCGGGCGATCTCCCTTCTCACGGGATCGAACCCCGAAAGAATGACCACTTCGGGCGTATCGTCGATGATGAGCTCGATGCCCGTCGCATTCTCGATGGCGCGGATATTTCTGCCCTCGCGCCCGATGATGCGGGCCTTCATATCATCGTTGGGAAGCGGGACGACCGAGACGGTGGACTCGGAAGCATGGTCGGCGGCGCACCGCTGGATGGCGAGCGAGATGATGTTCTTCGCGTTCATCTCCGCTTCGTCCTTGGCCTGCTGTTCGAGGTTGCGCACTTCGATGGCGCAATCCCGCCTCGTTTCATCGAGGATCTCATCGGTAAGCTGCTTCTTCGCCTCTTCCTTGGTGAGCTGGGCGATGCGTTCGAGTTCGGCCGTCATGAGTTCCTGCTGGTGGGAGACCTGCTCCTGCGCACGGGCAACTTCCTGCGTCCGCTTTTCAAGATTCTTCTTCTGGTCGTCGAGGGACTGTTCCTTGCGCGCGATGTCCGTTTCGCGCTTATCGAGCATATCCTCCTGCTTTGCGAGACGCGTCTCCGTGCGGGCCTGCTCGGCGCGCTTTTCCTTCATCTCGCGGTCAAATTCGTTGCGTCTTCTGAGATCCTGCTCCTGCGACTCTAAAATTGCTTCCTGCTTCAATTGTTTGCACTTCTCTTCCGCGGTCCTGAGCATTTCTGCTACGCGATTGGAAGTTTCATCGAGCTTTTGTTCGGACTTTTTCTTGGAAACTTTTTTGAGGACCACCCACGTTACGGCAACCCCCGCCGCGATCCCCACGAGGGGAAGCACAACAAAGAGCGTCACTGCCAAAGGGGTGGGAACGTCAAGGAGCAGGCTGAAAATGTTGTTCATTTTGAGCCTCCTCATTCAATTTTCTCGTTGACGGCCGCAGCCGCCCCCACATTTAGGGCAAACTTCGGCATTGTCACTGCAATTATACAATATTTAGATAGCGATGTCAACTGCTTCACGGACATTGCCAAAAAAATTTTTCATATTTGCGGAGCGGGACCCGCCGTGCGGAATTTTTCCGTTTGCGGAAATTTTTTCCCGCTCCCCTCTTGACAGTTCCGCCGCCGTTCTATTATAATATATTCGTAAATTTTCACATGAAAAATTGCGGCAAAAGCGCGTCTTTTGCCCCAAGGTGCTATCAATCTTTCAGGCGGTGGATACTCGTGATCACCATAACCAATGTCAAAAAGCGGTATGCGGGCGGCAGGAAGGGATTCTGGGCGCTCGACGGCGTCACGCTCGAAATCGGCGATAACGAATTTGTTGCCATCACGGGCAAATCCGGCAGCGGGAAATCGACTTTACTCAACCTCATCGGAACGCTGGATACCGTGACTTCGGGCAATATCGTGGTGGACGGCAAGGACATTTCCAAATTTTCGGGCAGAAAGATCGCCGCTTACCGCAACAAGACGGTGGGATTCGTCTTTCAGAGTTTCTATCTCGAACCGAGTTACACCGTGTATGACAACGTGGAACTCCCCCTCGTTCTCGCGGGGTACACGGGCAAGAAGAACCGTCCGCGCGTGGAGGCCGCGCTCGAAGCCGTCGGCCTCGGCGACAGGTTGAAGGAGAAGGCGCGCAACCTCTCCGGCGGCGAACAACAGCGCGTCGCCATTGCGCGCGCCATCGTCAACGACCCCCGCTATATCCTTGCGGACGAGCCGTGCGGCAACCTCGATTCGGCCAACAGCGAAAACATCATGCGCATCCTCGCAAATCTGCACACCGGCGGCAAGACCGTCGTGATGGTGACGCACGACCCTGAGGACGCACAGAAGGCCGAACGCATCGTGACCATGTCCGACGGCAAGATCGTCAGCGACGAACGGAGGAGCAAGAACCCGTAAACACGGCGAAAGCCGTGAGGGCGCGTTTGCGGCGCCCGCCCCCGCCGTAAGGGGCGCCGCCCCGCTTGTAAGGAAAGAAAACTATGCGCATCTTCAAACTCATCGGGATGGAGCTGGCCTTTTTGTGGCGCACCGTCGCCCTCATCGGCCTCATCCTCATCGCGTTCGTCTCGGCGCTGCTCTCCGTCGTGTCCGTCCTCTTGGACGTACCCGACGGCATCTATACGGGCCTCGACGAATATTCTTCCGTCTATTCGCTCACGGTGACGGCGCCCCAAGCGGGCCTCGCCGCCGCGGGCGGCACGCCGCGCTACGGCCACATCAACGGCATCACCCGTTACGCCGTGATCGAGGGTCCCGAAAGCAGTATCAACACAACGGTGCATACCGCCGCGTCTGCCGATGAGGAGGACAGGCAGGAGCAGGACGTCTCCATCTCCGTCACCTGCTATGCCGTCGTCGGGGAGGGCGCGGAGGAATTTTTCGCGCCCTATGTCTCCTCCAACAAGGCGTATGCCTTCCCGAAGGCGGCGGGCGAGGTGGCCCTGAACAAGAGCTTTGCGGAGATCATCGGCGCAAAGATCGGCGATACCGTGACGTTTTCCCCCGACCGCTATTTTATGGGTCCCGAATGGGATCTCGCGTTGGAGAACGTCGCGCCGCAAACTTTCCGCCTCGTCGGCTATGTGGATACGACGGCGATCGGCAATTACAACACCGCGCACCCCGCAGAGGCAGGCCTTCCCGCGGCCCATGCCTACTTCATCGCGCCGCCCGATGCCGGATTTTCCACCCTCACCTTCCTGTTTTCGCACTCCAAGGAGATGCACAGCGCCTATCTCGGCCTGCAACGCGCGGGCGTGAAGTCGGCCATGTCCTCGGCGTCCTTCATCAACAGCATCGGCATCGCACAGGCCTTTTTCGCCGCGCTCGCCTTGGTGCTGGGGGCGATGGTCGTCTTTATGCTCTATGCCCTCATCTCCATCTTCTACCGCCAGCGGCGGAGCCAGATCTGCCGCCTCAAACTGCTCGGCGCGCGCAGCGGCGTCATCGCGGCAATCTATTGCTCCATTGCGATCGCGCTCGTACTCGTCGCCGTCCTGCTCGGCTCCCTCTTTTCGATGGCGTTCAACGTATATTTCATCGGGCTGTGCGGGCGGCTCTTCAAGCGGTTCAGCGCCAACTTCGTCTCGCATTTCCGCCCCGTCATCCCCCTCGGTGTATTCGCGGCGCTCATCCTCGTCACGCTGCTCCTCTATTTGCACTTCAACCGCAAGGTGAAGAACGCCGCCATCGCGCAGGAGGTGCGCCATGAGTAAACGCCGCGGGAACGTCCCCTCCTTGCAGAAGCAGCCCGTCGCGGCGCGCGACGGGTTCCGAAAGGGCGTCAGCCTCTTCCGCCTCGCATGCAAAAACATCCTCACGTATTTCTGGATGAACGCCAAGATGTGCCTCACGTTCGCATGTTTGGCCTTCCTCATCTGCCTGTTTACGGTGTATAACGTCGCGCTCGACCAAAAAAAGACGGCGATCGAGCGCGAGTCCTCCTCGGCGAATTACTTCTATGCGCAATACGATTCCACGGTAGAAAAGTTCAAGGAGGCCTGCACAAATATCGCCTTCGAGGACCAATATTTCCTGCATAGCTTCGAAAAGGACATCTATCGCATCTATGGCGTCGGCGGGCGTTATCTCGCCGATTCCACGTTCTTTGTGATGCAGGTCGGCGGGACGCAATACCGCGCTTTGGATAAGCTCTCCTTCGGATGCGCCGCGCACACTTCGGACGCATTCTTCACCCCCCGCGACTATGAAGAGCTGGCACAGCGGTTCGGGCGGAACAGCTTCTTCGATGCGGGCGGGTACCCCGCCGCCGCAGACGAAGTTGCCGTGGGGCTTCCCATGCTCGAAGCATACGGGATCTCGCCCGCAAAGGCGGTCGGGCAGGAGCTTACCGTCTGCATGAAGGACCCGCGTCCCGGACAGGACCCCCTGCCGAAGGTCTTTCAGGCGAAGATCTCCGGCGTCATCTGCGCGGAGTTTTACAAGTTGGCGGGGCATAGGATAGATAATACGCGCCCCTTCTTCCTCTTCCGCTCCGATAATGCCTTCATGGCGAAGAGCAAGTTTGCGAGGACCCGATGCTATCTGAGCGCGTGGCCCGCGGAGGAAGAGGCCGAAACATGGCAATTCGAGGGCGGGACGACCTATGCTTACGTCGGGTATAAGTACGTCAACAACATCAATACCATCGAAAACATCCAGATCCTTGCCTCGAATTTGTATATCATTATCGGCTCGGCGCTCATCATAGGCCTGGTGCTGACGATCTTCCTCATGATCGATAAATACATGAAGGTATTCTCGCGGTCGAGCGGCATCCTGATGACGTTCGGCATGCGGCGGAGCCGTCTCTTTATGCTGCTCGGCCTGCAACTCTTTATCCTATGTCTGATCGCCGTTCCCATCGCGTTTCTGCTGACCGCGGGCGGCTATCTTACCATCACCTTCCTCGTGAAATACCTGACGGCCATCGAGCTGACGGTGACGAAGGCGTGGCTCTTCGGGATCCTGCTCCTCGGCATTGCGTCGGTGGTGGCCGTATCGTTCTTCTTCTTTGTGTATGCGCTGTTCAAGTTCCGTTTCAAGACGATCAAGCAATATCTGACAACGGTCGTCGATTAAGATACTATTACCTATTATTACCGTTCAAAAAACGGCGCCCCCACGGCGCCGTTTTTTGAACACGTCATTTCGACATGGTGAGAAATCTTTAAGAATTTTTGCTTCCGTACGCATGAATTTTATAAATTGTACGGGAAAAAACCTTGACATCCCTTTCCGTTTCGGATATAATGACATTACTGACGCGGACACATAGCCCAGCGACAGATTGTAAGGAAACAGTAAAACTTCATATTCATATGGGGGTATAGCTCAGTTGGTAGAAGTAGCTTGCGCGAGGCCTTGGCCGAAGCTTTGCGGGCTTGCCCCGCAAAATGGCATACGACTTGGAGAGGTCCCCTTGACAAGTTGTTGGTTGTGAAGAGAGAGCGAAAAACTTAATATCTGGGGGTATAGCTCAGTTGGTAGAGCGCTTGAATGGCATTCAAGAGGTCACGTGTTCGACTCACGCTATCTCCACCACGAAGGGACGGAAAACCGTCCCTTTTTTCGTGGCAAAAATAGTGTAGGGTCGCCGCGAGCCGCAGGCGAAGTAGCGCGGGTCTCTACCCACGTGAGACAGGGTAGGGGTGGGGGTGAGGAAAGGCCGACCCCCTCTGGGGGGAGGCTCCGCCTGTAGGGCGGTGGGGGGGGGTATTGTCATGGACCGCCCCCCATCCGTCACGGCAAAGCCGTGCCACCCTGCCCCCCGCAGGGGGTAGGGCTAACCCCTCTGTCACCTTCGGTGACATCTCCCCTCTTAGGGGCGACGAGAATAATGTGACCCTTCGGCGAGCTCAGGGTGACGATTTATTCCCCACTCCCCTGCCCCTCTCCCCAAGGAGAGGGTAGAGACCCTCTGTCACCCCCTTCCTGTCCGCTCCGCGGACACCCTTCCCCCTCAGGTATAAGGGGGAAGGCGCGCGCGAACCCCTCCATACGTCATTCCGAGCGCAGCCGAGGAATCTCCTTATTATCATAATGTGACCCTTCGGCAAGCTCAGGGTGACGATTTACCCCCCACTCCCTACCCCTCTCCCCAAGGAGAGGGTAGCGGCGGCGCGCGAACCTCTCCATACGTCATTTCGAGAAGCGAAGCGACGAGAAATCTCAAAGAACGAGATTCCTCACTTCGTTTCGGAATGACGTGTTGACCGAAAGGGAAGGCGCGCGCGAACCCTTCACGCGCCAAGGTAGCGGTGGAGCAAAAAAGTGGGCGGTTCCCGTTGACATTTTTTTCCATGTTTGCTATACTGTAACCATGAATCCTACCGAAAAAAAGGTCACTATCCGCGATATCGCCGCGGAAACGGGGCTTTCGCTCAACACCATTTCCAAGGTCCTCAATAAGAAACCCTACTATTCCAAGGCAACCGAAACGCGCGTCATGGAGGCCGTCGAAAAGCTCGGCTACATCCCCAACGCGATCGCTTCCAGCCTGCGCGCCGGCCGCTCCAAAACGGTCGCCATCGTTTTCGATGACCTCATCAACCCCTACTATTCCGTCATGACGCTCTCCATCGCGCGCGTCCTCGCGCAGTCCCGCTATGACGTCATGGTGTTTTCCAATTACGGCGCTTCCAGCTTCCTCGACGTCACCCTCTTCAATAAGATCGTCTCCCGCAAGCTCGACGCCGTCATCTCCTTCCTCGAACCGCAACCCGAACTTACCGAGACCATCGTCCGTTCGGGGATCCCCTTCCTGCTCGTCGGCAGAAAGGGAAATGACGCGCGCATCGACGCCCTCTCTTCGGACGACGTGGCGGGCGGGCGCATGGCGGTCAACCACCTGATCGAACGCGGGCATACCCGCATCGCCTATATCGGCGCGCATCCCGCCATCAGCGCGGACGCCGAACGGTTTCAGGGTTACTGCGAGGCGCTTGCCGCCCACGGCATCCCGCAGTGCGACGACTATGTGGCCTATCTCTCCGATTATCAGACCTTCGAGGCGCTCGCACGCCGCCTCACGGAATTGCCCGTGGACGCCGTGTTCTGCTTCAACGATTGTTTCAGCTACTCCATTATCAACGAACTGAAACGGCGGGGAAAACTTGTCCCGCGGGACTATGCGTGGGTGGGATACGATAACATCCAGCGCGCGCTCTCCCTCCCCGTACTCCTCACGACCGTCTCCATAGATACCGATTACATGGGTAAATGCGCGGTGGACGTGCTTCTCAAAAAGATCGAGGGCGACGATACCTACCACAAAATTTTGCAAAAGCCCATCGGCGTCTCCCTCTTTCTCGGAGAAACGACCTGAATATGAAACGCGCCCGTCCTGCACAGGACGGGCGTCTTTTTTTATTCTTCTGTCTTGTTTACTCTTCTGTCTTGGCGATGTAGGGCGCCTTTACCCGTTTGGAGGGCGCACGCCCCTTGACGGTACACCAGCCGTCCTCGTTCCAAGTAAGGACAGACATCGCAAAATACCTGCCCTTGCCCTCTCCGTTGTCATTGAGCCAGACGTGATAGAAGATGTAATACGTCCCGTCGTCGTCGATGAGAATGGAGTTGTGGCCGGGGCCGACGAATGCGCCCCCGCTGCCGAGGATGAGGTCTCCGACGTTTCCGTTGCCTGCGAGCGCGCGTCCCGCGGAATCCTCATACGGGCCGAGGGGGTTCTTCGAACGCCCTATCCGCACGTTGTAAGTACTCCTCAGCCCCTCGCAGCAGGTGCCGCTCGAACCGAAATAGTAATACCATCCGTCGCGGTAGATGACATACGACCCCTCAAAGGTGGAACCGTCCCACGGGCCGGGTTTGCCGGAGATGAGGACTTTGTGGTCGCGCGCATACTCGACGCCGCCGTAAAATCCGAGACCGTCGTCGGTCAGCTCCGCGCCGTAACAGCCGCGGAAACTTCCCCAGATCATATACAGCTTGCCGTCCTGCCCGCGAAAGACGCAGGGGTCGATGGAATTTTCGACGCCGACTTCCTTGGAGAGAAACAGCTTGCCGTGGTCCGTCCACGGGCCTTCGGGATGGTCCGCCGTTGCGACCCCGATCCCCGGATTCTCATCTCCCCACGTGGAGAGCGAATAGTAGACGGCGAGCTTATCGCCGATCTTCACGATATCCGGCGCCCAGACGCCCGCGCCCGGCGTCCCCCATTTGGGACTCAATCCGAGCGTGCCGACCTGTTTCCACGCCGCGCCGTCGTCCGAGCGGTAGATCTTCTGCCCCGTCGTGAAGATATAGAGGGAATCTTCCCAGCGGAGGACGTGCGGATCCGCCATGTCCTCCTGCACCACGGGGTTGTTGACAGACACCGTCTCGTGTAATGCGGGCGGTTCGGGGTCGGGTTCTTCTGCGGGCGGTTCGGGGCGGGTGCAGCCCGCAAAACACAGCAACGATGCGCATAGCATGGTTGCTGCCGCCAAAATACTTCTTTTCATGGGTCCTCCTTCTGCGCCCTGCGGGGCGCATGCGTCACAGCCGGCGAACCTCGCCCGCTTCAAAGGCTATGGGACAGAAACACATCCGCCTGTTCTCGCTCGGATGGAGCGGGTCGGTATGGGCGTGAAAGACGCAATAATCCGTCCCGTCCGGCGCCGTGACCACGCAGTTGTGTCCCGGACCGCTGAGGCTGCCCTCCGAGCGGAGGAACGGATTTTTATCCGACTTGCGGTAGGGACCGAGCGGGGCTTCGGATACGGCGTAACCCGTCGCATAGGTAGACGCCGCATAGAAACCTGCGGAATAGAAGAGATAATACAGCCCGCCGCGCTTGACGATGAACGGTCCTTCGTTCCAGCGGCAGTTCCCCGTCACCGTCTCCCAGGGGGCAGACGGGCGGAGGATGGGTACGGGTTCCCCTATCGTACGCGTCAGCGTATCGTCGAGGCGGACGGCGAGGATATGGCTCTCCCGTCTCCCGTCCACGATATATTGGGAACAATCGCGGGAGAAAAAGAGATAATTTTCCTTGCCGTCACGGAGGACGTGGCCGTCGATCGCCGCATAGCCGAAATCGAACATGGGGCCTTCGTGTACGTCGGTAAACGGTCCGAGCGGGTCATCCGCGGTGGCGACGCCGATGAGCAGGGTCTCATCCCGCTTACGGCGCGCCGTGTAGTGCATAACATACTTTCCTTCGTGAAAGACCACTTCGGGCGCCCAAAAATCGGTGTAGCCGAAACTTCTCTTTCCCGCGGCATAGGCCTTCACCGGCTGCGACCAATGCACGAGATCGCGCGAAGTGCGGCAATGGAAGCCGTCGGTGAAGGAAGTTGCGTAAAGATAGTAGGTGTCGCCGCAACGAAGTACGAAGGGGTCCCCGATTTCTGTGATGTCCGTCGTTGTGATGTGGGTAAGATTCATGGGTACTCCGCGGCGTGCCGTCAGGATTTGGATCCCGTGTTGGCGACGCTCTCGATGATTTTATTTTGCAGGAACAGATACACGATCAACGTGGGCAACATCGAAGTAATGGCGCCCGCCATCGTCATGCCGTATTGAATGTTGTTGTCGCCGAGCAGCTTTGCGATTCCGAGCGGCAGGGTGAGATATTGGCTCTCCACGCCCGCCATTGCGATGGAAGGCCAGAGATAATCGTTCCAACTGCCGATGAAGGTCATCATCCCCGCGACCATGAACGCCGAACTGCAAAGCGGCACGATGATGCGGAGAAAGATCCCGAACTGCCCCAGCCCTTCGAGCTGGGCCGCCTCGATCAGTTCTTTGGGGACAGACATGAAATATTGCCGTATGAGCATCATGTACAATACGCCGCCGAGACCGGGGAGGATGAGCGCGAGAACGTTTCCGTTGAGGTTCATTGCCGTGATGAGGTTATAGAGAGGGACGAGGTTGATAACGCTCGGAACCATCGCCGTTGCGAGCAACAGCCCGAATACGATATCTCTCCCCTTCCACTGCGCCACGCCGAAGGCATAGCCCGCGAGCGCGGCGACGATGAGGTACAGCACGGTATGGATGCCTGAGACCATGAAGCTGTTCAAAAGCCAACGGAGTACGGGCGAATCCTTATCCGAGAACAGTTTGACATAGTTATCGAACGAGAACTCCCGCGGGATGATAGACATGACGTCGGTGAGGGCGTTCTTTTTGAAGGACGTCCCGAATGCCCACAGCAACGGTAGGACGCAGAGCAGACTGATGACGATGAGCAAAACGAGCGCCACGATCTTGCGGCGGCGTTCGCCGATATTGAGTTTTGCCTTATACTTCTTTTCCATCAATCTTTCCCCCTCCGCGCAAAGGCCGCCTGTATCAAGCTGATCGCGATCATGATGAGACCGAGCAGAAGCGCCATCGACGCCGCAATATACGGACGGTCGAACAAGTTGTTGACGATGACCATGAGGGCGACTTGCGTACTCCTGTCGGGTCCGCCCGCCGTAAGCAGGAGCGGCTGCCCATAGATGTTGAAGGACGCGAGTATCGTCATGATGAGTACGACCACGATCTGCCCGGCAAGTAACGGGAGCGTAATGGAAAATACCGTCCTGATATACGATGCGCCGTCGATCGAGGCGGCTTCATATACCGTCTTATCGATATTTTTCAGTCCCGCGCCCAAGATGACGATATTGGTACCCATCGTCCACCAGACGGTCACCACGAAGAGCGAGATCCACGCCCACGGCTGGGAGCCGAGGAAGTCTATCTGCCCCAAGCCCATCGCTTTGAGCGCCGCGTCGACGAACCCCGTCTCCACTTCAAGCACGCGCTTCCACATCAATACGACCGCCGAAATGGAGAACACGGTGGGCATGAACAAAAGCGCACGGAAGAACTTGTAACCCACGGGCTTGATATCGAGCAGGATCGCGATGAACAGCGGGATGACGATGAGGAGCGGCACGGAGATCGCCACGAAGAGCAGGGTGTTTCCGAGTCCGCGGAGGAAGTCCGCCTGATAGACGAATTCCGTGTTGAACAGGATGTTGTGATAGTTCTGGAAGCCGATCCATTCCCCCTTGCGGTTGGCGAAACTCACTGCAATGCCGCTGAAAAAGGGATAGATGAAGAACATTGCGAAGATCACGAGGAAAGGCACCGCAAAGAGGAACCCATAGAACTGTTTTCTGAATACCGTCAGCTTATGCAGCGCGGGTTTTTCGGAAGATTCCATTGCTTTTCTCCTTTCGCAACGCGATCAACCGTTCATTTCGGTGTTGACGGCTCTCTTCGCCTCTTCTTCGGCCTTTTGAAGCTCGGCCGCGATATCCGAATCCGCGCTCTTCATGATGGTCGTGACATATTGGAATACCGTCTCGAAGCCCGATTCGAAGTAGGTCGCGGAAGCGGCGGTGCGGAAGTTCGCGGGATCGCCGTAAGAACTCACATAGGGCGCATTCTTGAAGGTATCGCTCTCGCGGGCGGCGTTGAACGCGGGGATCTGCCCTGCGGACGACCACTCGGCGGAGTTCTCGCCCATCCACTTGATGAAGGTGACGATCGCTTCCTTCTTGCGCTGGCTGAGCGCGCGCTTGGTCTTGGCGACGCAGAATACGTGCGAACGCGCCATGACATTTTTGCTTGTGGCATCCGTCTTATCGGTGAGCAGCCCGGAGAGGCTCATAACGCCGAGGTCGTCCTCAAAGATCCCCATGAGGCTCGTGAGTTGCCAGCAGCCCTGGATGTGGAAGGCCGCCTTGCCCGTCGTGAACAGCTGCAAGTCGGAGTCCGTGCCGAGGTTTTGGGGGGAAACGCCATACTTGTAGATGATGTCGCGGAGATGTTCTGCCGCCGCCGCGCCCGCCGTAGAGTTGAACTTCGGCATACTCGTTGCGGTATCGATCTCCTCGCCGCCCTCCTGATAGAGCGCGGTGGTATAGGTGAATTCGGTGGGCCACATCGTGGAGATGGGAAGTCCCCAAATGCCCTTCGAGCTATCCGTGAGCTTTTTGGCGAGCGTCATGAGTTCGGTGAAGTTCGTGGGCAGGGGGTTGTCGCCGACGATGCTCTTGTTGTAGTAAAGCACGATCGGGTGGACATCGAGCGGGAAGCCGAGTACGCCGTCCGCCGTTTTGAGGGTGGACATGACGTTCTGCTGATAATCGTCGGGGTTTATCGTCTCCTTCGTGAAGAAGGAATCGTCGATCGGCACGATATATTCGTTCTCGGCGTAATTTTTCACGAGCTGGCTGTGAATGATCGCGATATCGGGACCATTGTTGGGAATGTTGTTTTTGAGGTTGTTATAGTGGGTATCGCGGACGTTGGACTGATGATCGACGTGGATCTCCCCTTCGTGCGCCTGGTTGAACCGCGTGATCATGCGGTTGAACACGGTGAGGTCGGCGCCCGTGACGGGCGTCCAGAGTTTGAGGGAGACGGCCCCGGTGGGGTTCGTGTCCTCAGGCGTTTCTCCGCCCCCGCCGCAAGCCGCGAGAGAGAAGGACATGGCGATCGCCATACCGACGGCTGCAACACTCAGCCAAAATCTTTTCTTGTTCATATCATTCTCCTGAAAATTTTGTTACCGCCTGCATTTATACTGCGGGAAGGGGCTGCTCCTCTTTGGTCGGCGTCAACCCCTCGACGTAAGGGAAGCCGTTTTTCCATTCGAGCTTATCGAGAAGGAGGTTGCGGCGGTTGGAATTGCCGTACATGCCGTCCTTCGACGTATCGAACCCGTGATAGAGCAGATAATAATCCCCGTTGGCATCCTGTAAGACGGCGTTATGCCCTACGCCCACGAATGCGTTTCCGCCCTGCACCACGATATCCCCGCGGCCCGTATCGAGCATATCCCTTCCGTCCGAACCGACGTACGGTCCCAAGGGGTTTTTCGAGCGCGCAACGCGGACATGGTAGGTGGAGCGAAGCCCATCGCAGCAACTGCCGCTGGAAACGAACAGGTAGTAGTAGCCGTCCTTTTTGATCACATAGGGCGCCTCATAGGTGCCGATATTGAAAGCGATGGAAGTATCCAGCCCCGCGACGCGGGTCTTGGCATTCTTGGCCGCATCCAATCCGTCTTTGAGGGCAAGCCCGTCGGCGGTGAGTTCCACGCCGTAAAGCCCGCGGAAGCTCCCCCAGATCATGTAGACTTTTCCGTCGTCCCCCTGGAATACGCAGGGGTCGATGGAGTTGTTCACCCCGATTTCGAGGGAAGTGAAAAGTTTGCCGTGGTCCGTCCACGGGCCGAGCGGATGGGAAGCCGTGGCAACGCCGATGCCCGGATCGGGATCTCCCCAAACGGAGAGCGCATAATACATGACGAAGGTATCCCCTATCCGCACGACGTCGGGCGCCCACAAGTTTGCCCCGATCGTCCCCCACGTCGGCTTTTTGAGGTCGGTAAACGCCGCTTTTTTGAAGTACCAATGCACCAGGTCTTCGGATTCGAGAATGGGAACGATCTTTTTATCCGAGACGTTTTCAAGCGGGTCGTCGCTCGGTTTCCATTCGCCGTAATCCTCGGTGGCGTACGCATAGTACTTGCCCTCATAGGCGATCACGCAGGGGTCGGCAAACACGGGTTCATAGACGGGATTGGCGTATCCCGAAGGTTGCTCCGGTGCAGGAGGGGTTGACGGTTCCCCGCAACCCCCCAGCACGGGTAGCACAAGCGCGGCTGCCAAAAGTAGAACGGGAAGTTTTTTCATTTCCGCATTTCCTTATTCGGTAACTTCGACGATTTCGAACTGATAGACCGTGACGACCTGCCCCGTTACGTCGGCTCCGCCGAGCAACATACCGACGCGCGTACCGGTAAACTCATCCGCATGGTCTTCTTTGTCGGGCGTAAACTCAAACTCGAACGTCTGCACTTCTGTCGTCAGGTTGAATGTCGTGCTCTTGCCGACGTCTCCCGTCACCTCAACCGTGATCTGGCGCGCAACGGAGCATTTTGCACGAACGATGATCTTATACGTATGGCCCTTAATAAAGGTCTTGCCGTCCTGGCGGAGCTGGATCCTCCAACCCTCGGTCCCTGCGTTCGTATCCAACGTCGCCTGCACGTAAGCGTCGTCGCCATCCGCGCTTTCGGTGAATTGCGTGCCTTCGAAGCCCCAATTCTTCATACCGAACTCGAATTCGGGATTGACCATCTGCCATGCTTCGTACGTCGTCTGGTCCTCGTCAAGCGTAAGGCTTACGGAGTCGACCCAAATGATACTGCCGTTGTTCGCGGAACCGCCGCCGCCCACCTGGATATTGAAGCGGACTTTCGCGGAGCTGGGAGCGATATAGTAAACCGTGAATTCCTGATACTCGGTCGTCAGGTCAAACTGCGCCTGAGGGGTACCGATTTCGAGTTGGAGCTGTCTGTTGCGGTCTGCCTTCGCACGGATCTTCGCAACATAATGCACACCCTTCTCAACGGTGACTTCCTGATAGGATTGGATGCGCCACCAATCGCCCGAACCGGGATCGGTGATCGAGATCTTCATGGCGCCGTCGTCCTCGCCGTTTGCTTCCCACTCGATCTTCGCGCCGTCGGCACCGGGGCTCTGTGCATTGATATCGGGCGTCCAGAAGCTGATATCTTCCTTGAAGTCGGCGTTCTTGATGTCATAAGGATTTTCCTTTACGACTTTGACGGAAACATTGCGGTAACCGATCGCGGTGGGGCCGTTTTCGTTCTCGACGACGTAGGCAAGCGTGACGTTGTTATCTTCCATGGGATTGAGGGGAAGTTCGCCCTCAACTTTGATCTTGTCCGTGAGGTCGGTCTCGCCGTCAGAAGCTGTTACCCCCCCCCGCGGATTTGCGATAAACGCCTTCAATTCATCGGACCCGCCGTTGAGGGTCAGGGCATCGAGGCCTTCGAACGTCACATTGGGGCATCTCTCGATCTTCTCGATCTTGATGCTGTCGATCGTGATGTCGTGTCCTGCCGTGGAGTTCTCTTCGAGAATGTATCCGAGATAGAGAACGGCCTTGACGCCGACGTAGTCCTTATTTGCGGTGTAGTAACTCACATAATCCTTATACTCTGCGCCTGCCGTGTGGGGCGTGAGACCCTGCAACATCGCATAGTTGTTCGCCACATCCTCGAAGCCGAAGGCAAAGGACTTGCCGCTCGTGGACTTCGCGCGGACGGTGACCTTATAGGTCTCGCCCTGTTTGAGGTTGCAGGTGGAAATGTACTGCAATCCCCACCAGCTGTTGCCGCAGTTGGAAACGGTGAACTTAGGTTTTGTCTTGCCGTTCTCGGTCACTTTCTCCAAGGTAGCGGAGGAGCCGGGAAGGTCGAGCGTCCAGCCATAGAAGCCTGCATTGTTCGTTTCGGCGAAGTCGCCGTTGGCAACGTTGTGCTGCTGTTCGACGGTGATCTCGCGGGGCTTGAATTCCTCTTTCTCGCCCGATTTCGCCCCATAATACACGGTATAAGCGCCCGTGAAATTATAGTTGAAGTCCTCGTAGTCCTCATACACGCCGAGTTTGGTGAGTTCCTCTTCGTTGTCCTCATAGGTGAGTACATAGACGCTCGAAGTGATATCGTTGCCCTCGGCATCCTTGACGGAAACGCCGCTGAGCAGATCGAACTCGTCGCCGACGGCGATCGTCTCGTTGGTAAGTCCCGTCCACGTAAAGGCGTCTTTCTTTTCCGTGGGGTCCTCGCCGGGTTGGTTGCAAGCCGCCAGCGTGGAGAATGCGAGTACAAAACTCAACGCCACCGGAAGCAAATAGGTCTTCTTCATAACTTTCCTCCTAAAAATGGATTTTTTGGGATACGCCTTCCTTTGGGTGAACGTTCCCCTGTTTGCCCATAACTTATCATACATCACAGAATTTGTCAATATTTTTCGGTGCTATTTCATCATATTTTCACAAATTTCACCTATCTATCACATTGCGGACAGGTAACCGTTCACCAATTTGAAATTTTTCAAAAAATAAGGCGGGAGCTTTCGCCCCCGCAGAACGGTATGATTGTGAATTATGTTAATTTTGTTAATACAATTATATCTATTTATCGGCCGTATAATGCCCGGATATTACGAAAGCTTGACGACGGTCACTGTCGCGCGGTCGCCGTTGATATCCAGCGTCTTGGTGAAACCCTCGTGCGTCCCCTCTTGCACCTCTGCGGCGAGGACGTCCTTTGCAAATTTTCCCGAAACAAGCACGGTTTTTGCGCGTCCCTCCGAGACATGGTATATGGCAATGCGGTCTGTGACTTCAAAACCCGCCTCTTTGCGCATGGTCTGGATCTTGGAGACGAGTTCGCGTTCCGCGCCCTCCAAGAGCAATTCTTCGGAAAGGCGGGTATCCAAAGCGACGGTGATCCCATAGCCCTGCGCGGCCGCATAGCCCTCCGCCGATGAGGTGAAGATCTGCAAGTCCTCCTCGGTAAGAACGACTTCGCCGCCTAAATCGACGGTATAACTTCCGCCGTTTTTCACCGCCTCCACGACGGCGCGGGCGTCGCATTCCGCCAAAAATTTCGTGATATCTTTGAGTTTTTTGCCATACTTGGGGCCGAGCGTGCGAAGTTGCGGCTTCAAGGTGTACGTGACGAGCGAATCCCCGCCCTTGACGTGCGTGAGCTTCTTGACGTTGAGTTCGTCCAGCACGACTTCTTCGAGGCCGCCGTCGAGACGGATCTCCCTTTCGGACGCCACGATCATGCCCGAAAGCGGCTGTCTGTTCTTGATCCCTCCGCCGTTGCGCGCGCTGCGGCCGAGTTCCACCACTTGAAGAACGTTCTCCATTTCCTCTTCGAGGACCGCATCCACCCATACCATGTCCGCAACAGGGTAGCCGCAAAGATGCACGGAGCGGGGTGCGGACGGGTAAAACTGCGGCACGAGGTTCTGATACATCATCTCGGACATGAAGGGCGTGAAGGGCGCCAAAAGTTTGGAGAGCGTGACGAGGACATGGTAGAGCGTGGTATATGCGGCCGCCTTGTCCTCCGTCATTTCGGGTCCCCAATAGCGGTCGCGCCCGCGGCGGACATACCAATTGGAGAGTTCGTCCGAGAAGTCCTGTATGGCGCGCGCGCTCTCGGTGATCTCATAGTCCGCAAGTCCCTCATCCACCTTCTTCACGAGCGAATTGAGCTTGGAGAGTACCCACTTATCCATGAGCGTCAGCTTGCACTTCTTCAAATCGTACTTCGAGGGGTCATAGCCGTCGATATCGGCATAGAGCGTGAAGAAGGCATAGGTGTTCCAGAGCGTCCCCTGAAACTTCCGCTGGCTCTCGGAGACGGCCTCCGCATAGAAGCGGGAAGGGATCCACGGCGCGCTGTTGGTATAGAAATACCACCTTACGGCGTCCGCGCCCTGCTTTCCGAGTACGGTGAACGGGTCCACGACGTTGCCCTTATGCTTGCTCATCTTGATCCCGTCCTTGTCGTTGACGTGGCCGAGGACGATGCAGTTGCGGAAGGGCGCGCGCCCGAACAGGATGGTGGAGATGACGAGCAGGACATAGAACCAACCGCGCGTCTGGTCAACGGCCTCGCAGATGAAGTCGGCGGGGAAGGTCTCGTCGAAGAACGCCTTGTTCTCGAAGGGATAGTGATACTGCGCGAAGGGCATCGAACCCGAATCGAACCAACAGTCGATGACTTCGGGCGTCCGCTTCATCTTGCCGCCGCAGGACGGACACTTGCACACGAGCCGGTCGAGGTACGGGCGGTGCAGTTCGATGGTTTCGGGCGCGCCCGTCTTTTCGGCAAGTTCCTTGCGCGAGCCGATGACTTCGACCCCGCCGCAATCCCCGCATACCCACACGGGGAGAGGCGTCCCCCAATAGCGGTCGCGGGAGAGGCCCCAATCGACGACGTTTTCGAGGAAGTTCCCCATGCGCCCCTCTTTGATGCTCGCGGGCATCCAATTGACCGAGCGGTTGTTCGCGATGAGCTGCTCCTTGACGGCCGTGGTGCGGATGAACCAGCTCGAACGCGCATAGTACATGAGCGGCGTATCGCACCGCCAGCAGTGCGGGTAATCGTGTTCGAAGGGCAACGCCTTAAAGAGTTTCCCCTCCTCTTTGAGCAGTTTTAAGATGACCTTATCGGCCTGCTTGATAAACAAGCCCTCGACCGCGGGGCAGCGGCCGTCGAATTTGCCCTGCTCGTTGACGAGCGAAATGACGGGCAAGCCGTAATTCCGCCCCACGTTGTAGTCGTCCTGCCCGAACGCGGGCGCGATGTGGACGACGCCCGTGCCGTCCGCGAGCGTGACGTACCCGTCGCAGACCACTTCATAGACGCGGGTGTACGTATTTTTGGCCGCTTCGAGGTCCCCCTTTGCCCACGGGAGCAGCGGTTCGTATTTCGTCCCCTCGTAATCTTTACCCTTTCTGCGGTCCACGATTTGGTAGTTTTCAAAGAATTTAGGGGCGAGCGCTTCGGCGAGGATGTAGTGCGTATCCTCGCTGACGAGTTCGATGTAATCCTCGGCGGGATTCATGCAGAGCGCAACATTGGAGGGGAGCGTCCACGGCGTGGTCGTCCACGCGAGGATGTAGGTATTCTCCCTGCCCGCCACCTTGAAGCGGACGACGGCGGAGGTCTCCTTTACGGTCTTATAGCCCTGCGCCACCTCGTGCGAGGAGATGGCCGTGCCGCAACGCGGGCAATACGGAACGATTTTATGCCCCTTGTATAAAAGCCCTTTTTTATGGATCTCTTTGAGCGCCCACCACTCCGATTCGATATAATCGTCGTGATAGGTGACGTAGGGATGCTCCATGTCCACCCAATAACCGACGGCATCGGACATTTTCTCCCACTCGCTCTGATACTTCCAGACGGACTCTTTGCACTTCTTGATGAAGGGTTCGATCCCGTACTTTTCAATATCTTGTTTGCCGTCCATGCCGAGGGATTTTTCCACTTCGAGTTCGACGGGGAGGCCGTGCGTATCCCACCCCGCCTTGCGGAGGACATGCTCGCCCTTCATGGTGTGATAGCGCGGGATGAGGTCCTTCATGACGCGCGTGAGGACGTGGCCGATGTGCGGCCTGCCGTTCGCCGTGGGGGGGCCGTCGAAGAAGGAAAACTCCTTCCCGCCCTCGTTTTTCTCGATGGAATTTTCAAAGACGCGGTTCTCTTTCCAGAACTCCACGATCTCCTTCTCCCGCTCAACAAAGTTGAGAGATGTGTCTACTTTCTTGTACATGGTATGCTCCTTTTCTGTCTGAGGCATTTATTTTCCGCTTCCGTCGCTTGAAGCCGCCGCGGGGAACGCCGTAGCCCCCTTGCTTCGCGCTCACCCTCTCCATGGGAGAGGGGTAGGGTGTGGGGTGAAAGGCCGACCCCCTTGGGGGGAGGCTCCGCCCGTAGGGCGGTGGTGGGGGGATTTTCACTTTTCATAGAAGGCCCCCATCCGTCACTCGCTACGCCGTGCCACCTTCTCCTCCCAAGGGGAAGGCTTTGCGCAACCCATTCTCAAATGACTGCGAATAACCAAAATCACAATTTTGGTTTTCGCCCTCAATTTGCGCGTCAAGCGCTTCTTGTCCGCGAGAACATCTCTTCGGGACCAAGCCCGTAAAAACCAAAAGTACATTCGTCTCACGACGTTTTGTTGCTTGCAACAAAACGTGTGAACAAAATTTTTGCCTCCGCGTTTTGGAATACGCGAAGGCATATCAACCACCAAAACAAACTATCATTTGCCGCGGGGATCACGGTCCGCGAGGCCGTGCGGAGTTACTGTTATTTCTCCCCGCAGGCTGAAAGGTGATACCCTCTCCGCACCGCAATTCCCCTCTCACCTTACGGGAACTCTCTGGATACGGCAAACCGAAGAGGACGCGTCCTTTGTAAGCGCCTTTTCTATCAAGTTTTCTCCATTATACCGCGCCCAGACGGAAAACGCAAGCATTTTGCGGCATAATTTCCGCGGCTCTTTCGGGCTTTACTCAGAACGCAGGGAGTTTGGAGACGCCGGAATATTTGAGGCCCTTCTGCTCATCGTTGAGCTGTGCGAGATAGTTATTGGCGCTATTGGAGCCGTACATGTAGAAATTGAAGTCGTGGCCTCCCGCGGCCTTGGGCAGGATGGTGCCCTGCGTATCCAGAACGCCCTGCCCGCCTTTGAGGACGCCGATGTTGACGCCGATATACATGAAATCGTTGAGCGCCGTATCCGTCGCCGAAGATTTCTTGCCGAGCTTGGAGAGGTCCACCGCGGAATAATTCCTGCCACCGCCATAGAGCGCAATGCCGCCGTGGACATAGTCCTTGCCGTCAATGGATTGGATGACGCCTTTATAAGCGGGCGTCTTGTTTATGACGAGTTCGAGCATGGCTTTGAGGTTGAGTTTGAGTCCCTCGGAGAGGCCGCTCCCGGATCCCGGTATGCCGACGTTCGCCGTCGCCTCAATGAGCGTGGAGGCGTCCACGAGCGAGAAATCCTTCCAATCGTACAGCCGCACGTCGCCTTCGAGGCGCAGAACTGCGGCAAAGGACGTCCCGCCCGAATGCTGCCATTCCTTGGTGGCTGAGTAGTAGCTATCGCTTGGATCGGACCCCTCATAGAGGTATTGCCCTGAGAAATTGCTCTCCATGCCCACGGTGAAGAGGCCGCT
>CANQSR010000014.1 GCA_947626575.1 uncultured Clostridia bacterium | reverse complement strand
TCTCTTCACAAAATTCGACGCTTTCGTCTACCTTGCAAATTCGTATTAACCTTGAATTTTCGTCTTACGGCTCCAAAGAACCGTAATTCTAAGAATTCTGATTGCCTTACGTCTCGTTTCATCTCCGTTTGTCCTCTCGGACATCCTTCGATTACTTCGTACTTGCTATGCAGTTGTCAATCTGCGGGGATCTGCAAACAGCAGATACTGAACGCGCGAAACGGTCTGTCTCGCGGGACAGCTTACATATGATAACACTTGCAAAGGTATTCGTCAAGCAATTTCGGAAGATTTTCTCGGATTTTTTTCGGAAATTTCTGAAAAATTTCCCTATTCCTATATATATTACGCGCCCGCGCACCAAGGCACAAGATGTGGGGACGGGAGCCCATACGGCCTATGCCGCGAACCGAAAAGCGGGGCAGCTTCGTTCATTTCTTCCTCGGATAGGGATCCTCGTAATCCGTGAGACCGAGCAAAAAATCTACGGAGACCTCGTAATACTCCGATAGCCGCGCTAAGAGCATCAGCGGGATCTCGCGCCGTCCCGTTTCATATTGTGAATAAGCATTCTGTTTGATATGCAAAAAATCCGCAACCTGCATCTGCGTTTTTCCGCGTTCACGGCGAATGGCTTTCAATTGTAGCTCCATGAAAATAATTTTAGAATATCTCAAAATGAGATATTGACATATGTGTCATTTTGTGATAAAATTGTAGAAAATACTTCAAAGGAGCCACTTTATGAAAAAAATCAAGCAAATTGCATGCTTCCTTGCGTTGGGCGCGGCTTTCCTATATGGGTGCGCCCCCACTGCGCCATCGCCCGAACCCGAACATACGCATGTATGGTCGGAATGGTCGGAAACGAAAGCACCCACCTGTTCGGAGGCGGGTGAAAAAGAACGTGAATGCGCCTGCGGGGAAAAAGACACGCAAATTATCCCCGCAACAGGAAAACACGACCTCAAAAAGCACACCGGAAGCGACGCAACCTGCACCGACGACGGCACGATCGATTATTGGGAGTGTAACGTCTGCGGAAAGTACTTTTCCGACGCGGACGGAAAACAGGAAATCGGGAAAGACGAGACTACGGCACATGCGGCGGGGCATCAATTCGGAGATTGGGTTTCCGACGACACAGAACATTATAAAGAATGCTCCGTCTGCCAAACAAAAAAAGACACGGCGGAGCATACGTTCGACGGAAAAAGCTGTACGGTATGCGGCTATACTCTGCAAGACACGCAGGGACTCGCCTATGAACCGACCAAGGACGGATCGGGATACATCGTCACGGGCATGGGTACCGCCGACACCGCCACGCTCGTCATCCCTTCGACCCATAACGACCAGCCTGTCAAGGAAATCGGCGAAGGTGCTTTTGCCAAAACGGGAACGGACGGTGCGTCAGAAAAAATCAAACTCGCGTGGATCCCGGAGACGGTGAACGCAATCGGTTGTTCCGCATTCAAAGATTGCACAGGGCTTACGAGCGTCATCTGGAATGCGGAAAATTGCACCGAAGCGGGGGATAGCTGGGATCCTGTTTTTGAGAACTGTACAAATTTACGAAGCGTGACATTCGGTGAAAACGTAAAAATCATTCCGGAGAATGCGTTCACGCAATGCGGCTCACTCGAACGCGCGGCTTTCGGGAGCAGCGTAACTTCGATCGGGGATTTTGCGTTCTACTGCTGTGAGAATCTCAAAACCGCCGTACTTCCCGATAGCGTGCAGTCTATCGGTTGGAGATGTTTTGAGGATACGGGATTAAAGTCCGTCCGCATTCCCGCGGCATGCAGTTTCATCGACATGAATGTTTTCGACGGTTGCGACCTCGAAACGATCGAAGTGGACGAAGAAAACGCCGTCTATTCCGGCGCGGGAAACAACCTCATCCGCAAGGAAGATCATGCCTTGCTTTGGGGGAGCGCCGCAAGCGTCATTCCAAGCGACGGAACCGTGACGGATATTTACGGCAGGGCGTTCTCAGGAAGGAAAGGACTTAAAAGCATCACGATCCCCTCGGAAGTAACCTATATCGACAACGCGGCGTTTAAGGAGAGCGGACTCGAAGCCGTCACGATAGAGGCGGGATTGCAAGAGATCCCCACCATGTGCTTCTTCGGGTGCGCTTCCCTTACGGACGTAACGCTCGCCGAAAGCGTGACGGTGATCGGCATGAATGCCTTCGAAAACTGCACCGCGCTCGAACACATTCTTCTCCCCTCGCAATTGGAAGAGATCAAGTTGGAAGCTTTCATGGGGTGTACCGCACTTACGAAAATCGAGATCCCCGAAAAAGTCGATTGGCTGCAAGTCGATACCTTTGCGGGCTGCACTTCTCTCGCGGAAATCGTTCTTCCCCGCGCGCTGAACTGTATCAAACGGGGCGCGCTGGCAAATTGTCCTCTCACTTCCGCGACCTTTACGGGAGGCGGAAATTGGAAAGTCTCACGCGAGACGGCCGGAGGCGAGGACATCCATTTCACGCAATCACAGCTTTCGGATCACGCCGACGCGGCGAATTATTTGAAACAATACTCAAACAGAGATTGGTATCTCGAAAAAACAGACAACTGATTATAAGCCTAACTATAAGCCCCCGCAGGCATGTAGCATGCGGGGGCGGTTTTATTCAATGGCAGCCGCTGCACTCCGAACATTTGCCGTTGCATTTTTTGGGCGGCTTGCCCGTGGAAGAGTACATCTCGCCCGACCATTTCCGCACGGAAGCGGCCCCGCACTTCGGACATGGTACCCCTTCATCGTGTCTCTTGACGAGTTCTTCAAATTCAAATCCGCACTGCGTACATTGATAGGAAAGAATGGGCATGACCAAGCCTCCTCGCTTTATTCATGCCCATTATACCCCTTGCGGAAGAAAATTGCAATTGTTTTCGGAAAGGAAAACGGCGTCATCCTGAGCGGCCGATGCTTCTGTTTATTATCGAAGGCCGTCACGAGCCGAAGGCGAAGTAGCGAAGCGAAGGATCCCGAATTACGAAGTCCGCTTACACTGAGCTTAGTCGCAATAGGATTCTTCGCGGATGAGCAGTTCGTTGAAAGACAAACCGTTACGGCTCAGAATGACGTGGGGGTCCCCCCCCCACCACCGCCCTGCGGGCGGAGCCTCCCCTTCAAAAACCCCTCTGTCACTCGCAAGCTCGTGACATCTCCCCTAAAAGGGGCGACGAGACCTCAGGCTCGGCCGCTTGACAGCGGAACGAGATTCCTCACATGCGTTCGGAATGACGTGGAAGATGGGGACAAGAAATAACGCCCCTCATCAGTCACCTTTGGTGACAGCTTCCCCCCAAAGGGGGAAGCCTTCAAAACCCCTCTGTCACTCGTAAACTCGTGACATCTCCCCTCAAAGGGGCGACGAGAGAGGCGAAGAGGTCAGATCACGCATTTGCCTTCGAGGAAGGAATCGAACAGCGCGGAGACGTTCGCACCCGACTTCGTAAAACAGTTGATGAGGTCCTCCGGCGCCGCAATGCTCCAACTGCATGTGTCCGCATACCGCTTCAATGCGCTCATCAGCTTCTTGCTCCCCGCCACGTCGCGGATGCGGTCGAACAGGATGACCCCCTTATCGTACGCAATATTTCTGTATTCATAGTCGCCCGAAAACGAGGTCAGCGGCCTGTGCATCACCGTGTTCGCCTCGCCGTGGACCTGCGAATAGACCGAGAAAAAGGCGCGGTACGACTGCTCCGACGCTTGGATGAAATCGCCGTATGTGACGCCGTAATCGGGATGCGCTTCGAGGAAGATCGCCGTGGAATACTCCGCCAGCCCCTCATCCTGCCACGCATCGTCGAATTGGTTGCTCCCGACCATCGCATACCACCATTGGTGGGCCGTCTCGTGGACGACGGCCTGCACGCGGTCGCCCCCCGCCGCCTCCGTTGCAATGAAGGACAGCGCGGGATATTCCATCCCCCCATAGGCAAGGTCCGTCTCGGCGACCGCATAGCGCGGATAGGGATACTGCCCGAACTGCTCGCTGAAATACGCCAAACTCTCCGCCGCCGCTTGGAGCGTCGCGGCGGGATCTTGGTCCTTGTAATGATAGTACGCGACCTCGACGTCCCCCACCTTTTCGGTGGCGATTTCATACCCGCTGCTGAGGATGAAGGCGACGTCTCTGACCCCCTCGGCGCGGACATGGTATGCCTGTTTTCCGTCATCGGCATTGGCATCGGCGAGCTGTTCGGCCGCAAACCCCGTGGCCGCCACATACGTTTCGGGGATAGTGAGCGTGACGTCGTAATCGGCGGGCAGGCTCACGAAGGGGTCGCCGCTCGACGCATAGACGTATTCGCGGAAGCCGTCCTTTTCAAGGTCGCAAAGGATGGGATAGAAATTCGCGAGATTGACCGCATCCGCCGTGACGCCGAGGCGGTGGTTGATCTTCGCGATCTCGGTTTCGAATTTTACGGTGACCGTGGCGCAATCCCCCGGCGCAAGCGGGGAAGCGAGTTTCAGCGAGAGGATGTTTTCGTCCTCGCCCTCCACGCAGAAGCTCTCCGCGCCGCCGACGCCCTTGATCTCGATCTCGCCGTAATTCTTGCCCGCATAGTAGGCGAGAGATGCAAAGCGTTCGGAGACGGGCGTAAACTTTGCGCCCTCGCGGTAGGCGTTGGGCCAGAGCTGGAATTTGAGTTCGCCGAGGCTCACTTCGGACACGTTTGGCATCTCGACGGTCATCTCGGCCGAAAGCGTGCGCGTATCGGGGAAATATTCCCCCGTGATGGTATAGTGGCTGCGGGCGCAGGAATGCCGGTTGCAGGCGGCAAGCCCGAAGGCGGGCAGAAGCAGCGCCCCCGTGAGCGCGAGACAGACGATTTTTTTCATACGGGACCTCCTCATCATCGGATTATGTGTATGACGCGGCCCCGCGCATTATGCTTGTATTTCTTTGCACGTCTTACGGCGGACAAAAAGCAAGGCGGCCGCAAACCTTGCGGCCGCCTTGCGGAAGATCACTTCTCTTCCAAGACGGGTTCCAAATAATCCGAGGGGTCGACATAGTCGCCGCCCAGCGTGATTTCGAGGTGCAGATGCTCGCCGCCGCACGCCTCGCTTCCGTACGCGGCGGCAACTTCGCCGATCTTCTGGCCCTTCGTCACCTTCTGCCCTGCGGCAAGCCCTTCGGTAGGTTCCACAAAGCGGTAGAAGGTTTTCAGGCCGTCGCCGTGGTCGATGACGATGAGGTTGCCGAGTTCCTTGCTGATGCTCACCGATTCGACGGTGCCATCCGCCATGCACCTTACTTCGGTCCCCGCCGCGGCGTCGAAGTCGATGGCGTTATGGCGGTACCACCACCCCGTCGTCTCGTTGTGATAGATGTCCGCGTACACGACGGAGTACTCCTCATAGTCGATCGGCGCGACAAACTTGACCGCATCTTCGCCGCCCGAAGGCGTATTCGGGTCGTCCGCGGGGGGCGTTTCGCCGCCGGGGGTCTCGCCGCCCGGTTCCACGACGGGCGGATCATCCGCGATGGGTTCGCTCCTCTGCGTGACGAAATACACCGTCAGCACGATGCCCGTGATCAGCAGCAATGCGCAGGCCGCGAGGACCGCATAGTAGATCACTCTCTTTTTGCTTTTTGTTTTTTCTTCCATGACATGCCTCCGAATTTTGTATGTAGATGATTGACCGCCTCCGCACGGTTTATACATGCCCGCAAAAATTTTCTTGCGCCCGCGCCGCAGACGATGCCCCCTCGTCATGTTGAGCGTAAGCGAAACATCCCGATGTACGAAGTCCGATGCTCGTTTTACACAATACTTGGTCGCAATAAGATTCTTCGCGGATGAGCAATTCGCTGAAAGTCAAACCGTTTCGGCTCAGAATGACGCTCGGCTACTTCGTCGCGTTGCTCCTACTTCGCCTGCGGCTCGTGACGCGCTTAGATTACAATTGAAGCCTCGCGCGGGCGAAATGACGCCGTAAACCCATTCCTATTTTCTGCGAATAACCAAAATCGCATTTTGGTTTTCGCCCTCAATTTGCGCGTCAAGCGCTTGTTGTCCGTTGAAACGAATGAGAGGATAAGCGGGTTAAGGCGCAAAAGTACATTTCTCTCACGGAAATTTGTTTGGAGCAAGTTGATGTACACCCCCTACCCTACCCTGTTTCGGCGGCAGGGACCGCCGAAACCCCGTCGGCAAGGCCACGCCTCCTGTCACGGTGCCATTCACAGCCCACAGGGCTGTTGAATGAGAATTGCACCGTTCCACCCCTCTGGTAAAAGGGGGGAGGCACGGTTACAGCCAAACAAATTTCGTGAATCAGTACCCGCCGAAGATCAGCGGCGTACCCGCCGCGGTGTATCCCTCGCCCACCGCAATGTGCAGGTTGACAGTGTGACCGCGCAGGGCTATACCATGTCCGAGAGAGGGCGTGTAGCAATAATAATTGGTCACGCCCGCGGCCTCCTCGGTAAAACAAATTTCGGGGGAAAACCGCTCCATGAGGTCGTGCAGACGGTCGCCCGCGTAGCGCACGCTTTCGCCGCGGATGTCCGCGCGGAACAGCTTGGCAAGCGCGGGGCAGTTTGTGGAGACGATCTCGGCGGACGACGTCCCCGTGTAGAGTTCATAGGAGAGGCCGCCTTCGAATACGGGGGCGGTCCGCGCCGCCCACAAAAACAGGCACAGAACCGCGGACGCGATGAGAACGGCGCAAATTTTTATCCGTGCAAGGCGCATAAAAAAATCCTCCCGTGAAAATTACGGAAGGATTATGGACGGCAAAGCCGCGTTTTATACGAACGATTTCCTATCTTTCACTCCCAGCCGAGTTTTTGCCCGCCGAGGATGTGAATGTGCAAATGGGGTACGCTTTGCCCCGCTTCCTCGCCCTGGTTGATGATCAGGCGGTACCCCTCGGAGAGGCCGAAAGCGGGCGCGTTCGAAGCTATCTTTTCGAGCATACGCCCCACGAGCGCCCTGCGCTCTTCGTTCAGCTCCGAAAGCAGTTTGAAATGCTGCTTGGGTACGGCCAAAAGGTGGATCTTGGCGATGGGCCGGATGTCCTTAAAGACGATCATGTCATCATCTTCATAGACCTTGGATGCGGGAAGCTGCCCCGCGACGATCTTGCAGAAAATACAGTTCTCCATGGTTTCTCCTTATTTTACTCCACGCGGGAGAGAAGTTCGCATTCCGCGCCCCCTTCACACCGTTTGAGCAGGCGCACCTCGTACATGCCCCCCTCCGATGCGGTCTTGTTGTAGACACGGATGTAGTTTTCGGTATAGCCGCCGTCCTCCTCGAAGAGCGCCGTGAAGGTCTTGCCGAGATTATTCTCTATATACCGCTTTTCGGCGGCCGCGGCGGCTTCGAGCATGCGGTCCATGCGCATGGATTTGACGGCGGGCGGGATATCTTCGAGCCGGGCCGCGTTCGTCCCCTTGCGCGGGGAGAACGGGAAGGCGTGGACCTTGGAAAACCCCGCCTCCTCCACGATGGAGAGCGACTCGGCGAAGTCCTCCTCCGTTTCGGAAGGGAAGCCCACGATGATATCCGTCGTGATGGCCGCGCCGGGGAAGGCCGCGTAAATTTTTCGGCAGGCCGAAAGGTATTCTTCCCGCGTATAATGCCTGTTCATGGCGCGCAGGACCTTCGTGGAGCCGCTCTGCAAGGATAGGTGGAAGTGCGGCGCGGTCCCTGCCGCCCGCATCGCCGAAAGCAGCGCGTCCGTCACCGCGCTCACTTCGAGCGACCCCAAGCGGATGCGCGCGGGAACATCTTTTAATGCAAGCACGAGGCCGTCGAGGCCGACGTCTCCGTCACGGTAAGAGGAGAGGTCGACGCCCGTCAAAACGATCTCCTTCGCCGTGCATGCCCGCGCCTCCGCAAGTACGCTCGCCGCCGCCCGCGAACGGCTCCTGCCCCTCAGATAGGGGATGAGGCAATACGAGCAAAAGCGGTTGCATCCGTCCTGCACGCGCAAAAAAGCGCGCGTACGCGCCATTTTTGGCATGGGAAGTTCGCAGAAGGCCTCTTCCCGCTCGATGCAGACGCCCCGCTCTTGAAGCATGGAGAGGATCTTATCCTTGCGCATGGCGCCCGCGACGAACGTGACGCCCTCGCGGGCGGCAAAGGCCTCCGCGTCATGCTCGGCGGCACAGCCGAATACGATGACGGGCGCGGCGGGATTGAATTTGCGCATCCGCGCCACGGCCTGCCTGCTCTTGCGCTCGGCCTCGGCGGTCACGGCGCAGGTGTTGAGAAGGTATAGATCGGCCGCACCGGGCGCATCGGTCACCTCGTACCCCATCTCTTCGAGGCCGCGCATGAGCGACGCGCTCTCCGATTCGTTCAGCTTGCAGCCGAGGGTAAAGACGCACGCTTTCATCCGAGTTCCCCCAAAAAGTAAGCCGCGACGGAAAGAACGGCGATGGCCGCCGTCTCGGCGCGCAGGATGCGCTTCCCCAACGTAATGCCGCGATAGCCCATCGCCTTCGCGAGGACAAATTCCTCTTCGGAAAATCCCCCCTCGCTCCCCACGACGAGCGCGCAGGAACCCTTGACTTCGGACATGGTACCCTCGTTTTCGCTCAAAAACTCACAGGCGAACAGCTTGCAATCGAAGCTATCCCCCTCGGCGAGCGCCTTTTCGAGGGTATCGCGATAGAGGATTTCGGGGGCGCGGGTGCGGCGGCATTGCTTGGCCGCCTCCTGCGCTACCCTTTTGAGACGTTCGAGCTTGTTTTCGTTCATATACGCCGAGGAGTAACGCGAGGAAAAGACGACCACTTTGCCCGCGCCGAGTTCGGCGGCCTTCTGCACGACGAGTTCCGTCTTATCCCCCTTCAAAAGCCCTACGATGAGGCACATCGCGGACATGGGTTCGGTGTTTTCCGTCTGTTCCCCCGTAACATGCAGAAGCATGCGCGCCTTTTCGACGCGCGAAACGATGGCCGTATAGGCCTTGCCGCTCCCGTCGAGAAGGGTCACTTCGTCGCCGCAGGCAAGCCGCAGCACATTCTTCGCATGGCGGAATTCGTTCTCCGTGAGCGCGACTTCCTCCTTGATCTCTTCCACAAAAAACCGCTTGGGCGCAGACATATCAACTTCTCCAAACGAGCGCGTACCACGCGCCCTCGCGCCGCTCTTTGAGGAGCGTGAAGCCCGCCTTCTCAAAGGCCTCCTTGACGGCGGGAAGGCGGTCCTCGATGATGCCCGAAAGGATGGCAGTCCCGCCCGCGTGAAGGTGCGAAAACGCGGCGGGCGCGAGCATGGCGAGGACTTCCGCCGTAATGTTGGCGAGAAGGAGATGGGCTTTGAGCGAAGTATCGTCTACAAGGTTGGTCTCGGAGACGACGACCTTTTCTTCCACACCGTTTTTTTGCGCATTGTGCTTGGCGCTCGCCACGGCCACGGGGTCGATATCCGTGAGGTAGCAGAGTTTCGCGCCGAGTTTGGCGGCCGCGATGCCCAAAATGCCGCTCCCGCACCCCACATCCAGCACGGTATCCCCCGCTCGGAGATACTCCTGCATGAGTCCGACGCACATGGCCGTCGTCTCGTGTTCGCCCGTGCCGAAGGCCATGTTGGAATCGAGCAGGATGATCTCTTCATCCGGCTGTTTGCGGTACTCGATCCATTCGGGTACGACGACGACATGCCCGATATGGATGGGGCGGAAATGCTTTTTCCAGATTTCCAGCCAATCGTCGCCGTCGATGAGTTTTTTGCTCTCTTCGAGGGTGCCGAAATCAAGCGAGCCTTGCGCGCGGTCACGGCAGGCATAGAGTTCTTGCATGACGGAGGGGATGTCCCCCTCCCGCGCGGGGTCCAAAAAGGCCTTCACGAGTACGTCGGTGCGGGGCGCGGTGAGCGCTTCGTCGAGATAGTCCCAATAGACGCCGCTCCTGCCCGATTGGAGCATGACGACGTCGGCATAATCGGAGACGGCCACGCCGCCCTCGGTATAGCCCCAGAGGACGTCGGCGACGACTTCGCTCGCCTCGGAAGTCGTGCGGACGGTAAGTTCGATGTATTTCATGCAAATGATTATATCCGCTTTGCGGGAAAATGTCAAGAACCCTTGAAAATCTTCAAAAAATGTGCTATAATCATGTCCCCCCACAGGGGAAGAGAGGTTTTTATGCGTGAAGAACAGCGTCCCGCGCAGACGGAAGAGCGGGACGAGACCGCCCTAAGGGAGCCGCCGCGGCATACGGGCTTCCTCGGCAAAGTAGATAAGTTTTTCGGCGTCACCGCCGCGGGGTCCTGCTTCAAGCGGGAGATCCTCGCGGGTCTCACGACGTTCGTGGCGATGGTCTATATCCTCATGGTCAACGCGGGCATGTTTGAAAACGTCATCCCCGCAGGGGACCCCGCGCTCGCCTATGGCGCGGGCTATATCGCAACGGCGATCGGCGCGGTCGCGGGGACCATGCTCATGGCGTTTTTCGCCAAGATGCCGCTCGCGCAGGCTTCGGGGCTTGGCATGAGCGCATTCATCGTCTACACCGTCATCCTCGGCGGCACGGGACTCAGCTATGCGAATTGCCTCGTGTTTACCTTCATCGACGGCGTCATCTTCATCCTTCTCACGGTGACGGGCCTTCGGAAGAAGATCTTCGAGGCCATTCCCGCGGGGGTGAAGCACGCCATCGCCGTCGGCATCGGCCTCTTCATCGCCTTCATCGGGATGCAGAACGCGGGCATCATCGTGGACGACCCCTCCACCCTCGTCGGGTTCGTCTCCTTCAATACCTTGGGGAGCAATACCTTTTTCAACATGGCGGGCGCGCTCGTTGCGCTGCTCGGAACGGTGGCCATCGCCGTGATGGCCAAGCGCAACGTCAAGGGCGCCATTTTATGGGGCATCCTGGGTTCTGCCGCGCTCTACTATGCGCTCACGGGCATCGGCGCGGCCTGCGGCTCGGCGGCGTGCAGGGAATTTTACGCGGGCTTTTCCTTCCCCAACCCCTTCACGGCCTTCGAGGCGTGGGGAAAATACTCCTTCGGAGCCGTCTTTCAAAGCGGGTTCGATTTCACCCATTACCTCGCGGCGGAGGGCAATACGGCGGGGACGCTCGCCGTTTTGCTCGTCACCTCCGCGCTGTCCCTGTGCATGATCGGCCTGTTCGACAGCATCGGCACGCTCTACGCCGCCTGCGCCAAGGCGGACCTGCTCGATGAGCGGGGCATGCCCGTGCGCATGAACAGGATGATGCTCTCCGACGCCGTTGCGACCTGCATCGGCGCGGTGGCGGGGACTTCTACCGTCACGACGCTCTCGGAGTCCTCCGCAGGCGTTGCGGCGGGCGGCAAGACAGGGCTTACTTCCTTCGTGACGGGACTGCTGTTTGTGGCGGCGATGTTCCTCTTCCCCGTCTCGCGGCTCATTCCCGCGCCCGCCACGGCATCCGCGCTCATCTGGGTCGGAGTACTCATGATGTCCTCCGTCGTCAAGATCGATTGGTCGGACCCCGCCGAGGCCGTCGTGGGATTTCTGACGTTTACGGTGATGCTGCTCGGCTACTCCATCGCTAAGGGCATCGGGGTGGGCATCCTCGCCTACATCCTCGTCATGCTGTGTACGGGCAAGGCAAAGAAGATCAACATCCCCACCGTCATCCTCGGCGCGCTGTTTTTGCTCACCTTCCTCGTGACATAAGCCCCGCCCGCGGGTCTTAACCCAAAGCGCATGAAAAACCCTCCCCTTTTGGCAAAGCGGGAGGGTTTTTATCGGGATGGGGTCAAGTTTTTCGCGGGTTTGCCCGTTCAAATCTTATCTTCGGACTCGTGGAAATAGCGGTTATACATGCCGTGCAGGTAGCGGCAGGTCTCCTCGTCGGTGGAGGCCTCGCCCGTGAAGGCATACTTGCCGTTGACCCGCCAAAGGTTCAGAACGGAGATGCGCACGGCGTCCTGCGGGCAGGAAAACGCGCACCCCATACAGCCGACGCAGTGCATCCCGAACTTGGGATGGCCGTTCTCCATGCGGATATTCCCGCTCGGACAGAGGTCGGCGCACGCGCCGCAACCCACGCATTGTTTTTTGGAGACGCGAAAGGTCTTGCCGATGAGAGGCATGGCGGGATGTTCGATCCTGAGAACGAACGCCGCCGAACGGCGGATGGGGCCGACTTTGCGGAGTTCGCCCTCCAACTTATCCACCGTGCGCGCGTCGCGCGCGATGCGCGCAAGCGCCGCCTGCCACATGCGCGCGACCATGCCGTCTGAATGGCGGAAGATGATATTATACGGCATGACATAGGTAAATTCGCCCTTGACTTCGTACCCCTTCTTTTTCAGGATGCGGCGCGGCTCGATGCCCGAAGCATCGTTAAGCTTGGAGGGTTCGCCGGAAGTGCGCAGAAGGTAGACGGGCATACCCGCCGAGGGCGGCAGCTGTTTGAGGAATTTGAGGGCGGCCGTGGGCGCATTGAAGGCATGCACGGGATAGCCCGCGATCAGCAGATCGTAGCCCCCGACCGCGGGCATGGGTACCCCGCTTTTGATCATATGGAGGTCGGAGGTATGCCCGAACTCCGCGAGGCGCGCCGCGAGCGTCTCCGCGACGCGGCGGGTGTTGCCCGTCCCCGAAAAGACGCAAAAAAGGATGTTCATTCCGTCTCCTTCATGACCGCGCGGCCGTCGGGGGCAAGGTCATAGACGCGGTTTTCGTCCTTGCCGTGCGAATCATACCAGACCTGCGCGAGAAAGGGGCTGTGTTTTGCGATGCGGTCGAAATCCCACGGCGCGGGCTGGTGGCATACGGGACACCAATGCCCGCCCTTCAAGACGGTGTAGACGCCCGCTTCAAAGCAATGCCCGTCGTGGCACCGCCACGAGATCTTACGGTAGGGATCGCCGTCATAGCGCTCCGCGAGGCAATCCCCGCCGCGGAACGCGGCCGCGGAGCGAAGTTCCTCCAAGGAGAGCGCTTCCAGGGGTTTGGTCTCGTCGTACCCGTGGGAGAGGAGCGCGGCGTTTTTCTTATCGCGCATCGCGCCGTAATCGCCGAAGTCGCCCTTGGCCATGAGCTGATAGTCCTTCCAATCGTGGGAAAGGCTCTCCGCCGCCTCCTGCGAGCCGAATGTTGCAACGACGCGCGCCGTATCCTTGTCCTTCACCCAGCGGTAGGGCGAATTGGGGTGGTTCCTCAGCCGCCTGAACAGGAACAGGTCGATGAGGGGCGCGGGGACGAGTTTTCCGAGCGCATAGATTTTATGATGCCGCGCGATCTCCTGCCAATAGCCGCGGACGTCGTCGCGCTGGTAATGAAAGAGTTTTTCGAGTTCGTCCCCGTCGTAAAACCACAGTCCGTGGAAGTTGCGCGAGGCGAGCCAATGCGGCTTGAAGAACTTCTCCGCGGACCCGCCGATGATGGCAAAGCCGTCGTTGAAGGTATCGTACCCCGTCTCCATGCCCTTCTTCCCCGCGCCGATGTTATAGATCTTCTTCCAAAAATCTCCGATCTCGCACGCGCTGTCCCGCTCCAAAATGCGCTTGATGAGATACCCGCTGTCCCGCGCGCTCACCCATTCGAGGGGCGCGTTGAGAGCGGTGTGGAACATGAGGCCGTCGGAGACGTTGTCCTTCATCATGTTGGGGTGCAACATGGCCGTCTGCCTGAGGACCGCCCACGTTTCAAGTTCCGCATCGAGGCAATACCGTTCGCCGTAGAGCTTGTCCATGGCATAGCGGTCGAAGGGCGAGACGGCGAGGGGGTCCCCCACCCGCCCGAAGGGGTGCTTTTCGTTGCGGTTGCCATAGAGCGCGACGGTGGAGATGTGGATATATTTGGGCTGGGGATGCGCCGCCTTGACGGCGTCGATGAGGGAGACCGCGCCCCGCCTGTTGCATTCCTCGCTCCACGCATGGCTCGCATCAGAAGCGGGCGGAATGACCGCCGCCATGTGAACGACGTAATCCATGTCCGCGACCAGACGGTCGCAGACCGCCCTGTCGGCGACTGTGCCGCGCACGATCTCGATGCGCGCCCCGTACTGTTTTTTCATCTTCTTCGCAAGTTTATCGTTGCGCTTGCGGAGGGTCAAAAGCACGCGCACCAGCGCAACGCTATCGAGTTCGAGCGTTTGGCGGAGGGCCTCCCTGCCCATGTTGCCGCTCGCGCCTGTCATTGCGATCTTGATCATCGGTTTCTCCCGTGACGGTCCCAACGCGTTGGGAATTTCTCTTATTTTCCCCATTATACTGATTTTTTCGGCAGATGTCAAGGTTGTGCGCATTTGTGTAACAACATTTTATGACAAATTTTGACACGCGCACAAAAAATCCCCCCGTCCGCCGCGGACAGGGGGGTGCGTCTTTATGCCTTCGTTACGCCTTCGGCTTCTTCATCGTCAGCGAGATGCGGTTCTTCTTTTCGTCCACTTCGAGGACCCATACCGTGACCACGTCCCCCACCGAGACGACCTCCGAGGGGTGGCGGATATACCTATCGGCGATGCGCGAGATGTGGACCAGCCCGTCCTGATGCACGCCGATATCCACGAATGCGCCGAAATCGATGACGTTGCGCACCGTGCCTTTGAGTTCCATCCCCGGCTTCAAGTCCTTGATGGAGAGGACGTCGGTGCGGAGCACGGGCGCGGGGAGTTCGTCGCGGGGGTCGCGCCCCGGCTTCATGAGTTCGCCGGCGACGTCGTTGAGCGTCGGCACGCCCACGCCGCACTTTTCGGCCACTTTTGCCGCGCCGCCCTCCTCCTTGATGCGGTCGCGGATGCCCGCAAGTTTGCCCGTTCTCACGTCCTCCTCGGTGTAGCCGCACAGCGCGAGCAGTTTCTCCGCCGCCGCATAACTTTCGGGGTGTACGGCGGTGTTATCCAGAACGTTCTTGCTTTCGGGTACGCGCAAGAAGCCCGCGCATTGCTCGAATGCCTTCTCGCCGAGCTTGGGGACTTTGAGGAGCTGGCGGCGCGCCGTGAACATGCCGTTCTCCTCGCGGTATTTGACGATGCCCGCCGCAACGCCCGCATTCAGCCCCGCCACGCGGGAGAGAAGGGGCGCGGAAGCCGTGTTCACGTCCACGCCGACGGCGTTGACGCAGTCCTCCACGACGGCGTCGAGCGCCTCCGAGAGCCGCTTTTCGGGCATATCGTGCTGATATTGCCCCACGCCGATGGACTTGGGGTCGATCTTCACGAGTTCGGCGAGCGGGTCTTGCAGCCTGCGCGCGATGGAGACGGCCGAGCGGAGATTGACGTCGTATTCGGGAAATTCCTTGGCCGCAAGCGGGGAAGCAGAATACACCGAAGCCCCCGCTTCGTTGACGATCGCATAAGAAACGTCCATACCATGTCCGAGGGAAGCGATGAGTTCGACGGTCATCTGCTCGGTTTCGCGGCTCGCCGTGCCGTTGCCGATGGCGATGTGGCGCACGGCGTGTTTTTTGATGAGCGCGGCAAGTTTTACGATGCACTCCTGCTTCTGGCGTTCGCCATAGGTGGGATAGACGACGGCGGTATCGAGAACTTTGCCCGTTCCGTCCACGACGGCCACCTTGCAGCCCATGCGGTAGCCGGGGTCCAGCCCCATCGTCACAAAGCCCTTGACGGGCCGCTGCATGAGGAGCGGGCGCAGGTTCAAGGCGAACTGCCCGATCGCGCCCTCCGAGGCCGAATCGGTGAGCATGGTGCGGATCTCGCGCTCCACCGAGGGGAAGATGAGGCGGTCGTAAGCATCCTCCGCCGCCGCGCGCACAAAGGCCGTGGAGCGGCAGGCGGGACTTTTCACCGCATAGCGGCACACCACGTTGAGCGCCGCTTCGCGGTTCATGGAGATGCCCACTTTTAAGACTTCTTCGCGCTCGCCGCGGTTGAACGCAAGCACCTGATGGCCCTGAACTTTGCACACGGGGGCGGAAAAATTGTAATAATTGCGGTAGACGGTGTCCTCCGGGTCCTTCTTCGCCGCGACGGAAACGACGTCGGCGCATTGGACGAAGAGCGCCCGCAAATGCTTGCGGATGGCGGCGTCATCGGAGATCCACTCGGCGATGATATCGCTCGCGCCCGCGAGGGCGTCGGCCGCCGTCTCCACCTTCTTTTCGGGGTCGATGTATTTTTGGGCCTCCTCTTCGGGAACGGGGCAATCGCGTTCCTGCGCATAGAGGAGCTGTGCGAGCGGTTCGAGACCCTTCTCCTTTGCGACGGTGGCGCGGGTCCTCCGCTTCTGCTTGTAGGGGCGGTATAAGTCCTCCACTTCGGCGAGCGTTGCGGCGTTTTCGATGGCCTCGGAAAGTTCGGGGGTGAGCTTGCCCTGCGCCTCGATGGAATTTTTCACTTCTTCCTTGCGGGTTTCAAGGTTGCGCAGATAGCCGAGGCGGTCGGCAAGGGTGCGGATGGTCTGGTCGTCCATCGTCCCGTGCATTTCCTTTCTGTAACGCGCGATGAAGGGTACGGTGTTGCCTTCGTCGAGCAGTTTTACGACGTTTCCCACATGTTCCTCGCTGCGGCCGAGTTCTGCGGCGAGGGTCTTTACGATCGACAGCATAATTTCCTCCGTGAGTGCATACACTCCCGATTATTTTATCACAACCGCGGCAAATTGACAAGCGATGCCCAAAAATTTCCGTCAAAACGTTTTGACAAAATCTCCCAAATTTTTGCAAAAGGCAATCCGCATCGCACCCGCATGCGGGAATACCATAGGATAAGAGGTATCATATGCAGATTTCAACGCTCATCGGAAAGCCCGTTCTTTCACCGGGCGGGGAAGCCTACGGCTACATCACCGACGTACGGCTCTCCCGCGACTTCAAAAAGCTCTCGTGCATCGTGATCGCGGATGCCGAGGAAGAGGAAGCCTTTCTGCCCCCGCATGCGATAAAGTCCGTTTCAGACGCCGTCATCGCGGGCAGGGCGCGGCTCGCATCGCCCGCGGGGATCGGTTCCCCCATCGGCAAGCGCGTCTATTCGGCCGAAGGAAAAGAGTTGGGCGCCGTCGGCGACGTCTACTTCGGCGAAGCCCCCTGTTTTTTGATTTCCAACGGCAACATCGCGGACATGGTACCCGCCTCGCTCGTCTCGGTCGCCGAAACGGTGATCGTCTATGCGAGTGAAGAGGAACGCGCGCGCTGCAAAAAAACGGCGGGCGCAGCCAAGCCGTCCGCCGCACGAAAGGCAAAGGCGAAGCGGGAAGTTCCGCACAGGCCGGGGGAAGAACCCGCCGTGGACCTGCCCGACGTCATCCCGCCGCTCAAAGAGCCGTCGCCTACGCCGCCCGCCGCCGATCCGCCCGTACCGAAGGGGCTTGCCCTTCGCACCGACCTTTTGGGGCGGTACGTAAAACGGCCCGTGTATGACAACACGGGCGTGGCCATTGCGCAGACGGGAGACCGCGTCACGCCCGCGCTCATTGCATCGGCGCGCCGCGCGGGCAAGCTCCTCGCGCTCGCCGTGAATACGCTGACGCAGTACTGAAAGGGAGACCGGGGGGCTTGGCGCCCCTTGTAGGTCGCAAAACGCGCTTCTCGCACATCAGCACAGTGTGCTGTGGGCGGCGTTTTGCGGTGAGTGAGCGCATCGGAAGGCGCGAACGATGACCGTCCAACCGAGGCTTCTATTTATTATCGAAGGTCGCCACGAGCCGCAGGCGATGTAACGCGGGGTTCTACCCGCGTGAGACGCTGGCGAGGCCATAGGCCGAGACTGAGGGGGTTTCGAAACCCTTTCGGCCTCATTTCATTCGGCCACTTTCCCTAAAAGGGACAGCAAGGGCAGGTCTCGGCGCCCCCTTGAGGGGGAGCTGACCCGCGCCCTTGCGGGTCTGAGGGGGTGGTGTATTTGTATGACACCCCTTCCGTCACCTTCGGTGACACCCACCCCTCAAGGGGTGGGCAAGTTTTCTCCTTGCCTTCCCCGCTGTTTGGTTTCGATTTCTTATTCTATATCTTATACTTCGCGGCGATCTTGATCATGGAGGCGAGGCCGTCGTTGACGCGCGCCAGCTCTTCCTCGGTCAAAGCGGCGCGGTTCGCCCCGTCTAAGATGCGACCCAACACTTCCACTTCGAGGCGGTCGCCCGCGCTCAGCGGCGCACGCTTCAACCGCGCCAAATATTCCTCCGCCTGCGCCATATCCAGCCCGCATTGCCCGATGGGGATGTATGCGGGCGTCTCCACGACCGTCCGCTCCGCCCGCGCGGCCGCAGGTCCCGCGGGCGTCAGGCCCGTATCCGGCATCGCCCGCTTTCGCCGCGGCAAAAAGAGCGTCATCCTTAGTACCCCCGCAAACGCGGCCGTACACCCGACGTAGACGAGATCGGCCGCCGCGCCCCGCCCCGCGCCCAGCACCGCCGCGAGCGGCAACGCGGAAAACGCAACGTAAGGGTAGGCCTTCCTGCCCCCGAACAGCACGGTGGCCAAGGTGTAGAGGGCAAGAAGCGCGGGGAGCAACATCAGCCCCCAATCGGGTATGGCGCCGAAGGCGCGTACGGCATCATGGAAAACATTCATAAAAAACTCCCTTGCAAGGATTGCCAACGCGGCACATCGGTGCAGGGGAGTTTTTGCCGTAATTTGTCTATATTTGGCGAATGCGGGGTCAGAGCGGACAGGGCGCGACGTATCCCTGCGCGATGTTCACGAGATAGACGCCCACCTGCGAAAGCCCGCATTTCATGACGCGCGCCACCGTCATGCGGTAGAGTTTGAGCTGGACGGCATAGTGCCGCAGGAGTTTTTCGGCGGAGAGCGAGGAAAATTTATAGTCGATCACGCTGTAACGGCCGTCCCCCTCGTCCACGAGCAGGTCGATGGCGCCCTGATACATGACCTCGTCGTCCGTCGCCGCGCCGTAACTCGAAGCAAATTCCCGCGCGGGGAAACGCGCAAGGAAGCGCTGTTCGCGATAAGTCTTTTTGCCCGCAAGCCCTCTGAGAAGCGGCATGTTCAGGATGGCGCGCACGCGCGCGGGGTCGAGCAAGGCGAGCTGTTCGGGGGGCAGGATGCCGCGCATCCTCTCGAACTCCGCATCGGCGTCTGCGCCGAACTCCGCATGCTCCAAAAAGGCGTGATACGCCGTGCCGACTTCGGTAGAATATCCCCCACCCATGCCCGCATCTTCCGTACTCATCTCGGACATGGTATCCGTCTCTTCTTCCTCCTCTTCCCTGTACATGGGTGGGGTCTTTCTTCCGAGAAGCCCTGAGGCCGAGTCCTTCACGGGGATCAGCGTACTCTCCGCATGGGCATAGGGCCGCGCCGCTTCGCGGATCTTTTCCACAAGCTCTGCCGAGGGGCGGTAGAGAGGAGCCGAGGCTGCCGCAGGCTCGCCCGCCTCTTCGGCCGTCCCCTTTTCCGCATGAAGCGAAAGGCGGGGAATGAGGTCTGCGAGGCTCTTCGCATCGGGGACGGAGTAATGCTCCATCTCCTCTTCCGCGCTTTGGTATTTGCACGGGCCGTCGGAAAAAACCATGTGCAGGCGGCAACGCGCGCGGGTCATGGCCACGTACAGGAGATTGCGCTCGCCGTCGATGGCCTCCTGCATGGCATAGAGCGCGGTGGCGTCCCTCAATAGCGTATTCTTGTACACCTTCTTTTCGAGGTCATAGCAGCGGGGAGCGAAGTGAAACTTATCCGTCCACAAAAACTCGTTGCGCTTGAAAACGCCCTGTATGGCGGTATCGAGGTCGATGAGGATGACGACGGGAAATTCGAGGCCCTTGGAGGCGTGCATCGTGGCGATGTGGACGGCGTTTTCGCCGCCCGCCTCGGAGAGGTCCACTTCATAGCCGCAATTTCTGAGGCGCGCGAGGAAGCTGTGTACGTCGCCGCACGTCTCGCTCTCGGCGATCAGACGGCGGACGCGCCCCAACCGCATCGCGCTCTCCCCCTTCGCCGCGATCTGCGCTTCCAGCCCGTCTGCAAGAAGCAGGGCGATCATTTCCGAAGCCGTGCGCACGCGCATGAGGTCGCGGTATGCGGACACCCGCTCCGAAAACGCGCGGAGTTTTTCCGCTTGCGCGTCCCCCTTGCCGTGCCGCGCCGCATAGAGACGGCAGACGGCACGGAAGCTGCCTCTTATGCCCGCGCCGTCCGCCCAAATGCGGATGTGCGCGAGGTCGCCGTCGGAAAATCCCCCGATGACGGAGAGCATGGCGGAGGCGAGCGGGATATCCTGTTCGGGGTCGTCGAGCAGGGAGAGCCAATCGAGGATGAGCCGCACTTCGAAGTAATCGCAGATGTTGATCTTTGCATCCGTGGTGACGGGGATCCCGCGCTCGGAGAGCATACGCACCACGGCCGCCGTCGTCTCCTTCTTCTTGCGCACGAGGACGGCGATATCGCCGTAAGTGACCTCTTTGAACTCGTGCGTCTCGGTATCGAAATACTGCTTGCCGCACCCGATGCGCCTGCCGCACTCCTCCTCGACGATGGCGACGACGCGCTCCGCCGTGCGGTCGGCGCGCGCCATTGCCGCCGCCTCTTTTACCGAGTAAACGCCGCGCTCCCTTGCGGCCTCCTCCTCGCATGCGGGCAGTTCGTGCAGGACGACTTCGCCCGTATAGCCGCCGTAAAGTTCCCCGCCGTTCAGCGCGGCATACCCCGGAAGGGCGGCAGTGAACACGGTGTTGACGGCGTCGAGAATGGCCTTTGCCGAACGGAAGTTGGCGCTGAGCGGAAGGCAGTTGCCCTCCGTTTCAAATTCGCGCTCCTTCTCGGCAAAATATTGCGACTTGCTGCCGCGGAAGCCATAGATGGCCTGTTTGAGGTCGCCGACGAGAAACACGTCCTTCCCCGAAAGCAGCGAGACGATCTCCTCCTGCATGGGGTTGACGTCCTGATACTCGTCCACAAAGATGTATCCGTACCGCTTGCGGAGCGCATCCCGCACCTCTTCGTTTCCCAAAAGCTGTATGGTGAGGTGTTCGAGATCCTCGTAATCGAGGACGCCCGCCTCCCGTTTTTCCGCCGTGTACATGTCGTCATACACGAGCGTGAGCGCGGCGAGCGCGGCGGCCTGTTTTCTGCCGTTATCGTACTTTTCGTACTCCTCATCGCGGGCATGGTACCGCTTGACGCTTTCCCGTATGCTTTTCAGACGCTCGGAACGGATGTCATACAGACGCGCCGCGATATCGCGCTCGGCATCGTTTTTCAGCTCCTTTTCCGAGGGGAGCGACCCCTTGATGCGCTCGGAGATGCGCCCCGCGAGGTCGAAGAGGTCGGCGGCCTCCATGATATAGGAAAGCGCCGCTTCGAGTTCTTTATAGTAATGCGCGAGCTTGGAATTGGAGACCGCGGAAAGGTCTTTGCCCACGCGCAGAAGGTCGGCGTAGAGCCGCCGCAGTTTGCGCACGGCCTCGCATTTGATGACTTCGGCCGCCTCGTCGAAGGTATCTTCACTGTTCGAGGCGATGGCGTTGAGCGTATCGCGGTAATGCGCATCGCACCTTACGCTTGCATACATCATCCCGACGAGGTCCCTTAGATCGCTGTCCTTCTTGCGGAAGTAGACGGCGAGGAGGCGTTCGAACCCCTCCACGTTGCCCTCATAGGCCTCCTCGAAGGCGCGGTCCATGGCGCGCCCCGAAAGCGCCGCGCACTCGGCGTCCTCGTCCCCCGTGATGCGGAAGGCGGGGTCGAGGTCCGCGAGGTAAAAATAGGTGCGGAGCAGCCGCCCGCAGAAGGCGTGGATGGTGCAGATGTCCGCAAGGGGCAGATTTTTGAGCTGGCGGGTCAAAAATTCCCGCGCTTCGCCCTTTTCCGCGGCGATGGCTTCGAGCAGGGCGCGGCGGATGCGGTCGCGCATCTGCGCCGCCGCCTTGTTGGTGAACGTGACGGCAAGCATATCGCGGATATCGGCGTGTTCTTCGATGATGAGGCGCACGAAACGGCTGACCATGACGTGCGTCTTTCCGCTGCCTGCGGCGGCCGAGACGATGGTCTTGCCGTGGGCCTCTACGGCCCTTTGCTGTTGCGGCGTAAGGCTCATTGTTCTTCCTCCCCTGTGCTTGATCCCGCTTCGGCCGCGGCGGCCTCCTGCCCTGCCGCTTCCGCGCGCCCCGCAATGTCTGCGATCTCCGCCGCCGTGACGGCGCCCTCGCCGCGCGCATCGCCCACGAACCCGCACATGCCTTTGAGCTTGCAGTGGCCGCAGGCGTTTTCATAGGGCGACGGGGCGATATTTCCCGACCCCATCTCTGCTTTTGCCTGCACGGCGACGAGGCCGGCGTAATCGAGGAACCGCTCGAAGTCCTCGCGCGGGAGCGCATCGCCGCTTCCGCTCTCGAAGAACTTGCTCGCCTCATAGATCACCTTGCCCTCCTTGCTCACCCTTTGGGCGCGGGTACAGTCCATGCCCATGACGACGTCCTCATCCTTGCAGAAGAAGCCCTTCATGCGGAATTTGTTCTTGGCGTCCTCCGTAAAGTTATCGGCGGCGGGGAAGTAGAAGGCGCCCGCCGCCCTGCCGCCTTCGGCCTCGGAGACGGCGCGGAGATACAGCGGGAGCTGTAACTTTCTGCCCGTATAGTAATCGGCGGCGTCCTTGCCGATGCTTCCCGTCTTGTAGTCGATGACGCGCACATACTTGCCTTCGCCCCCCTGTTCCCGCGCGATATCCACGCGGTCGGCCTTGCCTTTGAGGCCGAGCGAGGGGACCTCGATGGGGACCTCGCCGCTCGCAAATTCATAGGCGGAGCCTTTGAGTTGGAGGTAGGCGGCCGCAGTGACGTTGACGGCGTCCTCCACGAGCCGCACGCCCATGTACGCGCCGGCCTTGGTATCGGCGACGGCGGCAAAACGGGGCGTTTGCAGAAGAGCTTCGGCGGCCTGCCGCGTCTCCTTCCGCACCGTCTCCTCCTCCGCGATCTCGTTGAACCTGCGGCCCATCTGTTCCAGAACCGCATGCAAAAAGGTACCCCGCTCGGCGCCGTCGAGGAGCGTTCTCTCCTCCGTTTCCGAGATGCGCAATGCCCGCATCGCAAAGCCCTTGTAGGGACAATCGAAGTACGTTTCGAGTTGCGTGGGCGAAAGGCTCAGCCCCTTCCACAGCTCTCCCGCCTCTTCGCTCTCTCCCTTCTCCCGCCGCGCGCGCAGAAGGTCGGGGTCGCCCGACGGCCAATCCTTTCGCGGCGGGTCCATGAGGACCGCCCGCACCGAGGAACACCGCGCGATGCGCTCCGCCCCCTTCCCCGCCGCATCGAGATCGCGGAAAAATGCGAGCAGGGCGGGCGTATATTCACAGCAATCGAAGGGGTACACCTCAGACATGGGTGCCGCTTCGAATGCGCGTTCGATGTAATAGAAGGCATCGCTGCGCGCCGTCTCCTTGCCGCCCTTGCGCACGGGACAGCTCAGATACAGCTCTTCGGAAAAGGCGCACAGATTGAGCGCGAAGGCCTCCTTCGCGCGGGCGTTGACGACGGCGATTTCGGGGTCCAGCTCCACTTGGAGCTTTCCGAGTACACGGATCTCCCCGTCGCTGATGACGGCGGTATCCTGCGAGACGCGGGGAAGCTCCTCGGTGAGGCCGGCGATGAACAGTACGGGCGAGCGGCGGATCCTGCTCTCGGTGACGTCGCCCACAAAGACGGCGTCCGCACAGCGGGGCAACACCGAGACGGTGAGCGCATCCATGCCGCTCTTCAAAATGGAGGCAAATTCCCGCGCGTCGAAGGTCTCCTCCCCCACCACGCGCTCGGTCTCCGAGAGCATGGTTTCGAGGCGGGAGATATCGAGGAAGGCGCGCTCCTCGGCGGGGAGCCGCGCCGCAAGGTCCTGCGTCACGCGCTCGCCGTCCACCGCCTTCCAGAGGGCGCGGATGGCGGCCGTATATTCATTGCCGCGCGCACGGCGGCCCTTCATGCGGAAGAGGCCGTACACAATTTTCATGCGCTCGCGGCAGGCGTCGAGGACGGCAAAATCGGCATAGTCCGCGCAGTCGGCCTCGCGGATCTCGCGCAATGCGCCGCCGCGGAAGGCCCCGTACCGCCTCAGATAGTTGCGGTAAGCCCCGCTCTCGCCGAAATAGACGGAGGAGGCGATGGCGTCCGCATCGTCGGGAAGAAGGCCGCTTGCCGCCGCCCCCAGAAGCGAAAGCACGAAGATGCAGAAGGGATGTTCGGAAAATTTCCGCTTGATATCGGCATAGTAAGGGATCTTATAGGCCTCGAAGGCCTTGCGGACGGCAAAGAAATATTCCTGCCCGCCGACGAGCAACGCGATGTCCCTGTAACGCCGACCGCCCGCCGCAAGCATACGGATGCGCGCGGCGACCGCGTTCATCTCCTCCGTCTCATCGCGGGGGGCGGAGATGCGGACATGGTCCGTGCGTTTCTTGCCGAACGTATGGACGGCGGCATACAGCGTGCGGTGCATGTGAAGGGCGTCGCCTTGCAGGGATACGGGCAAAAGCGCAACCTCCGCGCGCCCGCATTCTTCGGCCACCTTGCGGAAGATGTGCGCCGCTTCGGGGTCGTAAAAGGCCTCCCTGCCCGCGAGGAAGATGCCCGTCACGCGGTGGCGGGAGATGGCCGCGCGGATACACGCCTGCGCCTGCCGCGTGAAGGAGGGAAAGGCGAAAAAGATGACGTTCTGCGGCGGGAGTTCCCCGATGCGCGCGGGAAGAAGGGCGAGATAGCCGTTTTCGTCGGTGAGGCCGTTTTCCTTCAAAAAGCCGTTGTATTTTTCGAGGAGCAGGGCGAGATCTTTGAGCTTTCTCTGCAACAGCCCCTCCACTTCCGCCGCGCTCTCCAAGAGAAGTTCTTCCGTCACGCGCGAAGCCGCGAGCTGGGCGAGCGTCTCATAGACGGCCTGCGCCGCATTGCGCTTGAAGCATCCGAGCGAATCCGCATATTTTCCGAGCAGCGCGGCCGTGGCGAGAACGGACCCGTGCTTTCCGATCGTGCATTTCTCCCCCGTCCTGTTCAAGAAGCGGCGGAAGGTAGTGACTTCGGTCAGAAAACTCGCGCCGTTTGCGTCTAAAACGGCCTGTTCGGCGAGCAAAGTCAGCCTGTCCTCGCAAAAGACCAGCGTGGCCTCGCCCCGCGCTTCATTTGCCGCCACCGCCGCCGTGAGCGCTTGGAGCGCATCGTCGAGGGTGGGGGCGCCGATGATCTTCGTCATGTTCTTCTCCGTGAAAGGATTTTCTACATTATAGCATATTTGCGGGCAGATTTACGAAAATTTTCCCGCGATTTCACCGTTTTATTTTTACAAATCCGTAAATTTGTGCTATAATGGCGGAAAAGCACCTCGAAGGAGCGATCATGAAAGCAAAAAAACTCGCGGGCGCGCTCGTTCTCGCCCCCGTTCTCCTCTTTGCGGCGTGTGCTGCCCAGCCCTCCGTTCCCATCTCGGCCAATTGGTATTCCTCCACGAATAACTACGGCGGCCTCACGGGAACGAGCGAACAGCTCAGTTACACGGTCACGTTTACCCCCAAGGACAGCGGCGGCGACGTGCGCGCCGAACTCGACGCGGGAACGTACACCACGAACCTTCTCGCCGTGAACATTCCCTACGCCGAAGGCAAGCCCGTGGGGTACTATCTCGAAACCAAATATACGATCACGGGGCGGTATTACTTCAAAAACGAGAGCTGCGGCGACTTTACGGACAGCATCACCGCAAAGGTGTGGTTTTTGGGCGTTTCGGACGGGCTTCGCCCCGTGCGCAGCGAACGGGAAGTGACGAGCAACCTGCCCCGTACGGCCGCGGCCAAAAAAGAGGACGTCACCGTAAAATATCATTACCAATACGTCGCTTCGTACGACGCGGCCCTCACCACTTCCACGGTGACGCTCACCTATCCCGAACGGGTGGGAACGGAGGGCTATGAGCCTTCCGTCACCACGCTGAACGTGGGCGGCGGCGGGAGCTTCTTCGATAACGAGCAGATCCTCTTCGTACTCCGCGGGATAGACCCCTCTGCCGCGTTCAGTTTCCGCACGGTCAACCCCTCCAAACTCGCCGTGGCGACGCTGGCCTCCTCCGGGACGCCCACGCTCGAAAAATACGGATGCACGTTCGCGCTGAACGGCGAAGAAGCAAAGCGGGATATCGAGAGCTACCGCGTCTCCATCGGGTACGGCGGTTCCAACCCCGGCAACACGCAGGAGCTTGTCTATGCGCGGTGCGTCGACCCCAATGCCAACGAGTTCCGCAACGTACTTCTCCACATGGAGAGCAGTATGATCTATGACCTCGGCACCTACAACTTCGACCTAAAAGAAGCGACGTTCAACATTGAAAAATAATTGCCGCTCGCCCTACGGCGAACGGCAGATATCCTGCGTTTACGTTGTTGCAAACCAAAAACTTTTTTTGCGCCATGCGCGCCCGTTCCGAGAACGGGCGCGCATGGCGTTCTTTATTTTGGAAAACAGTCAAAAGGCCGCGCCGCCTTCCTCATTTTTCATAGACTTCCCTCTTCAAGATGCCGATGTAGGGGAGGTTTCTGTACTGCTCGTCGTAATCGAGGCCGTACCCGATGACAAATTCGTTCTCGATATCGAAACAGTTGTAGTCGGGCGCGATATCGTATTCCCGCCGCTCCTTTTTGTTGAGCAGGGTGACGATGGCGACGGTCGCCGCCCCGCGCTCCAAGAGAAGCGCTTTGAGGTTGGCGAGCGTAAACCCGCTGTCGATGATGTCCTCCACGATGATGACGTCCCGCCCCCTTACGTCCTTATCGAGGTCCTTTTTGATGTTCAGCTTGCCCGAAGAGACCGTCCCCGAACCGTATGAAGAGACGGCCATGAAGTCGAGTTCCACGGGGCAGGAGAGGTGGCGGATGAAATCCGCATAGAAAATGATGCTCCCCTTCAAGATGCCCACGACGAGCGGCCGCTTGCCTTGGTAGCGGGCATCCACGGCGAGGGCGACCTCCTTGACGCGCGTGCGAAGTTGCTCCTCGGTGAGCATGATGCGTTCGCAATCCTTGTGCATAGTTATCCTCCGTAAGTAAGATTTGTTTGCTTTTCTCTCAATGTTCAGCCGATGACGCCCTTGCGCTTGGTGGACGGGGTCACTTTGACGCTGTCTGCGATCTCCACGCCCACGACGGCGAAGATCTCGTTTCCCTTCGCGATGACGGGGAGTTTTCTCCCCAGCCGCGCGGAGATCTTTCTATCCGTCAGGAACTTTTTGAGGGTCTTTCTTTGGGCATGGTATGGGGTAATGACGTCCCCCTCCCTTCTCGTGCGCACGACGCAGCCTTCGGGGAAGGCGTCGAGATCGACGAAGAGCTTTTTCCCGTTCAGGCTGCGAACCTCTTCCTGCCCGTCCTCTTCCAGCTCCCTGACCGAGAAGGGGGAAGGCTCGGTATATAGCCCCATCTCCAACAGCGTACCCGGAAGATGGTCCATCCTCCGCCGCCCCGCGACGAAGGGCGTTTCGTCGGGAACGGGGTCTGTTTTTTTGAACTGCATGTCAAAGACGATATCGCTCCCCTCGCGGAAGGCATAGAGCTTGACGGTCCCGTGCGCGTCGTAGGGAAGGGGAACTGCGATCTTCTTTCCGCTCTGCGCCGACCGCAATTTGGCGACCTCGTCGAGATTGGCGCGCGTGAAGCCCCCGCCCTGCGCATGCCGCCGCATACAGAAGAGGCAGGCGCGGGCAAAGAGGACGTCGGGAAGGTCCACAGGCACCCGCTCTTCCCCCGCGATGCGCACGATCTTGCTCTCCGCAAGCGTCTGCAAAAACCCGTCCTCCTCCGCGGCGAGCGCGGCAAATTCCACGAGATGTTTTACGGCGTTCCCGTGGATCCTTTCAAAGGCGGGAAGTACCGTGTGGCGGATGTAATTTCTGGTATAATTTTGGTCCGCGTTGGTCGAATCTTCAACATGGGGTAGGTTTTTTTCGGCGGCATACGCCTCGATCTCGGCGCGCGTGCAGGAAAGAAGCGGCCGCACGATGCCGCCGTACTCCGTGATCGCCCTCATGCCCGCAGTCCCCGTGCCGCGGGCGAGACGGAAGAGAACGGTCTCGGCGACGTCGTCGGCGTGGTGCGCCGTCGCAACAAGATCGGCCTCCTCCCCTTCGAGGAGTTCATCGAACGCGCCGTAGCGCACGCCGCGGGCGGTCTCTTCCACGCCCTCGCCGAGCTTTTTCGCAAGGTTGGGAACGTCCGCGCGCACGGTTTTGAGGGGAATGCCCCACTCCCCGCACAGCGTTTCGCAGAAGCGCATATCGCGCAAAGATTCCTCCCCGCGGATGCCGTGTTCGACGTGGATGGCGGAAAGCGTGATACCCATGTCCGCGGCTTGGGTCTTGAAAGCGTGCAGAAGGCATACGGAATCGACGCCGCCGGAGAGCGCGACGCACACCCGTTTGCCCCTGTAATTTTCCGCATTGAAAAGTTTCATCGAAAAGGCTTACCCCAATTTTCGGAGCGCGTCAGCAATTTTCTTGCAAAAAACTTACGACTGCGCCCCACTTTTCGGCGCGGCCCTCCTGCTCGTTCAAAAATTCATGGCGGCTGTTCTCGAAGAGGATGAGCGAAACATCCGACATGGCGGCCTTCTCCGTATAGAACCGATAGAGTTTCTTGACGCCCTTGCCCATGTTGCCCACGGGATCGCTCTCGCCGGACACGAGCAAGACGGGCAGATCTTTCGGCAGACGCCTGATATATTCCTTGGTGTACAGCGAACGAAGCCCCTTGAAGAAGTCCTTATAAAAGCGGTTGGAGCAGGTGAACGCGCAATAGGGGTCGTTCTTGTATGCGGCGTTGTTTTCCGCGTCCACAGACAGCCATTCGCGGTCCTCGAATTTCTTCGCGTACGCGCCGAAGGACAGCTTTTCGATGAACTTTGCGGGCTTCTTGGGCGAAAAGAGGCACCCCATGCCCGCAACAAGGCTTCCGAGATACACTTCGAAGTCCTTTTTATGGCTGCTCCCCGCGATGACGGCCGCCGCGATCTTATCGCCGTGGTCGGCAAGGTAGCGCTGCGCAAGAAAGGAGCCGTAAGAAAAGCCGAAGAGGATCACGGGCAGGCCGTATTTTTCTTTGCACCAATCGGTGATGATGCCCTCGTCGCGCACGGTATCCGCAAACATGTTGCCCTCCGCATAGCCCAGGGTCTCCTCGTCCGTCCTGCCGTGGCCGCGGTGGTCGTCGGCTATCACGATGAAGCCGTGCGCATTCAAATGCCGCGCAAAGGCGTCGTAACGCCCCGCATGCTCGGCCATGCCGTGTACGATCTGCACGGCGGCCCGCGGCGACTCTACCTCGTCCCATACGTGCAGATAAATTTCTTTCCCGTCAAAACTTTTCAGTTTCATCGCGACCTCCGCCCTCGCGGGCTTTTTCTTCATTATAGCACATTTGCCGCAAAAATCAACCTGTTTTTGGAAGTCGGCCCAAAAATCCGCCTCTTGCCTTGGCGGCCGCCGCATGGTATAATGAGCCGAAAGCACAAACGGAGGTCTTATGAATGAAAAAAATCGCGGTCCTTCTCGCTGTCGCCATGCTTCTCGTCCCGCTTGCGGCCTGTTCGAAGCCCTCGGCCCCCGAAGGAGAACTTCCCCCTTTCATAGAGGATACGACGCAAAACGAGCCACCCATGTCCGAAGAGGACCCTTCGGAAACGCCCGAAGTACATACGCCCGCAGACGAAAAAGAGGGGGAGACGGAGCAGCCTCAGCAGCCCGCGCTCGCCCATTATCTTGCCGTGGAAGCCGACGGCCTGAACGTGCGCGCGGGGGCGGGAACAGATCATAAAACGCTCGGACAGGCGCAAAGGGATACCCTTCTTCCCTTCTGCGGCGAAGAAAACGGCTGGTGCGAGACGCGCTACTGCGGCAAGACGGCCTATGTGAGCGCGCGGTACACTTCCCCCCGCAGCTTGGCGTGCGCCGAAGAGACCATCGAGGCCGTCATCCGCGAAGGGTGCCGCCTTCTCGGCACGCCCTACGTCTATGGCGCGACGCGCCTGCACGACGGCAAGGGGCATCTCCTTGGCGGGTTCACGGCGGAAAAATTCGACTGTTCCTCACTCATGCAGTACATCTTTTACCGCGGGGCGGGCGTACTTTTGGACGTGACGACGCGCACGCAGATCGCGCAGGGCGTGCATGTGGACGGGGAGGACTTGCGGCGCGGCGATCTCATGTTCTTCACCAACGCCTCGCGCAAAAACAAGTCGGGCGTGGAGCGCGTGGGACACGTCGCGCTCTATCTCGGCGGCGGCTACATCCTGCACACCGCCTCCGATTTCGCCAAGATCGAGAAAATTTCCCCCCTGCGCCAAAGCTACTTCCTCGAAGCGCGGCGCATTCTCGGATGAACGCGCGCGCACGATGCCGAAAGGGCGCGGCGCCCGCATCCTATGCGGGCGCCGCGCCTAAATTGAGACTTTTACAAGTTCACAGCTCTTCGGAAAGCACGTCGGCAAGGCGTGCGAACATGGGCGGGGAGAGCGTTTCCCCGCGCACCCCTTCGGGAACGCCCGCCCGCGCGAGGATCTCCCGCACCCGCCCGCGCGGCAAACGGAACGCGGACATCAGGTTGTTTTCCAGCGTCTTTCTGCGGGAGGAGAAGGCCGCGCGCACCGCGGCGCGATACATGGCGAGGTCTTTCACGGGGAGCCGCCCCTCTTCGAAACGGATGCGCATGATGGCGGAATCCACGTTGGGGCGGGGCGTGAACAGCTCGCGGGAGACCTTCCGCACGGTCTCCGCCCGCCCGCGCAGGGCGATGGCCGCCGTCACGGCGCCGTAGTCGGGCGTTCCCGCCGTCGCCGAAAAGCGCGCCGCCACCTCCTCTTGCACCATCACGGTGAGTCCGCGGCACGCCCTGCTCTCCTCCACGAAGCGCATGACGACGGGGGTCGTGATGTAGTAAGGAAGATTTGCGACGACGACGTACTCCCCCAGCTCGCTTTCGAGCGCGGCGAGGTCGTACCGCTCGAAATCCGCAAAGATGACCTCTGTATTTTCAAGCCCCGCGAGCGTCTCGGCGAGGACGGGTTTGAGCGCCCTGTCTATCTCGAAGGAGACGACGCGCCTCGCCCGCTCCGCGAGCGCGCGCGTCAGCGTACCCGCGCCCGCCCCGATTTCAAGCACGCAAGTGTTTTCGTCCACGCCCGCATCTTCCGCGATGGCGCGCAGCAGGTTGGTATCGGTGATAAAATTTTGCCCGAACTGCTTCTTGAACCCGAAGCCGTGGCGGTTGAGAATTTCACGGATTTCCATAAATCTCCTCGCATGTTGCGGACATGGTATGCCCAAATTATGTGTGAGACGTCTCCTTACTCATGAGAAACCCTCCCCGCGGGGAGGGCGGTTTTTAATGTTACGGGCGCGCTCAAACGCCGAACAGGCGGCTTGCGTTTTCGCCGATGGCGGCCGCCATCTCTTCGAACGGGACGTTTTTGATTTCCGCGAGGCGGCGCACGATGACGGGGATGTTCGCGGGCGTGTTCTTCTCCCCGCGGAACGGGGAAAGATAGGGGCTATCCGTCTCGGAGAGGATGCGTCCCATGGGACAGGCCGAAACGCTCTCGACGGCGCGGCGCGCATTCTTGAAGCAGACGACGCCGCCGAAGGAAAAATACGACCCCATGTCTGCAAAATCATCCAAAACTTCCGCACCGTACGAATAGCAGTGCATCAAAAACCCGCGCCTGAGATGCGGGCGCATTTCGCGCAGGATGGCGAGCGTATCGGCGCAGGCGTCGCGGGAGTGGATCTGGACGGGCAATCCCAGCTCGTCTGCAAGCAAGATCTGCCGCACGAAGAGCGCACGCTGGGCCGCCCTGTCATATCCTTCATAGTGATAATCGAGGCCGATCTCCCCCACCGCGGCACAATTTTTCAGCGCGGCAAGCGCGCGGAACCCGGCTTCATCGAAGGCCTCCCGCGCATATTCGGGATGCACACCGACGGTAAACGCGCATACCATGTCCGCGGGGGATAGCTCGCTGTGCATCCTTGCATGGGCGAGCGTATCCGAAGCGAGGATCACCTTGTCCACGCCCGCCGCCCTGATTGTTTCCCACTCCTGCGGGCCGTAACCCTCTTCGGCGAAGTGGCAGTGGACGTCGATCACCGCACCGTCGCCCCGCTCTCGACGAATTTTTCGGGCGAGATGAGCGAGATCCGCCCTTCGCCGTCCTCGGCGCAGAGGATCATGCCCTCGGAGAGGACGCCGCACAGCTTGACGGGCTTCAAGTTGGTCACGACGACGACTTTTTTGCCCACCATCTCTTCGGGTGAATAGAATTTGGCGATGCCCGATACGACGGAACGGACTTCCCCGCCGATCTTCACCGTCTCGTGCAGAAGTTTTTCGCTCTTTTTGACCTTTTCGCACGCGATGACTTCGCCCACTTTGAATTCGAGTTTGGTAAAATCTTCAAAGCCGACGGGCGGTTTGGCCTCCGCAGGGGCCGCGCCGTGCGGCTCCGCCTTGTTCTCCTCTTTCTTGGCCGAGAGCAGCTTTTCCACCTCCGCAAGCTCCTTGGGAATATCCATGCGCGGGAACACGGGCGGAAGTTTCTCGATTTGGCTTCCCTCGCGGAGACGGCCGAACGTAAGGCTTTCGAGGCCGTCGTTTTCCGCGCCGAAACTCCTCAGAATGCGCTCCGTCGCCTGCGTCAGGAAGGGCTTCAAGAGTACCGCGCAGACGCGCACGGTCTCCGCGAGCGTATAGAGTACCGTTCCGAGCCGCTCCCGTTTGGCGGCATCCTTTGCGAGGATCCACGGCGCCGTCTCGTCGATATATTTATTCGCGCGCGAGACGACGGCGAAGATATCCGCAAGGGCATCGGGCGCATTGAGGGCACCCATGTCCGCATCCACGCGTTTGAAAAGCCCTTCGCACATGGAAATGAGTTCCCCGTCGGGACCCTCCGGCGCCGCGTGCGGCGGCACCTTCCCATCGAAATTCTGCACGATCATCGCCTGCGTGCGCGAGACGAGATTGCCGAGGTCGTTGGCGAGGTCGGCGTTGATCCGCTTCAAGAACCGCTCGGTGGTATATTCCCCGTCGCTGCCGAAGGGGATCTCGCGGAGCAGATAGTACCGCACCGCGTCCGCGCCGTAACGCTTGACGAGTTCATAGGGATCGGTGAGTTCGGGGCGGGCGTTCTCCTTGGACTTGGAGAGCTTCTCCCCGCCGATGAGCAGCCACCCATGCCCGTAGATCTCATGCGGAACGGGTTCGCCGAGGGCCATCAGAATGGCGGGCCAGATGATGGCGTGGAAGCGCACGATCTCCTTCCCCACGAGGTGAAGATCGGCGGGCCAGAATTTCCTGTAAAGGCTGTCGTCCTCCGAGAGATAGCCGAGCGCGGAGATGTAGTTGGAGAGAGCGTCGATCCAGACGTAAGCGGTGTGCTTCTCGTCGAAGGGAAGGGGGATGCCCCACTTCACCGTCGTGCGCGAGACGGAGAGATCGGTGAGGCCCGCCTTCAAAAAGTTGTTGACCATCTCGTTGACGCGCGACTTGGGGCTCAAAAATCCGGGGTTGTCCTCATAGAGTTTGAGGATGCGGGGCGCGTATTTGGAGAGGCGGAAGAAATAGCTCTCCTCTTTTTGGAGGGTGACTTCCCTGCCGCAATCGGGACATTTGCCGCCCGCGAGCTGGGCTTCCGTCCAGAACGCTTCGCAAGGGGTGCAGTAGTAGCCGCTGTACTCCGATTTATAGATGTCGCCGCTCTCATAGAGTTTTTGGTAGATGCGCTGTACGCAGGCGACGTGGTCGGCGTCGGTGGTGCGGATGAAGCGGTCGTACCCGATGTCCAAGAGCCGCCACATATCTTGGAGCCGCTCAACGAGCGGGTCGATGAACGCGCGGGGCGTGATGCCGCGGCTCTTCGCCTCTTTTTCCACCTTTTGCCCGTGTTCGTCGGTCCCCGTGAGGAAAAAGACTTCCTCGCCTTTGAGCTTATGGAAGCGCGCGAGGGCGTCGCAAATGACCGTCGTATAGCAATGGCCGATGTGCCAATTGCCGCTCGGATAGTAAATGGGCGTGGTAATGTAATATTTCTGTGCCATATCGTACCTCTTTTCCAATATTTTACCCGAAATCTGCGGGAAAGTCAATAAGATTCTCGCCCCAAAGCGGAAAACTTGCGCACGCCCGCAGACAGGGGCAAATCGGCGCGCGGCGGGGCGGACGGGCATAACGCCCATGCCTTCCGCATACAAATAGCGCATGAACGCCGTGTTTACGGCGGTATTTCTTGCCGCGTGTTGTCTTTTTTTGTTCACCCATCCCGACGGCTTTTTGCCCGCCATGCTTGCGGGCGCGGAGAAGGCCGCCGTACTCGCGCTCTCCCTCCTCTCCGTCTACTGCGTGTGGCTGGGATTTTTCCGCGCGCTCGAAGGGAGCGGGCTTTCCGCCAAACTTTCCCGCCGCGTACGCCCCCTCGCGGGGAAGCTCTTCCGCTCGGACGACGGGGCCGCGCTCGAACTCGCCTGCGGCAACCTCTCCGCCAACCTTCTGGGCCTGCCTGGCGCGCCGACGCCCCTCGGCATCCGCGCCACAAAGGCCTTTCTCGATAAGGGCAACGGCTATGCGGCGGATATGCTGTTCGTCCTCAATGCGACGAGCTTGCAGCTTTTGCCGACGACGGCCATCGCCCTGCGCCTCACCGCGGGGAGCGCTTCGCCCGCCGATATCTTCTTGCCGACGCTTTTATCCACGCTTCTCTCCACCCTCTGCGGAGCGGTTTTGGTATGGCTGACGGCAAAACGGCGCGCAAGACGCGGACATGGTATGGGGAAACGCGGTCTACTCCTCCAAAGAGGCCATCCGCAGTGAACCTCGTCTCTTACCTCATCCCCGCGCTGTTTTTGGGGGTCTTTTGTATCGCGCTCCTGAAAAAAGTTAAGCTATACGACTGCTTTACGGCGGGCGCGAAGGACGCCGTGCCGCTCATCCTCTCCATCTTCCCCTATCTTGCGGCCATGCTCATCCTTTCCGAACTGTTTTCCGCGAGCGGACTTTCGGCAATGATCACGGATTTTCTTACCCCATGTTTCAAATTCTGCGGGATCCCGCCCGAAATTTCCCCGCTGGTACTCGTCAAGCCCTTTTCGGGGAGCGGGTCCACCGCGCTCCTTTCCGAACTGCTCTCGGTGTATGGCGCGGACAGCTATATCGGACGGTGCGCGGCCGTCGCATACGGTTCGAGCGAGACGGTATTCTATATCTCCGCGGTCTACTTCGCGGGGAGCGGGAAGAAACTCGTGCGCCCCATCGCGATCACCCTGCTCGCGAATTTTTTGGGCGTCGTCGCGGGGTGTCTGCTGTGCAGGGTGATGTAAGCGCGGTAAAAGTAAACCACCCCGAAACTTGCGCCTCGGAGTGGTTTACTATATGATAAGGGGGAAAATTATGAGCTGTATTCGACGGCCGCTTCCGCAACCTTTTATGCTCCCATTATATCGCGTACGGCGCGGATTGTAAAACAAATTTCCGATAAATTTTCAAAAAGTATTTTTCCAAAACTTCGTGACAAGACTTGTTATTTATTAACACTATGAAATGAAAAACACGGGCCTTGCGGCAAAAACACGGTAGCCGTGACGGATGAGGAAAGCGCCTCCTTGGGGAGGAGCTGTCACGCGCGAGCGTGACTGAGGGGGGGTCATAATGTGACCCTTCGACAAGCTCAGGGTGACGGTTTTTACCCCCCACTCCCTGAATCCCTCTCCCCAGGGAGAGGGTAACCCGTTCGTCATTCCGTCCGACCGAGGCTTCCATACGTCATTCCGTCCGACCGAAGCTTCTATACGTCATTCCGTCCGACCGAAGCTTCTATACGTCATTCCGAGGAGCGGAGCGACGAGGAATCTCAAAGTTGAGATTCCTCACCCCTGCGGGGTTCGAAATGACGTGGGGGCGAGCGGCCGAAAGGATTTCAAAACCCCTCTGCCTCGCTATCGCTCGACATCTCCCCTACAAGGGGCGACAAGACCTGCCCCCTTTTTAAGGGGGCGGGTGGCGCGGCTTTGCCGCGTCAGGTGGGGGTGATTTGTATGACACCCCTTCCGTCACTCGCAAGCTCGTGACACCCACCCCTCAAGGGGTGGGCGAGACGTCTATCACGTCATTCCGAGGAGCGGAGCGACGAGGAATCTCCTTAATGTAATAATGTGACCCTTCGGCAAGCTCAGGGTGACGGATTTATCCCCACTCCCTGAATCCCTCTCCCCAGGGAGAGGGTAGGCCGTTCGTCCCTTATAGAGACCGCAGGGAACGCCTATCGCAGGCCCGCGACATCTCCGCAAAATGCAGCGACGCCCGTTCCGCAAACGTTCTGCGGTCCTCCCACTCCGCATAGGCGAGCAGGATGCTGTAAATGATCCCCGGCCCGAAGTTGAAGAAATTGCAGTCCACGATGCTCGTCAGCATGAGCGCCGCAATGGAAAACAGCACAAATACCTTCTCGTGCGACCGCCGCCGCAACAGCAAAACCAACGTATCTGCACGGTGGATGAGGTACGCCGCAAGGCCCAGCGTCCCGCACGAGGCCAAGAGTTGGATATAGGTATCGTGCGAGCGCGGCGGCATGAAGTGATAGGCCCCCGTCACAAAGGTGAAGCCCGGCGTATCGTAAAATCCCACGCCGAAATAGGGACACCCCAAATACGCCTCCCAACAGCGGGCATAGAGCGTATCGCGGTAACTCGGATCGGCGCCCTTATCGAGGACGGAGCGGAAAATGGTCTCGAATACCTCGCGGCAGATGCACATAAACACCAGCCCCGCCAATACCACAAAGATACATACTGCAATGTGCTGCCGCCTGTACCTTCCCGAAGCGATCAGAATATAGGCCGCACAGCACAGCGCGACGACGGTGCCGAACAGGATGCCCCCGCGGCTCTGCGTGAAGCAGGTCGCCACGTAAAAGAGCGCCGCCAAGGCGGTAAAAACCCAACCCCATCTCTGCTTTTTGACAGCAAAGTACGCGGGCGCGGAGATGCACATCGCCATGACGCACGCCACGTTGTTATAGACACCCCAGCCCGTATAGAGCAGACCGCGGTCCACCGTCGCCGCGGAAAAGACGCGGTTCGTGATATACATGTCCGCGATCTCCGCGCACATCGCGCATCCGATGAGCGTAAACAGCGCGGGAAGATAGGAGCGCGGGAGCGTTTTGAAATCCACCGTGCAGGAGAAAAACACATAGAGCAGGGAGAGCGAAAGGAACTGCCCCGCGCCGAAGAGGGCGGTGCCGGCGGAATAGTGCGAACTGCACGCGCCGCCCAACACGTATGCGGCGCCGAGAACGGCAAGCCCCCCGAATAGCCGCGGCCACGGCACGCGCCCGTCCCGCGCGATGAGGTGCATCGCAAACTTCACGACGACGAGAAGGGCTAAAACGCCGACGATAAAGAAGAGCTGGACCATAAACACGGGCTGCGCGAAAATAGTGGTCTCAGGATGCTTGATGGGATTGTTTTTGAGCGCAATGGTCATATATGCGCAACAGGCGACGGGAAGCCCGCAGACCGTCTCCTCCGTCAGCAAAAATCCGATGGCCGTGAGAAGGAGCATACAATAAAATACCGCGAGTTCCACCGCGAACAGCTCGGAGATGAGCATGAGCGCCACGATGAGAACGCAGTACATGGGAGAGCGGAAAAATTCGCCGAGATGCAGGGGCGCAACGACCTTCCTGATGCCCGGAAACGCCTGTAAAAGCATAGCGCCATTATAACAAGACGGCCCCTTCTTGGCAACCAAAAAAAGGCCGTTCAATAAAATTTTCCGAAAAAATTCACACTTTTAAGAATTTTCCCCGCGCATCCGCTCAATAGATTTTGCTTCGCGGAGGGTGACGGCTCAAAGGTCGAGCGTCTCCTTATAGAGTTCGCTCTTGGAGATGCCGAACTCCTTGGCGACGCGCTTCAACGCCTCTTTTTTCTCGCACCCATCCTGCATATACGCGGCAATGCGTTCTCGCGGCGTCCCCGACGGCCGCTCTTCGGGCGCGCCCTCCACGATGAGGATGCACTCCCCCCGCTTCTCGCCGCGGTACCCCTCCGCGAGCGTAAAATCCTGCGCCTGTTCGTGGATCTTGGAGATCTCGCGCACCAGACAGGCGCGGCGGTCGCCGAACGCCTCATACATGAGCGAAACATAGTCGTCGATATCCTGCGGGGCGACGTGAAAGATGAGGCTACCTCGGACATGGGTATGCCGTTTGAGTTCTTCGCGCCGTTTGGAAGTCTTTTCGGGAAGAAAGCCGATAAAGGTGAACCCGTCGGCGGGGAAGGCGGAGAGGACGAGCGCGCAGACGAAGGCGCAGGGGCCGGGGAGGACGGTGTAGGCCTCCCCCGCCTCGCGCAGCATGCGGCAGACGGTGTTGCCGGGATCGGAAATGACGGGCATGCCCGCATCCGATACGACGGCGATGCGCTTCCCTTCCCGCGAGAGGGCAATGAGCTTTTCCGCCGCCTCGCGCTCGTTGAACTTATGGCAGGCGACGAGCGGCTTTCTGATGTCGTAAGCGGAGAGCAGGCGTATGGTGTTGCGGGTATCCTCGCAAAACACAACGTCTGCGGCGCGCAGTTCTTCGAGCGCGCGCAGCGTGATATCCTTCAAATTCCCGATGGGCGTTGCGACGAATGTGATCATACTTCTCCTTGATTGGCGAGGGTGGGCAAAACGTCCACACCCTCCTTTCCCCCCTTTACCGCCATGACCATGACGGCATAGGGCTTTTTATAGCTCCTTCCCGCAACGAATTGCAATTTCTTGGGTTCGAGCGCGTTGGCCTTTAAGGTATAGAGCAGTTCGGCGACGCGGTCCGCGCGGTGGATCAGCGCAAATCTTCCCCCGAATTTCAGGCAACGGACGGCGCTTGCCGCGAGTTCGCCGAGGGAGAGCGTAAGCTCTTTGCGGCAGGGGGCCTTGGCGCTGTCTGCATTCGCAAAACCGCCCGCCGCGCGCTCATAAGGCGGGTTGCAGAGGATGAGCGAAAACTGTTCGCAAAACTCCTTTCCGATGTCCTGAACGCGGACATGCTCCACCCCGATGACGTCATCGAGTCCGTTTAAGGCGACGGTCTGCCTGCTCATTTCGGCAAGGTATGGGTCGGCTTCGAAGAAGGTAACGCGGGAGACGCTGTGGTTTTCGGCATAGAAATGCAGGCCGACGACGCCGCTTCCCGCGCAGAAATCGGCGACGTTCTCCCCTCTCTTTGCCTTCACGAAGCGCGCCAAAAGCACCGCATCCGACGTGAAGCGGTAGCGTTCGGTATCCTGTATGATGCGGTAATTTCCGATGAGGAGCGGTTCAATGACTTGCATACTTATATTGACGTGGCGGCCCAAGGGGCGGAGATGAAAAGCAGTAAAAAAGAGCGCGGGAACGCCCGCGCCCTCTTTTGTTTTGCTTTACGCGGTGATCGCTCCCGTAGGGCATCCGTCCTCGCAAGCACCGCAGTCGATGCAGACGTCGGGATCGACGACGTACGTCGGATCGCCCGCAGAGATCGCACCGACGGGGCAAGTGTCTGCGCAAGCGCCGCAGGCCACACATGCGTCCGAAATGGTATGAGCCATGGGTCCACCTCCATAAATTCTTATCCGTATTATATCACATCTTGAAACGGGCGTAAAGAGTTTTCGGCAAAAAGTTTCACGAAATTTGTTTGGGTATAACCGAGCCTCCCCCCTTATACATGAGGGGGGAGGATTTAGGTAGGGGGTGCATCAACATGCCCCAAACAAATTTCCGTGAGGGAAATGTGCGTTGACGGCTTACCTTTCTTGGCCCTCTTAATCGTTCCAACGGACAACAAGCAGACAGGGCTCTGCAAATTGGGTCGCCCACGCCCGAAGTAAATTCGGGCTAAGGCAAATAATTGATAGCCCTACCCCTAACGGGGGGAGGGTGGCACGAGCGGAGCGAGTGACGGATGGGGGGGGTGAAAAGCGCCTCCTTGGGGAGGAGCTGTCACGCGCGAGCGTGACTGAGGTGGGGATAATAATAATGTGACCCTTCGGCAGGCTCAGGGTGACGGATTTATTCCCCACTCCCCTACCCCACTCCCCAAGGAGGGGGGGGGCCCCCACCACCGTCCTGCGGGCGGAGCTGTCTCACGCGGGTAGAACCCCGCGTTACTTCGCCTTCGGCTTGTGACGACCTTGGTCCACAATAGAAGCTTCGGTCGGACGGTCACCGTTCGTGCCTTGCGATGCGCTACTTCGCCTATGACTCGTGACGCGCTTAGATGACAATAGAAACCTCGCGCGGACACTCACCGCAAAACGCCGCCCACAGCACACTGTGCTGATGTGCGAGAAGCGCGTTTTGCGACCTATAAGGGGCGACGAGACCTGCCCCTACTTGTGGGGGCGCCAAGCGCTCGTATCACTCTGCGGGGTCGTCGCCGTCCTGCGGTTCGTCCTTCCCCGCCGCCTTGAACGAAAGCTCCGAAACGGGGTAATCACGGTAAAATACCGCCCCGTCCTTCTCGATCTTGATGCGCACCGTCATTTTGAGCATGTCCACCGCAATGACCGCGCCCTTGCCTTCGGGCGAGCCGACCATCGACCCCAGCTTGGGCATCTTCTTGCATGCGCCCGCATAGTACTCGTTCTCATAGGCAAGGCAACACATCAGTCTGCCGCAAAGCCCCGAAATCTTGGTGGGATTGAGCGAAAGGCCTTGGTTTTTTGCCATCTTGATGCTTACTTTGTTGAAATCGGGCATGGCGCCCGCACAACAGCATACCCGCCCGCACGGCGCAATGCCGCCCAATGACTTCACTTCGTCGCGGCTCCCCACCTGCCTCAGTTCGATGCGGATGCGGAATACCGAGGCGAGATCTTTGACGAGTTCACGGAAGTCCACGCGGTTCTCGGCGGTAAACGTGAAGATCACCTTGCTCCCGTCGAAGGTAAATTCGCAGTCGATGAGCTTCATGGGGAGGCCGTGCGCCGCGATCTTCTCCTTGCAGATCTTCATCGCGTCGCCGCGGCGCGCCTCGTTGCGGCGCACCGTCTCCTCGTCCTGCGGCGTCGCCACGCGGAGAACGGGTTTGAGCGGCGATACGATCTTTTCCGCCCCCACTTCGAACTCCGGCTGGATCACCGTGCCGAATTCGAGGCCGCGCGACGTCTCCACGACGACGTTCTGCCCGCGTTTGAGTTCCAGCTCGCTGCATGCGAAATAATAGGGTTTGGGATTGCCCTTGAATTTTATCACGACAACTTTTGCCACGTCTTACACTCCTTTTGGATGCGCACATACAGCGCAAGCGCCGCCTGTGCGGGATTGGCGTTGAATTTTATGTCCCGTTCGGCCTCTCCGATGAAGGCGACCGCCGAAATGAGCGCGCCCGTCGGGTACTCCCGCGCGATGCGCTCCATCGCGGGCGTCCTGCGCGCGCAATACGCGCCCTGCCCCGCCGAAAGCAACATGAGGTCCCGCGCGACCAGCTTCAAGGCCGCAAAGAAGGCCGTTTTATCCTTCTTCTCCCCCACGCTCCTTGCGAGCGCCTCGATATTCTTCCCCGCGAAAAAATCCTCGGCTTCGGCAAATTCCTTCCCGCCGCCCGTGAGCAATTTTTCCGCCGCGGAATAGATTCCGCCGCTCGCCGCCGCCGCTTCCGCGATCCCCGCCTCCCCGGCATGGGTACGGCCGAGCGCGCCTCGTATCTCCTGTTCGGAAAAGGGTTGGATGGAAAACTTCTCCGCGCGGGAAAGCACGGTGGGCAGGATGGCATGTTCCGCCGTCGCCCCGATGAGGAAATAGACGCCCGCGGGCGGCTCTTCGAAGAGTTTCAGAAGTTTGTTCTGCACAACGGGCATGGCCGTGTGGAACGCATCGAGGACGAAGAGCATCTTTCCCCCCTCGACGGGCCTCAGCGCGCTCTCCTCCACGATAGCTTCGGCCACGTCCACCGTATATTTCTGCCCCGCGGCGGGGTAGATATGGCAATCGGAAAAGCTCTCCCGCCCGATGAGGGACGAGATGCGCGCGTCGCCGAAAAAGGCGGAGGCCAACTCTTTGAGCAGCATCCTCAGATACTCCCCGTCGGGGAAGAGGACGAGCGACGTCTGCGCGGCCTCGCCGCGCGCCGCTTCGGCCGCAAAGAGCCGATAGGCCATGGTGCTGTGCAGGAGCGTTTTCACGGTTCCTCCGAATACATGGGGATGACCCCCGCCGGCGCATCCTGCGGGACCTCCCCAAGGGGAAGGCCGCCGATGAGCCGTCCGAGCTTTTTGAGTTCCCCCACCTTGGTGCAGGGGGAAAGGTAGAACATCAGATAGTTTCCGTCGTTAAATTCGGGATATACGCCCCGCGCCTCCAAATATCTCTGCGCATCGCACGGGGAGGCAAACGGGATGAGGATCTTGCTCCAATCACGGTTTCCGAGGCACCCATGTCTGCGTTTGAAGGCTTCGGAAGCCTCTTCGACGGCAAGATTGCGCGGATATTTTACGGCATATTCCACGCTCGCCATGACGGGGTACGAGGGCGACGTCGTGCGGAAGGTAAGGACGCCCTTTTTCAGCTTTTCCGCCCACATAGGTTCCTTCGCCGAGACGACGGCCCCCTGCGTGAGCGCGGGGAGCGATTTGTGGACGCCGTCCACCCAGAGGTCGGCATACCGCCCCGCATAGAGTTCGCCGAAATGCAGATGCGCGCCGTGCGCGCCGTCAATTAGGAGCGGTTTCCCCGCCCCGTCCGCGAGCCGCCGCGCCGCCGCGAGCGGCGGGAAGTTGCCGTAATAATCGGGGGAAGTGAGAAGCAGGGCGTCCGCCTGCGCGAGGGCCTCCGCAATATCCTCTTCCTGCGGCTGTTGGGGGATCCCGAAGCGCGTAATTTGGGGGATGGGGTGCGTTTTTATCCCCATCACGCCGCAAGCATGCCACACGCTCGGATGGGAAAAAGCGGGAACGGCGAGGCTTGTTGCCCCCGCCGCCCTGAGGGCATAGACCATGGCAAAGACGCCCGACGTGCTGCCGTCGGTGAGGATGAAGCTCGCCGCCGCCCCAAGGATCTTTGCAATATCGCGCTCCGCCGCCGCCAAAACGCCTTCGGGATGCGCGAGACAATCCGAATAAGAGAGTTCTGTGATGTCCGCGCCCGCGCGCTTATGCCCCGGCGTATGGAATGAGATGTGGCGGGGCTGTGCCTTCAACATGTCTGCGATGTGCAGTGTTTGCCCCTTCAACCTGTATGCGGGAGGCCTCATGCCCCGTATACCTCATACAGCCATCTGAGGAGCGAAATGCTCTCATAGACCAGATCGCTTGAAGGCCTTCCGTTTCTGAACAGGACGAGATGGATGCCCTCCGAAGCGCGCACCGTGGCCCCGTTTTCATCCGTTGCAGAATAGTAGACCAAGTTGTTGAGACGGGTCAGCCCGTCCAATCCGAGGGCAACGGTGTACGTCTTGCCCGTCTCCTGCGAAGTATATTCCGTGTAGGAATACACCCCCCGTTCGATGAGCGCGGAGACCTCTAAATAGTCCTTGCGCAACCCGATGAGGCGGGCGCGTTCGAGGGCGACGCCCTCTTCCTGTCTTTCCGCCGAGCGGAACCGCTTATCCCCGCCGTTGCGCGCCGTGAAGATCTTGCGGACGGCATCGTCGTCGGGAACGTCGTTTTGCTTCCAATCTGCGCCGAATACGCCCGCGAGATACTGCTCGCAGTCGCGCATATAGGCGGGAAAATCCAAGAATGCGTCGATGTTTTCCGTGGACTCCCCCTTGTCGGAGAGGCTTTCCTCGATGAAGTCGGTCAGGCGGTCGCGCTCCTGTTCGTTGCCCTCGCCGTCCGTCTCGGTATAGCGTTCGGAGGAGACGAACATGGCCTCGCCCTGCCCCGCGGCGCGGCGCGCGGCATAGGCGGAGCCGCCGTAAACGCCTGCGGTATCCAAAGATTCCATCTGCGCGACGAGGATATCGTAAGAAAACACGTCCTCATCGGTGAGGATATCGTCGAAGCGGCGGGAATCCGGCCCCATGGAGAGACCCGTATAGCAATAGAGTTCGTATTGCTGGTCGTTGCGCGGCTGGGTGGAGATCGTCGTAAAAAAGATGCACAAAACGCCGATCACGGCAACAAGCGCCACGAGGATCCTGATCCATTCATAGGAAAGAAAATTTCCCAGCCTCGGTTTGGTGATCTTTGCGTCCATGGTCTCTCCCTTACTTCTTGGGTTTCATCGTCGGGAACAGCAAAACGTCGCGGATGGATGCGCTGTCGGTGAGCAGCATGACGAGGCGGTCTACGCCGAGGCCCAGCCCGCCCGTGGGGGGCATGCCGTGATTGAGGGCGTCGATGAAGTCGCCGTCCACCTGCGCGTTCGTCCCCTGCGCACGCTTTCTTTCGGCCTGTTCTGCCATGCGCTTTTCCTGGTCGATGGGGTCATTGAGTTCGGAAAAGGCGTTCCCCATCTCCATCCCCATCATGAAATACTCGAACCGCTCCGTCATCGAGGGATCTTCGGGCTTGCGCTTTGCGAGCGGGGAGATCTCCACGGGATAATCATAGATGAACGTGGGCCGGATGAGCTTGTCCTCCACGAAGGCATCGAAGAAGGCCGCGAGGATATGCCCCTTGCTATCCTTCCCCTTTTCGAGTTCCACGCCCTTTTCCGCGGCAACGGCGCGCGCCTCTTCATCCGAAGAGATCGCGGCAAAATCCACGCCCGAATACTTCTTGACCGCCTCCGCCATGGTGAGTTTTTCCCAATGCCCGAAATCGAGCTCCACGCCCTGGTAGGAGATCTTCACCGTATTGCAGGCCTCCTGCGCCACATAGCGGTAGAGGTCCTCGACGAAATCCATCACGGCGTGATAATCGGCATACGCCTGATAGATCTCGACGGTGGTAAACTCCGGGTTGTGCTTGCTATCCATGCCCTCGTTGCGGAAGATGCGGCCCATCTCGTAAACTTTTTCGAACCCGCCCACGATGAGGCGCTTCAAATAGAGTTCCGTCTCGATGCGGAGATACATATCGAGGTCGAGGGCGTTGTGGTGCGTCTTGAAGGGGCGCGCATCCGCGCCGATCTCAAGGGGCAGAAGGATGGGCGTCTCCGCCTCGATAAAGCCGCGCCCGTCCAAAAACGCCCGTATCGCACGGACGATCTTGGCGCGCTTGAAAAACGTCTCGCGCACATCCTGGTTGACGATGAGGTCGATGTGGCGGAGACGGTATTTGGTATCCACGTTTTGCAGGCCGTTGTACTTCTCAGGAAGGGGCAGGAGCGCCTTGGAGAGCATGACGAACTTGGTCGCGTGGATGCTCACTTCGCCCGTCTGCGTCTTAAAGACGAAGCCCTCGACGCCGACGATGTCGCCGATGTCGAAGTCCTTCTTGTAGGCGGTATAGACGTCCTCGCCGACGTCCTGCCGCGTGACATAGATTTGGAGCTGTCCGTCGCGGTCGGCAATGTGGGAGAACGAAGCCTTGCCCATGACGCGGCGGGACATCATGCGCCCCGCGACGGTGACCGTCTTGCCTTCCCACGCCGCAAAATCTCCCTTGATACATGCGGAGCCGGCATTTACGGGGAAGCTCGTGACGGCATAGGGATCGCGGCCTTCCTGTTGCAGTTTGGATAACTTTTCACGGCGGATGCGCGCCTGTTCGGCGAGTTCCGCCTCTTCTCTGAATTCTTCCATGGTCACCCTTTTCGCCTGTTATTCGATTTTAAGGATTTTGAGCGTATATTCGCCGTCGGGCGCCTTTACGGTGACGCGGTCGCCCTTTTTGTGGCGGAGAAGCGCGGCCCCGACGGGCGATTCGTTGGAGATGATGTTCTTCATGGGATCGGCCTCGGTGGTCCCCATGATGGTATAGGCGGCCTCCTCTTCGAGTTCGTCGTCATAGACGGTGACGCAGGAGCCGATGTGGACGACGGAATTATCGTCGCTCTCCTCGATGATGACGGCGTTTTTGATCTGATAGTCGAGTTCGGCGATCTCGCCCTCGTTGGCGGCCTGCTCGTTGCGGGCGGCGTCGTATTCGGCGTTCTCGGAGAGGTCGCCGTGGCTGCGCGCCTCCTGGATGCGCTCGATGATCTCCGCGCGCTTGACGGTCGTGAGATATTTGAGGCGTTCTTCCGCCTTCTTCTTCGCTTCGCTCGTCATATAGAACTTTTCTGCCATAAATGATACCCCTTTTTTCCGCGTTTGCGGTTGTTTACGAGAATAACCGTGATCGTAAACCACGGCTTATTCCCTATTATACGCAAAGGTCGGGCGTTTGTCAATTACTTTCGGGCAACGCTTTTGCGAAAATCCCGCTTCCCGCGGCGCACCGCGGGGAAGTTTGCGGCGGGGCGCCGTCAAAAAAAGACGGCGCCCCGCCGCAGAAATACCTTATGCGCGTAAACGCTTGCCTTTTTTGCGCAGAGGGAGTATAATGACGATATGTTCCGTATTTGGGCCAAAGTCTACCAGGAAGACCGCATCGCGCGGCAAACAACCTATGAGAGCGAGGAGAAGTTCACCTATTCGCAATTCTTTTCCTATCTTTCCGCGATCTGCGATGCGTTGGACGTCCCCACGCCCGTGCTTTTGAAAACGCATATCTTCAACTATGCGAAGTTCCGGCACGTCGTGTTCCGCGCGGGCGATTTCATGGAACCCGTCCCCTTTGAAAAGCTGGTCCTCGAAAATATCGGTTAGCTTAAAAATTTCATGGGGCGGAAGGCGACGAGCCAGAAGAGGAGCCAGAGCGCCGCAACGCCCGCAAGTGATAGGAGCGCGCGGTAGACGGGGAGAAAGCCCGCCGTTGCGAACAGGAGAATGTTGAAGCCCGTGAGGGCAAACACGGCGGCAAACAGACCGTATAAAATGAGCAGGGTGCAACATACGATGGTCGTAATTTTCATGACCGCAGTATGCGCGCCCTGCCCGTTTTTATGACCCTGAACCGTCTCCGTCCTGTCCGTTTTTACGGCTCTGAACCGTTCTCCGTACCTGCTTGTTTTATGGCTTTACATCGTCTCCGTGCCACCCATGTCCGAACCCAAGCCTTTGAAATGAGTTGCTACTCTTTCGGCGATGATGGCGGCCTTCCCCTTATGGGAAGGCTTCTCGTCGCCTTGGCGCCCCTTGTAGGGGAGCTGGCACCGCAGGTGCCTGAGGGGTTTCGAGGGCCTACCCCCCTTGGGGGGAGGCTTCGGGCCCTGCTATCCGCCCTCCCCCTTTTACCAGAGGGGGAGGGGTAGGGGAGGGGGTGCATCACATTGCATGACATTCCTTTCGCCGATCGCGTTGCTCGCGCCACCCTCAATGGGTGGGCGAGGAACGCGTCATTTCGAACCCCGCAGGGGTGAGAAATCTCAACTGTAAGATTTCTCGTCGCTTTGCTCCTACTTCGCCTGCGGCTCGTGACGCGCTTAGATTACAATAGAAGCCTCGCGCGGGCGAAATGACGTCGTGAACCAATTCTAATTCACTGCGAATAACCAAAATCGCATTTTGGTTTTCGCCCTCAATTTGCCAGCTTGCGGCTTGTTGTCCGCGAGAACATCTTATCGGGGCAAAGCCCGTAAAAATCAAAAGCAAAATCGGCTCGTAAATTTCTATGCCCTTATTTTTAAGGAGCTTCTATATGATAGAAATTTACGAAATCGTTCAATCACTTGCCTTAGCCCGAATTGATTTCGGGCGTGGGCGACCCAATTTGCAGCGCCCTGTCTGCTTGTTGTCCGTTAAAACGTATGAGAGGATCTGCCTATTAAGGCGTCAATGCCCATTTCCCTCACGGAAATTTGTTTTGCGGACTTCGTTCATCGGGATTCTTCGCTTCGCTCAGAATGACGTATACACCTGCAAAACAAATTTCGTGAATAAAATCTCATGCGAATAACCAAAATCGCATTTTGGTTTTCGCCCTCAATTTGCGCGTCAAGCGCTTCTTGTCCGTTGAAACGAATGAGAGGATAAGCCTATTAAGGCGGCAACGCCCATTTCCCTCACGGAAATTTGTTTTGCGGACTTACGACACCCCTTTGGTCGCGCAAAGACGGCGCGACACTTTCCCCTCAAGGGGACAGCGAGAATATAGCAAAACAAATTTCGTGAACCCCTACCAATCCTGTTTCTTTCTCGAAGGGTCCTTCACGTCGTCATAGTAGTCGAAATAGGCCGCTTTCCATTCGTAGGGCGAAAGCGGATGCGGTTCCCCCTCCCGGTAAGCAAGATACGCTTCGAGTTCTTCGGGCGTAAAGTCCCCCTCCGAGAATTCTTCGTACTCGGAAAACAATCTCATGAGTTGCAATTGGTCCATGCCGCACCGTCCCGTGTTTCGCCGCCCGGAAGAGGTCTTCCCCCCTTGCGGACGTTGTTCCATTGTATCATAATCTCCGCGGAAATGCAAGCATTTCTCTTTTTCACAAAAACCCCCTGAATTTTTTCTAAAAAACTTGACAAATTAAATTATCTGTGATATAATACGGTCATGGTTTCACAAAAAAGATAACAAGGGGAAAAATATGAACGAAGATTTGCAGTTGGAAGAAAACGTGATCGCCGCGTGGGTGCGGCTCACGGGACTACTGAAAAACACGCGTCTGACGAAGGGCATGATCTACAACGAGGCCATCGTGATGATGATCGTGAACAGGAAATACGAGGAGGACGGCGTCGGCTCCGTCTCCTTTAAGGACATCGTGACCGAAACGGGTATGCTCAAAAGCCTCGTCAACCGCACCATCGATTCGCTGGTACGCAAGGGTATGCTGGTGCGCAGCGACGGCGAACTCGACCGCCGTACGACGTTCGTAAGGCCCGTTCCGGAAAATCTCTCGACGTATTTGGCCGTCCACGAGCGCACGCTGGATATCGTAAAGCGCATCATCGCGCTGATCGGCAAGAAGGACGCGGAGACCTTCGTGCGCCTTGCGGATAAGATCACGGCGGCCAATTTGTAGACCCCATCCTGCACTTTATAACAAAAAGCCGCCCCATCGGGCGGCTTTTTTGCTGCCACGCACCCATGCGTGGCAGACGCTTTGCCACCCCTACCCTCTCCTTGGGAGATGGTAGGGTGGGGAGTAAATCCGTCACCCTGAGCGCGTCGAAGGGTCACATGATTATAATAAGGTGATTCCTCGACTTCGTTACTTCGCCTGCGGCTCGTACTCCGCTCGGAATGACGATTACTCCCCACCTCAGTCACGCGTAAGCGTGACAGCTCCTCCCCAAGGAGGCGCTTTGCAAGGCTTCCCCCCATCGGGGGAAGCTGTCACCAAAAGTGACAGATGAGGGGCATTATTAAAATGGCACCTCATCCGTCTGCCATTCGGCAGGCACCTTCCCCTCGCAAGGGGAAGGCTCTTGGGGGCTGATTATCTAGGGATTGGTCGCCCCTCTACGTCATTTCGAACGAAGTGAGAAATCTCAAACGTCGGGATCCCTCCTCCCGATGGTCGTCGGAATGACGTGGAAACCCTTTCGGCGCGCAAGACCGCGCGCCACTTTCCCTTTCAGGGACAGCAAGAGAGAAGGCTTGCCCCAAAAGTTAAGCTCTATGAGAAAAGAGGTATCGAATGATACCTCTTTTCGTGTTTGAAATCCGGCAACTACCTATCCTCCCGGGTCGTTAGACCAAGTACTTTCGGCGTAAGAGAGCTTAACTTCTGTGTTCGGGATGGGAACAGGTGGATCCTCTCTGCTATCGTCACCGGAATGGTATATAAAACGCTTCCGCGCGTTATATCAACATGGCGTCGTTAAAAGTTTCCCCCTTTAACGACGGGTTTGCGGCCTTGCTTCTTTCGGTTCCTTTCTTTGAGATCCTTCACTTCGTTACTTCGCCTCCGGCTCGTGACGGCCTTCGATAATAAACAGAAGCTTCGGCCGTTCAGGATGACAGAAGAGAGAGACAGCAAGGGTACGGACTTCGTTCCTTGGGGATGGCGTTTGAAAAACTCATTCCAATCGCTTGCCTTAGGTGGAATTCATTTCCACCGACCGCCCGCACATTCTTTGCCGTCTAAGGGCGTCACGAGCGCAAAGCGCGAAGTAGGGCGACCCAATTTGCCGAACCCTTTCGGCTTCTTGTCCGTACAAAGCGGATTTCGGAAACCCTTTCGGCCTCATTGCATTCGGCCACTTTCCCTAAAAGGGACAGCGAGGGGTTGCCGAAAACTTTTCCGCAAACTGACAACTACACAGCAAATACGCTGAGACGGGAAGGCTAACTCGTAGAAATCATAGCTTTTCTCGTAA
>CANQSR010000013.1 GCA_947626575.1 uncultured Clostridia bacterium | reverse complement strand
TCAACCCGTATGAAACTTCGTCGGGCGTTTCGGCTACCCATCCCGATAGCGCGAACACGACGGTCTCCATCACCAAGGAACTCATCTATAATAATAACCCGATCACCACGGCAAACCTCGTCGAGCGGCTTGGGCTTACGGTCAGCTTCGGCAGCACCGCCCTCACCGTGGATACCGATGGCGTTGAAGGCGAGGGCGCGGGCGATTACACCGTCGAGCTTGCTTCGAGCAAGGATTATACCAACGCGAGCGTCGGCGTGAACCCCGAAACGTATAACCTGCCCGTCATCATCCGCTTCGGCGGCACGAACCAAAACTATGTGAACGCCGAACAAAACTATGCGGACAAAGCGCATGAGAAACCTTTGGGCGATATCGTGACGACGGAAGAGGGCCTTAAAGGCTCCGCCGCGCATGAATACGGCCCCAAGGATAACGCCTATGCCTTCGTGGTATATTTCCGCATTATTCCCGTAACGGTCACCGTTTCGGGCAGCCTTTCCTATACCTATGACGGCCTCGATTACGACCGCGCGAGATATTTGAAGCCCGATGTTGCCCCTCATGATTACAAGTGGTTTGAATCTATCTTCTTCTTGGTGCAGGATAACATCACCACCCCCAACGAACTTATCGAAAATCAGCATAGCTCCGGTTTTACGACCACAGATACATTCCCGGCATATGAGGACGATCCAAACCCGCAGACTCGTGAACTCGATGACCTTTGGGGCGGCACTGACGCTGATACGCCGCGCTACATATCGCGCTACACGCTTTCCAACCCCGTCGTCTCGTATTCGAGCGAGGAATTCAAGAAAAACAAGATCAAGTTGGGTATCGGTCTGTATTCGTTCAACACGGGCAGCCCCGATGTCAAGTCCAACGCGTACCACCTTACCACCGTTGATTACGACAACAAGGGCAAAACCGACGACGGGCAAGGCGGCATTTTGACCAAACCCGATGAGGTCGGCGTAACATGGCTCATTACCTATGCGCCCGAAAATGCGGCGGCGAAGGATCAAACGCAGAACTTCAACACGTCGCAGAACTTCGTCATCGACTCTTCGAGCTTCCTCGACGTAACCATTACCCAAAAGAATATCGAAGAACTCGCGCCCGATATCACCAAGGTCGGAACTCAGGAGTTCCACCATTGGGCCAAGGAAGGCACAGGCACCACGCTTGCGCTCGAAGGCGGCGTCGTAAAAACGGGCGTTTCCTACCCGTTCGCGGGCGATAGCTGGCAGTATAAGCCGGGCGTGACCATCGAATATCAGCCGTATTATATGAACAGCGCGAAAACCGCTTACGGCACGGCGTTGACGCTCAGCGCAACGGATCCGGACGATTACGATATCACTTGGCAGAACAACACCAATGCTTCCCAAGACGGCGCGCAGATCGTCCTCACGGGCAAGGGCAACTACACGGGTTCGCTCACGCTCTCTTTCAGCATTGCGCCCGCGAAGATCGCCGTCACCTATACCACGGTGGGCGCCGTCTCGCAATACGATAAGAACCCGCACCCGCTCGGCGTGGAGTATAAGAACGCCGAGGAGACGGGCGCTTACTCCAAATATCAAGAAGGCGAGGTGCCGACGGATTGGATCCTGCAACATATTTCCACCTCTTCCTCTTCGACGCCATTTACGACGGCTCCCGCGCCGCAAAGCACGGCCTTCTCCACGCAATACCGTAAGGAACTGCGCGGCGAAACGGAGGGCAGTTTCAAGACGGACGAAGGCGCCTTCACCGAAACGGCGCCCACGGATGCGGGCCGCTATGAGGTCAAGATCACGCTCGGCAGTGAAAACTATCAATTTGTGGCGGCAAGCACAGGCGTTTCGCTGACGCCCACAAAGGCCGCCGAAGGTAGCTATTCGCGCGAGGCGACGGGTACGCATACCATTCTTCCCGCGCTCGTCACCTTCACTTACGCCAATCCGAATGAGGTCTATAACAGGCAGGCGCATACGCCCGCGCTGAAATTTACCAATGTCTCGGCCTCGAAGGGCGTTTCGAGCATGACAAATATCATTCCGCTCGAAAATGGTACGGAGTATTCCGTGCAGTTGAAACCTGTGAAACCTGCGGGCGGCGAATACGCCGAAACCGCCACCGATGCGGGCAATTATACCGTGCAAGTCACGCTCAAATCTGAGAACTATTGCTTCAAGCTCACCTCTTCGGCTTCGGTAGGGGAGTCGCTCATCAAGGGCTACAACGACGGGAGAACTTCTTCCGCGCTCGAAGTGAGCGTCGAGAGCGATTATACGGTCGACAAGGATCACTATAACTACACCATTAAGGTGGATAGCGGCACGCTCCACCTTCCCAAAGAGGGCGACCCCAACACTCTCCAAGGCCCCGGTGACTTTGTCATCAAGAAGGCGACGGTGAGCGTCCGCGGCTTCGAGGATATCACTTACGACCGCAAGGCACACGACGTGACGGAGAATATCCCGTTCACCAATTCCGTGGGCAACAACGAGGCGGTGCCTTCCCTTGCGGGCGTCAAGAATGCGGGCTTCGAGATCGCAGAGGGGCATAGCGAGTATGAGGTCTACTATCGCGACAACAAGGTTATCCAGAACGCAGACAGGAATTCGCTTGACGACAAAGGTCATCCTTACTTTGCCGAACTCTATACCGTCATCATCGTTTTGACCGAGTACGGCTATAAGAACTTTGAGCTTACGAAGGCGACGAACGCGCTCACGCCTACACTCGCCCATCCCGACGAGGCCGCGACCTACACAGACTTCCGCAGCCAAGTACTCGATGATGATAGCGTCATCGGGAAGACGTTCGGCACGTCCGAAAAAGCGATCACAGAGCCGAGCGACGACGTTACGGGTTGGGAGCTTTCCGTTCCTTTCCTCATCGACCGCGTGGATATCAACATCATGCAGCTTCTCATGAGCGATGTGTATGATCGCAACGACCACTTCACGGGCACAAACGGCACATTCGTTTCGAACATGTTCCGCTATGCGGCCTCTTCGGCGATCGAAGTTGACGACCTCACGCTGAAAGTGGACCTCGCGCAGGACAGCAAAACATTTGCGACGATCTATTATTACCCCGAAGCAAGCGAGGAAAAAGATAAAGTCGTCCTCGCGAACCCCATCGGCGACAAGAAGGACTATACGTTCGAGGAGTTTAAGGACCTCGGTATGTTTACGCATATCGGCGACTATGAGATCACGGTGAGGTTCATCGACCGCAGTTTCTATATCATCAGCGACAAATCGACGAATTCCCACACGCAGATGAAATTTAATTATTCCATCACGGCCGCGCGGTTTACTGCCGAGTTGGATAGGTATTCCGTGCCGTTCGATGGCAGGGCGCACGGTGTTGAGTCTGTAAGTAGCGCAGAGGAACCTGTCAAAACAGATGGCTTCTTGCGGCTCATCCTCAAAGGCGAGACGCTCCCCGAATATTATAACGACGTCGGCGCCGCGCCGAACGGGAAGCCTTACTATACCTTCAACATCACCTACAACGGTTGGAGTTCACAGCTCACGGACGAAACGCATTCGGATAACGGCCATGACTATCGAGACGTCGGCACCTACACGGTGACGTTGACGTTCCACGACTGCTCCGACTTCTCGATTTCGGGCGCCGCCGCAGAGGGTACTTACACACTCACATATTCCATTACCGCATACGATCTTTCGGGCATGGTATCGGGCGGCGAAGTCCAAAGCAGTTTCGGATCCGTCACGTTTACCGATGCCGAAAATCTGAGCCATTACTATACGGGCAGCGCGCAGACGCCGACCCCGACGGTCAAACTTAAAAAAGATGTCTATACGAAAGGCAACCCCGATTACACGTTGGGCGCAACGCTCGGCGCCGCCGATTACAAGGTAAGCTATTCGAACAACGTGAATGCGGGCAATGCGGAAGTTGTCTTTACGGGTACCAACAACTACATGGGCAACTTCACCGTCCCGTTCGAAATCAAGCCCGCCGTTATCACGGTGGCCGCAACGGGAACCAACGACCATCAGACGCAACAAGAAAAAGCAGAACACATCTCGACGTTTGAATACAACAAGAGTTCTCACGACCTCACGCTGGAATTTTCGGTGAAAGAAGGCAAGGGCGGCACCACGCCTACCAGCGCAGATTATAAGTATATCAATGTTGCTTTGCCGAACTCTTCCAGCCTATATGCATTGGCAGTCGTTGCCAAGCTATCGAATGCGGCTATTGACGCAGGCGATTATCAGGCGTGCATCCTGCTTACAAGCAAGAACTTCGTGTTCTATGAAGCGGACAATATCCGATCTATGTTCGGAGATGCCTCCACTTATACGGAAAAAACGCTCGATGACGGCGCAACGTATTGCTATTCGGGCAAGGATGCATCTTTTGCCGATGTTGTGGGCTTTAAGTTCCGTGTTCACAAGGCGCAGCTCAACTTCTTTATTTCGTCGGATTTCCGCGAAATCGTAGATGGCAAGGCGCAATATGTGCAACAGTTCGAATATGACGGCACGGGCTGGTGGACCAAGGTTGGTTCTTACGGTTGGGCAAACGTCCTTTCCGATTATCCCATCGTCCCCGTCGATTCCGTCATCAAGTTCGAGATCCGCGAATATCAATGCCAACTCGATGACGACGGCAATCTCACCGAGAACTATCAGTGGAAGGAACGCTTCCGCGGCGAAGTCATCGACGCGGGCATCTATGCCGTGACCTTCACGATCACCGATGCCGACGTTCTCAAAAACTATCAGATTTTGAACGTCTATGCGGGTACGGCGGCAGACGGCACCGACTCCACCAAGGCCGCGCAGTTGCAAGTAGGCGAAGTCACAAAGTTAGTAGACGGTGCGAAGGATAACGGCAAGCGCGAACTGACCGGGGCCCACTATAAGCGCGAGGAGAACACGGGCACCACCTTCTCCTTCTCCATGGCCTTCGAGATCATTCCCGCCACGATCGACGTCCACTTCTCCGACCTGTTCGTGCAGGGCGGTGCATTCTTCAACAAGTTCGTCTATGACGGCACGGATTGGACGCAGAAGCTCAACTCCGTCACCCTCAACAACACCACTGCGGGCAACGGCGCCGTTCCGCTCGCCGACCAATACTCCGTTGAGTTCTATCAAAATACGGGAGATTGGGGCAGCTCTACTCCGTCCGTTAAGAGCATCGTGGATGTTGGCAATTATGCCGTTACTTTCCGCCTCAGCAACGGAACTACCGCCGCGCAGGGCAACAAGATCTGGAAGAATTATTCGATCCACGCCGTCTATGCGGGCAGTACCAACGATATCAAACTCGAAAACGGGGACGCAGAGAACCAATACCGCACGGGCGAGGGCAATAACAACGTGTATGCCACGCTCATCTTCCACGTTGTACCCGCGCAGGTAGACGTGCAGTTCACCGAGCGGTTCAAGGATTTTGCGGACGGCCGCTTCACCTTCACCTATGATGCAAGCGATTGGGTCGACCGTTTGAACGACGTCGCGCTGGTGCTGTTTGGCGCGAGCGGCATTACGCCGGGTAGCGGGGAATACACCATCACCTTCGATGAAACCGATAAAACCGCAACGAGTTTGGCGAGCATCGTCAATATCGGCAGATATAAGCTGACCTTCTCCATTGCCAAGACGGGCGACGACGATTTCTTAAATAATTTCAGCATCCATGCGGTTTGTGCGGGTACGTCGCCCATGGCCGAGGGGCAGTATAGCCTCGACGCCGATATGAGGACCGTCACCATCACCTTCGAGGTGTTGCCCGCCGAAATCGACGTCCTTCTCGCCTCCAACTTCCAAGAGGAGGGCGCATTCGTCAACGAGTTCAGCTACGATAGGTCGGATTGGGCGGTCACGCTCAAACAGCTCTCCTTCGAAGGCACCACCATTCCCACGGCGGAAGAAGGCACCACCATTCCCACGGCGGAAGTGGATTACGAGGTGACCTTCCAAGACGGCGAAGGGGCGGACGTCTCCGAAGCCGTCAATGCGGGCGAATATGTCCTCGTCTTTACGTTCAAGGGCGAGAAGCTGAACTTCACGATCAAAACGATCAAAGTGAACGGGACGTTCATTGTAGCGGAAAACGACAACGCGCCGAGAACAGAGAAAGGCTTCAACGTTCCGTTCACCGTGCTGAGAGCGAAGATCAACTTCTTCTTCTCGCAGGATTTCCGCCGGAAGGTCGAGGATGGCAATGCCCTGTTCGTGCAACAGTTCGAATACGACGGCACGGGCTGGTGGACCAAGATCGGTTCTTACGGTTGGATCAACGCCCTTACCACCTCTTCCGTCGTCCCCGAAGACTCCGTCATCACGTTCACGATCGAAGAGTACAAATTGACCGATGAGGACGCCAATACATATACATGGACTCCTCGCGAACTCGGTTTTGTCATCGATGCGGGCATCTACCGCGTCACCTTCACCGTCACCAATTCCGCCGTACTTAAAAACTTCGAACTTGCGGGCGTCTATGCAGGTTTGGCGTCGGAAGGGACCGATGCAAAGTATGCCGCGGCGTTGACCCAAGGCGACATTACGCAGAAGGCAAAGGATGTCACGTTAGAGAACGGCAAGCGCGAAGTGACGGGGGCGCACTATGAGACTTCGACCACAGCGGAAGGCGGCTTCACGCTCTCCGCGGCCTTCGAGATCACGCCCGCCACGATCGACGTCCACTTCGCCGACCTCTTTGTGGAGGCGCCCGCCGAGGGTTCAAAGACGTTCACCAACAAGTTCGTCTATGACGGCACGGATTGGACGCAGAGGCTCAACACGGTCACCCTCAACAACACCACCGTGGGCAACAACGCCGTTCCGACCGGCGAACAATACTCCATCGAGTTTTATCACAATGCGGAGGGAACTTCTTGGGGTAGCTCCACCTTGCCCGTTGAGAGCGTCGTGAATGTCGGCGACTACGCCGTCACCTTCCGCCTCAGCAGGGAAACCACCACGCAGGGCAACAAGATCTGGAGAAATTATCAGATCAATGCCGTCTATGCGGGCAGTACCAACGATATCCAACTTGAAAACGGGGACGGTGATGGCCAATACCGCACGGGTACGGGCAATAACAACGTGTATGTCACGCTGCTCTTCTACGTCACGCCCGCGAAGGTGAATGTGCATTTCGCCGAGCTGTTCAAGGATTTCGCGGAAGGCCGCTTCACCTTCACCTATGATGCAAACGATTGGGTCAGCCGCCTCAACAGCGTCACGATGACGCTTCCCGATGCAAAGGGCATCACGCCGCAGGCAGGGGAATATACCGTCTCCTTCAAGCGCACGAGCGCGACCGCAGGGGATGCGGCGAGCATCTATGATATCGGAAGCTATACGCTGACCTTCGCCATCGAGAAGGAAGACGATGAAAACTTCTTCAAGAACTTCACCATCGGAGATGTTTACGGCGGTTTGGGTTCTGCCCTTACGAAAGATACGCAGTATAGCCTCGATACCGATGCGAACACCATCACCATCACCTTCGAAGTGTTGCCCGCACCAATCGACGTGAGCTTCCCTTCGCTGTTCACGAAGTATGTGCCGGTGGATGGCGACGGCCGTTTCGAATTCATTTACGACCGCAACGATTGGGTCGTCCGCCTCAACTCCGTTGCCCCCGTCATCGCGCAGCCCGGCGTTGGCACAACGCCCAACCTCGGCTCGGAATACGAGATCCTCTTCTACCATTACGAGGGCGAGAAGACCGATCTTTCCGGGATGCGCACGGATGGCACGAATTGGAATGCGCCGGAAACCATCACCGATACGGGCGTCTACATGGTGGTATTCAGCCTTTCGCTGAAAGAGACCGCTCACGGTACGGGCGTCAGGATCGCGGATAACTACAAGGTCGAGCATGCCATCGTGAACGGCGAGGATCTGCCGCATGGGCAATTCCGCACGGCCACGGAGGCGAAATACGTCACCGTCACGCTCATGTTCGAGGTCATGCCCGCGCAAGTGCAGCTCGATTCCATTGCGGGAGCCGTCTATAACGGCGAAGAGCAGGATGCGCAACCCATGTTCTCGCTCGTGGACGGCAGTTCGGTTCTGCCCGCGGCAGAAGATTATACGTTGACGTATAAGGTCTCGGCGACGGCCTCCAACAACGAGAATGCCTTGCTCGGCGGAAATCATAAGCCGCTCAACGCGGGGACTTACGATGTAACCGTTACGCTCAACCCGAACTTCCGCTTCGAAGGCGTCGAAGGCGACGAAGAGGCGGCTCTCGGCGAGTTCGTCATCACGCCTTACACCGTCACCCCTCGTCTTGCAACGCGCGGCGAGGCATGGGAAACGTTTGAATTCGTGTATGACGGCACTGCACACAGGCCGTCCATCCTCCTCGAAGGCGTGAATGCAACGCTCGGCGGAGAGGCTACCACGTCGCTCAATTACACGGCCGAATATGCCGGCTGGGCCGGGACAAAACAGCTGAGTAATGCGGATGCCGATTATATCGACGCGGGGTCCTATACCGTCTCCGCCAAGCTCTACCGCATTGCAGACGGCGTACGCACCGAGGAGATCGGCGGCAACTTCTGGTTCGGCCCCGATACCTATACGGCGACCTTCATGTTCTCGATCGCCGCAAAGCAGATCACGACGGATGACGTCTCAGGTATCAAGCAGGGCGATAAGGTCACCTATGACGGCCAGCCGCAGACGAAGGATATCGTCGTCACGGTGTTGCTGAAAGAGGGCGAGGCTCGCAAGGTGTTGGATCCTTACAACACTGACACGCAGAAGGGCGATTACTCCATCTCCAACTCGCCCGATGTCAACGTCGGCACCGTCACGGCAAACGTCGTGGGTATGCACAACTACCAAGGCGCCGTAAACATCACCTATACCATCCTTCCCGCCGTCGTCTCCGCAACGATGAACGGGGCCACCTCGACCTATTATACGGCCGTGGAGCAGGGCCGCGCGTTCACCTTCACGAATACGACAGCAGGACACGAAAAGATCCTGCCCGCGTATAACGCGACCAATCTCACTTACTCCGACTACACGATCACCTATCAGCAGTTGGTGGGCGGAGTTTGGCAAAATCTTGAAAATGCGCCTGTCAAGGCGGGGACCTACCGCGCCATCCTCACGCTCAAAAATTCGACGGGCGCCGGTGATGTTCCCAACTTCAAGTTCGCGGAGCTTGCTTCCTCCACCGAAGGCATAGAGCGGAATAGCGATACCGTCATGTACTTCGCCTTCACGATCAAAAAGGCGGAGATCCGCCTTGCGGCCATCGCCAACTCCACCTATACGGGGAAGGAAAATCCCGCGGCCATCGTGTTCGTCAATCTCCACAACGAAGGCGTTCTTCCCGGCAAGGGCTACACCGTCACGTATGACGACGTTGCCGACGTTCCGACCGACGTCAAGGTTGCGGTCAATGACCGCACGCCGAAGGCTTACCGCGTCAAAGTCACGCTGAGCGATGAAGATGCCGAGAACTTTATGTTCGTGGAGTATGAAGGCGATTCCGCCTATGGGTATGATAAGAAGGCGGGCAGCTGGGGCGAGCAGGATTACACGATCACCCCCGCCATCATCGCAGGCAGGCTCAACGTCACTTACAACGGAGAGACGGAGCAAAGCGTCTTCGAAAACTTCTACAACGCAGAGGAACACAAGCTCGACGTCACCTTCCTCAACGTCGTGGATGGCGGCATCGGCGCCACGTTGAAGCACGTCAAGGTCACCGAGAAAGAGGATCCCAAGCTCAACCTCAAAGATATGACGGCCGAATGGCTGTATAACATCACCTATGATGCGGAAGGCCTCATCCTTTCGTGGGATTACTCGCTCACCATCGTCTACACGCCTTCTTCTGGCTACCACTTCGAGGGCATGCCCATGGATGCGGGTACGTATGCGGTGACGGTCAAACTCAAAACGACCAACTTCACCTTCGCAAACGACGCCGCGGAGATGTCGTGGACGTATATCGTGCGCGGCGCGGCTATCCAGACGAGCGAAGAAGGCCTGTTCGGGGATGGCGACTTCACCCTTTCGTATGGCTACAATCCCGAAGTTCCCGCCGAGTTCAAGGTAACGGCATCCGACTTTACCTTCATCGATACGGCAGACCAATACAACTTCAATCATGCCGTCATCACGTACACCTCCATCATGGGCGGCGCTTACGAAGCGATCGTAGATAAGAGCGGCAGCACGGTGGGGTATAAGCTCTCCTCTGCCGCCAAGTACACGATCGAGATCAAGGTCACTGCGCCCAACCACGCCGATTGGACGAATACCATCACCGTACAGGTGGAGGCGGGAACTGTCACCATAACCGAGAACGGCGCGTCCATCACCGTCACCTATGGCGACGAGGGCGAACTTGCAGATGCCGTACGCGAAAGTTTCCTTAAACTCGTCCGCGAGGGCAAACTGCTCGTAAAAGGCATTCCGGGGCAGGATGCGAAAAAGACAGAGCTTGCCGGCGACGATGCCGCGTTCCGCGCATGGCTGGCCGACCGCCTCGCAACATGGGGCATCCAAGTCAAAATCGTCTATAATACCGAAACGGATAGGAGTACTTCCGAAAATCTCAAAGTCGGCAATTATAAGCTCGATCTCTCGCTCTCCGTCGGCGGCATCGCAAGCTATGTAAAATTCGAACACGCCGATAAGATCTTGGATGAAACCAGCGATACGGCGTTCTTCCACGTCACGCCCCGCGCAGTGAAATTCGATTGGAGCGGGTTGGATAACACCGTCTACAACGGCTCGGATCGCCTCGACGATTTGCGCGGACTCGTCCGCTTCGAGAACGAAGTGGAGGGCGACGCTCTGACCTTCTATACCTTCGAAACGGGCGACTTCTCAGGTTCGGCCTTCGAAGAGCATGATGCGAAGAACGTCGGGTTCTATTGGGCGCATATCAACATATTGCAGGGTGATGATGCGGGCAACTATGTCATCGCAACGGAAGAGGACGGCGCGGAGAACGCCGACCGCTATCGCGGCGAAGCGGGCGCATATCACTACTTCGAGATCAAGCGCCGCGAAGTCAACATCATCCTTGCCGATTCCACGAGCGTCTATGGCGATCAGGCGGCCATCTATGGCACAGAGGGCGCAAAGATGTTCGGTTACAGCTTCTCGGATGACGTTCTCACCCGTGAGTTCGGAAGTAACCCCGCGCTCAAAGCCTTCATCCTCGATCTGCTTGCGCTGTATCAGTCCGATGGCATCCTTTCCAAGGATACAACCCCTTATCCCGCCGTCGGCACGTACCATGTCAAGCTCGATCCCAATGCGGGCGAGAGCGAAAAGTGGTTCGTTGAAGTAGGCACCTATCACTTCGACGACAACTTCACGCTTCTCATCGACGCAAACGAGGAAGCGAAGCACACCATCACGGCCCGTCCGCTCACCGTCCAGATCGATGCGCTCAGCGATTATTACGGCAACGACCACAATGCACTTACCTTCACGTGGACGGACGTCTCGAATGCGGTCATCGAGGCAGACCTCGAAGATCTCAAAGCGGCCTTCAAGTTCCATACGGAAGCTAAGCAAGAGGACCAGATCTCGGATGAAACGCACAGCTATCTGATCAAGTACCTCGAAACCGATGACGTTTACGCCGAAACGCTGAAAAACTATGACATCAGCTATGTGGACGGCGTGCTTACCATCTTGCCTCGTCCCATCCGCGTAAAGGTGAAGAGCCGGAGCGCAGTCTATGGCGCGGATCGCACCGAATGGCCCGACCTTGCGGCGGACGGCGCGTGGATCGTTGACGAGTTGGATGAGACCAACCTCGGCCTTTACGGCGGGGACGATCTCGGCATCACGCTCTCCTATGGGCTTGGCTATGAGAACGTTCTGACGGATGCAGAGGGGAACGTCATTCCGTACACCAACGCCATCAGCGGCGAATGGTCCAACATGAACTATGCCGTGACCTTCGTCAACGAAGAGGGCGAAAACAGCGGCGGCGACTTCACGATCTTAAAGCGCGTCGTCAAGATCAAGATCCTGAACGGCGCGGCCACGTACGGCGATACGGGCATCCACCTCGGTTCGTTGCTTCCCGCCGTTGAACACGAGAATTGGGAGTACGTCAAAGAGGATGGAACGCACGATATCCTCTCGCGCGACCTCGCTTATCTCACGCTGTATCTCGGCGACACGCCCGATGCGTTCGAGTCCAACGTCAAAATGCTCTATGCGGCGGCGGGGACCTACCCGATCGTCGGCGCGTGGGCATACGGCATTGTCAACCTCAGCGCGAACTATGATATCACCTTCCTCGATGGCGAATGGAGCGCCGAGCAGGATACGCATACCGAGGGTCTTTATAAGGATCAATACGGCAAAGCGGGCGTGTTCACCGTTTCTCCCGCCACCGTGACCAAAGAGGGGACATGGGTCCTCAACCGTCCGTATAAGACGGGCGCCGAGGGCGTTTACACCGCCGATGCGGGCTGGTACCGCATGGAAGTTCTGCCCTCCATGTTCGGCTTCACGGCCGACTATCAGGGCGCACGCGACGGCAAGGTTGTATTCGACCGTGTTGAAAAGGACGCAAGCGAAAACGTCACGGCAATCGTCTATAAGATCGTCATAAGTTTGCCGCACACGAACGAAGAAAAGACCATCTATATCACCGTTGCAAAGCCTGTGTTCGTCCCGTCGGGGACCGAGCAGGAGGCGCCCGAAGGCGAACCCGTCGCCTATAAAGAAGCCGATCAATCGTATTATTGGTACGTCCACAGCGTCGGAGGCTGGTCGGCGGCGGTCACCGTCTCTGCCGAGAGCCACAAGATGCCCGAAAAGACCGAGGACTTCACGCTTACATACTATATCGTCAGCGTCCATGCGCTCGTCGTTCTCGATATCACGTCGGAACTTACGATCACGTATAGCGATGTTGTGAAGTACATGGCGCTCACCGCGGGCCGCGACAACTACAACGACGTCTACAAGCTCGGCGACGATCAGCTCCAAGAGTATGTTTTGAGCGACATGCTCAACAAGTACATCTTCGGCGATCCCGATAACCGCGTCGCGGATATCATCGCGGGCGTCACGGGCTTCGAGGATGCCTATGGGTCCCTCGGACAGGATTACTTCATCTCCATGCTCAAAACCTATTGCCACATCGAAGTCGTCGATGTACACAGCAACAATTTGAGCAAGGCGGGCTTCCTCAACGCGGGCGTTTACGACTTGCAGATCGTGGCGGAGGATGGTTGCGGCTTCACCGTCTCCTTCGTGGAAACGTCGAATGCGAGCGGCACACGCGGCGACATCGGTATGGGCGGCCGCAACAGATTGTATATCGAACCGCGCGTTCTCGAAATCGATTGGGTCGATGAAGGTGAGCTCAAAAAGCCGGAGAACCTCAAAGAGGACGATACGCAGATCACCTATACGTACAGCGGCTATGAGTTCAAGCAGACGCCTCGCTTCACCAACATCCTTGCGAGCGGCGACGTTTCCGATGCAGTCGATATGCCCCAATTCGGCACCAACTTCAACTTCCTGAACAGCGCCGGCGAACAGGTCAACTACATCCGCGCCGTCGATAGCTACACCTTGAAACTGCTCTATAACGGCGATAGCGTACGGCTCCGCGGCGACGATGCGGGCAACTATGTGCTTCCCGAAGTCATCGAAAAGCCGTTCATTGTCAACCCGATGAAGCTCTCCGTGACCATTCACGATCAGACCTCCGTCTATGGAGCTCAGCCCGTAGAATTGACTTGGGATCCCGACGGAGAACTCGGCAAGGGAGACAATCGCGGGGATCTGAACATCAAGCTCAAATGCTACACGGCGGACGGCTCCTCCGAGTTGGAGTACGATACGGTCAAGGGCGCGGTCGGCAGTTACAAGATCGTCGGCACGTGGGGGAACGACAACTATGATATCACCTTCGTCGGCAGTTGGGAAGGCGAAGGGGAGCATCAGGGCCATGCGGGTACCTATACCGTGACCAAACGCGGTATCACCGTGAAGATCGGCGACGCGCGCAGCATTTACGGCAATGAGGATGCCGACCTTGGGTTCGAACGCAACATCGAAGGTTTGGCCTATAACGATAAGGACGACGACGTCGGCATCAAGCTTTCCCGCAAGGAAGGCAAGAACGCGGGGCTGTATCCCATCTACGGCGAGGCCGACAACACCAACTACAACGTCACGTTCACGGGTTCGTGGGCAGGCGAAGAGGATGCGGGCCGCGCGGGTACTTACACCGTCGAACAGCGCGACATCCATATCACCCTCAACGACGTCACCCGTACGTACGGCGAATGGCTCGATGACGATGCCCACAAGGCGGAACTCGATCTTGAATATACGGTAGATGCCGATTACCGCCTCGTCGATGGAGACAAACTCGTATTCCACCACGATAAGGAAAAGGGTATCAACGTCGGCACCTACACCCTCACCGCAAGCGAAGAAGACGACGAGGACGGCAACTACAACATCACCGTCACCAATTCGGGCGAAGCCAAGTTGACGATCACAAAGCGTCCCATCGATATCGTCATCGAGGATAGCGGAAGCGTCTATGGCGATCCGCTCAAAGCGGATGCCGACTTCAAGTGGCACATCGATGAAGGCGAAGGCCACCTCGGCCTTGCGGCTTGGGATACCAACGAAATACTCAAAGTCGTTCTGACGCTCGAAGGCCGCAGCACGGTCGCACGGGCCAACGTGGGCAAGTACTTCGCGATCAAGGGCGCCTACACCAACGGAAACTACGACGTCACCTTCCACGATGCCGAAGGCGTAGAGAACAACGGCGTGTACAGCATTACAAAGCGGCCCGTCAAAGTCACCATCCGCAACGCCGGAAGCATCTATGGCGCCTATCTCGATAACGAGTTCGATGCATCGCTCCAAGGCGGGTTCGATGTGACGGGAATGCTCGCATTCGCGGGAACGCCCGATGAACATATGCCCGATGACCTTCGGATCACGCTCACCAAGAGGAGCGGCAGAAACGTCGGCGAGTACGAGATCACGGGTACGTCCGCGAACAAGAACTATGAGATCGAGTGGGTCAACGGCACCTATACGATCAGCAAGCGGCCTGTTACCGTGATCATCCACAACCAGAGCTGTGAATATGGGCAATACGGCGCAAGCGACTTCCTGTCATTGCTGCTCGGCACGGATAAGTATCACCTCAAAGAGGGCGATAAGCTCGCGTACAACGAGGGCTTGGCAGACCTTGCGATCATACTGAGCAAGGCGGCCGGAATCGACGCGGGGGACTATGATATCACGGGCATCTCCCTGAACGGCAACTATGATGTCACCTTCGAGAAAGGCGTTTATACCATCGAGAAAGCCATCAACAGGTGGGAGCGCGAGTTCCGGCTCAAAGAGATGAACGAAGGCGATACGCCTGCGGAAGAGGATATTCGGCCTATCGCCAAGTTCGCCGCCGCGGGCGAACCCGTCGTCAAGTATTACCTCGACGAAGCCTGCACCGAAGAATATACGGCAGACCTCAGCGAGGCACAAGCGGGTACGTATTACGTCGTCGTCACCGTCGCCGACTGCAACAATTGGAGCAAACTTGAAAAGAGTTACAGCTTTGTTGTGAACCCGTCGTTCGCAGTCGTCAACAACAATCTGGAACTTTGGCCCTATATTGTCCTTTGGTCGAGCCAGATCGTGGCGCTCACCCTTGCGCTCATCTTCATCCGCAAAAAGCGGAAGAAGCAGAATAGCGAAATCAAGTAAGAAGAAAAAGAGAGGTATAGAGAGATGTGGAACCTTTTGAATGCACTTGTCATCTTCGGAATGGAAATTCCTTGGTCCATGGAGGAAGCGCTGTTCTGGCTCCTTGTCGCACAAGTCGCTCTGATCTTGTTTATGATCATCGTCTTTGCGATCCTGATCCGCCGCATGCGGGATGAAGCGCCCGTCGTGCAGATCCCGGAACCCGAACGCAAATTGCTCAGCCTCACGCTGGATTTCAGCCTCGTGCGGCGGAAATTTGCCCTCGGTGCGGATTTCGAATGCGGCGGCTTGGTAGTTACCGCAAATTATAACACCGACCCCGTCGCGGAGGTCGTCACCGATTTCACCGTTGTCAGCGCGGAAGCGCTCAAAAACGGCGAGGGACTCGGCGAACTTCTCGATTGCGTGGTCATCGCGCCCGATATGAGCGAACCCGGCAAAAAGTCCGTCACCGTCAACTACCACGGCAAAGCGGCCGTCTATATGGTCGCCATCGGCGAGGAGTATGATGACGACGTCCGCCATGTGTTCGTTCCCGCCGGGCCGGGCGAGCGCGCGCTCATCGGCATCACGCTGGATACGGGCGTTGTCCGCCGCGAGTTCGAGGTGGGCGACGAATTCGAATGCGAGGGACTCATCGTCACGGCGCATTTCAACGCCGCGCCCTTCACCGAACCCGTGGAGACCTTCACCGTCGTCGTTCCCGATATGAGCGAGGAGGGCAAGAAGGCGGTCACGGTCGCCTATGAGGACCAGACCGCATCCTATGCCGTCTCCGTGCTTCCCGCCAAGGAAGAGCAGCCCGCAGAGGAGACGGAGGAAGAACCCGTGCGCGAACTCGTCGGCATCACGCTGGAAACGGGTATTGTGCGCCGCGAATTCGAGGTGGGCGATGAATTTGAATGCGAAGGCCTCATCGTCACGGCCAATTACAGCGCCGCGCCCTTCACCGAACCCGTGGAATCCTTCACCATCGTCGTTCCCGATATGAGCGAAGAGGGCAAGAAGGCGGTCACCGTCAATTATGAGAACATGTCCGCATCTTACGCCATCTCCGTCGTTCCCGTGCGGGAGCGCGAGGCGGAACCCGTCGTCGTCATGGAGGAACCCGCCGCGCGTACGCTCATCGCCCTTACGTTGGAGACGGGCATCGTGCGCCGCGAGTTTACGGTGGGCGAGGAGTTCGAATGCGAGGGCCTCGTCGTCACGGCCAATTACAGCGCGGAACCTTACACCGAACAGGTAGAGGATTACGAGATCGCCGTCCCCGATATGAGCGAAGAGGGCAAGCCCACCGTCACCATCACCTATGGCGGCAAGAGCGCGGCCTATGCCATCTCCGTCGTCGCGCCTTCCCCCGAACGCGAACTTGTGGGCATCACGCTGGATACCGAAGTCGTGCGCCGCGAGTTTACGGTGGGCGATGAATTCGAATGCAACGGCCTCGTTGTCACGGCCAATTACAGCGCAGAACCCTTCTCCGAACACGTGGAGGATTACGAGGTGATCGCGCCCGATATGAGCGAAGAGGGCAAACCCTTCGTCACCGTCGTCTACAAGGAAAAGACGGCAGTCTATGCGGTCAACGTTTCGCTTCCCGCGCCAGAACCCACGGTCATCGAGGAACAGCCGGACGTCATCTATGTCAAGGCCGAACCCGTGGTCGTCGAAGAGGAATCCTTCCGCGGCACGCTCCGCTATAACAAGAGCTTTACCGCCCGTCTCATCCAATCGGATGACGACCTCAAACATTGGTACACCGAGGTCAAGAACGAACTTCTCTCCTATAAGAAAGCCAAGGCGCGCATGAGCTGGAAGAAAGAGATCTTCCGCATCGGCCGCGATACGGTCGCCCGCTTCGGCTTCCGCGGCAAGACGCTCTGCATCTTCTTCCCGCTCAATCCCATCGAATTTGAGGGGACCAAGTATAAGTTGGAGGATGTCTCCGATAATTCGTCCTTCTCCGAGACGCCCTGCATGTTCCGTTTGAAGAATGCCCGCCGCGTGAAGTATGCCATCGAACTCATCGCGCTCATCGCCGCCAATTTGGGTGCGCCGCGCATCGAGCGCGAGTCCGAGGACTTCTTCATGCCGTATGAGGGCATTGTGGAACTCATCAACAAGGGCCTCATCAAGCGCAACGTCAAGAATGCCTCCGACGAAGCCATCTTCCGCAAGACGGAAGAGGCCGCGCCCGCAGAGACCGAGATCGCGCCCGGCCTCATCATAAAGGTCAAGAAGGAAGGGGAGAAGAGCGCCGAAACGCCCGCCGAAGAAGTCGCCGTTGCCGAAGCTCCCGCCGAAGCTACTGCGGCTCCCGAAGAAGCGCCCGCCGAAGTCGCCGAACCCATCCCTTACACCGAACTTCCAGAAGAGACGGCCGCCGAGCAGCCCGTTGAAGAACCTGCCGAGGAGCCTGCGCCCGTTGAAGAGCCGACGCCCATCGAGGAACCTGTTGAAGAGTCTGTTGAGGAGCAACCCGCCGAGGAGACGGTAGAGGAACCCGCACCCTATGAGGAGCCTCTGCCCATCTTGGAGCCGACGGGGGTGGAGGAACCCATGCCCTATGATGGACCCGTCGCCGAGGCAGAACCCGTCGCGGCCGAAGCGGTAGAGGAACCCGCGCCTTACGAGACCGCGGAAGAAGCCGCTGAGGAACCTGTTGAGGAACAGCCCGCGGAAGAGCCGACGCCCGTTGAGGAACAGCCTGTTGAGGAACCCGTTGAGGAGACGGCGGAACTTGCGGAGGAGCCTCTGCCCATCTTGGAGCCGACGGGGGTCGAGGAACCCATGCCCTATGATGGCCCCGTCGCCGAGGCAGAACCCGTCGCGGCCGAAGCGGTAGAGGAACCCGCGCCTTACGAGGCCGCGGAAGAGGCGGTGGATGAACCCATTCCGTATACCGAACTTCCCGAAGAGACGGCCGAAGAGCAACCCGTTGAGGAGCCTGTTGAAGAACAACCCGTTGAAGAGCCTGTTGAAGAACAACCCGTTGAAGAGCCTGTTGAGGAACAGCCCGCGGAAGAGCCTGCGCCCATTGAGGAACCCGTTGAGGAGACGGCGGAACCTGCGGAAGAGGCGGCGGTGGATGAACCCATCCCGTACACCGAGCTTCCCGAAGAGCCTGCGCCCGCCGATGAGGCGGCAGAGGCCGAAGCGGGAGAAGAGGTGGCGGCGGCCGAGGATCAAACGCCCGCAAGAAGCGGCAGTTCGCTGAGCCAGAAGAGGCGCAAGAACCGCAAGAAGCACAGATAAAACAAAACCGGAGGGGACACGTCGTGTCCCCTCCGGTTTTGTCTATCGTCCGCGCCGTGATGTCCCTTATGGAGACCTGCCCCTAAGAGAGGATGTTCACGTCATTTCGAACCCCATAGGGGTGAGAAATCTCTAAGAACGAGATTCCTCACTTCGTTCGGAATGACGCAGGAGGGATTACTCACTTCGCGCTCCGCGCTCGTGACGCGCTTGGATTACAATAGAAGCCTCGTGCGGACAGAATGACGAATAGAAGCCTCGCGCGGACAGAATGACGTTTGGCCCTACCCTCTCCCCGGGGAGAGGGATTCAGGGAGTGGGGAGTAAATAGTCCCATATGATATTCCCCGCCTCAGTCACGCTCACGCGTGACAGCTCCTCCCCAAGGAGGCGCTTTCGGAAACCCTTTCGTCCGCTCGCTTCGCTCGCGGCCACTTTCCCTAAAAGGGACAGCAAGAGCGCGAAAGAGGGCGACGGATCCCCCCCACCACCGCCCTGCGGGCGGAGCCCTCTCACGCGGGTAGAACCCCGCGCTCGGTCACCGTTCGCGCTACCAATGCGCTCACTCACCGCAAAACGCCGCGAAAGCACACCGTGCTTTTCGCAAGAAATGCGTTTTGCGACCCCCAAGGGGGGAAGCCTTACCCGCTTTGTTTTCGACGGGCTTTCCCCCAAAGCGACACGAGTTTCCCGTATGCGTCAACGTACATATGCTATACTTTCATACACGAGGTAAGGCATATGGATACACTTTTATTGGACCGCCGCACGCAGGGCCTCATCGAAGGCTATGTCCCGGAGGGGGAGCTGTTGGAATCGTTGGTGCGTTTCTTCTCCATTTTTTCCGATCATACGAGATTGCGCATCCTCTCGGCGCTCGCCATTTCCGAGATGTGCGTGACGGATATCTCCCGCGTTCTCGGCATCAACCAGACGACCGTCTCGCACCAGCTGAGATTTTTGAAGGACGCAGGCATGGTGCGCACCGACCGCCACGGCAAGATCATCTTCTATTCGCTTTACGATGATCTCGTCAACGACGTCCTCTTGAAGGGCGTGGAATTTTTGGGCTATTGAATATCCATCGCAAAGAGACCTGCTTGCAAGCAGGTCTCTTTGCGATGGCAAGGGGGCCGCGCCCAAGGGGCGCGGCCCCCTTGCCGTAAACGCCTTCCGCCGCGGAACAAAAGCGTCAATCTTCGACATGGTATGCCCGTATCCGCTCATTTTTGTAAGGACGGCCTGTGTTACAATCCATGGGTACAGGAGGATGCCTATGAAATTGCAATGGGGAAAGCGCGGCGAAAATCTGTATATCTACCTCTCCGGCGAACTCGATGAGCATTCCGTCGCGGAGATCCGTGCGCGCGCGGATAAACTCATCGACGAAAACGCGGGGCTTTCCCGCGCCGTATTCAACCTCGCCGGCCTTCGGTTTATGGATTCGACGGGCATCGGGTTTCTCATCGGGCGTTATAAGCGGTTAAAGCGCTACGGCATGGGGATGTACCTCGAAAACCCCGAATCGAGCGCGGATAAGATCCTCTCCCTCAGCGGACTCTATTCGCTGATGCCCAAAATTCAGGAGTGACGTATGAATGAAATGATTTTGAAATTTCCCGCACGGTCGGAGAATGAAGTTTTCGCGCGCAACGCCGTAGCGGCGTTCGCGCTCACGCTCGAACCCTCCCTTTCCGAGCTATCCGATGTCAAGACTGCCGTCTCGGAGGCCGTCACCAACTGCATCGTCCACGGCTACCGCGGGCGGGAGGGGTGGATCACCGTCGCCTGCCGTGCCGCAGGGTCCACGCTCACCGTGGAAGTTACCGACGAGGGCTGCGGGATCGCCGATATCCCCAAGGCGCTCGAACCCTTCTTCACGACCCAGCCCTCCGAGGAGCGCTCAGGCATGGGCTTCACCATCATGCAGACCTTCATGACCGACTTCAAGGTGGAATCCAAAGAGGATGCGGGGACGACGGTGACGATGACCAAAGAATTCGGATTGAGGCGGGCGAATGTCGGATGAGGCCGCCACCCTTGCGCTCATCCGCCGCGCCAAGGCGGGGGATATGGGGGCCAAGGAACAGCTTCTCACGCAAAATACCTCCCTTTTGAAGAGCATCCTGAGGCGCTATCTCGGCAAAGGGGTGGAGTATGACGATCTCTTCCAGCTCGCCTCTTTGGGCCTCTTGAAGGCCATTGCGGGCTTCGACGAGGCCTTCGGCGTGCGCTTTTCCACTTACGCCGTTCCCATGATCGCGGGGGAGATCAAACGCTTTTTGCGGGACGACGGAAGCGTGAAGGTCTCGCGCGCCATGAAAAAGGCGGCGCGGGAGATGAACCGCTATATCGAGGAATATGCCATTGCACACGGCGAACAGCCCTCCGTCCGCACGCTCGCCGAGGCGTTCGCGATGGAGGAGGGCGACGTCGTTCTGACGCTCGGCTCCTCGCGTATGCCCGTCTCCATCTATGAGCAGACGGACTTCAAGGACGATAAGACGGCGACGCTTGCGGAAAAACTGCCCTCTAAGGACGACCCCGACGATATGCTCGATAAACTGCTCTTGAAGGAGGCCATCGCGCGGCTCCCGGAGCGGGAGAAGAAGATCATCGTGCTAAGGTATTTCCGCGATATGACGCAGAGCGAAGTCGCGAAGGCCATCGGCGTCTCGCAGGTGCAGATCTCGCGCATCGAGAGTAAGGTGATGGCGCAGTTCAAGCGCGATCTCGGCGAGCGCGTTTGAAGGGCGGCTTCGCGCGGCGGGCGTATTTTGCGGGCGCGGATGAAACACGCGAACAAAAGCGGCGCATGCCCGTGAAAAATTTGTGAAAACGCATTTTTTGCGCGCAAGCGTTTGACAAGATTTTTATTTAATGTTAATATAATGACAAATGTTCAAAGAAGCGTAAACTTTGCCCAAGTTTTACGTTTCTTTGTCTGTTTTCACGGTGTTTTTTTAGGGCCATGGAGGTGATTTTTTGCTCAAAACACTCATGAAATGTATCCGGGAATACAAACTTTCGTCCATCCTCTCGCCCATTTTCGTATCGGGTGAAGTGGTCCTCGAATGTATGATCCCATTCATCATCGCCAAGCTCGTCAATGCCATCGACGTGGAGAAACCCGCCCTGATCGATATCAACGTCATTCTCATCTACGGCGGGCTGCTCATCGGCATGGCGATCTTGTCCCTCGTCTGCGGCGCCCTGGCGGGCGCGTTCTGCGCCAAAGCCTCTGCGGGATTCGCGAAAAATCTGAGGAAAGACCTCTACTACAAAGTACAGGAATTTTCCTTTGAGAACATCGATAAATTCTCGACTTCTTCGCTCGTCACCCGTATGACGACGGACGTAAACAACATCCAGATGTCCTACATGATGATCATCCGTACTGCCATCCGCAGCCCGATGATGATGGTGTTCTCGCTCGTGATGGCGTTCATCATGGGCGGCAATCTCGCGTGGATCTTTGTGGTGGTCGTGCCGCCGCTCGCCGCCGTGCTGTTCTTCATCATGTGGAAGTCGATGCCGCTCTTCCACCGCGTGTTCCGCAAATACGATAATCTCAACGAGTCCATCCAGGAGAACGTCAAGGGCATCCGCGTCGTAAAGTCGTATGTCCGCGAAGAATTCGAGAAGGAGAAATTCGACCGCGCCGCCACCGACGTACAAGTCGATTTCACCAAGGCAGAGCGCATCCTTGCGTGGAACAACCCCGCCATGCAGCTCTGTTTTTACGGCGTACTCTCCACCGTGCTGTTTTTGGGGTCCTATCTCATCCTGAAAAATTCCAACCTGCAACTCATCCTCGCCCAAAGCGGCTCCGCGCTCACCGTGGGCGTCATTTCCCAGCTCATCGTCTACGGCATGCAGATCCTGATGTCCCTCATGATGTTCTCGATGATCTTCGCGATGATCGCCATGTCCATCGAGAGCGCAAGGCGCATCTGCGAAGTGCTGGGGGAACAGTCCACCCTGCACGACCCCGAAAACCCCGTGTTCGAGGTCGCCGACGGCTCCATCGACTTCGACGATGTGTCCTTCAAATATTCCGCGTCGGCCGAAAAGAACGTGCTGGAAGACATCGACCTGCACATCAGATCGGGCGAGACCATCGGCATCATCGGCGGCACGGGTTCCTCCAAGACGTCGCTCGTCAACCTCATCTCCCGCCTCTATGACGTCACCGAGGGTTCGGTGAAGGTGGGGGGGAAGGACGTCCGCGAGTACGATCTCACGGCGCTCCGCAACCAGGTCGCCGTCGTGCTTCAAAAGAACGTCCTCTTTTCGGGGACCATCAAGGAAAATCTCCGCTGGGGCAATCCCGACGCCACCGATGAAGAACTCGTTGAGGCGTGCAAACTCGCGCAGGCGGATGAGTTCATCCAGACCTTCCCCGATAAATACGATACCCACATCGAGCAGGGCGGCACCAACGTTTCGGGCGGGCAGAAACAGCGCCTGTGCATCGCGCGCGCCCTCCTCAAAAAGCCCAAGATCCTCATCCTCGACGACTCGACTTCCGCCGTCGATACGCACACGGACGCCCTCATCCGCAAGGCATTCCGCGAGTACATCCCCACGACGACCAAGATCATCATCGCCCAGCGCACCTCCTCGGTGGAGGACGCCGACCGCATCGTCATCATGGAAAACGGCAGGATAGAGGCCGTGGGTACGCATGAGCAGCTTTTGGACGCCGACCCCATCTATACCGAGGTCTACCGTACGCAGAACAAGGGCGGCAAGGCCGTCTCTTCGCTCGAAGAAATGGGGGAACAAGGAGGTGCCGACAATGCCTAACATGAGAAGCCCCATGCGCGGCGGAAAGGGGGCGGGCGGCCCCGCAGTGCGCGCGCCCAAAGGGACGTTCGCCCGCATCATCAAGTCCGTCTTCAAATTCTATCCCAAGATGATGACGGTAACGCTCATCCTCATCGTCGTCAACGCCATCATCTCCGCGCTTCCGTCCATCTTTATGGAACGCGTCTTTACCGTCATCAACGAGGCGATTTCGGCATGGAAGGAGACAGACATGACAATCGACGCGTGGGCGGTCTTCGGCGGGGAGATCACCCGCTACATGCTCACGCTCATCGGGCTGTATGTCATCTCCCTTGTATCCGGCGCGGTGGATAAACAGCTCATGGCCATCATCACGCAGGGGTACCTCAAAAAGATGCGCGGCTACATGTTCAACGGCATGCAGGACCTGCCCATCAAGTACTTCGATACCCACAACCACGGCGATATCATGAGTTATTATACCAACGATATCGATACCATGCGCCAGCTCATCTCGCAATCCCTGCCCCAGCTGCTGACATCGGGCATCATGGTGCTCACCCTGTTCTGTATCATGATCTATTACAGCGTGTGGCTCACCCTCATCGTGCTCGGCTGCATCCTGCTCATCCTCTTTGTCACGAAGGTGGTGGGCGGCGGCGCAGGAAAATATTTCCTCGAAGTCCAGCGCGCGGTCGCCCGCACGGAGGGCTTCATCGAGGAGATGATGAACGGCCAGAAGGTCGTCAAGGTGTTCTGCCACGAGGAAGCGGCGAAGGCCGACTTCGATAAGGTCAACGACCACCTCTGCGAACAGTCCACCAAGGCCAACGCATACGCCAACATGCTCATGCCCATTTTGGGCAATATCGGGCATATCCTCTATGTCATCGTGGCGCTCGTGGGCGCGCTCTTCATCCGCTCGAACACGCACAACTTCGGCCTCATCAACCTCTTCGACAGCGCGGAGGTGGGCTTCTTCACCGTCGCCAACGTCGTCGCGTTCTTGCAGATGACCCGTCAGTTCTCCAACAACATCAACCAGGTCTCCAACCAGGTCAACCCCGTCATCATGTCACTTGCGGGCGCGGCGCGTATCTTCGCCCTCATCGACGAAAAGCCCGAAGAGGACGAGGGCTATGTCACCCTCGTCAACGCCAAGGAAAATCCCGACGGCACGCTCACCGAGTGCGAGGAGCGCACGGGCGTGTGGGCGTGGAAGCACCCGCACAAAGAGGACGGCACCGTCTCCTATGAGAAACTCTGCGGCGACATCCGCATGTACGACGTGGATTTCGGCTACGACCCCGAAAAGATCGTCCTCCACGATATTTCGCTCTATGCCAAGCCCGGCCAAAAGGTGGCCTTCGTCGGCGCGACGGGCGCGGGCAAGACGACCATCACCAATCTTCTCACCCGCTTCTATGACATTCAGGACGGCCGCATCCGCTATGACGGCATCAACGTGAACAAGATCAAGAAAGGGGAACTCCGGCGGGCCATCGGCATGGTCTTGCAGGATACCAACCTCTTCACGGGTACGGTCATGGAGAATATCCGTTACGGCAAACTCGATGCGACGGATGAAGAGTGCATCGCGGCGGCCAAACTTGCGGGCGCGGACGACTTCATCACCCGCCTTCCCGAAGGTTACAATACCATGCTCCACCAGAACGGGGCCAACCTCTCGCAGGGCCAGCGGCAGCTGCTCTCCATTGCGCGGGCGGCGGTCGCCGATCCGCCCGTCATGATCTTGGACGAGGCGACGAGTTCCATCGATACCCGCACGGAGGCCATCGTCCAGCGCGGCATGGATAAACTCATGGAGGGCCGCACGGTATTCGTCATTGCGCACAGGCTCTCCACGGTCAAAAACTCCAACGTCATCATGGTTTTGGAGCATGGCCGCATCATCGAGCGCGGTACGCACGACCAGCTCATTGATTTGAAGGGGAAGTATTATCAGCTCTACACCGGCGCCTTCGAGCTTGAATAAATTCACGAAATTTGTTTGGGCAACCACATGCCTCCCCCCTTTTACCAGAGGGGGGAGGGTAGGGTGGGGGGTGTACATCAACTTACCCCAAACAAATTTCCGTGAGGGAAATGCGCGCCCGCGCCTTCACTTACTTGGTCCTCTTTATCGTTTCAACAGACAAGAAGCAAACAGGGCTTTGCAAATTGGGTCACCCACGGCGGAAGTCAATTCCGCCTAAGGCAAGTGATTGGAAGCCCCGCTCCCTGCGGGAAGCCGCGCGTTCCGCGTTCTGCTCGTCTCTCCGCAGTTGAAGTAATTGGGTCGCTTGTTCGAACTTTCTCGCCTCCCCCCTTATACATGAGGGGGGAGGGTAGGGTGGGGGGTGTCCTTTCTGCCCGAACGAGCGGGGCGACGACCCGCCATGTCCGAGCGACGGGCCGCTTCTACCCCCTCCCATGGGAGGGGGACTCCCCAAGGGGGTGGGGCGCACGTGCAACGTCTTGCCCGAACGAGCGGGGTCCATACGTCATTCCGACGACCGCAGGGAGGAGGAATCTCGTCCTTTGAGATTTCTCGTCGCTTCGCTCCTCGAAATGACGTGCGCGCAGAGTGACGCGCCCTCCCTCAAGGGGGATGCCAAGACCTGCCCCTACTTGTGGGGGCGGGTGGCGCGGCTTTGCCGCGTCAGGTGGGGGTGACTCCTTGTTCCTATATAAAAAACGGCGGCAGAGGATGCTCTGCCGCCCTTTCGTATTCCCTGAAACTATGAAATTTCAATGCCGTCCGTAAAGCGGATATCCGCCGCAAAGAAGGCGCAGAGGGCGCGTTCCAACGCGCCGATATCGGACATGGCTGCCGTCTCGACGGCCGAGTGCATCGCGAGCTGGGCAATGCCGAGGTCCACGGCGCGGATGGAGACCTGCCCCGTGGAGATGGCGCCGAGGGTGGAGCCGCTCCGCATATCCGAGCGGTTATAGAAGGTCTGATGGGGTACGCCCGCCCGCTCCAAGATCAAAAGGGCCGCCGCCGTACTCACCGCGTCCGAGGTGTATGCGCCGCCCGCATGGCCTTTGATGACGACGCCCTTGCCCATGACAGCGCGGTTGGTGGGGTCGCATTTTTCGGGATGGTTGGGGTGCAGGGAGTGGGCGTTATCCAGCGAGACGAGGAAGGAATTGGCATACTGCCGCAACTTCTCCTCCTCGGTGACGTTGCCCGCAATGCGGCCGAGGACGGCGCGCAGAAAGTCGCCGCCCGCACCGCCGTATGTGAGGCTTCCGATCTCTTCGGAATTGAGGCAGGCGCACAGCGTCGTCCCCGTACCCTCCTTTTCCGCAATGAGCGCGCGAAGGGAAGTGTAGACGCCCGCAAGATCGTCGAGGCGGGGCGAGCTTAAAAATTCGCCGTTCTCCCCAGAGAGGAAGGGTTCTTCATCGGGGACGGCAAAGAGATCGTAGGCAAGAATATCTCCCGCGGCCGCGATATCGGATGCGCGCCTTCTGAGCGAAAGGAGGGGAAGTTCGGTCTGCAAGTTGGGCGAAAACTTGCTGTTCGCCTCGCGGTCCATATGGATCGCAAGCGAGGGCAACACAACTTTGAAGGGGGAGACCACGGACATGGTACCCACCTTTTCGCCCTGTTTGCGTACGACGCGCCCCGCGATGCGCAGGGGTCTATCGAAGAAAGTGTACCACAGTCCCCCGCCGTAAGGCTCGGTGTTGAGGCGGGTGAAGTTCTCATCCGCAAGGGCGGCATTGGCCTTCAATTTGAGGCAGGGGGAATCGGTGTGCGAGGCGACGATGCGGAACGCGCCCTTGCGGTAACGGAAGGCGATGATGCTCGCATCCCCGCGGACGGCATAGTATGCGCCGCCCTCTTTCAGCTCCCACGCCTCCGTCTCTTTGAGCGGGGCAAAGCCCGCCTCTTCGAGCATGGCGCGCGCGTTGTCCACGGCGTGATAGGCAGTATAAGAGGTTTTCAAAAATTCAAGAATATCCATATTGTTCTCCGTTGCATCCATTATACACGTTCGCGGGAAAAAAAGCAATCATCGCCCGCGACTTTTTTCGCCTTGACATTGCGCCCCGTGTGTGTTACAATTCATAGGATGGTCAAATTTTTTCATACGGAGAACGGATATGTGGTTTGATGAGAGCGTATTTTATCAGATCTACCCGCTTGGGTTTTGCGGCGCGGAGCGGGAGAACGACTTCGGGGACGTGCGGCACCGCCTCGGCAAGATCCAAGCCGAGATCCCAAGGCTCAAAGCGCTCGGCGTGACGGCCGTCCTCTTCAATCCCCTGTTCGAGAGCGAGCGGCACGGCTATGATACCGTCGATTTCTTCCGCGTGGACCGCCGCCTCGGTACCAATGCGGAATTGAAGGACCTCATAAAGCGTTTCCATGAGGCGGGCATCCGCGTCGTCTTAGACGGCGTGTTCAACCACGTCGGCCGAAAATTCGCGCCCTTTGAGAAAGTGTGCCGCCTGAAAGAGGGGACGGACTTCCGCTTTTGGTTTCAGATAGACTTCCGCGGCGATTCCCGCTATCACGACGGGTTCGGCTATGCCGATTGGGAGGGTCACGCCGAACTCGTAAAACTGCGTCTCGAAAATGCCGACGTGCAGGCTTATCTCATGCGGGCCGTGGACTTCTGGATAGACGAGTTCGATATCGACGGCCTCAGGCTCGACGTCTCGTACCTGCTGCCCGGCTGGTTCATGGAACTGCTCCGGCGCACGGTGGCGAAAAAGCCCGATTTCTTTCTCATGGGCGAGGTCATCCACCTGCAAAATTTTGCCCCGTTCATCGCCCCCGCGCGGCTGGATTCCGCCACGAACTATGAATGTTACCGCGGCATGATCTCCGCCTTCAACAGCCGCAATCTCTTCGAGATCGAACACTCCATGACCCGCCTGTTCGCCGACCTGCCGTGGGCGCTCTTCCCGCACAAAAACCTCTTCAACTTTGTAGATAACCACGATGTGGAGCGCGCCGCGACGGCGCTCAAAGAGAAGCGCAATCTTTTGAATTTATATACCTTGCTCTTCACCATGCCGGGCATCCCGTGCGTCTATTACGGTTCGGAATACGCCGCCGAAGGCGATAGGTCCGATCTCGATTACAAGCTCCGCCCGTGCATCGACGACATAAGAAGGGAGGAAGGGGAGCTGTATCCGCACATCCGAAGGCTCGCCGCCATCCGCACCCAAAGCAGGGCGCTCGCCTATGGGAGCTACCGCAAGGCGACGTGCATGAATACCAACTTCTCCTTCGTGCGCGAATGCGGGGAGGAGCGCATCGTCACGGCCGTCAACATCGCGGAGACGCCCTGCACGGTCTGCGCGGGAGAGGGCGAGGGGACAGATCTTCTCACGGGGCAGACCCGTACCCTTTCGGATATCTTCCTGCCGCCCTTCTCGGCGGCGGTCTGCCGCAAACTCTGACCGCGCCGTATTCCACAAAAATGTCACATTGGCCCCGCCGATTTCACGCGCGAGCGCTGGACTTTTTATCATGGATATGATATAATACCATGTATATCTTCAAAGGAGGGAGGGAATGAAAAAGATAGTTACGATGGCGCTTGCCGCGGCCGCATTCATGTCCCTCGCCGTATTTTGGCCCAAGGGGCAGGTTGCGTCCGCCGCGGCGGCCGTAACGGAGGAGGACCCTTACGGCATCCTTGCGGAATTGCCGCAGACGCGGGAGGCACCCGCGGGCGCATACCTTCTCGAACAGGTCCTGCCCGTCGCATACGGGAAAGTCTACCGCTTTGCGAGAATGGAGAACGGGGCCAAAGTTTTTGGGGGACAGGTCGCTGTTTCCGTCGGAAAGGACGGCAACGTCCTCTCCGTCAACGGGCGTTATACGCCCCTCGAAGTTGCGCCCGCTTCGCTGACTTCGAAAGAGGCCGCCGCAGGGTACTCTGCGCTCAGCGTTTCGCCCGCCGTCTATGAAAACGAGGCCGCGTACGACCTTGCCGTGCAGGGCAGGCGCATCATGGTCTCCGCGCGCGACGGCAGGGAGCTTCTGAACGTTCCCTCCGCGGCGGGCGTTTTCAGCACGCAGAAGGATTACTACGGCAACGACGTCACGCTCGATATTTTGGAGGAGAACGGCGAATATATCCTTGCGGACGATTTGCGCAACATCTATGCTTACGACGCGGCGCACGGCTATTATCCCGAACGCCGCTCCGAGATCTATACGAGCGAGGACAAGGTCTTTGGCGACGGCGTGGCTGTGAGTACATTCGCGAACATCGTCAAGGCATACGATTTCTATACCCATGCGGAGAATATCGGCGCCGAGCGGTATGGCATCAACGGCGAAAACGACTTGGTCGCGGGCAACTGCGGCGAGGAGAACGGCGAGATCCCCATCGAGATCTATGTCCATTACGGGCAGCTGTTTGAGAATGCCGCGTTCGGATACGATCCGCGCTATGATGCGGGCATCATGTATGTGGGCGACGGCGACGAGAACGGGATCCTCTACGATCCCGGCAGGGCGCTCGATATCGTCGCGCACGAATACCAGCACGGCGTCACGCATTTTGCGGCGGGGTTCGTCTATCTGAATGAATCTGGCGCGCTCGACGAGGCCTTTTCCGATATCTTCGGCGCGCTCGTCGAAGGGTACGATCCCGCCGACGCGCGCTTCTGGTCCATCGGCGAGGACGCCGTGACGGCGGGGTACGAGGACGTCCGCTCCATTGCCGGCGGAACAGAGGGTCAGAGCTATTCGGTGGGTACCATGTCCGCGTTGTGCCGCCGCGGAGGGGATCATGAGTATCACAATTGCGATTACGGCAGCACGCACGCGAACGCGACGGTGGTCTCGCACGTGCAGTATGAGGCATACAGGAGAATGCCCGCCTACTTCACGCGCGAGCGCATCGGAAAGCTCTGGTATGCCACGCTCTGCACGCTCACCGAGAACGCGACCTTTCACGATTTTGCGCGGCAACTCGTGCAAGCCGCCCTCGACCTCGGCTATTCCGATGAGGCCGTGGAGGCGCTACGCGGCAGCCTCACGGAGAGCGGATTTCTCCAAGCGGGGACGCAAAACGACCTGCATATCGTGACGTTCGCCAATTACGACGGCACGCCCGCCGCGCGGAAGGCGTTTTGGGAGGGGGAGACCATTATCCCGCCCGCCGTCATCCCCGTACGCGCGGACGACGAACAATATACCTATACGTTCCGCAATTGGGATCTCTCCGCGCCCGTCGCCGAAAGCGATTGCACCGTGCAGGCGCGTTACACGGGTTCGCTCCGCACCTTTACCGTTCGGTTCGTCGATGCGGAGGGCAACCTCCTCTCGGAGGAGAGCGTTCCCTATGGCGGCGCCGCCACGGCGCCCGCCGCCCCCCAAAAGGCGGAGACGGCGCAATATACCTACCGCTTCACGGGTTGGAACGGCGACCCCTCCCGCGTGACGGCGGATACCACTTTTTCTCCCGAATATGCCGAGGAGAAGAAGAGCTATGAGGTCGTCTATTACTCGCGGGGGAGCGCCTACCGCCGCGTCCGCGTTGCATACGGCGAGACGCCCGCAGGCGCCGCGCCCTACTCCCCGCCCTTCTCGTTTGAGAAATTTACGGGGTGGTACGCCGACGAGGCCTATACCATGTCCGCAAGCGAGGTCACGGTAACGGGGGATACCGCGCTCTACGCGCGCTGGGAATTCGACCCGCTCCCCATCGTTTGGATCGCCTGCGGCTGCGCCGCGGCCGCGGCCGCCGTCATCGCCGCCGTCGTTTTGGTAAAGCGCAAGAGACGTTGAAGTTTGAGAAAAAGCACAGCCCCGCCGTTTTCGGCGGGGCTGTAAGCATCTTGTGAAATTTTGCGCTTACTCCTCTTTTTCGGGCGCGGGCTTGGGCTTCACCAACCGCAGGGTGGGGATCAGAAGGCCGCCGATGGAGTTGCCGAGGAGGATGAGGAGGATATAGAGGAACGCCTCGCCCGAAACGATGCCCGCCGCCGCGAAGTAAAACATGTTGGCGATGGAGTGTTCGAAGCCGCTCAGGATAAAGGCAGGGATGCAGAATACGACGCCCAAGACCGTCTTGTGGTTCCTCCAAATATCCACCGCGAGGTAGACGAGGATGCCGCAGAATACCGCGCGGAGCAACCCGAAGCCGTAACCCTGCGCAAGTTTTGCCCCGCAGAGCGTGGCCGCCGTCTCCCTGAGGCCGGGCATCATCCAGCCGATGAGCGCGCCGCAGGCGGCCGTTCCCGCCACGTTCCCCAACAGGCACAGAAGGAGCAGGGAGATATCCTCTTTTTTGTGCGCCTCGAAGATAAGCCCGATCTTGCCCGTGTAGAGCGCATATCCCCGCATGCAGATGCAGATGAGCGCGAGCGAGAACAGGAGGGCGCCGATGGCGCGCATATAAAAGACGTCGGGGCTGTAACACGCAAGATACACGGTGCCGCCCAGAGAAATGAGAATGCCCGCGAGGATGCCCTCGCACACGTTGCCGAGACAGCCGAGCAAAAAGTTTTTCATCCGTATGACCTCCATCGGCCATTATATCATAACCCGCCGCATTTGTAAAATGTTTTGCCGCAATTTGCCCCCATGAAAACGCCCACGGACGGCGCGTAAACATATGCCCGCAAAAGGCGCACGAACTCACGGCCATGGAAATAATGAACTTGCGTCCGCGGGAGGCGCACCGACTTATATACACGGAAGGCGCGTAAATTCGCGCCCGCGGAATTTTTTGAAATTTCAACGCCGCGCGCCCCGTTTTTGTAAAAGTTATGAAAGTTGCGGGAAATTTCATCCGTACGCGGTGCATATTCTTGACAATAAACATTCATATGTGTATAATAATAGAAATAAATCGTAATAAGTGTATGTATATGGCGCGTCCGTGTGCATGAACGTATTGCATAGTTTTGTTTGAAGGAGGCCGCAATGAAGAAACCGACGATGACCGTTCTGTTCGCGCTTGCCGCCGTATTGTTTACGGCGGGGCTTGCCGCTTGCGGCGGCGGGCATATCCACGACTTCGGCGAATGGACGGTGACAAAGGAGGCGACCTGCACGGAGGCGGGCGTCCGCGAACGCATCTGCACCGCAGAAGGTTGCAATGAAGTTTTCCGTGAATCCATCCCCGCCCTCGGCCACGATTGGGATGCGGGCGAAGTGATCGAGCCGGCGACGTGTACGACGTCGGGCGAGCAGAGAAAGGAGTGCGCCCGTTGCCATACCAAGCAGACCTTCGTCATCCCCGCCAAGGGGCATGATTGGGATGAGGGCGAAGTGTTGCGGCAGGCGACCTGCCTTGTCGAGGGCGCCACGCACAACCACTGCCTCGTCTGCGGCTTTGAGGCCGATCTCACCGTACCCATGCGGGGCCACGATTGGCAGCGCAGCGAAGTGACGCCCGCCACCTGCGAGGAAGCGGGGAGCGAGCTGTATATCTGCCGCACGTGCGGCGAACGCGATGAGCGTACGCTCGAAAAACTCGGCCACAGGTGGACGAACGGGGCCGTGTTAGAGGAGGCTACCTGCACGGCGGAGGGCCGCCGCGAGCTTATCTGCACGCGTTGCGGCCATTCTTCGGAGACGGCGATCCCCGCCGCAGGGCATCAGTGGGCGGGGGATTATACCATCGACGTTGCGCCCACGTTCGAGCGCGACGGCGAGAAATCCTATCACTGCACCGTCTGCGATGAGCGGCAGGGAAGCGTGACCATTCCAAAGTTAGATATCAATACGCCCATCGAATACGAATTCCGCATCCTGCGCCGAAGCGGCGAGAGCCTTGCGGGCGCACGGGCGACGATTTCCGTCTATGAAGGCGGGCAGAAGGTCGCCGAGAGTTCGCTCTCGCAGATTTCGGGCGGGAGCTGGCGCACCATGCTCGCGCCCAAGGAATATACCGTCACGGTGGGCGGGCTTCCCGAAGGGTACAGCGCGGCGGCAAGTTACACCGTCACGCCGTACGACCCGCTCTGCAAGCTGTATGTCACGGCTTCGCCCATTGCACAGCCCATGACGGCTTCCACCGTCTATCAGGTGGGGTCGGTCATGCACGATTTCACGGTCCCCTCGGATAGCGGCACGGCGGAAGCCGACCTCACGCTCTCCGCGCTGTTGCAGTCCAAGCGCGCCGTCATTCTGAATTTCTGGTACGTCAACTGCCCCAACTGCGTCTCCGAGTTCGAGGGGCTTGAAAACGTCTACCAAAAGTATCGCGGCGTGGCCGAAGTCATCGCCATCGACCCCTTCGACGGGTTGAAGGATATCCGCGCGTTCGCCGCTTCCAACGGGCTTCATTTCCCCATGGTGCGCGACGTGAACGGCCTCGCGAAGGCCTTCGGCGTCTCCGGCTATCCCACGACCGTGGTCATCGACGGCGAGGGCGTCGTCACGGAGATCGTCGTCGGCGCAACGCCAGAAAGCCGTTTCGAGGCGCTGTTTGCAAAATATGCCGCGGAAGATTACTTCGTCCGCGCGGCGGAGACCGCCCTCGCGCGCACGGAATATCTCCCCGCCAAACGTCCATAAAGGAGGCCGCCCATGAAGCATCTGAAAATCTATCTCTTGACAATATTCTCTGCGATCGCTATGCTCCTTGCGGCGCTGTGCGCCTCCGCATGCGGCTCTTCGGGGATCACGCTCACCTTCCTCGGCGGCGAAAGCGAGGTGCGCATGTTGGTACAGGCGGGCGAGGAGGTCACGCTCCCCGCGCCCGAAAAGGAGGGGAGCGCCTTCGACGGCTGGTACGCCTCCGAGGACTTTTCGGGGACGCGCTATGAGGGTACCATGTCCGCGCCCGACGCGGATACAACGTACTATGCGCGCTGGGAGACGGGGTATCTTCTAACGCTCGATGCCGACGGCGGCACGCTCGAAAAGAGCGGGCTTTGGCTGAAAGAGGGGCAAAATCTTGCGGCAGCGGTGAAAGACCTCATCCCCGTAAAGGAAGGCCTTACCTTCGGCGCGTGGTTTTCGGACGGTGCGGAACTTAGCGCGCGGGCGGCGATGCCCGCATCTTCGCTTACGCTCACCGCCAAGTACCGCGTCGGCTACGTCATGCAGCTCTTCTTCGAGAACGTGGCGGGCAACGCCTATGTCGGCGGCGATAAGGTCGCCGAGGGCGTGGGCTATTGCGGGGATACGGTCACGGCCGAGGCCCCCGTATATGACGATTTCTATCTGCACGAGGAGGGCGCGATCGCGGGCGGCGGCACGCCCGTGACGTCGCTCACGTTGGGCGCGGATGCGGCGAAGAACGTGTTCCGCTTCTACTATGACCGCGCACGGTACAACATCTATTACGATGCGGGCATCCATCCCGGAAGCGCATCCGAGGGTACCATGTCTGCGGATGAGGTCGTCTATGGCGGAAAGGCGACTGTCCCAGCGTGCGGATTTTCCGCCGAAGGCTACCGCTTTGCGGGGTGGGGAAGTACCGCGGCGGGCGATGCAGAAGAGGCATATGCGCCCGGAAAGACCTTTGAAGTGACGGGTCCCAAGGTCCTCTATGCCATATGGGATAAGGGCTACCGCGACCGCTTCGGGAGCGGGGATCTCATCTTCTTCCCGCGCACCGATAACGGCGCGGCCGTATTGTTGCGCGGCGGAAGGGAGTTCACGGGAACGCGCGATGGCGATAGTTTCTCCTTCACCACGGCGGGCGGAAGCGAGTTTTCGGGCAAAGTGTTCGGGGACATGTTCAGCTATGACCACGCCGACCTCGCGGGAAAGTACGTCCTGTATTCCTTCGGCAAGGAAGAGAGCTACGACGAAGAGACCACGCTCGAAGTGGACGCCTACTTCGGCGCGACGTTCACGGAGAACGGCATTCGGTACAGCGGTGCCGTGACCTATGACGAAAACAACGGCGATTACCGCTTCGAGGGCGGCGGCCGTTCCTTCAACTGTCTGCTCGGCAAGTCGGCCGTCCCCGGAGACGCGCACCCCTATTACTTCGCCATTGCAGGCGGGGAGGGCGGCGTCTACATGGATTTCTGGGTCATCGACCGCACCACGGGGCAGGGGGTCTCCTATGGGGACGTCCTCATCCTCGACGGCTACGGCGCCGCCACGCTCATCCGCTCCGGCATCAGCCTTCCCCTCGGCGGGACGTACTACGTCGAGGGCATGTACGGTTCCGCGTCCGCGCCCTACTATAAAGTGGTGTGCGAGATCGTGGATAGTTTCGGCATCATCGGCGAGGAGGGGGACCGTATCCAACAGTACTTTTACACCATGCCGCTCCCCGCGGAATACGGATATAACGGCTATGTCTTTGCCGATAATTCCCGCGGCACTTACACAAACGGCGGGGATACGCTCGTCCTCGACGGGTACGGCTTCTTCGAGGACAGCGCAACATGGACGACGGCGGACGGCGCCGTACGGAGCGGCGTCTATGACGTCACGACGGACTATATGACGGGGACCGTCGCCACGTTCACGTCGGAGGGGCAGACCTACCGCTTCCTGCTCGGCAGCGCGGGGACTTTCTCGCTCCTCGAAGAGCAGGAGGATTACGTCGAGTATTACCGTTTGAGCGATGCGCTCGATTATCCGCTCGTCGTCTTATACGGCGACGGCCGCGCCGAGGTCTATGTGACGCACGATAACGGAGATACCGTTCTGCTCGGCGCAAGGGGGACGGTGGAGAGCGAAGCGCTCGGAAACGGCTACACGCTCTATACGTTCACGCGCACCGAAGCCATACAGGGCTTCGGGGACGAGACGCCGCGCGAACTCGTGTTCTATACCACGGCCGTCATCGGCATGGAAGATTTCAAACCGCACGGCGTCTATGTCACGCTCAAATACAACGGGGAGGCCTATTACGACGAGATCGCCTTGACCGACGGCGGCACGCTGTGGGCCAACCGCTATCCCTCGCTGACGGGCGTCGGCTCGCTGCTGTTCCGGAACGGGCAGGTCACCGAGGGGAGTTTCGAGCGCAACACGGGCGGGTATTTCTCCAACGACAGCGCAATATTCGTTTATGGCGACGCTTCGGGCAACCGCGCCACGCTGGAATTTCTGATCGCGACGGCGGACGACGGCAAGCTCTCGGCCATGCAGGTGCAGATCGCCGAGCAGGAGCTTTACTTCTATTTCTATGACGAGGACCTCGCACAGGGCAGGTATGCGGTGGATCTCGTCCTCGACGGACAGAACAACGCCGTCTACAACGACGACCACGGCGACGGCGCATGGCAACGCGCGGCCTATGCGGAAGCGGATAAGACGGTGTTCGGCGATACCGTGTATTCGCTCTCCATCGGCGGGGAGGAGCGTTTCCGCTTCGTGATCTTTTTGATGCCCGGCGCGGGGGGAAGCACCACGCCCGTCTACTTCATCTATGACGGGCAGTACGCGGGCGAATACGTCTCGGATGCGGGTTCGCTTGTTTTGGACGGTTTCTTCCGCGCCGAATACACGGAAAACGGCAGGGCCGAGCGCGGCACATATGCGGCGAGTTCGCTCTCCGTCGTCTATTTTACGGGCGAGAGCGGCGGGAGATACTTCGAACTGAGCGGGGACCGCGTCTATCCGCTCGATGCGGCATACGGCAATTACTACCTCGTGGACAGCAGTTATGCGATGATCGGCGGGTTCATCGTCACGTTCGACGGCCGCGGCGGTCTCACCGCCACCAACGGCCGCGACGAGCGGACGGGCTACTACACCGTGATCGACCCCGCGCTCCCCGAACTGCTCATCACGGCGAGCTTCAACGACCAATATAAGTACGGCGAATACCGCGCCACGCTCATCTATTACGAGAACTCCAACCTGTATGCCTGCGTCATCTATGACGCCGCCACGTACGGGTATTACGTGGACGACGATTGGAACGTACTCGTCTTGGACGGTTACGGCCTCGGCACGCTCTACACCGCGGACCGCGGCTTTGCGGGCGACGGCTATTATTACATGGTGGACGAAGAAAAATGCTTCCTCGATTTCACCTTCAACAGCGCCACGGAGCGCTATGGGAGCGCGGCCTATCTCATCCTCGATAACGAGAACCGCAAGTTCACGATACAGGATTATTCCTCCTTTGGGCAGGTGTATTTCACCCCCCAACTCGATTATATCACGTTCGGCACCGACGGCACCATCTACCTCGGAACGCTCGAACAGGGGTATTACCTCGTGGAGGAAAACGCCGTCCACGCCTATGTCACCGACTACACGACGGACGGGTTCATCCACCGCATTCTTCCTGCGTTCACGGGCGGCGGGACTTACGAATACAACGGCAAAACTTACACGCTGTGGGACGGCGGCGAGATCTCCATGGAGGGGACCGTTCAGCTCTTCGGCGAGGACGGGGAGGAGCTGGAAGGGAAAGAGCCGATCGAGGCCGCCATCCGCTTTACGCCCGTCAGAGGGTCCAATTACGACCTCGATGCCGTCTTTGTCATTGAGGAAAAGGAGTACGAGGGCTTTACGCTCAACTTCTATACGGATAGCCGCCTTTCGCCCCGCGTCACCTATGAGAACGTGGATTACGCGCTCACCTTCGATTATCATCCGGGCGGCGCGAGTTCCTTCACCGTGAAGGCGGGCTTCACGTCGGTCACGTTGCAGGATTACCGCGATAATTACAGGGATGACGCCGCGCACAAGGGCGGCATGATCGTGAAGGAATTTATCGGGTTCGGCCCCATCACGCTCGAAGGCCCGTATTACAGCGGCAAGTTCCACTATCTCTATGACGCCGCGTCGTTTACTTCGCCCATCACGTTCGAGAGGAAATCGGGTGAGGACGTCACCGTCAACGCCTACCGCGTGGGCTATGGCGACGGCTATGAGATCGTATTTGACTTCGGCGGGGAGAAGTACGCCGTCAACTTCCTCGAATATGATACCTATTATACCCTGCTCTCCTTCTCGCGCTATGAGCTGATGGAGGCCAACGGCGGCTACAAGGTGGGGGTGAAATATCTCGAATACTGCAACGTGGAGAGTACCCCCGGTTACGGTTTCCTCGAAGAGATGCGCGGCAAGCCCTGCAACGCCACCCTGTTCAAGGAGGGGAAGGCCGTCGTCTCCATCGATACGGGCTATGCGCTCGCGGGCGATGCGGTCTGGGTCGTGGAATACGACCCCGAAAAAACCGCCAATGCGGGGATGGGGTACTATATTTCCTTTACCCTATCGGAAAATAAAGTCACCGCGGCAAAGGTCGAGACCTATACCTTCCGCTCCGCCCAGAGCGCAGATAGGAATTACCTCGCCTACATGTTCTTCGATGGCGAGGGGAAGCTCGTCCACCTGCTCGCGCTCGGATATCTGAACGGGTACGGCAACTATTCGTGGGTGGGCAACGCCAAGGGCTACCAAGCGGAGGACGGCACGTTCCGCTTCCGCGCGACGGGCGACGCCGAGGAGACGGGCTATACCGTGCGGCTTGAAGCGGCGGAGGGCGCGCGCTACGTTCTGTTCGTGACGGAAGGCGGGGCGTAAACAAGATGTGTGAGGGGGCTTTGCCCCCCTTCCCAAGGGCGCCGCGGTCCTCCGCGGCGCCCTTTTTGCGCCCGCCGGGCGCAGTGCGTAAACGAAAATATCGCCCGAAAAAATAAAAAATTTCACAAAAATCTATTGCAAAGCAGTGGATTTTGTTGTACAATGGAAAACCAAACCAAAAAGAAAGGGGGAAATTTTATGATGATAAAGGTAAATTTCAACGGAAAAGAACTCTCCGTAAAGGAGGGTACGCGCGTATTGGACCTCGTGGACGAGAAGGAAAAGCGGAGCCACGTCGTATGCCAGGTGGGCGCGCAGATCAAGGAACTCCGCTATATCCTCTCCGAGAGGAACGACGGCATGACCATCCGCCTTCTCAACCTCAGCGATGCGGAAGCGGGGCGGGTATATAGCGCCAGCCTCCGCTATATCGTCGCGATGGCCTTTTACAGGCTGTTCCCCGACGTCAAGATCAGATTTTTCTATAACATCTCGCGCTCCATCTCCTGCGAGGCGCTCACGAAGAACTTCAACATGTCGCGGGCGGTGGAACGCATTTCGGAGGAAGTGCGGCGCATCATCGAGGCCGATCTTCCCATCGAAAGGGTGACCGTGACCATAGAAGAGGCGGAGGAAATTTACAGAAAGTTCCACTTGGACGATAAGATCGAGATCTTGCAATACCGCCCCGAAAAGACGGTACACCTCTATAAATGCGGGGAATATTACAACTATCTGCACAGCTATATGGTGCCTTCCACGGGCTGCATCCACAACTATAAACTCGCCCCTTACAGCCCCGGCATCATCATCCAATATCCCCGCCACGATCTGGATGCCACCATCCCCGAATTCAAAGAGGAGGCGACCTACTGCAAAACGTTGCAGAGGGCGTATAATTGGGCGGAAAAGACGCAGGTGCAGACGGTAAACGATATCAACCGCAAGATCGACCGCGGCGAAATTTTGGAATTCGTGCAGATGTGCGAGGCCTACCACAACCGCCAGCTCGCGGAACTCGGCGACGCCATCGAGAAGGAGATCGGCGACGTGCGCCTCGTTGCCATCGCGGGGCCGAGTTCGAGCGGAAAGACCACCTTCTGCAACCGCCTCAGGATAGAACTTCTCTCGCGCGGGATCGCCCCCGTCACCATTTCGCTCGACGACTACTATTTCGAAAAAGAGAAGATCTGCGAGATACAGGAAAGGCCTTCGGAAAAACTCGACCTCGAAAATATCAACTGCCTCGATATCGAGCAGTTCAACAAGGACCTCTTCGACCTCATCAACGGCGAAGAAGTGACGCTCCCCCGCTTCAACTTCCAGACGGGAAAGCGCGAGAGGGGAAAGACGATCAGGGTGGAGCAGAACGTCCCGATCATCATCGAGGGCATCCATGCCCTCAACGAAAAGCTGACGAAGTCCATCCCCAAACACCAAAAGTTCAAGATCTACATTGCCCCGCATGCACAGCTGAACATCGATAATCATTCGCCGATGTCCGTCACGAACACGCGGCTCATTCGGCGCATCGTGCGCGATATGAAGTTCCGCAACTGCCCCGCGGCTTCCACCATCGATATGTGGCAATCGGTGCGGAACGGGGAATTCCGCTGGATATACCCCAACCAGGAAAACGCGGACTATGTGTTCAATTCGAGCCTCGGCTATGAGCTTTGCGTACTGAAAAAACAGGCGATGGAGGCGCTGACGCAGATCACTTCCGCGGACCCGCAATATCTCGTCGCCAACCGCCTCATCAAGACGCTGAAATATTTCCGCGTCATCGAGGACGATTCGATCATCCCCTGCAATTCGCTCATCCGCGAATTTATCGGCGGAAGCTGTTTCAAGGTATAAAGGTATAAAGGGAACGGAACCCAATATGGCGCAAAAAAGATCCCGCACGCGTTGCGGGATCTTTTGCTGTCTGCGATACAGCGGGCGGGACGCGGAGAAAATTTTTTTCAGGGCGCATATTTTTCTCGCCGCGGCGCGGGGTTTTCGTGTAATTTTTCCATTGACAATTGCCGATTTTTCGCTTATAATAGACTTGGATAAAAATTCAGTGAGGAAGAATCATGGATATCCGTGAAATTTTAAGCAAATGCGACCATACCCAGCTCTCCGTCACGGCGACGTGGGAGGATATCAAGGCGCTCATCGACGACGGGATCGCATACGGCACCGCATCCGTCTGCATTCCGCCCTGCTATGTGGGCGAGGCCAAGCGGTATGCGGCGGGAAGAGTTGCGATCTGCACGGTCATCGGGTTCCCCAACGGCTATCATTCCACGGCCGCGAAGGTATTCGAAACGCGCGACGCCGTCGCCTGCGGCGCAGACGAGATCGATATGGTCATCAACATCGGCGACCTCAAAGCAAAGCTCTATGACAAGGTACAGGCCGAGATCGAAGCGGTGCGGGCGGCCTGCGGCGGAAAAATTCTGAAAGTCATCATCGAGACCTGCCTCCTCACCGAAGAGGAAAAGATCAGGATGTGCGAGATCGTCACCGCCGCGAAGGCGGACTTCATCAAGACCTCCACGGGCTTCTCCAAGGCGGGGGCCACGCGGGAGGACGTCGCGCTCTTCAAAAAGCACGTCGGCAAAAACGTGAAGATCAAGGCGGCGGGCGGCATCGCCTCCATCCGCGACGCCGAGGACTTCATCGCGCTCGGCGCGGACAGGTTAGGTACGTCCCGCATCGTAAAGATCGCCAAGGAGGAACATCTGCTGTGAGCAACCATATTCCCACGCCGCACATTTCGGCGCAATACGGCGACTTTGCGCAGACCGTTCTCATGCCGGGGGACCCCCTGCGCGCAAAATTCATCGCCGAAAACTTTCTCGAAAACCCCGTCCTCGTCAACAACGTGCGGGGCGTCAACGGCTATACGGGCCTCTACCGCGGCAAGCGCGTCTCGGTGATGGCTTCGGGCATGGGGCAGCCCTCCATCGGCATCTATTCCTATGAGCTTTTCAACTTCTATGGCGTGGAGAACATCATCCGCGTCGGCTCGTGCGGGAGTTTCGATAAAGACTTGCACGTGCGCGATATCATTCTCGCGCAGGGCGCCTGCACCAACGGCAATTACGCCAAGCAATACAACCTGCCCGGCACCTTTGCGCCGATCGCCGATTTCGGCCTCTTGAAGAGGGCCGCACAGCTGTGCGAAGAGGCGGGGGTCAGGTATAAAGTGGGCAACATCTTCTCTTCGGATATGTTCTATGACGACGCCGCGAGCGGCATGGAGTGGGCGAAGATGGGCGTTCTTGGCGTGGAGATGGAGAGCGCGGCGCTCTATTGCAACGCCGCCCGCGCGGGCAAAAAGGCGCTCTGCATCTGCACCGTCAGCGATAGCTTCCTGTATCCCGAAGAAAACACGACGGCCGAGGAGCGGCAAAACACCTTCACGGCCATGATGAAGATCGCGCTCGAATTGGCGTAAACCGCAAGACGGGGTGCAAAAAAACGGAGAAAACCATGGCAAAGAGATTGTTTTTGATCGTCCTCGATAGCTTCGGCGTGGGGGAACTCCCCGATGCCTGCCGCTGGCACGACGAGGGCAGTAACACGTTGGGCGCCATCCGCGCGCATCCCGCTTTTTCCTGCCCCAATTTGCAAAAATTGGGTCTCTTCAATATCGACGGCGTGGGCGGCGGCACGGCGTCGCCGCTGGCGAGCTATGCGAGGATGGCGGAAAAATCCGCGGGAAAGGATACCACCATCGGGCATTGGGAGATCGCGGGCATCGTCTCGAAGGAGCCGCTTCCGACCTATCCCCAAGGCTTCCCCCAAGAGGTCATCCGCGAATTTGAAAAGCGGACGGGCAGAAAGGTCATCTGCAACAAGCCCTATTCGGGTACGGACGTCATCCGCGACTACGGCCGCGAACACCTGAAAACGGGCGCGCTCATCGTCTATACTTCGGCGGACAGCGTCTTTCAGGTGGCCGCGCATGAGGACATGGTACCCCTCGATGAGCTGTACCGCGACTGCGAGATCGCGCGGGAGATGCTCGCGCCGCCCCACAATGTGGGCCGCGTCATCGCCCGCCCGTTCACGGGGGAATATCCCTTCACGCGCACGTCGGGAAGGCACGATTTTTCCCTCGCCCCGCCCGCCGCGACCATGCTCGACCTTCTTCGGGATGCGGGCTATGAGACGATCTCGGTGGGAAAGATCTATGATATCTTTGCGGGGCACGGACTTTCGGAGAGCAACCGCACCGTCTCCAACGCGCACGGGATGCAGGTGACGAAGGAGATGCAGGCGCGCGATTTCAAGGGCCTGTGCTTTGTCAACCTCGTGGACTTCGATATGAAATACGGCCACCGCAACGACGTTGCGGGGTACGCGGCGGCGGCGACGGAGTTCGATCGTTTTCTGGCGCCGTTCTTAAAGGATATGCGGAAGGACGACGTTTTGATCGTCACGGCCGACCACGGCTGCGACCCCTCGACGCCTTCCACCGACCATTCCCGCGAATATACGCCCATGCTCATCTATGGGGAGAGCGTGAAGGGCGGCGTGAATTTGGGTACGCGCGCGAGCTTTGCGGATATCGGCGCGACGGTCCTCGCCTATTTCGGCGTGCCGCAAGGTAGCACGTGCGGCGAGAGTTTTTGGGAGGCGGTGAGAAAATGACGGACGGAAAGATGCTCATGACCGCGGCGCAACGCGCGCGGGAAAATTCCTATTCGCCCTATTCGCACTTCTGCGTGGGGGCGGCGCTGCTCACGAAGAGCGGCAAGATCTTCACGGGTTGCAACGTCGAGAGCGCGGCCTTTTCCCCGACCTCCTGCGCCGAGCGCACGGCGATCGCAAAGGCCGTGAGCGAGGGCGAACGCGCCTTCGAGGCGATCGCGATCGTGGGCGGCAAAGCGGGGGAGAAGGGCGGTTTCTGCCCGCCCTGCGGCGTGTGCAGGCAGATGCTCGCCGAATTTTGCGCCCCGTCCTTCAAAATTTATCTCGGCGACGAGAACAGTTTCGAGACCTACACCTTGGGCATGCTCCTGCCTCTTTCCTTCACCCGGCAAAATTTATAAGAGACCTGTATGATGAAAAAAATTTATTTGCGCTTCTTCACCTTCGTCATGGCCGCGCTGTTTACCTGCGCGGCGCTCGCCGGTTGCGTTTCGGAGAGACCCAAGATCGGCCCCCCGCCCGAAGTCGTCATCGGCAGCAGCGGCCTTGCCGTCTGGAACGAGGTCGGATCGGCGCTCTATTATGTCTACGTCATCGACGGCGGCGCAGAACAGGTGACCGACGGGCTGAGCGTGCAGCTCAGCGACGGGCAGAGCCTCAAAGTAAAGGCAGTCAGCGGCAGGGCGGGCTATGACGACAGCGACTTTTCCGCGACCCAGACCTATCATGCGGCGCAGGTGGATCCCGATCACGCCCACAGCGACGTCAACGGGGACGGCATCTGCGACGTGGGCGGCGAGAGCGTGAACATGACGCTCGCGTTCTATGGCGTCAACGACCTGCACGGCAGATTCAAGGATAGCGGCAGCCAGCCCGGCGTGGATGAGTTTACGACGTATATGAAGACGCAGTATGCGGATACGGCGCAGGAGGAGATCCTGCTCTCGTCGGGCGATATGTGGCAGGGGACGGCGGAGTCCTCCCTGAACAGGGGACAGCTCATGACGGAGTGGATGAACGATATGGGCTTCGTCTCCATGACGCTCGGTAACCACGAGTTCGATTGGGGACCCGATGTGCTTACGCCCAACAGCGAACTCGCCGCGTTTCCCTTCCTCGGCATCAACGTCACCTACAACGGCAGGAAACCGGACTATTGCAAGGCCTCCACGGTGGTGGAGCGTGGCGGCGTGAAAATAGGCGTCATCGGCGCCATCGGCGATTGCCTCAGCTCCATTTCGGGGGAATTCCAGAGCGGGCTTTCCTTCGCGACGGGAACGTCTCTTACCGCCCTCGTCAAGACGGAGGCGGTGCGTCTGCGCACCGAGGAGGAATGCGACTTCATCGTCTACTCCATCCACGACGGCGGGAGCGGATTTTCCTCTTCGGGCGTCAGTTCCGTCGCCAATGCGGATATGGCATGGTACGATACCGCTCTCTCGGACGGCTATGTTGACCTCGTGTTCGAGGCGCATACCCACCAAAAATATATCCTGCAAGACGAATTCGGCATTTATCACATGCAGGGTGGCGGCGAGAACAGCGGCGTGAGCTGTGCGGAGGTCTCCTTCAACACCGTCACGAAGGACTACACCGTGACGCCCCGTATGCTTGGGACCAACGTCTATGCAAACAGCAAACTCGAAGATGACCCCGTGGTGGAGGAGCTGTTCGGGAAATATTTCCAGGATGACGACCCCTATGCCGTTCTCGGCTCCACCTCGGCAAAGCGCGATGATAAGACCATTTTGAACCAAGTCGCCAAGCTGTACTATGAAAAGGGCTTGGAGCAGTGGAAAGACTATCAGATCGCGTGCGGCGGCGGATATCTCAACGTGCGCAGTCCCAAGAATCTCAAGGCGGGCGAGGTCTCGTATGCCGACCTCTTCGCCCTTCTGCCCTTCGATAACGACATCGTGCTTGGGCGGGTCAAGGGGAGCGATCTCGTCAAATTCCTCGGCCGCACGTCCTACCACATCTATACGACGGTCAAGGCGGCGGAAGTGGACAACGCAAAGGACTACTACATCATCGTCGACAGCTATACTTCGAGCTACAAGTGGAACAACATCACCGAGATCGACCGTATTAAGGGCTTGTATGCGAGAGACCTGCTCGCCGATTTCATCCGCGCGGGCAATTGGGCAAGATAGGGGGAGACTATGCGGGCATACGACATCATCAAAAAGAAGCGGGACGGCGGAGAACTTTCCGCCGAGGAGATCAAGTATTTCATCGGGGGCGTCACCGACGGCAGTATCCCCGATTACCAGATCTCCGCGCTGTGCATGGCCATCTATTTCAGGGGCATGACGGTGCGGGAGACCTGCGATCTTACGTATGCCGTGCGCGATTCGGGCGAGAAACTCGATTCCTCCGCCATCCGCGGCATCCGCGTGGATAAGCACTCGACGGGCGGCGTGGGGGATAAGACCAGCCTCGTCGTCGCGCCCATCGTCGCCTCGTACGGCGTCAAGGTCGCCAAGATGAGCGGCCGCGGCCTCGGCCACACGGGCGGCACCGTGGATAAACTCGAATCCATCGAAGGCTTCCGCACCACCCTTACGGATGCGGAGTTCGTCTCGCAAGTCAACGATATCGGCCTTGCCATCGTGGGGCAGAGCAAACAGTTTGCCCCCGCGGATAAAAAGCTCTATGCCCTCCGCGACGTCACCGCCACGGTGGACAGCATGCCGCTCATCGCTTCGAGCATCATGGGCAAAAAACTCGCCGCCGACGACGATTGCATCGTCCTCGACGTCAAGACGGGAAGCGGTTCCTTCATGAAGACTGTGAAGGAGAGCAAGGCGCTCGCGCGGCTCATGGTGGATATCGGAAGGGGCGCGGGCAAGAAGATGGTCGCCCTCATCACCAATATGGATAGGCCGCTCGGCTATGCCATCGGCAACTCCCTCGAAGTCATCGAAGCGGTGGAGACATTGCGCGGCCGCGGGCCTTCGGATCTCACCGAAGTCTGCCTCACGCTCGCCGCTTACATGCTGTCTCTTGCGGGCATGGGTACCCCCGATGAGGCCAAACGCCTTGCGCGGCGTGCCATCGAGGATGGCAGCGCCCTGAGAAAATTTATGGAGACCGTTGCGGCGCAGGGCGGCGATGTGAGGCTCATCGAGGACCCTTCGCGCTTCCCCAAGGCGAGGTATTCCCACGCCGTTTTGAGCAAGGCGGAGGGGTATATCACCAAGGTGGATACCGAGGCATACGGCCTTGCGAGCCTCGCGCTCGGCGCGGGCCGCAACACCGCCGAGGACAGGATAGATTTTTCCGCAGGCATCATCCTGCGCAAAAAGACGGGCGACTTCGTCCGCGCGGGCGGAGAGATCGCAACGCTGTATTCGGAGAATGCCGCCGCCTTCGCCTCCGCGGAGCGCATTCTGCTTGCGGCCACTTCGTTGGGCGATCGCCCTCCTGAGCAGGAGCCGCTCGTTTACGGGATCGTGGAGTAACACCTGCGGGTGCATCACAAAAGAGTTATGGCGAAATTATATTTCAAGTTCGGGGCGATGGGCTGTTCCAAGACGGCGCAGGCGCTCATCACCAAATTCAATTACGAAGAGCGCAACATGAAAGTGTTGCTGCTGAAACCCGCCGTGGATACCCGCGACGGAGCGTCCGTCGTCAAATCGCGCATCGGCCTCATGCAGGACGCCCTCGCCGTGGGGGAAAAGGAGGACCTCTTCCGCCTGTACGCCGAAAAACATGCCGATTGTCAGGTCGTCATCGTGGACGAGTGCCAATTCCTTACCCCCGCGCAGGTGGACCAGCTCGCGGATATCGTCATCCAAAAGAATATCCCCGTGCTGTGTTTCGGTCTCTCCACCGACTTCACCACCCATCTCTTTCCGGGGAGCAAGCGGCTCTTCGAGATCGCCGAATCCATCAGCGAGATCAAGTCCGTTTGCACGTGCGGCGCCAAGGCCACCGTCAACGCGCGGCTGGATGACAGCGGCAGGATCGTCACGGAGGGTTCGCAGGTGCTTCTCGGCGGCAACGACCGCTATGTTGCCATGTGCAGAAAATGCTGGCTGAGGATGCGCGCAGAACAGGAAAAAGAGGGGGGCGCCCATGCGTAAAACGGGAAAAATACTGCTTACGGCCGTCTGCGCCGCCTTCATCGCGGGCGCGCTCGCGGGGCCGTTCTGCCTTTCGGCCGCGTATGCGGCGGATGCGGACTATTATGCGCCCGTCACCGCGGCGGGCGGCACACAGCTCTTGGGCCAGCTCCACGACCTCATCACCACGACGCATACCCATTACAGCAGTTACAGTGAATGCAGGGACAACACGAAGAACACCGATCCCGCCCTGAACGGCGAAAAGGGCGTCGTGGAATTTTATACGCACGAGACGATCGAGTACTATATCAACGACATTTCGACCCCGAAGAACCAAGGCACATGGAACCGCGAACACGTGTGGCCCAAAGCCTGTTCGAACGGGCTTTGGGGAACGGAGGGCGGCGGCGCGGACATGCACCATATCCGTCCCTCGGAAGTCACGCTGAACGGCGCGCGCGGCAACAAGAAATTCGGCGAAGCGGCGAACGGCGGCGAGGTGTATTCCAAGACGACGGACGGAAACAATTCCAAACCCGGCGGCCGTCAGGCGGGGAACGTCTTTGAGCCGCTCGATGACGTCAAGGGCGACGTCGCGCGCATCGTCCTGTACGTCTATACCCATTATAATACCTATGCCAACGTGTACGGCTCCACCAACGGCGCGCGCGGCGACAATGTGGAGCGGTACTTCGGCACCCTGCGCTTTACGGATATCGTCTCGGCTTCGAGCGAGGAGGCGGCAATCGGACTTCTTCTCGAATGGAACGAACTCGACCCCGTGGACGCCATCGAGAGAACGCGCAACGAAGAGGCGTATAAAGTCCAGGGCAACCGCAATCCCTATATCGACCATCCCGAATATGCGGGCAAGATCTGGGAGAGCGCCGATCCCCCCGACGGGGACCCCGCGGCGGCCGCGGCCTTCCATGCGGCGGTCGGCTCCATCGTGCAAGAGGGGAGCCTTGCGGCGCAGTATGCCTCCCTGCAAAGGGCGGCGGCCGCATACCGTGCGCTCACCGAGACCCAGCGGCAGGCGGCGGAAGAGGACGCGGACAAGTTCGAAGCCGCCGTGCGTGAATTCAACGAGGCCGTGGCGGCATGCAACGGCGCGGCAAAGCGTGCGGAGGACGGCGCGCTCGGCGCGGCGGGCGGCCTGTTAGGCGGGGGAGGACAATGAACATGAAGAAGTTCCTTTCCATACTTGCGCTCGCGCTCTCTGCGGCGGCGCTCTGCGCCTGCGGGGGACCCGCTTCCGCGGACGACCCGTACGAAGCCCTCAACAAGATGTTGCAGGCGGACTATTCCGAGGTCGCCCTGACCGTAACGACAACGTTTTCGGAAGATCTCAGCCTGACAAGCAGTTATATCATCACGGACGCCGAAGGGGACAAGAAGGTCTCCTATTCGGTGGAACGCTTTCCCGCCATCGATCCCGAAGGGAGCGCAGCGGGTGCGGACGGGGAGTTTGCGCCGTACACGCTCACGGGCGAAGCGGTCTACCGCGGCGGCGAACTTATCTCCGCGACGGGGGAGGCGGCGTTGCCTGCCGCCGTGCGTGGACTTCGTTTCCGCAAAGAATACTTCACAAACGCGCAGCTCACGGGCGTGATGCTGCGGGCGGACGTCACGGACGCCGCGGGATTTTTGGGTACGGAAATCGTCTGCACGGATATGAAAGTGGAAGCGACCTTCCTCGAATATCTCTTTGATATCAACATCGGTTACCTCGATGCCGACGGCAACCGCGTGGAATACGCCTATCGGTTCACTGTGTAAACGGAGCGGGCGGGCTTTTGCGCGGACAAAAAAAATTTGCATTTTCGCGGAAGAAATTCTCGTCGAAACAATTGCCTATTTTTCCGAAGTGTGATATAATCGGAAATGTGGAGCAGTCGGGAGGGGAAGCGGAGCCGCCGCATCCCCCGGAGTTTACGGAATGTATGAATTAAAAAGGATCGGGATCGTAAAGAGAGCTTCGGCATGGCTGTTGGACGCCATCCTGCTCGCGGTCCTCACGACGGGCTTCATGTTCTGCATTTCTCTCATCGCAGGTTTCGATGCCCAGCAACAGCTCGCCACCGAGTATTACACCGCATGGGAGGACTTCCGCAAGGACCACATCGCGGACGTTGCGGAGTTTTACGGCTTTACTTACGAGGAAAGCGAGGAAGGCTACACCGTCACCAAGGACGGCGCCGCGGCCGAGATCGGGGACGTCATCAAAGCGTTGGCCGATTCGGAAGGCAAGGATGCCGAAACGGCGCAGGCGTATGAAGCGTATCTTGCGCTCCCGCCCGTCTCGCAGGTCAACTTGCAGTATGAATACGTGTATAACCTGCTGTTCATGATGGTCTCCGTCGGGCTGCTGCTTTCCTACCTCATTTTGGAGTTTATCGTTCCCTTAGCCCTCAAAAACGGGCAGACGGTCGGCAAAAAGATATTCGGGATCTGTCTGGTGCGCCCCGATTGCGTCAAGGTCACGGGGGTCCCGCTCTTCGCACGCACGATTCTCGGAAAATTTGCCATCGAGACGATGTTTCCCGTGTTGCTCGTGTTCCTCTTTTTCTTCGGGGGACTCGGCCTGCTTGCAATCATCCTGTTCGCGGGCATCGTCCTTCTCAACGTCATCCTCTTTCTGGCGACCAAGAACAAAACGCCCATCCACGACGTCATCGCGGGAACGGTCGCGGCAGACATGAAATTGCAGAAGATGTATGCCTCCGAAGAGGAGCGCGACGAACACAGGGCGGAACTTGCAAAGCAAGCGGCCGCAGATGAAAAAGAAGGGCTATGACCGATGATTTCCGCGCGCAATGCGGATACTGACTTTTGAAAAGGGTCCCAAATAAATAAAAACACGACAGAAAAGGAAGACTTATGAAAGTTGTACTGCAGCATCTCACAAAAATCTTTCCGAGCCGTAACAAAAAGGACGCGGGCGCCGAAGTGGTCGCCGTCAACGATTTCAATTTAGAGATCCCCGACGGCAAGCTCATCGGCCTTTTGGGTCCCTCCGGTTGCGGGAAAAGCACCACGCTGTTCATGATCAGCGGGTTGCAGGAACCCACGGCGGGCAAGATCTATTTCGGCGACGACGACGTGACCAAACTCGCGCCCGAAAACAGAGGGATAGGCCTCGTATTCCAAAATTACGCACTCTATCCACATTTGACGGTACAACAGAATATCCTATTTCCTTTGCAGAACTTGAAAGGTGAAAAAAGGCTCTCCAAAGAGGAGATGTTGGCACGTACGGAGCAGGTCGCGAAGCTCGTCCAGATCGATGAGTATATGAACCGCAAACCCTCCGAGCTGTCCGGCGGACAGCAACAGCGTGTTGCCATCGCCCGCGCACTCGTAAAAATGCCGCGCGTCCTCCTCTTGGATGAGCCTCTTTCTAATCTTGACGCCCGCCTCAGGTTGCAGACCCGCGAAGAGATCAGAAGGATCCAGCGCGATACGGGCATCACGACCATCTTCGTCACGCACGACCAGGAAGAGGCCATGTCCATCTCCGATTTCATCGTCGTCATGAAGCTCGGCGTCATCATGCAGACGGGCAAGCCGCAGTGGGTCTATGATGACCCTGCGAACCTGTTCGTCGCGAAGTTCCTCGGCGCGCCGCCCATCAATATGTTCGCGGGCATGGTACGGGGCGGCAAGCTCTATATCGGCGAAGAAGCCGTCATGGACGTCGACGGCGCCGCGGACCAGGAGGTCTATGTGGGCATCCGCCCCGAAGGCTTTATCCTCGACCGCGCGGGCAGCCTCACCTGCAAGGTTTCGGGCATCGACGTCATGGGCAGGGATATCTCCGTCGTCTCGACGCATGAAAATTCTCTCAACCCCGTCGTGCGCTCCATCATCTCCGCGGACGGGATCAAGAGCATCACGGGAGACACCGTGCGCTTCTCCCTCAAACAGCACAAAGTGTTCCTCTTCAACAAAGAGACGGAGGCGCGCGTCTACTTCGGCGAGCAGGTCGCAACGCACGAGGCGATGATCGCCGAGATGGCGGCCGAGGGGCAGGTGTATGCGGCGCACGAGGGTCCGCTCCCGCGCGAAGCCGACGATAAGGACAAGCCCGCCGCCGCGAAAGAGAAGAAGTCCAAACGTTTCGGAAAAAAGCGCGCAGGCTCCCAAGATCACGCGGATAGCGAGGAGAAGAGATGAAAGCAAAAAGCAAAAAGAGAAACCAATGGAAAGCGTGGCTGTACCTTTTGCCCATGATCATTCTTCTGCTTGTGTTCACGGTATGGCCCATTATCAATACGGTCAGAATTGCATTCCTGTGCCGCTGGGATCCGGATGTGGGCGCCATCGTCGGCTACGATTACCAGACATCGATGCTTGAGAATGTGCATTACCAATTCGGCATCAACAATTTCATCAACGTATTCGCGGCGGGTAACTCGTTCTTGACCGCGCTCGGCAATACGATGCTCCTCACCGTCCTCACGGTGCCCATCTCCACGATGCTGGCGCTCCTCATCGCGGTCGCGCTCAATTCTATCAAGTTCTTGAAGAAGTTTTTCCAGACTGTCTTTTTCCTGCCCTACGTCACCAACGCCATCGCGATCGGCATGGTCTTTGCGACGATGTTCGGCATGATTTGGCCCAGCCCTGCGAAACCGCCGACATCGGTCGGGATCATCAACACCATCATCGAGGCGTTCGGCGGGCATTACGTCAATTGGATCGATAGGGGTTCTTCCTATTGGGCGAATATAGCGGTTCTTGTCACCTACATCGTATGGAACGCGTTGCCCTTCAAGATCCTCGTACTCTTGGGCGGATTGCAGAATGTAGATAAGCAATATTACGACGCCGCGAAGGTGGACGGCGCTTCGCGCTGGCGCATCTTCTGGCGCATCACGGTGCCGCTCCTCTCCCCGATGATTGCATACGTCGTCATCACGGGCTTCATCGGCGGCTTCAAGGAATATACGAGCATCGTCGGTATCTTTGGCGAGGATATGGGGCCATACGGCGCACCGGGCAAGCTCAACACGATGGTCGGCTTCATTTATGATTCCATTCCCCACAATCAGGGAAAAGCAAGCGCCGCCGCCCTCATTCTGTTCGCGATCATCTTCATCGTTACGATGATCAACATGTACGTCAGCAAGAAGAAGGTCCACTACTAAGGAGGTGCGAGATGAAAGATAATCGGAAAAGTTATGCCCGTCTCCGCCTTACCGTAGGGATTCTCTTGGGGGTCGCGGGCGTGTGCGCCCTTGTCATCGGCTTGCTCGGATTCGGCCTGTTTGCGCTTGGGACGTGGCTGTCTGCCAGCCTCGTCTGCATTGGTTTTCTCACGCTCGCACTCGCCGTTTGGAGCCTTCTCCTTCTTGCGAAGATCGAGGATGAGGTCTTCACAACGGGCGCCACAGACGAGATCTCCCGTAGGGAGCGCGCGCAAAAAGCTCTCGTGAAAGCCGTGATGTATCTCTTCCTTTCGGTACTTGCGCTCGCGATGATCTTCCCGTTCTATTGGATGCTCATCTCTTCCGTCAAGACGGTGGAGGAATATAATCTCCCCACGCCCACCCTGTGGCCGCATGAACTCCGTTGGGAGACCTACCTTACGGCATTCACGGGCGGCCTCAATCTCGGAAGGCTCTTCCTCAATACGGTAATCGTCGGCGTCGTCTCCACGATCTTATCGCTCATCGTCACGGTGCTTTCCGCCTATGCGTTTGCAAGGATGGAATTCAAGGGAAAGAATATTTTGTTTGCGCTCATGCTCGCGACGATGATGATCCCCGGCGAGCTGTTCACAATCACGAACTACATCACCGTCTCCGCGTTCAATTGGCTGCATACCTTTACGGTACTCATCGTGCCTTTCCTCGTCAGCGTGTTCTATATCTATCTTTTGCGGCAGAACTTCATGCAGATCCCCAACGAGCTGTATCTTGCGGCGAAGATAGACGGGGCGAGTGACCTGAAATATCTGTGGAAAGTGATGATCCCGCTCGCTTCTCCCACCATCATCTCCATCACTATTTTGAAGATGATGGGTTCGTGGAACTCCTACATGTGGCCGCAACTCGTTGCATACGATTCTGCGCACATGCTCGTCACAGTCGGTCTGCGCGGCGCGGACTTCACCGATCAGCTGTCCAAGTTGTTCGACTACCCTGCGCAGATGGCGGCGGTCGTTCTCGTCACCGTTCCGCTTCTCATCGTGTTCATCATCTTCCGCAAATACATCATGCGCGGCGTTTCGCGGAGCGGCATCAAGGGGTGATTCCCTGCATTCAAATTTGAAAAACTAAAATAAGGAGATAAAAATGAAGAACAAAATCGGTGCAATCATGCTTGCGGGTGCAATGCTCTGCACGGTAGCGGTTGGCTTTACCGGATGCGTCCAAGAGGGCGAGATCAACGGCGGCGGGTCGTCAACTGACGACTTGGCAAACGTCGCGCTCGCGACGTCGGGCGGATTCGTGATGCCCGAAGGTGGGTTCGATATCAGTAAGCCCGTCGAGATTACTTTCTACCACACAATGGGAAAGGTGTTGCAAGAAAAGCTCGACTTCCAGCTTGAACTCTTCAAAGAACTTTTCCCGAATATCACCGTCAAGGCTTCCAAATACGGCAACTACGACGATGTTCACGAACAGATCTCAACGGAGATCATCGGCGGCAACCAGCCCAACATCGCCTACTGCTACGGCGACCACGTTGCCGACTACAACGTGTCCCAATCGGTGTTTGCGATGAACGATTTCCTCCCCGGCGGGACTTATGCAAACGAGAAGGTCACGCTGGAAAACGGCGATGAGTACAATCTCGGCCTCACCGAAGCGGAGCAGGAGATGTTCATCGAGAGCTTCTATAACGAAGGCCATATGTTCGGCGACGGCAAGATGATGTACATGCTTCCTTTCGCAAAGTCCACCGAAGTCATGTTCTACAATAAAAATTTCTTTGAGGACAACGAACTCAAAGTGCCTACGACATGGAGTGAACTTTGGGATACCTGCGAGCGCATCCTTGAAATCGATCCCGATTGCATTCCTTTCGGCTATGATTCCGAGTCCAACCTGTTCATCACCCTCTGCGAGCAATACGATTCCGCATATACCTATCCCACGGGTGCGGCGGCAAACAGGTTCCGTTTTGACAACGAGCAGAACCGCGAATTTGTGGAAATGCTTTCCGAGAACTTCCAAAAGGGATATTTCACAACGCAGGAGTTGAACGGCGGCACCTATACTTCCAACCTCTTCACCTCGTTGCAGGAACCCAAGTGCTATATGTGTGTTGGCTCCACCGCGGGCGGGCAGTATCAGAAACCTCCGCTCGTAAACGGGGAATATGCCTTTGAAGCGGGCATCACGCAGATCCCGCAGGTCGATCCCGCTCATCCGAAGGCGATCTCGCAGGGTCCCTCCGTCTGCATCTTCAAGGATAAAGATCCGCAGAAGGTCCTTGCAAGCTGGCTCCTCGTCAAGTATCTCACGACGAACATCGAATTTCAGGCAGACTTCTCCATCGACTCCGGCTACATGCCTCCGCTCAAGATGGAGTATATGCTGACTTTGGACTCCTACAAAACGGAGCTTGAAGAGAACGCGAACGGGACGACGGGCCTTGCTGCTCTCTCTGCCAAGATGTGCCTTGAACAGAAGGATGCTTACTTCACCTCTCCCGCATTCGTCGGCTCGTCGAAGGCCCGTACGGAAGTGGGCTTGCTCCTTCAATCCGTGTTTTCCGACACGTCCATCGAAAGCGCTTTCCAAACAGCCGTAGCAAATTGCATCGCGAGTATCACGTAACGGGACGAAACGCGGGGTGTTATCATGAAGAAATATTTGAAGAGCATTTTCGCACTTTTGGCCGCGGCTGCGCTCGTACTTCCCATATTTGCGGGTTGCAACGGCGGCGGCAAAGAGCCTGACCCCGTCGATCCCGATACTCCAGATCCGCCGCCCGTCGTCGATCCCGTGGACTATGCGGGAGAACTCAAACTCGACTTCGAGAGCGAGACCAAGAAGCAGGAAGTCAAGGTCAGGAACTTCATCGACGGCGATACCACCCACTTCGACCCCGTGACCGATTCCGATTTAACGGAATATAATTCGGCGGACTTTGCGGGGACGGACGGATTCATCAAGGCGCGCTACATCGCAGTCGATACGCCCGAATCCACGGGCGACATCGAGAAGTGGGGCAAGACCGCTTCCAAATTCACGCGCGGCAAGCTCGAAAAGGCGGTGAAGATCGTCGTCGAATCGGATGACGGCAGATGGAATATCGACTCCACGGGCGAGCGTTACGTCCTTTGGATCTGGTATATCCCCGAAGGCGAAACGGAATTCCGCAATCTGAACGTGGAAATCCTGCAAAACGGCCTCGCCTTCGCCTCCTCGACCGCCCAAAACAGATACGGCGAGACGGCGTTTGCCGCACTCAACCAGGCGAGAGACCAGCAGCTCTGCATCTATTCGCCCCAAGGTACTGTGGACGAAAACTTCTTCGAAGGAGACGCGCTTCCCGTCGACTTGAAGCAACTTCGGTTCCGCGTTGACAACTACGTCGACAAAAAGGTCAGCGTAGACGGTGTGGTGGTTGCGCTCCTCGCAGACGGCGCTTTCCAGACCGCCTACATCGAAGATTATGTTGAGGCCGACGGCGTCGCCTATGGTATGGCAGTATTCCTTGGGACAAGCACGAGCGCGCTCTCGAAAGTGTTCACGGTCGGCAACACCGTGCATGTGATCGGCACCGTCACCTACTATGAAACGGGCGATACCTATCAGATTTCCGGCGTCCATGCCAACGCGATCCGTCCGCGCGACGACGACAGCGTCATCACAGGTACGGGGGAAGTCCACTTCCAGGAACTCACCGCCAACCAGATCTCGCAGGATAAGCTCACCATGGAATTCACCGTGAAGGGTGAAGGGGGGGAGGAGACGCTCGAAGATGTCACCATCAACTTCGGCGAAGCCGTTATGGGATCCTCCGTCTCCATGACCAACCTGAAAGTCGTCAGCGCGTACACCACGCCAAAGGGCGATAATACGGGGGCCATTTCCCTCACCTGCGAGCAGAAGAATGCCGACGGAACCACGACGAGGATCGTCGTCCGTACCCTTCCGCTCTATGAAAACGGCGAACTTATTCCGCAGAGCCGTTACGAAGGCAAAACGATCAACGTCAAGGGGATCATCGATAAGTACGAAGGCGTTTATCAGGTAAAAGTCAATCTCTCCGCAAACATCACGATCGTTGACTGATCTCATCTCTTATTCTCCCGCCGCGGGATTCTTTGCGCCCGCCTCATAGGGGAACAACCCCCTCACTCCTCACATCGAGCCACATCGGGCGAGTGTATCTAAGATTCAAAAAAATAAAATTTTATAAAGGAGTTAAAAGTATGAAGAACAAATGGCTGATCGGTGCGCTCTCATGCGTCATGGCTACCACCTTGTGCTTGGGGATCGCCGCGTGCGGCGGTAACGGCACGAGCGACGAAGAGATCGCGCAGTCGGGTATCACGATGCTCAACGGCATCTATCTCGACGGCGAAGGCAAAGTCAAGGACTACGAGACGCCCGCAGATTATCTGATCCTCTCGCGGACCAAAGTGGGGGACGAGTTCTACAGCGTCAATTGGTCGGTCACGTCCGAGACGGAAAATATCGGGCAGTATGTGAAGATCGGCACCGAAGCAGATGAAAGCGCCCGCTATACGGTCGAGATCACCCGCGCCACGTTCGACATTGAATACACGCTCACCGCTTCCATCACCGTGGGCAATGCGACCAAGACTGCCGATTACGGCCATAAGATCCCGAAGAAGTCCTCGGAGGACGCTGTCACTGCCTCGATTTCTTTCACGACATCCGCAGCCAACACCGTCATGACGGCAGAACAACAAGTCTGGGTGCAGAACGGCATCACTGTCACAAACGACAAGGCGAACAGCAGCACCGAAGTCACAAACGGCGGTTTGTATAGCGAAACCAGCGGCCATATCCGTTTGTATGCGAATTCGACTCTTAAGATCGAATTCCCCGGTATCAAAATTATTACGTTCCATAGCCAAGATGATACTTACAAGTATTATTCTAATCTTAAAACAGTACTTGCGAATAACGGCTATACCGACGATCAAATTGTAGCGGACGACGAAACCAACACCATCACGCTTACGCTTGCTACGCCTCAGGACGAATTCAACCTCACGATGAGCAATCAATGCCGTATCTTCTCCATCGATATTGAGGGCGTGCCGGGAGGTGCGTCCGATGCTGAGAAGGTCGCCGTAGCAAAGGCTGCACTCAGCCTTTCCAAGGATCGTTATTCCGCAACGGGAAGTTATGACCTTCCTACAAGCCTCAACGGCGCCACATTGGAGTGGTCCGTCAAGGGATCCTCTCAATACCTCAACGTTGCCAACAACAAGCTCAACATTACGTCGCTTCCCACCGAAGAGACCCAGGTCACCCTCGTTGCGGCTATTTCCGCCGGCACCGCGAGTGATATGAAAGAGATCACAATTACCGTTGCGCCCGCTTCCAAGCTCGAAGGTTCGGGTACGGAAGATGATCCCTACACCGTTGCCGATGTCTTTGAGCTTTTGAAAGAAATTGAGGCGCAAACTTACTATAAGGTCGACGGCAAGGTCGCTGGTATCTACGTCAAGGGCATTGTCATTGATGCGGGCAGCGTCGGCGACCACGACAATTGGGAAAAGGCATATATTGCTGATTCCGCAGATGCCGAGAAATCCAAAGGCGTCCAGCTCTACGGTCTCGATAAGGATTCTCAATTCCTTCCCAAGGATGATTCCCTCGTCGTCGGTGCAACGATCACCGTCTACGGCGCGCTTCAGAATTGGTATGACGAACCGGAAATGAGCTTTAACGGCAAAATTCGTCTCCATGCGGTAGCTTATGAACTCCCCGTCGATGATAGAACGCCTCAGCAGAAAGTGGAGGCCGCGCTTCAAGCGCTCGAAACGACTTTCACCGTCACCAAGGCGGGCGATACCGATCTTCCCGCTTCCACGGTAAAGGGTGTCACCTTTGCTTGGGCGACCACCGACCAAACCTATACCATCGCGAACAACAAGATCACCGTCGCCGAGCTTCCCGCGGCCGATGCCACCGTCACTGCCACCGTCACCGCCACCTGCGGCACCGAGGCCGTGACGAACAACACGAAAACCGTCACCATCACCATTAGGGCGAAGAGCGACGAACCTCAGCCGGGCGACGCGCTCGAACTGACGAGAGAAACTTTGTTTGCGGGAATTACCGGAACGGGTTACAACCTTTATAATGGTGCGCACACCGTCGGCGGTGCCGAAGTGACGACCAGCAATGTGTTGGGGACCGATAACTATTACGACGGTTCTTCGAATTTGCCTTTCGGTTTCACCGTCATGCAGTTCAAGAAGACGGACGGCACGCTTTCGCTCAAGGGTACGTTCACGAAGATCGTCGTCGTGATCGCAACGTCCTATGATTATGATAGCGCAGATAAACTCACTATTACAGCCGGCTCCACGACGCTTACGGCAGGGAACCACACCGCAGCGGATGCGAACTTCTCGCAGGGTGGCAAAGCATGGAAATTCTACACGATCGAGTATGACGTTACGACAACGGGCGAACAGACCATAACCTTCAAGGGCGCCACTCATGCGGTCTATGTGAAGTCTATCACCCTCACGGGTACGGCTTCGCAGGGCGGTACGGTCGACCCCGAACCCGAACTCCCCGATCCCGCGAAGGGAACCGCGATTGACGAACAGGGCGCAACCGTCTTTGATTTCTCCGATGTAGCGGTCGCGACCGATTATAATGTAATGACGAACGCAGCCGTTCTTGCGGCATTCAAAAATGCTTCGGAAGCGGGGCTTACTTCGGTAGAATTTGACTACATCTATGCGGGCAACAATGGCACAAGCGGCCCTGCGGCTTATCAAGGGAAGGGCGGTTTCCTCAGACTTGGGAAGAGCAAGACAAACGGAACGTTTACGTTGAACTTCTCGAAAGATATCAACAAGATCCAAATTCTTTGCCTTGGCTGGTCTGACAGTGACACGATCGCGATCGACGGCTTCAATCCCGCAACGATCGGCAACACGACTCCCGTCGCGTTTACGTTCACACTCACCAAAGCGGTGAAATCGTTCACCATTACCTCCGCAGACAGAGCGTTCATTTTCAAGATCGCCGTCACCTTTGCCGACGGTAGCACGGTCGAACCCGAACCCAGCGACACCACGAGCGTGACGTTTGACGCAAGCAAGCTCACCTATCAGGCAAATCATGACCTTACGAGCGAGCAGGCGGGCGATGTAACGATCACCTTCTCGAAGGGAACGGGGAGCAATAATCCTATCTTCCATAACGATAGCAAAGTTCTCAGGATCTACAACCGCAACACGTTCACTGTCACCGCTCCCGCGGGCAACGTGATCACCAAGATCACCTTCACGTTCGGCAGCGGCGAGGGTACCAATGAGATCACTTCCGATAAGGGAGCGTTTGAAAGCCCCGTTTGGACGGGTTCTACAAACGCCGTCACGTTCACGATCGGCGGAACTTCCGGCCATCGCCGCATTTCGCAGCTCGTGATCGAGTATAAGCAATCCACGGAACCCGAACATGTTCATAAATACACCTATGAGTATAACGAAGGCGAATGGACGCATACGGGTACCTGCAATGAAGCGGGTTGCGATGAGACAACGGTCACGGAGGAATGTGACCCCGTTCTCAATCATTGCGAAAAGTGTGAACATACCTATACGGAAGCTGAAATTCTTGCAAAGCTCTTTGGTTTAACGGGCAACAATACCGTTGCGATGAAAGGCACCTATTCGCTTCAAGGAAAGGTTCTTCGCATTGATACTGCTTACGCTTCCAATTTCGGCAATGTGACCTTCACGATGAAGGTCGGCGATAAGGAAATTCAGTGCTTCCGCGAAAAGAGCAGCCATAGCGCAACCGTGAAGCCCGGTGACACCGTTACCGTGCAAGGCACGTTGAAACACTATTATAACGGGACGAAGGAATTTGATACGGGTTGTGAGATCACGAACCTTACGGTGGGCGAGTTGACGAATGCCGAAAAGGTTTCCGAGGCGCTCCGCGCTGTCACGCTTCCCGCAAGTGCGACCGCAGACGTCACGCTTCCCACGACGGCTATCAGCGGCGTAGTGCTTACATGGGCAAGTGACAACGAGGGCTTTGCGATCGACGCCAATACGACGTTGAAAGTCACGCAACAGAATGAAGAAGTTACGCTTAAAATCACCGTGACGGCGAAGTGCGGCGAAGCGGAGGATACCAAGGACTTCACCGTGGTTATTCCCGCCAAACTTCCCGATGGCGCCGAGACTGCTACCGTATCGATTGCCGAGTATGCGCGCCAACATGCATGGAAGAACCAAGGAGCCGAAGTGTATGATACCGTGACTTTGAATGATAATATTGAGGCGAAGATCGTCGGTACGGGCAACACGGGCAAGTATTATAGCGATTGGCGTATTTACCAGACCGGCGGCGGTGGCATCACCATTACCGCAAAGAATGGCTATACGCTTTATTCCGTCAAGGTCACGTATTCCGCGGGCAATAGCGGTATTTTGAAGAACGGAGATGCGCAAGTCGTTTCCGATGTGGCAGTGCGTGTAGAGGGGACTTCCGTTACGCTTATGGTTGGCAACACGGGCAGTGCAACCAACGGACAGGCGAAGATCACTGCGATCGAAGTCATCTATGTACCCGCTTCTCCCGCCGCGGCGGCCGCGAGCGTTGCTCCCGTGGCTATCCTTCCCGGCAAACAGTTCTGAGCCGATTTCGGAATGTAAGTTCTGAGTTGACCTCAGAGTGTAAGTTTTGAGCAACGCGGAATATAAGTTCTGAGTAACAAAAAACCAACCTTTCCGCGCGGAAAGGTTGGTTTTTTACCCTCGGTTGCCCAGAGGGGGAAATCGTCATGCTGAGCTTGTCGAAGCATCACCGCAAAAAAATAATGTGACCCTTCGACTTCGCTCAGGGTGACGTAAGTGTCATGCTGAGCTTGTCGAAGCATCACCGCAGAAAAACAATGTGACCCTTCGACTTCGCTCAGGGTGACGTAAGTGTCATGCTGAGCTTGTCGAAGCATCACCGCAAAAAAATAATGTGACCCTTCGACTTCGCTCAGGGTGACGTAAGTGT
>CANQSR010000012.1 GCA_947626575.1 uncultured Clostridia bacterium | reverse complement strand
ACCACCGAAAAATACTGCTAAATACGCAAAAAACTCAATAGATTTCGTTAAATCTGCTGTTTTAATAGTCTATAATATAACAATTTGTGCGTGGTGTAAAGTATTTTTTCGGAATTTTCTCCCGCTCCACGATGCACCCTTGCTATCTCTAAAAGCCCCCCACCCTCCGCCTCCCCCCATTTCTGCGAAACAGGGGGAGGCGGAGGGGCTTGGCGCCCCTGCGTCATTCCGAGGCACCGCCGAGGAATCTCAATACGTCATTCCGAGGGAATCTCAATACGTCATTCCGAGGCAACGCCGAGGAATCTCCTCATTCCGACCCCGAACGCAGTGAGCGGGGAGTGAATCTAAGATACTCTCGCCTTCGGCTCGGTATGAGGGAAGGAGATTTCTCACTTCGTTCGAAATGACGTGAGGGGCGAAAGGACGTGGAAGGCGGAGGGCAGGTCGCCTCCCCCCTTATACATGAGGGGCCGCAAAACGCATTTCTCGCACATCAGCACGGTGTGCTGTGGGCGGCGTTTTGCGGTGAGTGAGCGCATCGGAAGGCGCGAACGATGACCGAACGCGGGGTTCTACCCGCGTGAGACGGACGTCACGGCATAGCCGTGACAGGTAGGGGGTGGAAAACCCTTTCGGCGTTTCGCGCCACTTCATTTTCATGGACGCCCCCCACCCTACCCTCCCCCCATTTCTACTAAATAGGGGGAGGGGGAGGGCAGGTCGCGACCCCACCCTACGTCATTCCGAGGCAACGCCGAGGAATCCCAATACGTCGGCTTTCCTTCCTCGGTTCGCAAAAAAATATCCGCCCGTGGGCGGATATTTTTTTGTTTACGGCTTATTCGTCGTCCTCAGACTTCGTTGCGGCCGTTTTGCCTTTCTCTTCGGGCAATTCCACGTCGGGAAGCGCAGGGGAATTCTCGATGACGTCGCTCGCATCCATGTTCCAGAATTCGGGCGCGGAGACTTCCTTCTTGCGGATCTCGCCGGAAGCGATGAGTTCGTCCGTCGTCTTGTAGGCGAGGGTGAAATCTTGCTTCTCGTATGCTTCGTCCCGTTCGAGTTCGAGTTCGCCCATGATCATATCGATGAACTGCTTCGCATATTTGAGCGAACGCGCACTGCGGATCTTGAGCTTGGTCGGGTAATCCTCATACTTCGCAACATCCTTCACGCTCTTATGGTGATACTTCTCGTCGAGCGTATCGGGATCGAGCGCGATGTACATATAGAGCGACTTGCCCTTGAATTGCAGCTTGCAGATCTTGTGACGGCCCTTGTTGAAGGTATCATAGCTCCAACTGATGCGCGAACGTACATACTTATAGGACAGGATGTAATTTTTGAGTTCGTTGTAGTAACCCTTGGCGTCATTCTCGGCCTGTACAAGGCGGGCGGTGAAGCTCCTGTCATAGATGGTCATCGTTGCAGGCTCTGCGGCGATCACGGGGAGCTCTGCCGCGGGCGCTTCTACGGCCGCTTCTTCTTCGGCAGGCGCCTCTTCTGCGGTCTCCTCCGCCTCGGCGGGCGCCTCTTCGGCGGCCTCTTCCGTTTCGGCGGGTACCTCTTCCGCAGGCTCTTCCGCCGTCTCTTCCGCGGGTTCTTCCGCAACTTCCTCGACGGCCTCTTCCTCGACGGGTTCTTCGACTGCTTCTGCCGCGGCGGGTTCTTCCTCTGCGGCCTCTTCGGGCTTTTTAAGTTTCGCCGTGAATACGCACAAGACGATCAGCGTGATGAGAAGAAGCAATGCGATGAGCGCGAGACCTGCGAGGAGCAGCCAATTTGCGGTCGCATCGTTGAAGCCGACCACCGCGTAAACAGAGAAGCCGTCTACATCGAATTCCATGTAGTTGTCATGTCTCTGCGCGCCGTCGATGATCTGGATGGAGTTGTCGTCCGCGATGTGGATGACGTAAATGTGATCGCATTCGCGGATATCTTCGGGGATGAGGAGTTTGACGTGGAACTTGCCGCTTACGGACTGTTCCTTGCCGTCCGCATCGTTGAAGTGGATATCGTAAGCCTTGCCGCCAACATACTTCTGGTCTTTCATGGCGTCTTGGCCTTGGATATCATCGAGATAGTCATCGAGCAGGGCCTCTGTGATGGAGGACTGATAGGTCTTGGGAAGCGTGCCGCTCTTGAATTCCACCTCAACTTCGGGTTCCTGCCCGCTTCCGAAGGGGAAGGAGAACTTGTGGCCCTCTTCATAGTTCTCGATCTCAGGGGTAACGGGCGCCACGATCGACCAACCAATGGTCTCATCTAATGTGTCGCTGCCGTCTTTGAAGCAATACTTGGTGGCATCCTTCACGCGGAAGGTGACCTTTACGGTGTAGGAGCCGGGTTCCGTTGCCTTGTTCACGCTGTCAGCGGCAAACGAATATTCGATCTGATCTTCGAGATTTTCGGGATCTGTCGTATAGACAAGTTTTACTTCATGCTCTTTTCCGTCGTAAATGAAGTTGGCCTGTTCAAGGCTCCATTGGAGATTGATGACCGTCTTGTCGGTGGACGGTTTGGCCACGATCTTCCATTTCCACGTGGGATTTGCGATGACGAGCGCGCCGCTGCCTTCATCGGTATCAGTGCCGTAATGAAGGATGTAATTGCCCTTGTCTGCCGCGTTCTTCAATTCCACCTTGACGGAGAGAGGATATTCGCCGATCGCCGTCTGCGTACCCTCATATATGGGCGTTACGGTGAACAGAGCCGGAGAGACACCGGTGAGGTCTGCAAAGTTATCGACGAGTTTGACCTTGATATCGATCTGGTCGCCGACTTGGAAGGTAAGCTCGGAAGGCGTGAACTCGAAGTAGGTATCAAGGAATCTGACCTCCGGGATCACATGCTCTTCCGCAACGGTCCACACGCGTTGCACGGTCATGGTGTCGGACTCATTTTCAAACATGTAGTTTGCGACGTAATTGGCTTCGATCTTGATTTCAAATTTCGCCGTAAAGCTGCCCGACGTCGGTTTGCCGTTTACCACGTTGGTAAAGCCTTCTACATAACTGATCTTATACCTATCGGACGCCAAATCGTTATCGCCGACCTTGACCGTAACCGTATAGAGACCCTTGATCTCCTCTTCGGGATAGGCGCGGAAGGTAAGTTGGCTCAGCGTCTCAGGTTGCACCGTCACGGTGACGGTTGCCTTGGCGATGGTGAGCGTGCCGTCGGTCACATTCAAAAGCTGATAGTGATCGGGGTCGGTCGGTTCAAGTTTGACGGTGTAGCTGCCCGCATTGGTCGGCGCGCCGTCGAGTTTCTCGGTACCCTTATAGTAATTGATAACAACAAGGCCTTCCACTGCGGGCGGTACAGACGTTCCCGCATAAGTCACGGCCTTCGGGGTCCCGTCGTAAGTGACCGTATTGTTCTGCCATGCGAAGGACGCATCAAAGGTGATCGTGACCTTCCCGATATCAAAGGTCGCCTGGAACGTCGTCGCGCCCTCTACCGTATAGTTTGCTTCATACTCGCTCTTGAGCGTGAGAACGGCGGTTACGAAGTAATGGCCGACCTCGGTTACCGTTTGGGCCTCTTGCGTGCGGTCCGCATCGGTATAATAATGGTACGCGAGCGTGAAGTAATCGGCGTATAGATAGCCTGCTTGTTCAAGGCCGAGGAACTTGACGGGGTTCTCTTCGGCTCCGATCCAATTCCTATCCTTTACCCATTCAACGGTGAATGTCTTATTGTTCTCCGCCCAAACATCTTCGGGGGCGGAAATCGTGGCTTTGGCGATCTGCCACGTTTCGGTGTATTCTGTGACGGTCTCGCCCGTCTTGCCGAGCAATTCGAAGTTCTTCGCTTCGGTTCCTTCGAGCTTGGCGGTCAACGTATGGGAGCCGACTTCGGCCTCCGTGCCGCTAAGCCCTTTCAGAAGGCCCTGCGCAAGCTCTTTCAAGCCATCGGCTACCCAATCATCCGCCAATACCAAGCGGACATCGTAACCGCCCGCAAGATACGGGAGCGCATCCTTGTAATCCTCCCAATCGGCATCTGCATGCGAGGCCGCATGCGCGGCATACTGCAATTTCGCACCGCGGAAGCTGATCTTGGCTTTGGCGATCGTCCACGTTTCTTCGGCCTCAACCTTCGGGACGGTATCATCGCCAACTTTGAGGAGGATATTTCCGGAACCGATCTCTTCCTTGACCGTGATTTGAAGTTTGGCCGTGTACGAGCCGGCATCGGTGGCCTTCGAAACGCTACCATCTTCTTTCACATCGAGGAAGTCTGTGTAGTTCTCCAAACGCTCCCCGCCGGCCGTCGCCGTGATCACCCATTGCACGGACTGTTCGCTGTGGTTATAGGTGTAGGCGATGTCCTTGCCTTCGGGATCGGTGAGCCGATAGGTAAGGGTGATCTCCAAAGGAGCGATTTTCCAATGCCCGATCACGCCGCTCTCATCTTTGAGTATGTAATTGGTGACATCCGGCTTCAAAACCGCCTTGAAATCCCACTCGCCTACATCCTTGCCGCTCGCGTTTTCAAACGTGACAAGATCGTTGATATCCACGCCTTCGGGCAACTCCGTCTTGACGATGGCTCTCAAATAGTAGGTCTCGTTGTTGAACACGAGCTGCGTCTTGGTCTCGTAAGGGAAATAGTCTGTATCGTTCTGCGTATATTCAAAGCCGTCAAACTCAATTTCGATGGGTTTGATGACGACTTCGAAGGTCTCGGACTCGACCGTTTCCCCCGTCTTGGAGTCGGTGACGGTCACGCGGTAGAAGCCGCTATCGGCAACTTCTTGCACGGTAAGGCTCTTTCCCGTACCCTTTGGCTCGAACGTGCCTTTGGCGGTCTCGCTGTAAGACCACTGATAGAGATAGTCCGCAAAGTCCACGCCCTTCACATCGACGGAGAGGGCGTACTTCGTTTCGGGGTCGTAAGTAGCCTCGACCTTGCTCTTTTCCGCCTTATCGACGAGATCGGTGAGCATGAACTCCGTCACGGGATAGAGTTCGATATCCTCCTTGGGCATTTCTTTGAGAAGTTCGGTCATGCCGGCTTCGAACGTCTCGGACTTTCTCATCCAGCCGACGATCTCATACCCTTGGAGATCTTCGTGGTTTGCAAAGACGTCGAGCGGCGCACCTGCGGGCAGAAGCCCCTCGCGCGCCTGGGTCTCGTCGCCCAAATAGTAGCTTACCTTATAGATATCTGTTGTGGTGACATGCAGGTCCAGCGCAACGGAATAGGACGTCTTGCCCTCTACGTTCGTGCGGAATTCGCTCACATAGTCCGCAATGCCCTCGTGGCCGCGGTTGCGGAGGAAGTTCTCTACCTTTGCGAACAAGCGGTCGAAATCAAAGGTATAGTCGCCGCTGTGGCGGAACTCGCCCTCGCCCGTATAGGTGCCGAGGATGGTGCCGTCCTTGACGTTTTCGGGAAGCGCGTCTACGAGCTTCTCCATGTAGCTTATGAACGTACTGTAAAGGTCGACGCCATTAAACTTTTCGATGTAGCTATCGATGGTATCGTTGAAGCCGCCCTCTGCGAGCGTCTCGCGGATATGTACGGAATCGTACTTCGTCCAATCGATTTCGTTGACGATTTCGAGGAGCTTTTGGGCGGCCTGCTTGGCCTTTTCGGGAACGGAGCTTTCGATCTTTGTAAAGAAGGGAACGCGCTCGCGCAGGAAGGCCAAAGCATCGTCGACGTCCCAACCCTTTTGGGCAAGCGCCGCGGCACGGCTCTGGAACGCATCGACCACGCGGTTGATATCGTCTTCCGTCAGCGTGCGATCAAAGATGCGGGTGAGATAGTTTCCGAAATAGCTGTTGATGAATTCCGCATTGAGCAGGTTCTTCATCCAGCTCTCATAGTCGATGCCCTTGAAGAATTCGATGAGGTCCTCATAGGAATATGTTTCCACCTTATCGAGGATCTCGCCCGCCGTCTTTCCGAAGAGCGAGAAGATGGCGTTCTTCTGGGTATCGCTGATCTTGGTCGTCTTGGTGAGTTTCAGAAGGACCTTCGTGAATACTTCGGGTACGCGGATCTCTGCGCTTACGTTATCGCCGCTCACGGTGAAATCGAGATACTCGGCGAGCAAGGAGCAGGCGTGGCGGATGGCTTGCGTATCCCCGAAGAAGCCGAAACTGAATTCAAAGGAGATATCCCCGAACGTCGTTCCGATTTTGAGGTCCATCGAGATGAGCTTTTCCATCTCTTCCTTGCTCTTATTTGCGATTTCGGAGGGCTTGGGAAGAAGCCCGATGATGTGGCGGAGCGTGGAGACCTTGAAGTTCGTGATGCCTTCGCTGCCTTCCCCGGTGGTGAAGAGTTCGAGGCCGTCTACATACACGCTGCGGAGCGCGTTGAAGATATCCCTTGCGGTGATACTCGGCTTGCCGCCGTTATCTTCCACCTTTTGGACCATGTCCTCAAAGGAACCGAACTGCTCTTTGCGATCCGCTTCGCCCTTTGTGACCATTTGGTCAAATTGCTCTTTGGCCTCCGTGACCCTTCCCGTAAGCGTTTGCTGTTCTTCCGGGGTCAGTTGGGATTCATCGGTTTTGCCGAGTTCTTCGAGGTATTCCTTTTTGACCTGATCTTGGGCGTTTTGCTGAGCGTGTCCTTTGGCAGTGTTGAGGATGTCACCGAGTTGCTCGGCGACGCCTTGCTTTTGCTCTTCGTCGAGCGTGCCGTCCGTCCCCTTCGCCTCGATGTAGGCGCCGATGGCATATTCAAGGACCATGTCATATTCGCCCTGATAGTATTTTTCGAGTTCGGCGGGGTCGCTCAAACGCTTGGTGACGTAATCCTTGAATTCTTTCAGGCGGGCATTATCATCCCAGACACTCGGATCATATGACGGATGAGGACCCAGCGGGTCATCAATGGGCATGATCGCGGCAAGCGCATGGATGTTGCTGCCCTGCCCCGCGTCCTCCGTCACGCTATCCAAAATGCTCTCGATGAGGACCTCCTGCGCGGCCTTCGTGACCGCGCTGACGAACCTGGATAAGCTGCTGCGGTCGGAATTGAGATAATCGCGATAGTTCCCGCTCAACTTCAAGGAGAAGAGTTCCTTGTTGTAGTCGAGACTGAACCAATCGGATTCCGTCCCTTCATGCGAGACAGCGGGCGCGTCAGCCGCGCTTACATTGGTGTGCAACGTCACAACGCCTGTCAGCATCATGACGAAGGACAGCAATACGAGAAGCGCAAGCGTCAGTTTCTTGCCGATTTGTTTCATAAAACATCTCCCTGCATGTGATTTTCTTGCAACACACGGCGGCCTCGGCCCCGAAGGCTTCCGCCGCCGAATATTCCCAAGCATTTTATTTCGGTATGAATATAATAATGTTTATTTCTTAAATTGTCAATAGATATTCGACAAAAAAATCGTAATATATAGCGTTTTTTTCGCTTTTTGGCCGCTTTTTTACGGCCGCATCCGCTTTCGGCTCCCGAATTTTTCCAATTAGCGGGGGGATATGACGCGTTTTTCAATGTTTCGAAAAAAATAAAGTGCCATATATGCCCACTAATTTTTTCGGCCGTGTGCGGAAAAAGGCGGCGGCATATGCCGCTCTATGCACCCTTTCCCTCCTCTTCGCCCGCATCCTCTTCGGCGATGGCTCCTTCGGCCGCATCCTCTGTTGCGCCCTCTCCCGCGGAAGGTCCTTGGGCGGCTTCGGAGGGTACGCACTCCGCATCCTCTTGTGCCGTTTGCGGGGGTTCTTGTGCGTTCTCCGCGGCAGGGGCTTCGGCCACGGCTTGCGCTCCGCCTTCCGCCAAGGAAGGCTCTTCGGCCGTTTGCGGGGCTTCTTGTGCCGTTTGCGGGGCGTCCTTTTCGGACATGGGCGCCGCATTTTGCGCCTTCTTTCTCTTTTTGCGCCGCACAAGCACGACGATGAGGACGATCGCGGCGACGAGGACGACGCAGAACACGGGAACGGCGACCTTCGCGATGCGGATGAGAACGACGACCTTGGAGGGCTGTTGCGGCGCGGCGGGCGGGAGCGGCTCGGCCGTAAAGACGGCGTTATAGACGGCGTCCCCCGTTGCGGGGCCAAGCTCCCCGTCCCATCCCGTAAAAGTATAGGAATAGGTATCGTCGGAGACCTTCACGGGCGTGCCGTCGGGCGCGGCGATGGGGTCGCCGTGGCGGTAGGTGCGCGTGGAAAGCACCCTCCCCTCCGAGCGGAATACGACGGTGTAGACGTTCCACGCACAGATCGCCCCGATGCTGATGCCGCCTTGGGGCATTCTGACGGCGCCGTCCGTTACGGCGTACTCCGTGCCGTCCGCGCCGACGGCATAGAGCGAAACGAGGTGCATGCCCTCGGCGGGTTCGCCCACCGTGACCGAGATCTTCTCGCCCGCGCGCACCCGCACACGGTCGGCGGCGACCGAAATCTCATCCGACGCGATGATATTGACGAAATACTGCGGGGAGATGGTGTAATTTCTGCCCGCATAGGCGGTGAACGTGACGGTGTTATTCTCCGTCACGAAGCGCACGTCCTGCTCCCCGCTCTCCGTCTCCTCGACGAGGTAGGAATTTTCCGCGTCAAAGACGCCCGTGGCCGCAAACGTGGCACCCACGTCCGCGATCACCCCCTCGCTTCCGCGAAGGTCCAAGAGGAAATCATAGCAGCAGGGACCTGTCTGGATGACGGACGCGGACACGCTCTCGATGCCCTTTGCCGCCGCCTCATAGACGGCGCCGGCCAAAAACGTGAGCCTGCAACCCGAAAGGCGGATGACGACGCCCGCATTCTCCCCCGCCGCAAGCGCAAACAGCGCGCCCGCGCCGAGCTTGCCGCCGCCTAAGCACGCGGCGACGAAGTTCCCCTCTTCCTCGGAGACAACGGCCCCGTAGCCGCCGAGATCGACGAGAAAGACGGCTTCGAAGGAGGCAGTATAGGTGACGTCCGCCGTCACGGCGGGGAGTTCCCGCAAGAGGCGGCCGCCCTCCGTCCAACCCTTGAAATTGTAGGTATAGACGGCGTCGCGGGCCTTTTCGGGAGTCCCGCCGTAATCCGGCGTTTCGCCCTCCCAATAGGGCGTGCGCGTGCGCCTGCCCTCCACTGTCCACGTGACGAGGTAGCTTCCCGCAAACTGCGCCGTAAACACGGCGCCGCCGCCCTCCGTGAGGGGCAACTGCTCCCCAGCTTTGTAGAACGTTCCGTCCTGCGCGTTCCAGCCCGTAAATTTGAAAAGACGGGGGGTACCGTCGGACATGGTAGGCACGCCGAAGGCCGCTTCGTCATAGACGGGCGCCGTATTGTAGGCGCTCTCGCCATAGAAATACGCGTTGCCGACGACCCAGACCACCTCGTATAACTTGGGCGTCTCGCGGTAGACGGGATAGAGGTCGAGGTCGCTCTTATCCGACTGTATCCTGTTGAGATCGACGAGGTTGCCCTCTTCGTCCGCCCAGCCCGTGAATACGCAGTCGTACCCCGTTCTGGTCTTGACGGGGATCTGCTCGCAACTCACATAGGACCCCATCTCAATATTGCGCAGGACGCAGATGACGCTGGAATCGGCGTCGTGGAAGGTGATACTGTCGATGACGGGAGCGTCGCGGAAGTATTTGGTGACGCTGGTTTTCAGCTCGAACGTGAAATCTCCGCCGCTCAAAGGACGCGCCGCGGCGGGGAGCTGTCCGCCCGCTTCCGCCTCCGCAAACGCGCGTTCGTCCGCCGTCGGAAGTTGCTCTTCGGGCTGTTTGTCCGGCGCATCGACGGGCGTCGGGCGCACGGGTTCTTCGACGAAGGCGGGCGCGTCGCCGGGATCGTCAACGGGTGCGGGGGCGATGGGTTCGCGCATGGGTTGCGGGAAGGCGCCCGGATGTTCGACGGGCTTAGGCAATTCAGGTTCATCGGGCAACGTGAAATAGCCGCCCGCGAGCGGTGCGGCGTTATCGAGGTCGGCGAGGCTGTTTTCGCCGAGGATGGCCGCGGGCTTCCGCTTTTCACCCGAAGGCCCTACGGCGTAACTTGCATCGTAATAGGCCCACTTGGAAGTTTGGTAGGTGTGGGCACGGTAAAAGTTCTCGACTTTTTCATCGCTCAGCGCAAGCGAGATCTCATAGAGCTGTGCGAGCAAGATCTTGTATTCTTCCGTGCGGTGGTAGGATTCGATGGCGTTGCGCACGTCGCCGAATTCATGGTATAAGTAGTCGAGCGAGCGGAAGAGTTCGCAGAAGTTATCGCGGAGACTGTCGTGGTATTGGATATAAAAGTAATAGCGGCCCTCGTCGCTCGTGCAGGCCTGATAGAGCGGAATGAGCTTGCGAAGCTCGATGGTCGCCGCATTGGCGTTCTCCACGGCCTTGATATTGATACCCATGATGCCCGTAAGATCCCCCGCCGCGGCGAAGGCATCGAGTACCTGCGTGACGCTCTGCCCCATGATGGCGTTTGCCACCGTCCGCTTTCTGTCCGTCATGGGCGTCGTCATGTATTTCAAAATGGAGAGCTGGTAGAGTTCCGTCTGCGCGGCGGGAGAGGCCGTGTCCGCCTTGTACTGTTGCAAGTCCTTCTCGTATTGGGCGAGGTCCGCCTTGTATTGGTTGTAGGCGGCAAGCTGTTCGTTATACTGCTGCTTGGCGGCCTCGAAGTCATAGACGTCGTATTCCGCCTTCTCCTTCTCATAGTTGGCGAGCGCTTGAAGATAGCTTTGGTAGTCGGCATTCTTGCGCGCCCACTCGTTGTATGCCGCAAGGTAGGCCTTGCGGGCTTGGGAATCCAGCTCATACTGCGCCGAGGCCGCGCAGTATGCTTCATAGGCCGTGCACTGCGCCTCGTAAGCCGCCAACGCCTCTTCATACGCCGCGTGCCTGTCGCGGATGCTTGCCAGCGCCGCCTGCCCCGCCTCATAGGTGAGATTCAAGATGGCGTTGATATCCTTCTGCGCGATCGTGACGGGCGAGGAAAAGACGACGTCCACGCTGTTTCCCTCATAGCCGGAGACGTCCGTTGAATATGTATATTGACCTCCGCTTTCGGACATGGGTACGCCGTTTACTGTCTCAGGCGTCCACGTGAAGTCGATCTGCCCCACCGTGCGGAAGGTATAGGGGCGGGCGGTCAGGGTGAGGACGTCCCCCGTAAGCCCCGCTTGCAGGAAGGTGGGGTCGACGCCGTCGCTATAAAGCACTTGCAGGGCGGCGTGCGTCTTTAAGTATTCCCGTTCGAAGCCGGTGGGCGCTTCGCCCGTTGTTTCGAGATAGCGCGAAAGAAGGGAGCCGGCGTCCATACTTTGGGCGACGTCCCCCTTGCGGGAAAAGTTATAGGTGCCGAAAGCGGCGGCGTGCGCCGGCGCGGAAATTGCCGATATGGGTATGGCAAAACAGCATAAAAGCGCGGCCGCAAAACCTAAGATGCGTTTCATGGGAAAGCCCTCTCCTGTGAGATTGCCCCCATTATATCACACTTGATTTGCGATTGCAACTTTCTCGGCAAAGATTTTTCTCCTGCGCCCCATGCACACGAGGTAGACCGCCAAAAACAGCAGGATGCCCGCAACAAGCGCGAGATAGCACCCCCATGCGGGGACTTCGCTCCCGAAGAAGGAGACGGTGCAATCGAACCCCTGCCTGAGTCCTTCGGCAAGCTCGGCGGGCAGGCCCTCATTGGTCACGGCGCCGATGGCGCTTCCCATGAGGTGGCGATGCAGAAGTACGGTGCCGTACGTCCCCGGAAGGAGGGAGAGCGCCTTTTGAAGCCATGCCGCCAGCGAGCCGACGGGCATGTATGCCCCGCACAGAAAGCCGTAAGCCGCGGACACGGTGGCCTCCACCGCGGTCACGCCCCCTTCCGATTTGATGAAAAAGCACACGGCCGAGGAGAACGACGTGCCGAACAGGACGAGGAGCAGCGTATCGAGGATCGTAAAGAGGACATCGGACAGCGTAAGGTGCCAGCCCGCGATCGCGATGTAGATGAGTCCCGCGCCGAGCGCGACGAAGCAGATGAGCGCGGTCACGAGGAAGGTGGCGAGAAAGTAAGAGAGGGCGAGGATGCGGGAGGAGACGGGCGCGACGGTGAGATCGGCATACTGCCCGCGCGCCTTATCCTGCACCATGATGGTATTGGCGGTGAAGGCGATGGTCACCGCGCACACAGCGAGGAGCGACGAGACGAGCCACCCGCTTGCGATGCTCTCGACGAGGGCGTCGGAAATGGGAAAATCCTTCACGACCGAACGGATGCTATCGCGGTAGACGTTGCCGAGGAAGGCGATGAAGAGGAAGAGCAGAATGAGCGGCGCGATGAGCGACGGCAAAAACACCCCTTTATCGCGGAAAAAGACTTTGCAGTTGCGCTTCACGAGCGCCCGAAGTTGCATGGATTTCATAAGCATCCTCTCGTTTATTTTCCTGTCGTTTTGATCACAATGGTGGGCATGGGCGACGCACACCCCTCGCTTGCCCTCTCCATGGGAGAACGGGTAGAGATAGCATCCAACTCGCCTGCCCCCTCTTGTGAGGGGGCAGGGTAGGGGTGGGGGTGTCTCGCTGTCCCTTTTGGACACCAAGGGTTGTCCGCGCGAGGCTTCTCCGCGTCATTCCGAGGAGCGGAGCGACGAGAAATCTCGGTCCACTGTCACCCTGACCGCCCGCACGCTCTTTATAACGCCGAAGCGCGTCACGAGCGCAAAGCGCGAAGTACCGCAGGTAAGAATCTCGTTCTTTGAGATTTCTCACCCCCTGCGGGGTTCGAAATGACGTGAATGTCCAAAACCCCATCCGTCACTCGCTCCGCTCGTGCCATCTCCCCTATAAGGGGCGACGAGAATAAGCCTTCCCCTTGTGAGGGGAAGGTGTCTGCCGTACGGCAGACGGATGAGGTGCAAGCTCCTTGATGCACCCCTCATCTGTCACCTGTGGTGACAGCTTCCCCCCAAGGGGGGAAGCCTTCGCCCCCTACCCTACCCTCCCCCCTCATGTATAAGGGGGGAGGCGTGACTAATCGCAAAGAGATTATAAATCACTGCGAATAACCAAAATCGCATTTTGGTTTTCGCCCTCAATTTGCCAGCTTGCGGCTTCTTGTCCGTTGAGCATCTTATCGGGACTAAGTACTTCAAGCGTTTACGAAATCATTCTCAATTGCTTGCCTTAGGCGGAATTTACTTCCGCCGCCCCGCCCGCACGTTCTTTGTGATGTCGAAGGGCGGCACGAGCGCAAAGCGCGAAGTAGGGCGACCCAATTTGCAAAGCTCTGTTTGCTTATTGTCCGATGGAACGTATAAGAGGACCAACTCGTTAAGGCGCAAATGCACATTTCTCTCGAAAATTTCTATGCCCTTATTTTGCCCCGCAGGGGGCTTCTGAAAATAGAAATTTTCGAAACTACGAACTCTTCCCCGTCACTGACAAAAACACGTCGTCCATTTTTCCCTTTACGACCTCGAAATCCGAGATCAAAGCGGGATGTGCGCGGATGAGCCGCGCCGCGGCGGCCGTATCGGGAACGGCAATGCGGTAGCCTTCACCCACCTTCTCGAAGGGGAAACCGAGGTTTCTGACGTCCTCCTCGCGGACATGGTATAGGGTAATGAAGTCACCCGTGTATTTTTCTTTGAGCGCGAGGGGCGTATCGTCGGCCATCACCTTGCCGCCGTCGAGAATGACGACGTGGTCGCTCTCCGCCGCTTCCTCCATGTAATGGGTGGTGAGAAAGACGGTCATGCCGCGCACCTTTCTGAGCTTTCCGATGGTCTCCCAGAGCGATTTCCGCGTCTGCGGGTCGAGGCCCGTCGTGGGTTCATCGAGGATGAGCAGTTTGGGCGCGTGTACGAGCGCGCGGGCGATATCCGCACGGCGGCGTTGGCCGCCGGAGAGCTTTTGGGGCGGACGGCTTAATATGGGCGCGAGGTCGAAGAGCGACGTCAGCTCTTCGAGGCGGGAAGAAAACGCCTTGCCCGCGATGCCGTAAAGGGCGGCGCGGCAACGGAGATTATCGCGGACGGAAAGCGAGCGGTCGAGGCCGCTCTCCTGAAACACGACGCCGAGCGTGCGCTTGACTTGATTGAGACTGCGGGCAACATCCTCTCCCGCGATGCGCACACTGCCCGCCGTACGCGGCTCCCTGCCGCAGAGGACGGAGATCGTCGTACTCTTTCCCGCGCCGTTGACGCCGAGGAAGGAGAAGAACTCCCCCTCCTTTACGGCGAACGAGACGTCGTCGACGGCCTTCACCTCGCCGTAATACTTTTTCAGATGTTCGATTTCGATAATGTTCATATCCCTCCGCGAAATGCAGACCCGCCCGCAGGCGCAAGCATGATAAGATAGATGATAAAAGGGCGCGTGATAGCGGCCTCTTCACGCCCCCCGCTTCTCCCAAAAACGGGGCCTCTGCGGGAAGTAGTAGCCATAGAGCGCATAAAACTCACGGTCGAAAGCCGCGGCGATCTCCGCATCGGTGAGAGGAACGTTGCCCACCGTCAGGGCGAGGCCATAGGAAAAGACGGTCATATCGGCGTGGAAGGCGCGCGCCGTCGCCTCGTCCATGCGATAGAGTTGCATCATTTCGGCCAAAATCTCATCGAAGAAGGGATCGGCAGGAAACCCCCGCTCCTCATCAATGAAGAGAAAGCGGAAAAGCCCCTTTTTCTCCCGCGCAAAGCGCACGAACCCGATGCCGTAAGCGGCATAGCGGCCATGCGGCGACGCGGCCATGGCGGCCTCGATCGCGGCATGATATTGTGCCTTCGCCTCTTCATACAGCGCCGCTTTCAGCTCACCGATACCCTTGAAACAGGAATAAACGGGCTGGGTGGAACAGCCGAGTTCCTCCGAGATCGCCCGCACGGAGAGCGTGCCGCCCCGTTTTACGATGTCCGCCGCCGCCTTTAAGATATCCTGCCGCGCGATCTTTCTTGCCTTCGGCATACCGTCTCCTTAAAATAACATTTGTTATATAATAGTTGTTATTTTATCATGCCTTGGCACGTTTGTCAAGGAATCGCGGAAAAAATTTTCGTAAAAAAGCAAGCGGCGGGCAGAACGAAACGTTCTGCCCGCCGCTTGCCATGCGATCAAAAATTGCGTCAAGCTCAATGAAAATCTGCCTGCAATTGCTCCAAAATTTGCTTATCTGCGGGGCAGAACTCGTACATGGGTATCTCCGATGCGGTGATCCACTTCATATCGGCGTGTTCGAGGAGCTGCGGTTCATCCTGCGTGGTGCAGTGAAAGAGCGTGAGATGTACGGTGAGATCGGGGTAGACATGCCTCACTTCGGCATATACTTCCCCCACCGCGACGCCGATGCCGAGTTCTTCGCGGCACTCCCGCCTGAGCGCGGCCTCCTTGGTCTCGCCCGCCTCCACTTTGCCGCCCACGAACTCCCACAGGAGCGCGCGGGCCTTGTGTTCGGGACGGCGGCAGATGAGAAAGGTATTCCCCCGCCAGATGAGCGCCGCCACTACTTCCGTTGCTTTCATGGTTCGATTATACCAGATCGCCGCAAATTTGGCAAGCGAATACGGCGAAACTCATATAAGATCGGGGAGGGGGAATAACTTCGTCACCCTGAGCTTGCCGAAGGGTCACATTATTATATAAGGTGATTCCTCGACTGCGCGCTTTGCGCTCCGCTCGGAATGACGAATAGAAACCTCGCGCGGACGGAATGACGTGGAAACCCTTTCGGCCTCATTTCATTCGGCCACTTTCCCTATAAGGGACAGCAAGAGGCTTGTCCTTGGCGGCCCGCGCGTCATTTCGAGGAGCAAAGCGACGAGAAATCTCTAAGGACGAGATTCCTCACTGCGTTCGGAATGACGCGTTGATCTACTTGGCGGCTCGCGCGTGGTTTCGCCCCCCACCCTACCCTCCCCCCATTTCTTCGAAATAGGGGGAGGCGAAAGGTGTGACTTCTCCCCTATGAGGGGCGGCGAGGCGAAAGGCATGACTTTCCCCCTATGAGGGACAACGAGCGCAGGGGCTATGTAAGGAAAAACCGCACCATGGGGTGCGGTTTTTTGCAATTTTTTACCGTTTTTGCAATTTTGCCGTTTTTACCTTTTTACCGTTCCTGCGGTTTTACGGTTTTACGGTTTATGCAAATTTTTGCGGTTTTGCCGTTTTCAAGTTCTTCGCGGCGCTTTACTCATCGGCGGAAACGGCCGTCTCCTCGATCGTATCGCGGTAGCTCGTGACCATCTGGACATCCACATTCTTGTAATCCTTCATGCCGGTGCCGGCGGGGATCAGCTTGCCGATGATGACGTTCTCTTTGAGGCCGATGAGCGGATCGCGCTTGGTGCAGATGGCCGCCTCGGTGAGTACGCGCGAGGTCTCCTGGAAGGACGCCGCAGACAGGAAGGAATCGGTGGCGAGGGCCGCCTTGGTGATGCCGAGCAGCTGGCGTTTTGCCGTCGCGGGGATGCCGCCCGCCATGATCGTCTTTTCGTTCTGTTCCTCGAAGGTGAACATATCCACGAGCTGGCCGGGAAGCATATCCGTCGTACCCGCGTTCTCGATGCGGACCTTTTTCAGCATCTGCCGTACGATGATCTCGACGTGCTTATCGTTGATATCGACGCCCTGCGAACGGTAGACCGACTGCACTTGTTCGAGAATATAATCCTGCACGCCCTTGACGCCCTTGACGCGGATGATATCCTGCGGGTTGACGGAGCCTGCATTGAGCTGGGTCCCCGGTTCGACGCGGTCGCCCGTCTTGACGCGGAGTTCCGCGTTGAAGGGAAGTTCATAGTCCTTGCGCTTCTCGCCCGTATCTAAATCATAGACGATGACGTGTTTCAGATTGTCGGAATCGTCCACCGTGACCGTACCCGCAAATTCGCAGATGGTGGCAACGCCCTTGGGTTTTCTCGCCTCGAACAACTCCTCGACGCGGGGGAGACCTTGGGTGATATCGCCCGTGGCCGCAATGCCGCCCGTGTGGAAGGTACGCATGGTGAGCTGGGTGCCGGGTTCGCCGATGGACTGCGCCGCGATGACGCCCACCGCTTCACCCACCTTGATGGGAAGCGTGGTGGCCATGTTCTTGCCGTAACACTTGGCGCAGACGCCGAAGCGCGTGGTGCAGTTGAAAATGGAACGGATGGAGACGCCGCCCGCCGCATACTTTTCGATGGCGGCGATCTTCTTTGCCATGCCCTCGGTGATCATCTCATTGGTGGGTACCAACACGTTGCCCTGCTCGTCTGAAATGTCCTCCGCGGCGAAGCGGCCCGTGAGACGGTCTTCGAGGCTCTCGATGGTCTCGCCGTTGGGGCCGAGGATGGCCTTGATGACCGTGCCGCGCGGCTTCCTGCCCGCCGAGCAATCCTCTTCGCGCACGATGACGTCCTGCGAGACGTCCACGAGACGGCGGGTAAGATAGCCGGAGTCGGCAGTTTTGAGCGCCGTATCGGCGAGGCCTTTACGGCCGCCGTGCGAGGAAATGAAGTATTCGAGAACGGAAAGGCCGTTGCGGAAGCACGACTTGACGGGGACTTCGATCTTCTTGCCCTGCGGGTTGACCATGAGGCCGCGCATACCCGAAAGCTGTTTGATCTGGTCGATGGAACCGCGCGCGCCCGAATCCGCCATCATCCAGATGGGATTGAACTTATCTTTCGCGCCCTGTTCCTTCAACAGGCTTGCGACCTTATCCGTCGCGTCGTCCCACACGTCGATGACTGCATGGTAGCGTTCGTCCTCTTTGAGGAGGCCGCGCGCGTATTTTTTACTGATCTTGGCGACCTGTTCTTCGGCTTCGGCGACGATCCCGTCCTTTTCGGCGGGGATCTTCATATCGAATACCGAAGTCGTGAGCGCCGCAATGGTCGAATACTTGTAGCCGCGCTCCTTGATGGCGTCGAGAACGGCCGAAGCCTTGGGCGCATAGCCCGTCTTGAAGCACGCTTCGACGATGCGCGAAAGATGCTTCTTGCCGATGGCGCGGGCATTGCCGATGAACTCGGTGGAGAGTTCGAGTTTCAGATAATCTTCGGGCGCGTCGCGGTGGACAAAGTCTAAATCCTGCGGCATATTGTCGTTGTAGATGATGCGCCCGACCGTCGTCTTGATGGTACCCGTCACGGTCATGGTACCCGTCTCTTCGTTCTTCAATACGAAAACGCGGCCGCGGATGCCGTTGTTCTGCGGCGTATCGCCGAAGAACTTTTCATAGGGAAGTTCGAGATCTGCAAACTTCCCGGCGGGAAGTTCCACGGTGCGGCGGACATAGAGTTCGTCCTGGCAGTGGATATCTTTGAGCTGATAGGCCATGAGGGCTTCGTCGAAGGAGGAATAGACGGGCGGGATATATTCCTTCCCGTTTTCATCCGGACGGCAGAACTCATCGTATCTCTTGCCCTCCTCTCTCCGCAAAATGGTGAGATAGTAGGCGCCGATGATCATATCCTGCGTGGGACTCATGACCGACTTGCCGTCCGCGAGCTTCAAGATGTTGTTCGCGGAGAGCATCAAAAATCTTGCCTCGGCCTGCGCTTCCACGGAGAGCGGAAGGTGAACGGCCATCTGGTCGCCGTCGAAGTCGGCATTGAAGGGACCGCAGACGAGGGGCGAGATCTTGATGGCCCTGCCCTCGATGAGGATGGGTTCGAAGGCCTGAATGGACAGGCGGTGCAGCGTGGGCGCACGGTTCAAGAGGACGGGATGTTCTTTGATGACCTCTTCGAGGACGTCCCAGACGAAGTCCTTGCCCTTTTCCACGGTGCGCTTTGCGCTCTTGATATTGTGGCTCTTGCCCGTCTCCACGAGCCGCTTCATGACGAACGGCTTGAAGAGTTCGATGGCCATCTCCTTGGGAAGGCCGCATTGGTAGATTTTCAGTTCGGGGCCGACGACGATGACCGAACGGCCGGAATAGTCTACGCGCTTGCCGAGAAGGTTCTGGCGGAATCTGCCCTGCTTGCCCCTGAGGAGGCCCGAAAGCGATTTGAGTTCGCGGTTGGAGGGGCCGATGGTGGGCTTGCCGCGGCGGCCGTTATCGATGAGGGCGTCGACGGCTTCCTGCAACATGCGCTTTTCGTTCTTGACGATCATATCGGGCGCGCCGAGTTCGATCATGCGCTTCAAGCGGTTGTTGCGGTTGATGACCCTTCTGTAAAGGTCGTTGAGGTCGCTCGTTGCGAATCTGCCGCCGTCGAGCTGGACCATGGGGCGAAGATCGGGCGGGATGACGGGAAGCACAGTGAGGACCATCCATTCGGGCTTATTGCCGCTCTTGCGGAAGGCCTCGATGATCTCGATGCGCTTGATCGCCTTGACGCGCTTTGCGCCCGCCTGGTTCTCTTCGATGATGCGCTTGCACTCCTCACTCTCCTTATCGAGGTCCACGGCCATCAGAAGTTCGCGGATGGATTCCGCACCCATGCCCACTTTGAGGCCGGATTTGGAGGAATCGCCGAACTCCTCTTCGATATCGCTGAGCTGTTTGGGACTGATGACCTGCTTGTATTCGAGACCCGTCTTGCCGGGGTCGAGGACGACGTAGGCCGCGAAATAGATGACCTGTTCGAGGGGACGGGGCCCCATATCGAGGAGCAGGCCTATCTTGGAAGGCACGCCGCGGAAATACCAGATGTGGGAGACGGGGGCGGCAAGTTCGATATGCCCCATGCGCTCGCGCCGCACCTTCGCGCGCGTCACCTCGACGCCGCACTTCTCGCAGATGATGCCCTTGTAACGGATGCGCTTATATTTCCCGCAATGGCACTCCCAATCCTTGGTGGGCCCGAAGATCTTCTCACAGAAGAGTCCGTCGCGCTCAGGTTTTTGGGTGCGGTAGTTGATGGTCTCAGGCTTGGTGACTTCGCCATACGACCACTCCCTGATTTTTTCGGGGGATGCGATGCTGATCTGAATGGAATTGAAATCGTTTAATTCGTACATATTCTCACTTCCTCCCTTCGCTTATTTGTCGTCGTCCTCATCGTCTCCGAAGAGGTCGCTTGCGGACATGGTATCGTCGTCTTCCGTCTTTTCATCGACTTCCTCCTTGAAGAGGTCGCCGAACGAACCGTCGTCGTCGATATCCGAGAAGTCGTCGTCCTCGCCTTCTTCTCCGCTGTCGAAGAGGTCGTCGGAGATGAAGTCCTCGTCCTCGCCCGCATCGTCGAAGATGGAGCCGAGGGCGTCGTCGTCCTCGTCCTCCGCTTCCTCGTCGAAGTGGAAATCGGGCGCATCGGGATGCGGCTCCTCGCGGCGGCGCGTATCCTGCCTGTCGTCCTCGTCGTCGAACTCGCGGATGATCAGCTCTTCGTTGTTCTCCGTGAGGACCTTGACGTCGAGCGCAAGCGATTGCAGTTCTTTGAGAAGCACTTTGAAGGCTTCGGGGATGCCCGGTTCGGAGATATTGTTGCCCTTGACGATGCTCTCATACGTCTTGACGCGGCCCACGATATCATCCGACTTGACGGTGAGGATCTCTTGCAGGATGTGGGCGGCGCCGTATGCTTCGAGCGCCCAGACTTCCATTTCGCCGAAGCGCTGGCCGCCGAACTGCGCCTTGCCGCCGAGCGGCTGTTGCGTGACCATACTGTACGGGCCGATGGAACGGGCATGGATCTTGTCATCCACGAGGTGGATGAGCTTGATCATATACATGATGCCGATCGTGACCCTGTTCTCGAAGGGTTCGCCCGTGCGGCCGTCGAATACCTGGAACTTGCCGTCCACCTTTCCTTCGGGGCCGACGAGGTTGTTCTCTTCGAAGAGCTTTTCGATATCCTGCTCGGTCGCGCCGTCGAACACGGGCGTCGCGATCTTCCAGCCGAGCTGGCGGCAGACATAGCCGAGGTGAACTTCGAGGACCTGCCCGATATTCATACGGGAAGGCACGCCCAAGGGGTTGAGCAGGATCTGCAAGGGGGTGCCGTCGGGCAGGAAGGGCATATCCGCTTCGGGAAGCACGCGGGAGATGACGCCCTTGTTGCCGTGGCGGCCGGCCATCTTATCGCCGACCTGTATCTTACGTTTCTGCGCAATGTAGACGCGCACGAGCTTGTTGACGCCGGGCGAAAGTTCATCCTTGTTCTCGCGGGTGAAGATCTTGACGTCCACGACGATGCCGCCCTCCCCGTGGGGAACGCGGAGCGACGTATCGCGGACTTCGCGCGATTTCTCGCCGAAGATGGCGCGGAGCAGCCGCTCTTCGGGCGTAAGTTCGGTCTCGCCCTTGGGGGTAACTTTGCCGACGAGGATATCGCCGCTGCCCACCTCTGCGCCGATGCGGACGATGCCGTCCTCATCGAGGTCTTTGAGGGCGTCGTCGCCCACGTTGGGGATATCGCGCGTGATCTCCTCTTCGCCGAGCTTGGTATCGCGCGCCTCCGTCTCGTGTTCCTCGATGTGGATAGAGGTAAACACGTCGTCCTGCACGAGTTTCTCGGAGATGAGGATGGCGTCCTCATAGTTATACCCCTCCCATTCCATGAAGCCGACGAGGATGTTCTTGCCGAGCGCAAGTTCGCCGTTGTTGGTGGAAGGACCGTCCGCAATGACCTCTCCCTTCTGGACGCGGTCGCCCGTGGAGATGATGGGACGCTGGTTGAGGCAGGTCCCTTGGTTGGAACGCTGGAATTTTTTGAGCCTGTACTCTGTCTCGAAGCCAGAATCCTCGCGGATGACGATCCTATCCGAGGATACGGCGGTCGCGACGCCCGCCTCCTTGGCCGTGACCATGACGCCCGAATCGCGCGCGATGGCCGCCTCGATGCCCGTTGCCACGATGGAGGGTTCGGTTTTGAGGAGCGGCACCGCCTGCCGCTGCATGTTGGAACCCATGAGGGCGCGGTTGGTATCGTCGTTTTCGAGGAAGGGAATGAGCGCCGTCGCCACGGAGACGAGCTGTTTGGGGGAGACGTCCATGTAGTCGATGCGGCTTCGCGGCATCTCGGTGATGAGTTCGCGGTAGCGGCATCCGACGCGCTCATGGACGAACTTGCCCTCTTCATCCAAAGGCTCGTTGGCCTGTGCGACGACGTAGCGGTCCTCTTCGTCCGCAGTCAGATAATCGACGTGGTCGGTGACGACGCCCGTCGCCTTGTCCACCTTGCGGTAAGGGGACATGATGAAGCCGTATTCGTTGACCTTGGAGAACGTGGCCAGCGACGAGATGAGGCCGATGTTCTGGCCTTCGGGCGTCTCGATGGGACACATGCGGCCATAGTGGGAGTGGTGGACATCGCGGACTTCGAAAGTCGCGCGGTCGCGGTTGAGGCCGCCGGGGCCGAGCGCCGAGAGCTTGCGCTTGTGGGTAAGTTCGGCGATGGGGTTGGTCTGGTCCATGAACTGCGAGAGCTGGGAACTGCCGAAGAACTCGCGGATGACGGCCGAGATGGGCCGCACGTTGATGAGGTTGGAGGGCGTGACTTCCATGGGATCGGCCGTTGCCATGCGCTCCTTGATGAGCCGTTCGAGACGGGACATGCCGATGCGGAGCTGGTTTTGGAGCAGCTCGCCGACCGAACGCACGCGGCGGTTGCCGAGGTGGTCGATCTCGTCGATGGAGCCGATGCCGAAGCGGAGGTCGAGATTGGTGGAGACGGCGGCGACGATATCGTCCACCGTGATGCACTTGTGGTTGAGTTTCTCGACGAGCGGCTTCATCGCCTTCTTCTCGGCGGGTGTGACCCCCATGACGCGCTTTTCGGCTTCGAGGTCGACGGGCGCGGCGGGATCTACCGCGTCGTCGCGGTTCAAGATCTCGTGGAAGAGGCGGCAGGCATGGACGAAGGCGAGGCGGCTCATGCGGCGCTTCTCGCGGTTCTTCTTCTCCTCCTGCTTCTCGTCGGCATCGGGCGCGGTCTCCCGCGTATAATATACGGCGTTGATCTCGTCGAGGAAGTCGTTTGCGACCTCCTCTTCGCTCTTTTCCTTGCACGCTTCGGCGATCTTTTTGGAGAAGACGAAGTTGGGATAGTAGACGGTCTTTAAGAGGCCGAACGCCTTGGGGTTCTTATCGGAGAGCGCGGAAAAGTCCACCGTGTTGTTGGAGATGATCTTGTGGCGGATCTCCCCTTCCGCGGGGTCGTGTACGAGGACAAAGACTTCGCCGATGCCCGCGTTCTGGATGGCGCGCGCCTGCTCCTCGGTGACGACCGTACCCTTTTCGGCGAGCAGTTCGCCCGTTTCGGGGTGGAAGATATCGTCCGCGATGCGGCAGCCGGGAAGGCGGTAGGCAAGGTTGAGCTTCTTGTTGAACTTGTAGCGGCCGACCTTGGCGACGTCATAGCGGCGGGGGTCGAAGAAGAGGTTGTTGAGGTGCTGGCGCACCGATTCCTCGGTGGGAACTTCGCCGGGGCGCAGTCTCCTGTAAAGCGCAATGAGACCGTCGGATTCGGAGCGGATGGGCGGATTGTCCTTATCGTCCTTATCGATGGTGGCGGCGATCATCTTGTCTCCGCCGAAGAGGTCTTCGAGGGCGCGGTTGGAACCGAAACCGAGCGCACGGAGAAGCACGGTGGCGGTCAGTTTGCGCTTGCGGTCCACGTTGACCCACAGAACGCCCTGCGCATCCTGCTTGAATTCGAGCCATGCCCCGCGGCCGGGGATGACCGTCGTCTCGTACATCTCTTTGCCCGTCTTATCCGTCTCGGAGACGTTGTTGACGCCCGGAGAGCGCACGAGCTGGGAGACGATGACGCGCTCCGCGCCGTTGATGATAAAGGACCCGTTTTCGGTCATGAGCGGGAAATCGCCCATAAAGACGTCGGATTCGATGATCTCATCCTTTACTTTGTTGACGAGGCGCACCTTCACTTTGAGCGGGAGCGCGTACGTCGCGTCGCGGTTGCGGCATTCCTTTTCGTCGTACTTGGGATTTTTGCCGAATTCGTGGTCGAGGAAGTAGAGCTCGAAGTGGTCGGAGAAGTCGGTGATGGGAGAATAATCTTCGAGGATCTCGCCGATGCCTTCGTTGATAAAGGCGTCGTAACTGTCCTTTTGGATCTCCACGAGGTTGGGGATATCAATGACCTCGTTGATCTTGCCGAACTTTCTCCGCTGCGTCTTGCCGTACGTTTGGATTGGTAAGTTCATCCGTCAAATAACTCCTTTGATGTTGTTATCATTTGGCGATTTACCGAGTATATCTTTTCATCGATAAAAATCGAAATGTCCGAATAATTTTGCCCCGCCCCTCTTTACAACCGCGCGAAAGTGCGGTATAATAAAGGGAAAGCGGAGGCCGTGCGGCGGAGGCAAAAAACCGCCGAAACGGCGCAAAACCTCATTCTAAACATAATGATACAGTATGTTATTATATCGCCCCGAACAAAAGATGTCAACCGCTTTTCGGGGGCAAAAAATATTTTTTTTCGGATCTGCGGAAAAAGTATGAGAATCGACAAATTTTTGAAAGTATCGCGCATCTTGAAGCGGCGCACGGTGGCGCACGACGCGGCCGAAGCGGGCAAAATTTTTGTGAACGGGAAAGAGGCAAAACCCTCTTACCGTTTGAAAGTGGGGGATATCGTGGAGATCTCCTTCGTCACGGGTACGCTGAAATTCCGTGTGCTGGAACTGAAAGAAGTAGTAAAAAAGGATGATGCGAGCAACTTATACGAAGTAATAAGTTAAAATTCGCGGATTTCTTCCGAAATAATGCCCTGCGGGCGGCATACTGAGGGCAAAGAAATCCGCGAGGAAATTTACTTTTACGCCTTCACTTGCTTGGCCCTCTTTATCGTTTCAACGGACAAGAAGCCGCAAGCTGGCAAATTGAGGGAAAAAACAAAAAGCGTGGTTTTTGTTTTTTCATGGGATTGGAAATGGGTTTCGCGGATTTCTTCCGAAATAATGCCCTGCGGGCGGCATACTGAGGGAAGCCCCCTCCCCCTTGGCGCCCCTTATAGGGGAGCTGTCACGCGCCCTTGCGTGACTGAGGGGTTTTTGGCGTTCACGTCATTTCGAACCCCGCAGGGGTGAGAAATCTCAAAAAACGAGATTCCTCACTTCGTTTCGGAATGACGTAGAAACCCTTTCGGCGCTTCGCGCCACTTGTCTCACGCGGGTAGAACCCCGCGTTCGGTCATCGTTCGCGCGGTAAATGCGCTCACTCACCGCAAAACGCCGCCCACAGCACACTGTGCTGATGTGCGAGAAATGCGTTTTGCGGCCTTTCAGGGACAGCAAGGGACCCCGCTCGTTCGGGCAGGACGCCACCCATGCGCCCCACCCCCTTGGGGAGTCCCCCTCCCGCGGGAGGGGGTAGAAGCGGCCCGTCGCTTAGGCGTGGCGGCTCGTCGGCTCCGCTCGAACAAGCACCCCGAAGGGGCGCGCCCGCAGGGCGCGTACAGCCCCTCCCCTACCCCTCCCCCTCTGGTAAAAGGGGGAGGGCGGCGAAAAGCTCGAACAAGCATTATGGGTAACCGCAACTGCGGAGAGACGAGCAAGACAAGAAGTGCGAGGCTTTTCGCAGGGAGTGTACTCTATCGTACACGACCAAGAAAAACGTAGCACGACGAAGTATTGCGAAGTCTATACGCAGTTCGTATTTCTTATGATAACAGTTATACTTTGTGCCGCGGGGAGCGGAACGCGATCCAATCTCCCCCAAAATAAAATCTTTTACGAGCTGAACGGTCTGCCCGTTCTCAGCCACTCGCTCTCCGCGTTCGCCCCCTTTGCGGACGAGATCCTCGTCGCGTGCAGAAAAGAGGACGAGGCGCGCATCCTTCCCCTCCTCGCCCCTTATGAAAGGGCGCGGGCGGTCGAGGGCGGCGCGGCCCGTGCGGACAGCGTGCAGAGCGCCCTCAAAGAGGCGACGGGCGATATCGTACTCATCCACGATGCGGCGCGGCCCTATGTCACGGGCAAGCTCATCGCAGCCTGCATCGAAAGCGTGAAAAAGTACGGGAGCGGGGTGTGCGCCATCCCCATGACGGACACCGTGGCGCACGTTTCAAACGGGCTGATCGCAGACATGCCCCCCCGCGACGCGCTCTATGCCATCCAAACGCCGCAGGGATTTCACACGGAAGAACTGCGCGCGGCCTATGCCGCCGCGGCAAGAGACGGGCGGGCGGATTTCACCGATGACAGCGGCGTATATGCGGCGTATATCGGGAAGCCGCACCTCTGCGAGGGCGGCCGCATGAACAAAAAACTGACCTATGCCGAGGATTTCTCCCCCGCCGAACGCGTCGGGTTCGGGGTGGATACCCACGCCTTCGCCCATCAGGAGGAGATCGACCGCGGCATTGCGCGCCTCAGTCTCAATTATATCAGGTTGGGCGGCGTCACCATACCCTCCAACCGCGAACTTTTGGCGCACAGCGACGGCGACGCCGTATGCCATGCGCTCATGGACGCCCTGCTTTCGGCGATCGGCGAACGGGATATCGGCTTTCACTTCCCCGATGACGACCCCAAATATGCGGGCGCGGACAGCATGAAGTTGCTCGCCGAAGTCATGAAAATGGTACATGGGGTGGGGTTTTCCGTAAAAAATGCGAGTATCTCCATCCTCGCGGAACAGCCGCGCCTTTCCCCCTATATCCCCCGTATGCGGGAAAATCTCTCCGCCGCGCTCGGTTGCGAAGCGGTGGGAATTGCGGCGGGGACCAACGAGAGGTTGGGGTATATAGGCGAGGGCCGCGGCATCACCGTGTATGCTCTCGTACTTTTAACAGCGAACTGCGTATAGACGTCGCATAACTTCGTCACGCTTGCGTTTCCCTTGGTCACGTACGATAAAAGTACGCTCCCTGCGGGAAGCCGCGCGCTCCTTGTCTTGCTCGTCTCTCCGCAGTTGAGTTTATCAATTCGCGCCCTGCGGGCGCTCCCCTTCGGGGCGTAACCCCCGCCCTCCCTTGCCCACCCCTTGAGGGGTGGGTGGCACGAGCGGTGCGAGTGACGGAAGGGGTGTCATACAAATATGCCACCATGGATATTCACATAAGGAAAACCATATGAGCAAATCACAATTCGTATGCAATGAATGCGGCTACACTTCCCCCAAATGGCTGGGAAGATGCCCCGACTGCGGCAAGTTCAACACGCTTACCGAAGAGATCGTCGCCCCCGCACCGACCAAAAAGACGCCTACCATGTCCAAGATCGGCCCCTCGCGGGCGCTTCCTCTCTCCCAAGTGAAGTACGAAAAATACGAGCGCGTCTCTTCGGGAAATTCCGAACTCGATATCGTCCTCGGCGGCGGCATCGTGCGCGGCTCGCTCATCCTCGTCGGCGGCGACCCCGGCATCGGCAAGTCCACCCTGCTCACGCAGGTCGCGGCGCATCTCGCCAAAGATCACAAGGTCCTCTATCTCTCCGCCGAGGAGAGCTGTTCGCAAGTCAAGCTCCGTTGCGAACGCCTCGGCCTCGATTCCGACGACCTTCTCCTCCTCAACGAGACCAATCTCGAAGCGGCGGAGGAGAGTTTTTACGGCGCGGAATACGTCATCGTGGACTCCATACAGGCCATCTATACCGACGCTCTCACCTCGGCCGCGGGCAGTGTAGGGCAGGTAAGGGAGTGCGCGGGCCGCATCATGCGCATCGCAAAATCCCGCGGGATCACCTTCTTCATCGTGGGCCACGTCACCAAAGAGGGTACGCTCGCGGGGCCGAAAGTCCTCGAACATATCATGGACGCCGTCCTCTACTTCGAGGGCGAGCGCACGGAAAACTTCAAAATTTTGCGCGCCTATAAGAACCGCTTCGGCTCGGTACAGGAAGTGGGCGTGTTCGAGATGACGGAAAACGGCATCTTCGGCGTCTCCGACTACTCTTCCCTCTTCCTCTCCGATTCGCGCGGCGTTGCGGCGGGCGCCGTCGTCACCCCCTCCGAGACGGGCAACCGTTGCATGATGGTGGAGGTCCAGACGCTCATGGCCAAGACGGCTTACGGCCTTCCGCGCAGGATGTCCCTCGGCGTCGACCCCAACCGCCTCATCGTCCTCATCGCCGTACTCGAAAAGCGGTGTTCCGTCCCCCTCGGCACGCAGGATATCTACCTGAACGCGATGGGCGGCATCCGCCTCAACGAACCCGCCGCCGACCTCGCCGTCTGCGCGGCGCTCGTCTCCGCCGAACGCATGGTAGCCGTGGATAAATACACGGCGGTCTTTGGCGAAGTGGGCCTCACGGGCGAAGTGCGCGGCGTGAGCTGTGCCGACCGCCGCGTGAACGAGTGCATCAAGATGGGCTTCAAGCGCATCATCCTTCCCGCCAAGAACATGAAGGCGTGCGAAAAATTCAAGGGCAAGGCCGAACTCGTTCCCGTGACTTATGTGACGGAGATGATCAAGGCCCTGTTCCCGCGCACGTAAAACCGCACGTAACATCTTTTCCGCACGATAAAAGAGCCGCCCGCCGTATCGAACACGGCGGGCGGCTCTTGCATATTCTCTTACTTTTCCTTCTTCTTTTTCTTCTTGCCGAGACCCAAAACTTCGGCGAGTTTCCTCCCTGCGCCGACGTTCAAAACGGCAAACACAATGATGAACACGGCCAACGCGAGCGCTTGGAACTGCGGCCCCACTTCCGTGCCGAAAAAGTTGAGAGTGTAACCGAAATTATTGGAAAGCTGAGCCATCATCTCGGACATGGTACCCGCATCGAGGCCCAACGTCCCCGCAAAACTCATGAGCTGCGTGAGCGGGATCTCCATAAAGGCATAGCGGAGCAACGAACAGGCATACGTCCCCGGAATGAAGGCGCAGATGCCCTGCACCCATACGGGCATCATGCCGAGCGGCATATATGCGCCGATGAGAAAGCCCACCGCCGTCGAAAAGACGGCCACGATGGACATCATCGTCCCCTCCGTCTTGACGAAGGAGCAAATGAACACCGTCATGAGCGTGGAGGCCACCGTCGCAAAGAACATCGCGACGAGGGACAACAGCACCGCCCAGAACGAGAGGACAAATTCACCCGACGCCGCGAGGTAGATGAGGCAGATGCAATAAAAGACAAAGCAGATGAGCGCGGAGACGAGGAAATTATAGAAGAAATAGCTCGTGATGAGGATGTTTCTGTGGATGGGCGAAGAGGCGAAATCGCGGTTGACGCCGTTTTGCTTGTCCTCCACGATGACGGTATTCGTCTGCAACGCCACCGTCACCGTGGAAAGGCCGATGATGCCGGAGAGCATCCAGCTATCCACGAGCGTGCCGATGCGCGCCCACAGTTCCCCATAGACGGCGTCTCCGAGCGCCTGTTTGGTCACGCCGTATTCATTGAGGGTATTGGCGACCATCGAGAGTTCCAGCCCGCGGAGAAAGAGCAGGTAGACCACGAAGATGAGGACGGGAACGAGCAGGGTGTACATCAGGCGGACTTTGTTCTTGAAAAAGACCATGAGATGCCGCTTGGTGAGCGAAAAGAAGATGGTAAAATACTGCGTCTTTTGCTTCATCCCTGTTCCTCCTTCATATCCCGCCCGGTCACGCGCAGGAATACGTCGTCCATCGTACCCTTGCGGATCTCGGCATCGGAAATTTCGCCGTCGAAGTCCTTCAAGAGCGATTTGGCCGTACCCATGTCTGCGATCGGGATGAAGTAAGCGCCCCGTTCGTCATCATAGGAAAAGGCAGTCCCCCGCGCTTGAAGGCCGCTTTCGAACGCGCCGCCGCGCGGACGGTAGACGATGAGGTTGTCATCTGCATAGCTGTTTTTGAGTTCGTTGGGCGTACCGTGGGCGATGATGTTGCCCTTATCCATGATGACGACGTCCGTCGCTTTTTCGGCCTCTTCGAGATAGTGCGTGGTGAGGAACACGGTCATGCCCGTCTCGGTGCGGAGGCGGTCGATGAGCGACCATACCGCAAGGCGGGTCTTGGGGTCGAGGCCCGTGGTGGGTTCATCCAGAATGAGAAGGCGGGGGCGGTGGACCATGGCGCGCGCGATGTCAACCCGCCGCATCTGTCCGCCCGAAAGCCTTCCCACGGGGCGGGAGAGGATGGGGCCGAGTTCCAAAAGCTCGGAGATCTCCCCCACGCTCTTCGCCCGCGCCTCGCGGGGGAGCGAATAAAAGGAGGTGCGGATATCGAGGTTCTGTTTGACCGTGAGCATCTTATCGAGGACGGAGGTCTGAAAGACGATGCCCGTCTCGCGCTTGATGGCGAAGGGATCGGCGTCGAGGTCGTGGCCCGCAACAAAGATCTTGCCGGCGTCCTTTTTGAGGATGCCCGCGATCATATTGATCGTCGTGGATTTTCCCGCGCCGTTGATACCGAGGAACGCAAAGAGCGCCCCTTCCCGCACGGAGAAGGAGATATCGTTGACTGCGGTGAGTTCCCCGTAAGATTTGGAGAGATGTTGGATATCGAGCGCTTCCATAGATTATCGTTTGAGCGGCGCAAGGCCGTATTTCTCCGCGAGCAGGTCGTATTCTTGATATACGTCGTCGAAACAGGTGATGCCGAGTTTTTCGTGAACGTTCTTTACTTCCGTCTGCTTATAATTATAGACCTTGAAGAAGGGAAGCCATTTGATCCCGCGGCAAAAATGTTTTACGACGGTATCTTCGCGGACCTCCCGCTGTTCGTTGAAGCGGCGGGGCAGGATGAGTTTTTGTTTTACGAGATCGTTCAGCGCGGATTGGTCGGGAAAAGCCATGCGGCGGCTGCGGACCCGCTCGCATGCCCGTTCAAACAGCCCCGTCTCCTTAACGCGGTCGAGGTTGATGAGCATGACGCCGGAATTGCAGTAGTCGCGCCGTATCCAGAACTTGCCCATATGGTCGAGGACGGCGGCAAACTCATAGCCTTTGAGATCCACTTCCCGAAAGGCGGCAAGCGAACGGCAACACATGATGTCCGAATCGAAGTAGAGGATCCGCCCTTCGAGGCCGAATTTAGGGAGAAGGAGCCGCCCCATCGCGTACGGCGTATAGTGGTTCTTCGTGTTTTTCCCGTGCAGTAACCGCAAGTAAAATTCCCGCCCGTCGAGAAGGAGCGCGCGGCTCTCTTCGCAATGCGCGCGCACGGCCTCTTCAAGGATAGCCCTGTGCGCCTCGGTAATGGGCGTATAGCGCGCATCCATGTCGGTCAGATCCATCGTCATGAGGTAAAAGGCAATGGGTCCCTCCGTGTGGCGGGCCGCGGAGAGCGCCGAGAGCAGGATGAGCGGAAAGACCTTGTCGTTCCCGCAGTAAGCGACTTGCAGAGGGCTTGACATAATAATACCATTATACAGAAAGGCAGCGGGCTTGTCAACCACTCTGTCCCTGTATTCCCCAAAATCGGTAAGTACTTTACAAAATTTTACATAATTTTCACTTTACCGCGCGGGCCATACAAATGGGCTTGCCCTGCGATAAAAAGTTTGCCTCATATTCGGTGATGATATTCTCTTCCGCATACGGGCTGTGGTGCAGATCCCGCGTACACGCGGATATGCGGAAGCCGAAGGCTTCGTATTGCTCCAAGGAATATTCGAAGAACTCCGCGCTGTCCGTCTTTTGATAGATCCCGCCGCCCTCCGCGAGGAGGTCGCGGTAGATCGCAAGAAAGCGCGGCGACGTGAGGCGTTGCTTTTCGCACCCCTTGGCGGGAAGGGGCGTGGAGAAGTTCAGAAAGATCTCCGAGATACTGCCCGAAGGGATGTAGCAGGGAAGCGTCTCGGCGGGGATGTTGAGGAAGCGGACGTTGGGAAGTCCCCTCCCGCGCATGCGCTCCATGGCCGTCAGGATGACGTTGGTGCAGACCTCGACGGCGAGGAAATTGGTTTGGGGTTCGCGGGCGGCGAGTTCGAGCAAAAAGCCGCCGTTTCCGCACCCCACCTCCATTTTTACGGGATTTGTATTCCCGAACACCGCGGAAAAATCCAAGAGCGCGCGGTAATTTTCGGCGGCCTCTTTGAGGTTGAGGCAGGGCCTTCCGCGTACAAGCAAAAGGCCGCGGCATGCCTCCATGCGCGGCTCCAAATTGCGTTTTCTGCGCATCCGCATCGCGGGCCTCCCCTACCGATTTCCCGTCGAACCGAAGCCGCCCTCGCCGCGTACGGTGGAGGAAAGCTCATCCGTAAAGGAAAATTCGCCGGTGTAATAGGGCGTGACGACGAGCTGGGCGATGCGGTCGCCCGCGCAGACCTTGCGGGTCTCGCTCCCGTGGTTGTGGAGGGCCACGATGATCTCGCCGCGGTAGTCGCTGTCGATGACGCCGACTTTGTTGGCGGGCGCGAGGTCCTGCTTGCAGGCAAGCCCGCTGCGCGCATAAATGAGGCCTACCGTGTCCGCGGGCAACTCGATTGCGATCCCCGTATGGACAAAGACGGTCGCCCCTGCGGGGACGTCGTATTCCGCGACGGAACAGAGGTCTGCACCCGCGGAATGCGGCGAAGCGTACACGGGCAACTTTGCGTTTTCATGAAGTTTTTTTACATGGATGTGCATAGGTTTTTATGTGAATTGACTCGTTCGGGCAGGACGGGTACACCCCCTCCCCTACCCCGTCTCACGCGGGTAGAACCCCGCGTTCGGTCATCGTTCGCGCTACAAATGCGCTCACTCACCGCAAAACGCCGCCCACAGCACACCGTGCTGATGTGCGAGAAGTGCGTTTTGCGACCCTCTGGTAAAAGGGGGAGGGCAGTGGTTGCGCCCCGAAGGGGCGCGCCCGCAGGGCGACTGAGGGGTTTTGAAACCCTTTCCCCCTTCGCTTTGCTCAGGGTACTTTCCCTTTCAGGGACAGCAAGTTCCCCCCCCACCACCGCCGCGAACGGCGGAGCCTCCCCCCATGGGGGGTAGGCCTTGCGCAGACGCCCCGAAGGGGCGCGCCCGCAGGGCGCGAATTTTTCGAACAAGCACCCCCTACCCTACCCTCCCCCCTCAGGTAAAAGGGGGGAGGCGACGAATTGCTCGACCAAGCGACCCGATAACCGCAACTGCGGAGAAGCAAGCGAGACAAGGAGAAGGAGCATTCCCGACGGGCGCGTACTTTTTCGTACGCAACCGAGGGAAGCGCATCTTCGACGACGTATCGCGTAGCTTATACGCAGTTCGTACGTATCCCCAACTTACTTCAAGGGGATGGGACGACGATCGCCTATAAACAACACCGCCAACGTTCCGGGGCCGCAGTGCGAACCGATGACGGGTCCCACGGGCTGGCGGCGGATGTTCGCTTCGGGCCGCTTTTCCTTGATGAGCGCGGCGAGGCGGTCGCCCTCCTCTTCGCAGTCGGCGTCGAGGACGTACACGGGATATTCGGGCGCGGTCATCTCCTTGATACAGTGTTCGGCGAGCATGCGCATGGCTTTTTTGCGCCCCATCGCCCTCTCATAGACGGAGAGGCCGCCCTCTTCGTTGAATGTCAGAATGGGTTTGAGGCCGAGCATGGTCCCCGCCACGGCCGCCGCCGCGGAAAGCCTTCCGCCGCGCTTCAAGTGCATGAGGTCATCCACTTCGAAGTAACAGCCCACGCGCCCGCGGAACTCCTCCAAAAACGCGAGGAGTTCTTCATCGGATGCGCCGTCCTTTTTGAGGCGGGCCGCCGCCTCCACTTGAAGGCCTGCGCCGAGCGAAATGGCCTTGGTATCGAAAACCGTACATTTGCGTTCGGGGAACTCTTCGGCGAGGTCTTTGAGCGCAAGGTCCAGCGAGCCGAACGTGCCGCTCATCGCGTGGGAGAAACTGATGTAGAACACATCCTCCCCGCGCTCGAAGTAGGGGCGCAAAATGTCCTTGTAATTTTCGGGATTGAGGGCCATGGTACGCGGCACGGCGCCCCCGCGGACGGCAGTATAGAATGCTTTGAAGTCGGTCTGTTTGCCGAGATCGTAAAAACATTCCTCTTCGCCGCGGTAGATATAGGGCATGGAAATAAAGGGGATGCCGAGTTCTTCGGCATACGTATACCACAGCTCGCAGTTGGAATCGCAGATGAGTACACTCATATTCTCTCTCCTCGGAAGGTATCTCTCGGATAGAGTATAACAAAATTTGATATCGTTGTCAAGCAAAATCTTTGAAAGCAAAAAGCCCGACGGCCGTCGGGCATTTTGGGGGAATGGTTCGGTCACTTTACGGAATACAGCAGTTCCGTATAGGTCGGATACGGCCAATACGCGGAGGATACGAGCCGCTCCAATTCATCGGCGATCGCCCTTACGGCGTCCATATCGGGAACGATGACGTGCGCCATCCGCTCGGAAGCGGCAAGCTCGCCCGAAGGCATCTCCTTCAAATCGTTTTCCAGCTTTTCCGTCGCCTCCATGAGGCCGTCGTTTAAGGAAGAGACCTTTTCGGCGAGTACCATGTCCGAAACACAGGCGATCTTTTCGCTGACCGCCCGCTTTGCGGCAATGGCCGAACACAGCGCCGCGGCGTACTTGTCGGCGGCGGGCCAGATATCGCGGCGGACCATTTCCGCCATCGTCTTTGCCTCGATGTTGATGGCTTTGGTGTAGTTTTCGAGGGCGATGTTGGCGCGGGCCACGACCTCTTTTTCGGTGTAGACGCCCTGCCGCACGAAGAGTTCGATGCTCTCGCGCTTCATAAATTCGGGGACGGCGTCGGCCGTCGTCTTGTTGTTGAGAAGGCCCCGCCGCTCGGCCTCAGGCTCCCAATCGGGGCCGTAACCGTTGTAATTGAAGATGATGCGGTAATGCTCCTTCAAGAGTTTCTCGGTATATGCCTTGCAGGCCTTGGGGAAATCCTTCGCGCCGCCGAGGCTCTCCACGGCCTCCGAAAAGGCCTGCGCCACGATGGTGTTGAGAACGATGTTGGGGTCGGCAACAGAGGCCTGCGAGCCGAGCATACGGAACTCGAATTTGTTGCCCGTGAAGGCAAAGGGCGACGTGCGGTTGCGGTCGGTGGTATCGATGGGGAAGATGGGCGATTCCGGCACGCCGATGGAACCGGGAACTGCCTTCTTCGGCACATATTGCCGCCCCATCACGATGGAATCGACGAGCGCTCCGAGCTGGTCGCCGAGATACACGGAGATGATCGCGGGCGGCGCTTCGTCCGCGCCCAAACGGTGGTCGTTGCCCGCGGAGGCGACGCATGCGCGCAGGACCCCCTGGTATTTATCCACCGCCGCGATGACGCAGGTGAGAATGAGCATGAAGCGGGGATTTTCTTCGGGGTTTTCTCCGGGGTCGAGCAAATTCAGCCCGCTGTCGGTGGAGAGCGACCAATTGTTGTGCTTACCGGAGCCGTTGATCCCCTCGAAGGGCTTTTCGTGGAGAAGGCAGACGAGGCCGTGCCGCCTTGCGACCTTCTTCATGAGTTCCATGGTGAGCTGGTTGGCGTCCACGGCGACGTTGGTCGTCGTAAAGACGGGCGCAAGCTCGTGCTGGGCGGGCGCCACCTCGTTGTGCTTGGTCTTGGCGAAGATGCCGTATGACCAAAGCGTCGCGTCGAGGTCGCGCATGTAGTCGGAAATGCGCGATTTGAGCGTCCCGAAATAGTGGTCTTCGAGTTCCTGTCCGCGCGTCGAGGGCGCGCCGAAGAGTGTGCGGCCCGTGAGAACGAGGTCCTTCCGCTTTTCATAGACTTCCTCGTCGATGAGAAAGTATTCCTGTTCGGGGCCGACCGTCGTCGAGACCTTTCTCGCCTCGATGCCGAACAGTTTCAAGAGCCGCTTGGCCTGCAAGTCGAGCGCGGTCATGGATTTGAGGAGCGGCGCCTTTTTATCCAGCGTCTCGCCCGTGTAGGAGACGAAGATGGTGGGGATATACAGCGTCCCCTCCTTGACGAAGGCGGGCGACGTGGGATCCCATGCCGTGTACCCGCGGGCGGCGGACGTTGCGCGCGATCCCCCCGAAGGGAAGGACGAGGCATCCGGTTCGCCGACGATGAGGCTCTTGCCCGTGAGGCGCATGATGACGCGGTCGCCGTCGGGTTCGATGAAGCTATCGTGCTTTTCTGCGGTGAGGTTGGTGAGGGGCTGGAACCAATGGGTGTAGTGGGTGGCGCCTTTGGAGACGGCCCAATCCTTCATGGCGTTGGCAACGGCGCCCGCGATGGAGGTATCGAGCGGCTGGCCCTCGTCGATGGTCCGCCGCAGGGACTTATAGACCTCCTTGGGAAGCGCGTTCTTCATGACTTCGTCATTGAATACGTTGCTTGCGAACAGCTCGGTGACGTTCATAGGTAGCACTCCTTAAAAAAGATTTTCGAAAGGTAAGATTTCCCCGCTCACCACAGCAAACATTATAAAATTTATCGCGGCCAAAGTCAAATGTTTGAAGAGGAAATCCCGCCGCACACGGCAAAATCCTTGCCGCCGCCCGCACGGAAGCGGGGCCGCCGCATGCAAGGCGGGAGAAGAGGCGCGGCTACTCGGTAAAATCATCCCTTTTCAGCCCGCACCTCAGTTTTTCGAGCGCCTTTTTTTCGATGCGGGAGACATAGGAGCGGGATATCCTGAGTTTGGCCGCCACTTCCCGCTGTGCGAGCGGGATATTTCCGTCTAAGGCATAGCGCATACAGATGATCTCGCACTCGCGCGGGGTCAGGATCGCGCGGATGGCGGCGAGAAATTTCTCCTGCATGAGCTTCTTTTCGACGCCCGCAAAGACCTTTTCCTCCTTCTCGAACAACAGGTCCATGAGGGTCAGCTCGTTGCCGTCCTTATCCGTTCCGACGGGGTCGCTCAAAGACACGGTCCCCTTGTATTTCTTCCCCGCGCGGATGAGCATCAAGATCTCGTTCTCGATACAGCGCGCCGTGTACGTGGCGAGCCGCGTGCCGTGGCCGAGTTCGTATGTATTGATGGCCTTGATGAGGCCGATGGACCCCACCGAGAGCATATCTTCCGTTTCGGCCGCGCCCGCATACTTCTTTGCGATATGCGCCACGAGCCGCATGTTGTGCCGCACGAGGATATCCCGCGCTTCCGCGTCCCCCGCCTTGGCAAGTTTCAGATATTTTTCCTCATCCTCTTTGGAGAGGGGTTTGGGGTAGGAATTTCCCTCCGAAAGGGCGCCCGTGAAAAAGAACAGCCGCGCGAGCAGCGCATAGAAAAATTGCAGCATACATCACCTCACATATCAGTATATGCAGCGGCGATTTTGTCCTATGTCCCCCGCGCGCGGGCGCAGTATAATGTACCCTTTCCGTTTCCATAGCGGCGCGGTTTCCATAGCAGCGCGGTTTCCATAGCGGCGCGGCGCAAAAAATACGCGCCCGCTTTTTACGGGCGCGCATACAGCTTGCTTATTTCTTTTCCTTGATCTGGATATGCACTTCGTCGAGCTGTTTTTTCTCGACGGGCGAGGGCGCGTTCATCATGAGGTCGCGCGCCTTGGCGTTCATCGGGAAGGCGATCACTTCGCGGATGTTCACCGTGTCCTCGATGAGCATGACCATGCGGTCCACGCCGGGTGCGACGCCCGCATGCGGCGGCGCGCCGTATTCAAAGGCATGGTAGAGGGCGGGGAACTTGCTCTCCACCTCCTCCTTGCCGAGGCCGACGAGCGAGAAGGCTTTCAGCATGATCGCGGGGTCGTGGTTTCTCACCGCGCCCGAAGAGAGTTCCACGCCGTTGCATACGATGTCGTATTGGTAGGCGAGGATATCGAGCGGGTCCATGGTCTCCAACGCCGCGAGGCCGCCCTGCGGCATGGAGAACGGGTTGTGGCAGAATTCGAGCTGCCCGCTCTCTTCCCCGATCTCGTACATGGGGAAGTCCACGATCCAGCAGAAGCGGTAGACGTTCTTTTCGAGGAGGCCGAGGCCCGTGCCGAGCATGGTGCGGAGGATCCCCGCGCGCTTCTGCACGTCCTGCAATTTGTCCTCGGCGACGAGGGCAACGAAGCAATCTTTCTCCGCGCCGAGAAGGGCTTTCCACGCGGCGGCGTTTTCGGCGATGAATTTCGCGATCCCGCCCGCAGGCGCGCCGTTCTCATCGAGCTTGAACCAATAGAGCGCGCCGCCCTCCGTCTTTACCTTGAAATCCTCGGCCGTCTTATCGATCCACTTGCGGGGGACGTTCACGCCGCTCACCGCGACCGCCTTGACGTGTTTGAGCATAATGGGGTCGAACCCGCAGTTCACGGTGAGTTCGGTCACATCCTTGATGACGAGCGGGTTGCGAAGGTCGGGTTTATCCGTGCCGTAAGTTTCGAGCGCTTCACGGTAAGGGATGCGTTTGAAGGGGGGCATGTCCGCGTTCCACCCTGAGTATTTGGCAAAAATGGGCGGCAGGACGCGCTCCAAAACGGCGAACACGTCCTCCTGCGTCGCGAAGGCCATCTCGATATCCAACTGATAAAATTCTCCGGGGGAACGGTCGGCGCGGGCGTCCTCGTCGCGGAAGCAGGGCGCGATCTGGAAGTACTTATCGAAGCCCGAACACATCAGGAGCTGTTTATACTGTTGCGGGGCCTGCGGAAGCGCATAGAACTCGCCGGGATAGATGCGGCTGGGGACGATGTAATCCCGCGCGCCCTCCGGCGAGGAGGAGGTAAGGATGGGCGTCGTGATCTCATAGAAGCCCTCCTCGGTCATGAGACGGCGCAGATCGGCGACGATCTTGGAGCGCAATACGATCTTATCGCGGACGGCGCTGTTGCGCAGGTCCAAAAAGCGGTAACGGAGGCGCGCATCCTCGCCCGCCTCGGTGGAATGGGAAATTTCAAAGGGCAGGGCCTGCGTGGTGCGGCGGCCCAACACTTCCACCTTTTCGGGGACAATTTCGATCATGCCCGTGGGGAGCTTTTCGTTGGGTGCGGAGCGGAGGACGACGGTCCCCTCCACGCTCACCGTGGACTCGGTGGGGATATCGCGGAAGGCGGAGAGCATGGGTTCTTCCGAGCAGACCACCTGCGTGGTGCCGTAAAAATCGCGGAGGACGGCGAAGAGGAGGCCGCCTTTATCGCGCTTGCTATCCAGCCAGCCGGCGAGTTTGACCCTTTGCCCGACGTTGCCCTCGCGCAGTTCGTTACAGTTGTGGGTTCTGTAAAACATAGTTTGCCTCGTGAGACATTTTTCTCTTATTGTAAACTTTCCCGCAGGGAATGTCAACAAAATGGACGCCCAACCGCACAAGGAATTGCAAAAACCCTTTGGTCCCTCCCCCCTTATACATGAGGGGGGAGGATGTCACGGCATAGCCGTGACAGGAAGGGGGTGGCCTCGCGCTTGCCGCCCCTGAAAGGGCGACGAGACCTGCCCCCTTTTAAGGGTCGCAAAACGCATTTCTCGCACATCAGCACGGTGTGCTGTGGGCGGCGTTTTGCGGTGAGTGAGCGCATTTGTAGCGCGAACGGTGACCGAACGCGGGGTTCTACCCGCGTGAGACAAGTGGCGCGCAATCTTGCGCGACGAAAGGGGTTCCAAAAGCGCCTCCCTTGGGAGGAGCTGTCACGCGCGAGCGTGACTGAGGTGGGGGTCATTTCGTCCGCGCAAGGCCTTTTTACGTCATTTCGAACGAAGTGAGAAATCTCGCCTTTAAGATTTCTCACCCCTTCGGGGTTCGAAATGACGTGTACCCGCATGACGAGAACAAACACCTTGCTGTCCCTGAAAGGGAAAGTACCCTGAGCTTGCGAAGGGGGAAAGGGTTTCCCCTTCATACCGAGCCGAAGGCGAGTGTATCCTGAACGAAGAAGGGATAAGAAACTAATTCGTTAAAGATTCACTCTCTCCGCTTCGCTTCGTTCGGAATGAGGATGGAGGGTTTCTGAAAGCGCCTCCTTGGGGAGGAGCTGTCACGCATGAGCGTGACTGAGGTGGGGATTTATAATAATGTGACCCTTCGGCAAGCTCAGGGTGACGGATTTATCCCCCACTCCCTCAATCCCTCTCCCCAGGGAGAGGGTAGGCCTCGCGGGTCTCCCTATAAGGGGCGAAGAGTACCCCCCAAGCCTCCCCACGTCATTTCGAGGAGCGAAGCGACGAGAAATCTTAAAGCCGAGATTTCTCGACTGCGCGCTCCGCGCTCCGCTCGAAATGACGTTTAGAGGCCGCCTCTCCCCAAGAAAAAGGCGGAGCCTTCGCCGACGTTGACCCCTCTCCCCAGGGAGAGGGTGCGCCCTCGCCGTTTCACGCGGATAAAAAACGCCACCCGCAGGTTCCCGTGCAACGCAAAAAGAGCGAAACCTTCCCGGTTCCGCTCTTATTATCGCCGCTACCTTACGGCTTATAGATATACTGTGAGGCGGTGAAGGTGACTTCTTGCGCCGTCCCGTCGAGATAGTTGTAGGTGAGGCCGAACCCGCCGAAGCCGCCCATGCCGCGCGAAAGCACGTTGCGGTATTCGATGAGAACGGTATCCCCCGCCTGTACCTCTTCCATGACGGCGTTCGCACGTTCGCTCAGCGAATAGGAACCGCCGCCGCTCTCGGAGAAGTCATAACGCGTCCCGTTTACCGTGACGGAGACGATCGCCTTCGCGCTGTTCCCCCACGCCGCATAGATGGCGCCCTCCGACCCCGTTGCCGCCGCGATGAGATAATTTGCGCGTTCGCGCAGGGTATCGTCGGTATAAAGCGTCGCCGCCGAGAAGGTGAGGTCCAGCTTGGCGTCGCCCGCGACGTAGCCATACTGCGTGACCGTCCCGTCCTGCTCTTCATGCGTCTCGATGAGCGCTTTCGCGGCAAACTGCGCGTCGTTGGCGGGGATGGCGAAGTTGAGGCCCTCCACGCTCTGGCCGTTGTAGCTCTCGTAGCCGGAGTTGATGATGCCGACGAGGTTGCCCTTTGTATCAAAGAGTCCCCCGCCGGAGTTGCCGCCATTGATGGATGCGTCCGTCTGCATGAGGGTCATGGTCCCGATCTCGCCCACGTTGACGGCGCGCTTGGTCGCCGAAACAATGCCGTGGGTCACGGTGCCGCCCAAAATGCCGAGCGGGTTGCCGATGGCAAACACTTCGGTACCCACCTTCACGCTGTCGCTGTCGGCGATGAAGGTCGCGGCGGTGAGCTTGGTCCCTGCGGGGGGACGGATGGAGAGTACGGCGATATCCCGTTTCAAAGAGCTGCCGATGAGCGTGGCGTCGTACGTCGTGGTGTACTCCTCATCGCCGAGGAACAGGACGTCGGCCGTAAACGTCTTGCCGCCGTCGATGACGTGGTGATTGGTGACGATGAAATACTCGTTCTCTTCCGAAGCGCCGATGATGACGCCGCTCCCCGCGCTCTGGCCCGTCTCCGTATAGCTCATGACGTCCACGACCGTCGTACGGATGCGCGCAAGCACATCGACCGCCGCGGCCGTCTCAATCGTCTCCGAAGAGGTCATGCCGACGGTGTACGTCTTCTTTTCGGCAGGCGCCGCGCAACCCGCGAGAGTCATGGCAAGCGCCAACCCACACAAAAGCGCCGTCCCCCTCTTTGCAAACTGTTTCATAGGTCCCTCCATAGAACGAAGTTCCTATTTATTATAACCGCAACGGTGACTTTCAAAGCAAACATGCGTGTCAGGCATGTGAAATTTTCAATATACGGAGTACCCGCGGAGACCGCTCATTCCGGCGTTCAGCGGATGATGACGAGTTTCTTTTTGGCGCGCGTGATGGCGGTATAGAGCCACGACGGCCCTTCTTCAAACAGGCGGCTCTCATCGAACACGACCACATAGTCGTATTCCGAACCCTGCGCCTTGTGGCAGGTGACGGCATAGGCGAACTCGAAGCGGCAGATGGTATCCTCCCGCTTGACTTTGAGGCGGCGGAGGACCTCGAAATTATCTTCATGGACCACCATGCCCCCTTCGAGCAGACAGGCCTTATCGCCGTAATTATGATAATATCTCCCCTCTTTGAAGATGCCCGCATCGAAGGGCAGGTCTTTGACGGGCGCATCGAGGAAATCGGCGGTGAAATCGAGCTGGCCGAGGCCGTCCTCCTGTTCGCGCACGTTGCGGCACGTGCCGATGATGCCGTTGACGAGGTGGAAATCCCCCGCTTCGTCGAGCGGCTTGGACCAATCGTTGAGCGTGCAGATGAGTTTTTCCCCGTCGATGGGCAGCCGCGCCTCTTCGGGGATGCCGCGCAAAATGCGCGCTTCGCGGTTGATGCGGTTTCTCGTGCGGTTGGTCCCCACGATGACGATATCCGCCTCCAACAGAAGCCGCCTGCGCATCGCGGGGGAAATACGCCGCTCGGAGACGACGGCCGCCTGCGTCCCATACTGCCCATAGGCGAGCTGACCGCCGCCGCGCACGATCTCCGCCATGCGGATAATGGGATTGCCGATCTCCTGCCGCACGATCTCCTTCAACGTGATCGCGGGCATGGATAGCACCGAACCCGTCCCGCCCACGGGCGGAAGCTGCGCGGGATCCCCGCACAGCAGGCATTTGACCCCGAAGGATAAGAGGTCGCGGAGAAGGTCGTCCGAGACCATGGAAGTCTCGTCCACCACGATGAGCTTCAACTCCTTGGGCAGGCTCTCCCTTCTCACAAAACGCAAAAACCGCTCGGAAATGACCTCGCCGTCCTCGTTGACTTCGATATCTTCCTCGCGAATATAGATGAGGCTGTGGAGCGTCCCCGCGGGCGTGCCGCCCCGTATGAGAACGGAGGCCGCCTTCCCCGTGGGCGCAACGAATGCCGCGCTCTCGCCGGGTACAAGGCCGAGACTGCGCACCACATAGTCCACGAGAAAGGTCTTGCCCGTACCCGCATAGCCGCACAGCACGAAGATCTGCGTATTCAGATGCAAAAACCACTCCGTGATGAACTCCGCCGCTTCGGCTTGGTCTGCCGTGAGCGTCACTTCGGGCCGCAGGGATCTCTTCTCCATACTGCCATTATAACAGATATGCGGAGAAATTGCAAACTTTTGTTTATGATTTTTGGGGAAATTTTACCCCATTTTGAATTCCGCGATGAACGGACGGCCCAAAAAGTTCTCGTCGATATAGATGACGCCGTCCTCGAAGCGATAGGTGCGGGAGAGCGTTTCCGAACCCTTTGTTGCGGACATGGTTATCTCCTCTGCGGTCTCATCCACCGTGTACGTCCCGCTCCACGCCCCGAAATCGCCGTTTGGCGTGCGGTAGGTAAGCGTGAAGTCGCCGCCGTAAGTAAGTTCGAGTGACAGGGCGGAATCGGAGATGACCTGCCCGCCGAGGCGGATGCTATCGCAGGTATAGACGCCCGCATAGGGGCGGGAAAGTTCGGAGAGCGTACTCATCTTTTGCACGTCGCAACCCGCCATCGAGCAGACGGAGAACAGAAGGCCGAGGGTCAGACACAATTTCCACATACAAAAAGTATCCCCGTCCGCGCCGAAAAATATGCGCCCCCTTGCCCACCCCTTGAGGGGGAAATTTTGCATTCTGCCAAAGGTTGATAATCTTTGGCGCAAAATTTTCATGGCATTTGCCCATATGCACGGGCAAATGCTGACCGAACGCGGGGTTCTACCCGCGTGAGAGGGTGTCGCCGAAGGCGACGGAAGGGGTGTCATACAAATTAGAATGCCACCCCCTCCGACCCGCAAAACCGCGGGTCAGCTCCCCCTCAAGGGGGCGCCAAGATGGCCAAGCGTCATTCTGAGCCGAAACAGTTTGACTTTCAGCGAATTGCTCGTCCGCGAAGAATCTTATTGCGACCAAGCGTCGTGGAAGCGGACTTCGTTCTTTCTCGTGACGTCCTTCGGCGTCACAAAGAGCGTGCGGGCGGGGAGGATGACAGCAGACGGAGATTCCTCACCCCCTTCGGGGGTTCGGAATGACGTGAATAATCCTCTGTCCACGTGAATAATCCCCTGCCCACCGGAAAAACAAAAGAAGCCTTCCCCTCACAAGGGGAAGGCCTGTTCCGTCGCCCCATCAAGACGCGCCGATTGCAAATCAGAGTTTGCCCTCCGCGCGCAGGATGTCCTCCAAAATTTCCGCCGAATCGGCGACGAGGTCGGGACACGGCCGCTTCTTGTAATACGCCGCCGTCCGCGCCTCGGCATCGGGAGAGGCGTCGTGCGCCACCCCCGCGCCCGCCAACAGTTCGGCGCATACGATACTGCCGTTCCTCTGGCGGAAGGCCTCCGCATGGCGTTGGACGAGCGCATAGATCTCGCTCTTCCCCTTGGTCGGAAAGATGAGGCCCAGCGCCATCGCCGCGCCCGATACCGTCCCGCAGACGTTTCTCATCCGCCCTACGCCGCCGCCCAGCCCGATGGACGCGCGTTCCAGCGTGACGGCGTTGGAAGCGGTGAGGTCGGCAAACGCCAACACCACCGCCTGTGCGCAGTTGTAACCCGCGAGAAACAGCTCCCGCGCCTTCTCCGCTCTCGTCATCTTCTACCTCTAATGCAGAATGTTTGCAAGGTCCTCGAAGAGGCCCGCGATGTACGGCGAAACATTCGCCGAGAGAAACTCTTTCAGTTCGCCGAGCGCCTGCGGGATGAGGAAGGCATGCGCGCCGTCTGCACGCGTAAGCCCCACCGCAAGCCAGCCTCTGGCAACGTCGCCGACGGCAAATTGCCCCGCCGCGAACGCTCCGACCGCGACATGCCCTATGGCAACGGCGCCGAAACTCATGACGCCCACCGCGATCGCACCCGCCGCAAACAGCCCCAAGGCGACGCTTCCGAAGGCCGCCCCGCCGAGTACAAAGCAACCGAGGGCGGCAAGCCCCACGGCAAATACCCCCGCCGAGAGGATGCCCGCCGAAAAAATGCCCGCAGAGACGAGTCCCGCCGAAAAGATGCCGAGCGCAAAGATGCCGTGTGCGCGGCACATGCCCAATCCGAGACAGATGTGTACGAGCGGCATCCCCCAAAGCCGCCGCCGCGAAATATATTCGAATACGGGACGGCCGCCGTGGCCGATGACGCCCCACGTCACGCCCTTCCCGCTTTCATCCCTTTTCTTTTCTTCCGCGCCCCGCTCTTTATGTTCGCGCGTCTCCTCTTCGCGTTCGGGCGTCTCCTCTTCGTGTTGCGGCTCCGTTTGCACGCCCGTATCCCCGCCGAACAGCAGCTCGTCGGAAGAGATGTGAAAGAGCTTGCAAAGCTCCATGATCTGCTTGGTTTCGGGGAACGTGATATCCTGTTCCCACCGCGAGACAGCTTGCCGCGTGACGCCCAGCCGTTCGGCAAGTTCTTCCTGTGTCATCCCAGCGCGCTTGCGGCAACCGTAAATTTTTTCGCCTGTTGTCATGATGTCCTCCTCGATGATCTCGGCTTCATTTTACACCGCCGCAAATGCACATGCAACCGCATTCGCATTTCTTTTGCGCAACAGGCGGTTGCGTTTGGGCAACATTGGGTTGCCCCGCCGCAAGACGGCCCGTTTTGCCCCGTTTTACCTCGATAGCGGGCCGTTCAGACCTCATACCATTTCCCCTCTTCGGGGATGACGGCGCGCGCCGCGGGACGCGCTTTTTGCAGGGTGGGGGCGAATTTTTTGACGCGCATTTGGTGCGTATAGGGCGGAAAGGCGTTATCGAAGTGGTCGATGAGGACCCCTTTCGGCTCGAAAACGGGCAGGAATTTTTTCAGATAGCGGTGCATGCCCGTGCGCCCCTGGTAGGGAAAGACGAGAAGATTGCACCCCTTGGGGTAGTCCGCGCCCTTCAAAAACCCCGCCGAGCCCAAGATCATCACGCGGCTTGCGCCGTCGCTCACCTCGATGGCATAGATGTCATCCTTGATTTGGTAACGCTTGGTCTCGCCGATGCGGGCAACGCCCGGCTTAAAGTACTTGAAATACGTCTTTGGCGAGAGGGCAACGCCGAGGACCGTCCACACATCGAACACGCAGTGCTTTGCGGGGTAGGTCTTTACGGTGAACGGCCCCACTTCGAAGCGTTCATTCGCGGACATGGGTACCATACAATCGGTGTTGCACCCGTTTTCGCGGGCGATGCGGATGCCGTTTTCCGAGACGTAAACGCGGCGGACGCCGCCCGCTTTTGTAAAGACGTCCACGTCGATAAAGTGGTCGAAATGCGGATGCGTGATGAAGATCGCCTCCGCCGTTCTCGCCTCCCTCGTATCGACGGGCAAAAGGGCGTCGTTGCGGCGCAGATAGGGATCGAAAAGAAGGCGCGTTCCCCCGCTCTCCAAGAGCAGTGACGCCGTGCCATACCATTTGAGCTTCATTTGTTTCTCCCAATTTGAGGATATTATAACACATTGTAAAGAGATTTGCAAGGCTTTGCCGCAGGGAAACATGAAATTACAAAGCGGCAGGCGGGATACTTCCTCTCGTCGCCCCTATGAGGGGGGGCTGGGTATAAGCGGCGCGCTTCCACCTTCAAATCCTGTCATCAATTGGTGCAAAAAACGTGGCACACAGAAGTATGCCACGTTTTTAAAAAAACTGAATTTGATACAAGTCCGTTCAAATGGCCCTACGCGCCGTTCATTTCGCTACCCTGCCGTTCGAATTCATCTGGGACCGTTCTCAATCCCAATCCTTCATGAGATCAAAGTAAGCCTGAACGGACCTTTTGACCGCCGCAAGAAATTCCTCAGAAGTTTCAACGCCCGTTTCCACTCTCCAACCGATCTGTTTGGGATCTTCCTTCCTCATCCCTTTCTGTGAGAAAAATCCTTGCCCCGCCGCCCGTTTGATAAGCTCTTGCTTCTTCGGCTCATCCTCTACGTGGAAACAGAGGAGCAACGCTCGGAATTCCCCGCCGGTGCAATCGCGGCTCCGGATTTCAAGATACGGAACATGTTCCCGTCCGTTATGGTATACCTGCAACATGGCATAGGGATATCGCCCTTTCCATACCGTGAACACGCCTTTCTCTTGCCCGAAAGATTCTTTAAGTTTGGGGATGACCGCGCCGTCAAAAAAAGCGAACCATTGCAGGATATCCTCTTGTGACTTGCTCCTTGTGGGCCGCTCCGTCAAGGAGAGCGCATCCCGCCTCGATCTGATATGCACGATATACTGCCGCACAATGAGATTTTCCGAAGTTTCGTATTGCTTCAAAAGCTCATAAATTTCGCCCGCACGATAGGGCTTGCCCCAGCCGGATGCCTTTACCCGCTCTATCTCATCGGGATATAAGTAGCCCGGCTTATAATAGACTTTGCAGACTTTGTAGCCCTTCTCCGCCAGCGGGTCGATGCTTTCGTTGTATTTCTTTAATTGATCGTGTTCCGCCGAATCCGTCTTATCCTCGATAAAGAGCGCGTATTTCTTGCCCTTATCCGTTTCAAAGTAAACGGATATATCGATTTTATGCTCCTGCGCTTTCGTGTTCAGCTCTGTTATTTTCTCATCCTCTGCGAGTCCGCAAAATTCACGCAAAAGCGCATAGGCGGCGGGCGCAACTTCCCCGTCGTCGTAATTGTTGAACAGCCACATTAAAAACGCGTCCTGCGAAAGCTCCTTCGTGGCGTATGTAAACAGGTTTCTTCTTTCGTTTTCAGTCATGATTTTCTCCTTTTGTTTATTTTATCATCGGATAGGTCAAATAATAAATTTCCTCGTCCGTCCAACCCTTGCCTTTATACAACGTCTGATGAATGGTCGCCTCGTGTACAAACCCGCAGCTTTCCACCGTCTTTTGCGACGCGATATTGACCGACGAAATACGGGCGCGTATCGCATTCAGGTGAATGACCTTCCTTTTGTAAACGCCAAGCTGCACCGTTTCCACCGGCTCGTAAATTTTCCCGCGCAAGGCGGTTTCGGTGAGCGCGCCGACGGCTTCCTTGCAGTATCCCTTTCTTCTCTCCTCTTTGAAAAGATAGTATTCGAGCAGCCCCGTTGCGGAAGCCTCTTTGATACTCAACCCAATATAGCCGAGAATTTTTCGGTCGGCTTTCCGCTCGATTGTAAAATAGACGCTTTTTCTCAAAGACAACGCCACTTCCCGTATATTTTTGTTGGTGGGTTTCCGCCCCGTGAAAAACTCGAAATCTCCCTCGCTCTTGAAATGGTCGGCGAGAATTGTTTGATCGTTCCCTTCGATTGCCCGTAAAACAAGGCGTTCCGTTTCGATCGGCGGGTTGACGTTTGCCTCGCCCGTCATATCGACCGCCTTCAAAGTCTCCGCAAGGAATGCGTATTCTTCCCTGGAAAAATCCCCTTTGCGGAATTTTGTTTTAGGCGGATAATAGTTCAAGATCATATTCCAAAGCGCGAGCCGATAGCGGCCGCCCGCTTGGAAGAGCGCCTTGAAACACGCTATCCCCTCTTGATACTCTTTGGGCCTGTACTTCTTATCGTAAGCCGATATCCCGAAATGAACATAGCAGGGGCAATCGTCGGGGCGGCCGGCATACAGCCCGTTTCTCAAAAAATCGATCGCTTCCCCATCAAGCTGTTCTCTCGCCCGTTCAAAACGTTGCATAATTTTTCTCCCTTATCCAATCGCTATTTTTGATATTTCTCCGCAGCGGCGGCGAGGTTGTTTTTGATACGCTCCCGCAATTCGGGAGGAGATAAAACCTCGGCGGCGTTTGCATACTGCATCGCCCAATACGCCATGGCGTCGAGGCTCGCACGCACGCGCACGAGAAATTTCTCTCCGCGCGCTTCCACGGAAAACTCCTTCCCGAACCAATCGACGACTTGGTCGAGCGCCCACCCGTCCACAAGAAATTCCACCGTTTTCGGCTCGTCCGAGAACATATAGGGCATGGAAGAGGAAAACCGCCTGTAATCAATGCCGTTTTCAAAGCCCTGTATGGAGCGTATGGGCGTGAGCGGCTCTTCGCTTTCCTCGATGCCCGTGATGCGGTCGAGCCGAAAATAGCGCATATGTTGCCATTTCTCCTCATACGCCATGAGATAATACCGCTGGTTGTGCAGGATCATCTGATACGGGCTTGCGACGTGCCGCGCCGAGCGGTGGAGCTTCTTATCCGCGCCGTATTTGTTATAATCGAACTTGATTTGATGCCCTCTCCCGATCGCCCCGTCGACGATCGCGATGTTACGGAACACGGCCTGATTTTCCGTCTTGTTCCACTCATGGACGGAATAGATATTCTTGACGTGGCGGCGGAAGTACTTATTGGAGAGACCGCACAGTTTCCCGATCAGCGCTTTTGATTGCGGCGGCGAGATGTGCGAACTCGAACGCACGCTGTCGATGAGAAGCCTCAGTTCGGCATCGTCGAACGTGCGCCCGGCGAGATAAGTGCCGCGCGGCGTCGTGACGATGTCAAACCCCGCCTCTTTCAAAAGCGAGACGTTGCGCCCCACCGCCTTCCGTTCGACGGTGATATCGTATTCCCGCCGCAAGAGCAGAAGAATGTCGTCGTATGTGAGCATATGCTCGCTGTCGCTGTATTCGAAGAGGATTTGAAGAATGCGCAAAAGCGCGAGTTTTTTGGACCCCAAACTTTCCATATTCCGATTATATCATAGGGCAATAGTTTTGGCAAGCCCCCCGCGCGCCTCATTTGCGCTTTGAAAGCCTGCGATACGCAAGCGTTCCGAGAATGATTGCGAGTTTGCGATCGTTCTTTGCCCGTATCCCGTTCCTCAGCTGCTTTTTGTAGGCTTCGCCGCGTTCGATTTGGTCTTTGTAATGACTGTCTATCTTGCCGAAAATGCGTTTCATCCCATGCCTCCCATCTTCGTTTTGCTCTTCTTTGCCGTCTCAGTATAGCCGAAAAACCATCCCATAAATGGGATAGTGGGAAAAAATACGGACCGATCATTACAAAAAAATGAGACGGACCGCCTCATCTTTTTGTCTTTGCTTCACTTGTTAACTTTGAGATCGCCGCATAGCAACGAACGTTATCTCTATTTCCGCTCAACGGGAAGGGTTATTTCGATAAAGCGGCCGCATTTCTCATCGCGCCCGCCCATGCGCCAATGCAGCTCTATCACTTCGGGAGCTTCCGCGAGCCGATAATCGCTTGCCGGCAGCCATTCGAAGGCGATGCGTTTGCGGATATCCGTGTATTCCGAAATCGGGGCCTTTGTTCTCTCCGTCGGGAAAACGGCGCAGGTACGCTTGGGCAAGCCGATCACTTCCAATCCGATGTCCTGTAAATCCATGCCCGTTACCGACCTGTCAAAAATCGCTTTCCTCGTCCACTCGTCCAATTCGTACGCGATATAGAAATCGTAGCCGTCATCGCCGATATTCGTAACGACGGCGTATTCGGTGGTGTAGTCGGCGGCCGCGCCGAGCAGAAGCCATTGCTTCCCGCGGGTAGTCGTGTAAAATTCATTCTCCTGTTCGAGCCGTTCCTGCCCGAACGGTACGCCGTGAAAACGCTTCTTGTAGCCCACCAAGATCTTTGGCGGTCTCTCTTCCACCGTACATTGCATGGAAAGATCCCCTTCAAATTGCATATTCAAGGAGAGCCGCTGAAATATCTTTGCGGGATACCCGCGTTTGACCTGCGAAGGCAACGCGCCGTGGAAGCGTTGAAACGCGCGCGAAAAACTTTCGGATGACTCATACCCATACTTCAATGCCACGTCAAGCGCCTTTTCCCCCGCAAGCAGATCGCCCGCGGCGCGCGATAGACGGCGGCGGCGGATATACTCTCCGAGCGTCATGCCGCACAAAATGCCGAATATCCTCTGAAAATGATAGCTCGATGAATACGCGCATTTTGCGACTTCAACGTAATCGATTTTATCGTCAAGATGCTCTTCGATGTAATCGATCGCTCTCTGTATGTTTGCCGTATTATCCATTTTTCTCTCCTTGTAGTGATATCATAGCAAAATCAGGCAAAGATTTCTTGACTTTTTATGCGATTTTCAGGCAAGCGACCCACACGGGAGTTCATGGGTCACTCCATGGGCTTTACTTTTTTACGGCACGCCGCTTGCAAGAATGCGATGGAGATCGCCGCCGTTATGACTTCCGCGATCGGGAAAGTCCACCACACGGCGCTTACAACGTCGCCCGAAAGCGTAAAGCAATAGGCGACGGGAAAAACGAGCAGACACAGCCGCAAACAGGAGATGAAAAGCGGAAGAAGGGCGTAGCGGAATGCTTGCAACGCTCCCTGAACGGCGACGCTCACCGCCATAAAGACATAGCCGATACTTGCGATCCGTATCGCTTTTACGACGGCCGCCTGAATTTCATCGCCGCCCGCACCGCCCGTCATGGCAAACAGCTTTGCAAGCGGCCCGGCGAGACTTTCAAATAATACGGTGATCGCAAGCGCGACGATCACGCTGTCGAGTATTCCGTATTTGATACACGATTTTACGCGCTCCTTCTCTTTCATTCCGTAATTGAACGATAAAACAGAAATGATGGTATTGGATAATCCGAAAGCCGCGAACAGGGCAAACTGCATGATTTTATAGTAAATTCCGAAACTGCCCTGCAAGAGTTCTGCCGTTTCGGTCACGTTGACCGTCCCCAGGATCTTTGTCATGCCGAGCATCATGACGGAGAGCAAGCCCTGCATGAGAGCCGCGGAAATGCCGACTTTATAGATCGCAAGGATGGTGCGACCATCCGGCTTCAACGCCTTCATGCTGTTTTTGACTTCCTTATTTGCGCAGTAGTGCAAAATCATTGCCACAAGAAGGGAAAGGATCTGCCCGATGACGGTTGCCCAAGCGGCCCCCTCTATCCCCATGCCGCAGGGGTAGATGAAAACATAGTCCAAAAGGATATTCGCGGCCGCGCCCGATACCTGTGCGATCGTGGAAAAGAGCGTCTTGCCCGTTGCCTGCAAGAAGCGTTCATAGATCGTGAACCCGATAGAGCCGAACGAGAGCAGGCAGCAGATTTTGAGATAATTTACGCCCATTTCTGCGGCTTTTCCGTTGCCTCCCGCCTGCATCGAGATGAACCAATCACATCCGAAAAGACCGAACAGCAAGAATACGGCGTAAATGCAAACGCCGATAAAAATGCCGTTCCCGACCGTTTTTTGTACGCCCGCGACGTCCTTTTCTCCGAGCTGTCTGCTCAAAAGCGTATTGATGCCGACGCCCGTTCCGACGCCGATCGCGATCATGAGAAGTTGTATGGGGAAGGCATACGTCAGTGCGAGATTGCCCGCTATCCCGTCCTCGCCCATATTGATCACGAAAGCGGTATCGACGATATTATATACCGACTGTAATATCATGGAAATGATCATGGGCAGACCCATTTTCCAAATGAGCTTGTGCATGGGCATCGTGGCCATTTTGTTCTGTTTGCAATTTTCCATTTTTACCTCATAAAAAAATGCGTAAGCCCGTTCAGCCGGACTTACGCACATATTCGTGCAACTCACTTTCATGATGATGATAACATTTTTTTCTAAAAAAAGCAACCGATTTTGAGCGGAATTTCAAAAGCCTCGCGGCGGGGTTTGGCGCTACTAAGTCAAGAGGCAAGGGGATATTTTCGCGCCGAGCGACGATTTTTTCCATTTTTTGACAGGAGAAAGGGCGGTTTTTATGGGGAAGTCTTGACAAAAACGGAAAACCCGTTAAAATATAAAGAAAAGACGCGAAAAATCACGGTTACGGAGGAAAATATGAATACGGATTCGGCAACGATCACCTTTATCATAACGGTCGCACTGGTCGCGCTCGGTGTATTGTTTTCGTTGGTCGTGGGGTTTATCGTCTATGTAATATACGAGAGCAAGACGACGAGAGCGAACGCGGATGCACGGATGGCGGCTTTGCAGGACGCAATGGGACAGATGCCCGCGGATACCGTCACGCCCTCGCTGGCGCAGATATGGCTTTCGAAACATCGGGAGAATTACGAATACTTTTTGATGATCACAAGGCAGCTCAAACTGACCTTTGCGTTGGCGCTTATGAGCGCGGTCTTTGGGCTGTTGCTGTTTGCGATCACGGTGTGCATTGCGCTGGCGTTTCAGGAAAAGCTGCTCGTATCGTTGATCCCCGCGATCAGCGCGGCGATCGTGGAAATGTTCAGCGGGATCATATTATCCGTCCACCGCGCGACGCTCAAACAAGTCTCCAAGTTCAGCCGCGAAGCGGGACGCGGAGAGCAACTGTATTCCGCGATCATGCTGAGTTCTTCGCTCTCGCCGCAAAATAAGGACGCCGTGATCTCGGAGATCTTGAAAACCGAAACGGAAAGTCTTACGGCCGCCGACTCCGAAAATTCCATGGAAGAGTAAAAATGCCTTTACCGGATAATAATCTACCAGCATAGAGGGTGGGTATATCATTTTCGGAGTCCCCTCTCTTTCATCAGCAGGTCTATGACGGTTCAAGACCAACCGATAATTACAAAAAAATGAGACGGATGTTTCCGTCTCATTTTTTTGGAGCACCACTCTGAACGCAAGTTGAGCCATTTCAGCTTGCGTTCTTTTTTATTGCAAAATGCGAGGCCAAACAGCCCGCGCCTTCTTTGTAATCTCCGCTAAATTGAAATTTAGTTTTAATCTTCTTCCTCAAATTCTACAATCTCTTTCAACTGTTTCGGTGTTTCTTCCGTATCTGTGAGCGGGAAATCACCATACGGTGTATGTAATATTTTTCCACCGCATTTGTAAATAAAAAATACTATCCGGCACGGGTTCACAGGCGGAGAGGGTTCGTCATAAAGTTCACAAAGCTTTGCTTTTCCGTCCAAAGTCAGATATTGTTCAAGATATGGAGCCTGCCAATTCATAGGCGAAACACCGTCCTCCGGAACGTTCATTTGGAGCAAGTCGATTTCATCAGAACGGATAGTGAGCGTCATATCAACAAGATACAAGTCGTCATTGTAATTATAACAATGATAATTTACTGTTCCCATATTTTTACCTCTTTCATAAATTCCTGTTTATCGTTCCCATCATATCATAAACGCACAGAAAAATCAAGCGGTCAAAAAGTCAATTTGGCATTTAGGCGTGAGCTTGCCACAACAAGCTCACGCCTAAATGCCATTAGATACTCTTTCGCTTGATTTTTCTATTTGAATATGATATGATGGGAACGATAAGTGTTAATTTGGCGGGGATAATGAAAGAATGAATGCGATTGAAGAAATGATACGAAATAGGAATTTCAAATACGAGCCGCCTTATTTTTATAATAATCCTTTTTCATTGCGGTGTGAATTGGGTATTGGCGAAAATAACGAGGCATATTTGGCTAACGCCAAGAAAAGAGCGGCGGAAATTTTTAATATTCTATTTGAAAACAATGTCGATATGTTCTTCTTTGACAATTACATATATGACTTTGATTTTGATACGGGAAAAACTGTGTATATCAATAACCTGATTTCATCCGAGAAAAAGCGGCTTAAATTCTCTTTGGGCTATCAAAAGAAGTTTAAGCACATAATTATCAGGGATATCCCCTTTGATAAAGACGACGATAATAACGACGAAATTGTTCGAAGAAATCGAATTTGTTGTTATCCGAATAAGAAATTCAACGCCATTGAGGCTATAAACTCTCAAATTGACAATCAAGAAAATCCGATCATCCATTTCGTATCATTTGACAATAGCTGTATATTCTCGGTATATGATGATAGAGGGTGCGATATCGTGTTCTTCGATAAAAAGAAATTCCAACACTTCTACCCGCTCTTGCAAACGTATTTTCTTGACAATGATTTGGCTTTAATGGAACAAAGATGGAATAGCTGTAAGGGAACAAAATAATATGGAAGAATATTCGGATATTACGATGAAAACAAGGAAGGCGCAGTCCGCATTTGAAGTGAACCCTAAAAGTTGGACAAAAATTTAGTTAGATGATTCGAGAATGAGTTCGGTATTGAACCGGGCTCATTCCTTTTAGTTTGAGAGAGATCCTCTCGTTATTGTAGTAGTCGATGTATTCTTCGAGACGGCGGATGAATTCATCCGCCGTCTCGAACTTCTCGCCGTAGAACATCTCCACTTTGAGCCGTCCGAAAAAGTTCTCCATCGCGCCGTTATCCATGCAGTTTCCCTTGCGCGACATACTTTGGATGATATTATGCTCTTTCAGTTGTCTTTGGTAACTCTCATGTTGGTATTGCCACCCTTGGTCCGAGTGGAAGATAGGCCGTGCTCCCTTTGGCAGCTTCTCAAATAATCCTTTTAGCATTGCCTGTATTTGCTCTAAGTTCGGACTCTTTGAGATAGAATAGGCAACGATTTCCCTGTTGTATAAGTCCATGACCGGAGAGAGATACACTTTCTCATCCGCGACATTGAATTGGGATATATCCGTCGCCATCTTTTCGAACGGTTTCTCCGCATGGAAGTCTCTCGCAAGAAGATTGTCCGCGATCTTTCCAACTTCACCTTTATAGGAATGATACTTTTCGTTCTTGCGTCGTTTCCCTTTCAAACAGAGACTTTTCATGAGCTTATACACTGTTTTGTGGTTCAAAACATAGCCTTTTGATCTAAGCGAAAGCTCTATCCTGCGATATCCGTATCTGCCCTTGTTCTCATGGAAGATCTTCGCGATCGCCGCCTTCTCTTCTGCGTAGTTTTCTCTTCCGCTTCGTTTAAGATGATAATAATATGTACTGCGGGCAAGACCGGATATCTGCAACAACACTTTCAGCGGAAATCTCTGCCTTAGTTCCAGAACTACTTGCGCTTTTTGCCATTCTTTTGCTCTTCCGCTCGTACTAAGGCATCTAATTTTTTTAAGTATTCATTCTCCGCTTCAACGTATTCCAACCGTTCTCTTAACCGTTGGTTTTCCGCTATAAGATCATTCTCAATCTCTTTGTCCAGCGGTTTCTTTCTCGGTCTGCCCTTGCCATTTTTCCCACGACGTTCTATCATGAGTCCCGCCGCTCCTTCTTCTAGGTATATGCGCTCCCATTCTTTAAGCCGATTCTTATAGTTATCTTCTCGTTCGCCTGCCCAATACTTACGTGCAGTTTCACAATAACCTAAATGGTTCTCGCGCATATCCATTATAACAGCTATTTTGAATTCTGGCGAGTATTTCCTTTGCTTCTGCTTACTTTTTTCCATAAAAATATGCACCTCCAAAAGTGTCTAACTTTTGGGGTGCATATCATTTGTCCCCGCTTTTTTGATACAAAAATAACGCAAGTCAAACTCTAAGGTTCGACTTGCGTTATTAGTGGCGCTACTAGCCGGACTTGAACCGGCGACCTTTTGTCCTCCCCAAAAAATGATTGCTCCAATGTTTTATATCCCCCCATCCGTCTTTTTCAATCATTTTTCGGGGTCCCCCCTTCTTTTAATCAGCAGGTCTATGACGGTTCAAGCGCGACCCTTAACGTAAAATCCCGCCGCGAGGCAACAGCCTCGCGGCGGGGTTTGGAGCTACCGATATCTTCTCTGCACCCCATGGTTTCACGCGGACTTGAACCGGCGACCTTTTGTCCTCCCCAAAAAATGATTGCTCCAATGTTTTATATCCCCCCCTCGTCGCTTTTTCCAATCATTTTTCGGGGCCCCTCTCTTTTAATCAGCAGGTCTATGACGGTTCAAGTATAACCCGTAATTGCAAAAAAGCGAGGCAAGATTTTTCTTGCCTCGCTTTTTTGGAGCTACTGGCCGGACTTGAACCGGCGACCTGCTGATTACGAATCAGCTGCTCTACCGACTGAGCCACAGTAGCATGAAATCAATGTCCTTCAAGCGCCGCATCACGGCGCCGCACGGCGGCCGCATCACATGACCTGCGCTCACAATACCCCTCTATTATAGGAGGATCCGCGGCAAAATGCAAGCAATTTTCATGCCGAAATTGATTTTTGCTTATTTTTTTTCAGTTCCTCTATACCTTCTTCTTTTTCGGAACAAACAGCCGCACCCTGCGCCGCAACACTTCTACGTCGAGGTCGCCCGCAGGCCCCTCTTCCCCGTCGAGGTCCCAAACAAGCTCCCGTGAGGTGCGGATGCGGACATGGTCCCCCCGCATGACGTCGATATCCTTCTTTTTGACCTTGATCCCCACGACCATGAAGGCCGCAAGGGAAAAGTACGCGCCGATCCTCTGGAAAAAATTCGGACGCTTCGCCTGCTTGATCAAAACGAGTTCGAGCATGCCGTCCTGCATACTCGCTTCCTTGTTTACGGGAAAGCCCGCGAGCGACCTGCCGTTCAATACAAACGCAAGCACGCCGTCCGTTTTGAACTGCCGCTCCCCGCATTCCCCCTCGATGGGAAACACTTCGAGCTTCATGTTGCGCGCAAGCCCGCGGAAAAAGTATGCAAACCATCCGAGCAGTTTTTTATGGGTCTGCGGCGTCTCATACGTCACGCACGTCAGCGAACCCGCCGCCGCCACATACATCGCATACCGCGACCCGTTTACCCGCATACAGTCGAGCTGTTCGCTCCTGCCTTTCAGGATGACGTCGAGCGCGCCGCGCACCGAACGCGGAATGCCGAGCGAGCGCGCAACATCGTTCGCCGTCCCCGCGGGGAGATAGCCGAGTTGCACATCCTGCCCGCCGAGGCCCTGCAAGACGTTGTTGAACGTGCCGTCCCCGCCCGAAAAAACAATGAGATCGAATGCGGAAGCCCCGCTTCTGACGCGCTCTTCGAGGTCCTCCGCGCTCTTCGTTGCGGCCGTTTCCACCTCGTAAACGCTTCCGAGACGCCTTTGAATGTATTTCAGCTTGCGCCGTATCGTGCCTTTCCCGCTGTTCGGGTTGTAGAGAAACAGGCATTTCATGCCTCTATTATAACCTTTTTATACGGAAAAGACAAGAATTTTTTAACTGAAATAAGCGGGCGCGCGCAAAATTGTAAAGAGCAGCGAGACCTGCAAATACCGCAAGTCCTTCGCGAACATCAGCCCCGAAGAAAGCTCCCGCGCGCGGCGTTGCCCGCGGAGAAGCTCCACATTCCAAAGCCCGAAATACTCCCCGCCGTTCCCCTCGGCAAGGCCTTTGAGCGAATCGGCCGCGCCGCGCACCGCAGTACGCGCCTCCTCCTGCGACATGCTCCCGCGTTCGAGGCCGTTGGCGGCATCGAAGAGCAGGCGGGAGACGGCGTCGAGCGTTTTCAGATTGCCCTCCACGGCGGCCCTCTCGGCGGCGTGTTCGCGGCCCGTGGAAAAATCGTCCAACGTGCACGTAAGGATGCTTACCTCGACCCCGTTCGCGGACATGGTATCCCCTACGTATGCCGCGTCCTCTTTGCGGTAGTACCCAGCCAGCACCACGAGGTTCTCATTTTCCAACAGATACCCGGCCCCGCCCGCAAGGTATGCCTCGCCCGCGACGGCGCCCACCGTTGCGCTCTCACAGCGCACGACGAGAAAATGATAGGTGAGGGCGAGCCTCACCGTACTCTTTCCGTTCCATTCGAACGCGCCGACAAAGAAACTCAGGGCGGCGATGAAGATGAGCAGCGCGGCAACGAAAACCGTGCCGCCGTGGCGCATATGAGATCGCATATCTCATTTTATGCGCGCGGGCGCATGATTATGGATAAAATACGGCGTACTTGCGCACGATCATAGCTCCGCCTTTTCGAACTTTCTCATGGAAAGCATCGCGGCGCACGCCGTCATGCCCGCATAGAAAAGAAGTCCCCCAAGCAAAACGGCGAGTTTTACGCCCAAATTCGCGGGATCGGGCGAGACAAGCGGCGCGTAAAACGGCAAATGCCGCAACGCTACCAAACAGCCGATGAGGGCGAACTGCACCGCCGATGAGATCACAAACGGGACGCCGACTTTATGCGGGTCACGGTAATGCAGAGGGAAAAACGTGAGGTTGAATGCGCCCAAGACGAGCGCGCCGAACCCGCAAAAGGCGAGATTTGCGCTGTTGCCCGCAAGATTGATGCGCATTTCATCGGGGAGCAGCGTCTGTTTTATGGCGATACAAACGGCCGTCAAAAGTAGGAGCGCGCATTGAAACGTGGCGGCGACTATGATACGCGCGAGCGGCACATCCCGTTTTTTGACGGGGAGCGAACAGGTAAACGCGAAATCCCCGTTCTCCCGCGCCGACAAAGAGATGAAGAAAACCGACAGCCCCGAAAAGAAGAAGATCACTTCATAAGGGTAATTCGGCACAAAGGTGAGCGCCGCAAAAGTCAGAAAGACGAATGCCGTCGGATGCAGACAGAGGGAAAATTCTTTCTTAATGAGCGCTTTCATGCCGTCTCCTTTTTTGCGTATTCGAGATGTATCATGATCTCGTCGAGGGTGGCTTCCCGCCCCTCTTCTGTTCCCGCGACCAAACCCTCGAACCCGTCTTTTACGCCCTTTACGCCCATCGCGTGCGCCGCGCCCGCTTCCTCAAACGAGGCAAAGGTTTGGACCCGATACCGCTTGACGAGTTTTGCGGTCGGCTCATCGGCAAGGAGCGTGCCGTCCGATAAATAGAGAATTTGGTCGGCGACGCGCATGAGGTCGGACGTGATATGCGTGGAAAACAATATGGTCACGCCCTGCCTTTTGAGGGAGAGGAGCGTATCGCAAAAATCTTCGCGCGAGAGCGGATCCAGCCCGCTCGTCGGCTCGTCCAAAAGAAGCAATTTTGCCCCGTGCGAAAGGGCGAGCGCGAGCGAAAATTTGATCTTCATGCCCTCGGAAAGTTCGCGCACCTTTTTTGAAAGGACAAGCGCGTACTCTTCGCAGTAACGCGTAAACGCCTCTTTGTCCCAATGCGGATAAAACCCCGCGACCGCCTTTGCAACGGCGGAGAGAGTTTTATTCGGATAGAACCGGAACCCGCCGCCGACATAGCCCAAAAGCTCCTTGACTGCGCCTTCATCCTCCGAAAAGTCCTTCCCGAACACTTTGACCGTCCCTTCGGAAGAAATCAGCCGCATGATGGATTTGAGCGTGGTACTCTTTCCCGCGCCGTTCCTGCCGATCAGTCCTGCGATTTGCCCCGTTTCCACCGCGAAAGAAATGCCGCCAAGCGTAAAATCCGGATAGACCTTTTTCAAGTTTTCAACTTCGAGCGCGCGCAAGGTCATTTGTCCTCATCTTTGATTTGTTTCACGGCATTCCAAAAGGACTCCGCATACGAAAACGGTTGCAGAGCGATGCCTTGATTTTTGTCCGCCATGAGCAGGAGCGCGTCGCCCGCGTGCAGTGCGAACATATCGCGCACCTCTTTGGGAATGACGATCTGCCCCTTGGGACCGATTTTGACCGTCGCAAGATATTTGCCTTCGGAAAAGGTTTCCATATATAACTCCTAAAAGTATTACTTTTCCAATCGGCCTGTCAAGCAAAATCAAGAAAAAAATCGGGACTTCGATCCCGATTTGTTCTTCTTACTTCGCCCCGTGAGGATTCTCTCAAAATGATGTGACCCTTCGGCAGGCTCAGGGTGACGGATTTACCCCCCACTCCCCTACCCCTCTCCCCAAGGAGAGGGTAGGCGCCTTGCGTGACTGAGGACTTGGCGCCCCTCTTAGGGGCGCCAAGCCACCACGCACGTCATTTCGAACCCCGAAGGGGTGAGAAATCTCAAAGGGCCGAGATTCCTCCTCCCGTTGGTCGTCGGAATGACGCGTTGGCAGTTCCTCACTTCGTTACTTCGCGCTACGCGCTCGTGCCGCCTTTGATAACAATAGAAATGCGGCGTTCGCAATGACGAATGGGCGCGCGCCTTTCACCCCCTACCTGTCACGGCATAGCCGTGACATCCTCCCCCCTCAGGTATAAAGGGGGAGGCTCGCCTTGGCCCCCTCTTGGAGCCGCAAAGGTTACGCGCGATAGACGATCTCGCCGCCGACGATCGTCAAAAGTACGTTGTACTCCGCGTCTAAAACGGTGAAATCCGCACGCTTGCCCGCGCGGATACTGCCCGTCTCCCCGAAGATGCCTAAATCGGTCGCGGGGTTTTTGGTCGCGCAGTCCACGGCGTCCGTAAACGCCACGCCCACCTTTTCCACCAAATTTTGCACGGCGCGGTTCATTTTCAGAACGCTGCCCGCGAGCGTGCCGTCCGCAAGGCGCGCCTCGCCGCCCTTCACATATACCGTCTGTCCGCCGAGTTCGCTCACGCAATCCCCCAACCCCTTTGCGCGGATGGCGTCTGTGATCAGAATGAGGCGGTTTTTCGGCTTGTTCTTCACGAGAAGCCGCATCGCGGGGACAGAGACGTGGATGCAGTCGGCAATGAGTTCGCAGGAGAGTTCGTCAAAGAGCATGGCGCTTCCCACGACCCCCGCCTCCCTGTGATGCAGGGGCGTCTGCGCGTTGTAAGTGTGGGTGACGTGCGTCGCCCCCGCCTCTATGGCCGCGGCGACCTCCCCATACTTCGCGCCCGAATGGCCGACCGAGGCGATGACGCCCCGCTCTTTCAGATGCCCGATGAGCGCCAACGCCCCTTCCGCTTCGGGAGCCAGCGTGACGATGCGGATACATCCGCCCGCCGCCCTTTGGTACTTGTCAAACGTCTCCGCGGAGGGCCGCGCGACGTATTCAAGCGGCTGCGCGCCCTTGTATGCCGCCGCGATGAAGGGTCCCTCCAAGTGGACGCCCAAAAGCCGTGCGCCGCCGGCGGGATGTTTGATAAATTCCCCCGCGGCCGAGACGGCGCGCGCGATGTTTTCAGGACTTTGCGTCATCGTGGTGGCGAGAAAGGCCCCCGTCCCCTCGGCCGCGAGCGTCTTTGCGACCGTCGCGAGCGCGGCATGGGTGCCGTCCATGGCGTCTGCGCCGCCCGCGCCGTGGATATGCTCGTCGATGAAGGCGGGCAGCACGACCGCCCCGGCGGGGAGCGGCAGAGTTTCCGCATCGGGGGCGTCGCCGCCGACGGAGCGGATCGTCCCGTCGAATACGAGGTCCGTCCGCTTGATGCCGCAACCGTCCACATAGACGGCCGCATTCACAAATTTCTTCATGGTCTGCCTCACAGAAGGGAAGCCGCCGCCTCGTCCACGATGAGCGTGCAGTCGGGGTGCAATTGCAAAACGCTTGCGGGGAGCTGTTCGGTGACGGCGCCGCAGACGAGTCCGCGCACCGCCCCCGCCTTATTCGCGCCGTTCGCGAGAATGACGATCTTCTTTGCGTGCATGATGTTTTTCAGCCCCATGGTGAGCGCCTTTCTCGGAACGTCCTCCGCACGGGCGAAGAGACGGGCGTTATCGCGGATGGTACTCTCTGCCAGCGCGACGACATGCGTCTCGGAGCCGAAGGGCGTTCCCGGTTCGTTGAATGCAATGTGGCCGTTGGACCCGATCCCAAGGATCTGGATATCCCGTTGGAGCTGTCCGAGCAAGCTGTTATAGCGGTGGCACTCCGCCGCGAGATCTCCCGCCTTGCCGTTGGCGATGTGCGTGTTTTCAGGCGGGATATCGAGATGGCGGAAGAGATTTTCGCGCATGAAATAGGCATAGCTCTGGTCGCTCTCAGGGCCGAGGCCGACGTATTCATCGAGGTTGACCGTGCGCACTTTTTTGTAGGAAGTCCCCTTTTCGCGGTGGTCCTCGGCCATCAGACGGTAGAGGCCGAGGGGCGTCGAACCCGTGGCGAGGCCCAAAACCGCCGAAGGCTCGGCCGTGACGACGGCGCGCATGACCGAAAAGGCCTCCATGCTCATCTCTTCATAGGATTTTGTGATAACGACTTTCATGAAATTTCCTCCTGATGTTGAATGTGACGTATATCTTTCGGACATGGTATGCCCGTTTTCTGTCTGTACGGTCAGCCGACGGCGCAAAGGGAGGCCGCGGCGACGGACTGCCCCACGCGGCGGGAAGTTTCGTCGGGCGTGGCGATATCCAGCCCCGCAAAGGCGGGATGGTCGGCCGCCAGCACGCGTTTGCAGGAGGCAAGCACGAGATCGCCCCCCTTCCCGCTCATCACTCTTCCGAGGAGCAGAACGTGCTTCATATCATAGAACAGGGCATAGAAGGGGAGCGTGTGGGCAAGATAGACGCCGATATCCTCGAATACCTGCACGGCGAGGGGGTCCCCCTCCTCCGCCAGCTTCTGGATGACTTTGAGCTTTTCGGCGGGCGTGCCTTCCCCGAACGCAAATCCGCCGTATTCGGCGAGTTTGATGACGGCGTCCTGCGAGAAGTATTTGCACCCCACGCCGCGGTCGCCGCTCCACTCATCGCGCATAGCGGAAGGATGGAAATCCACGGGCGCAAAGGCAAGCTCCGAGAGCCAGCCGTTGAGGCCGCCCGCCGCGTTGATATACCCCGCCGCCTCGCTCGTCCCCATGGCAAGCCCCAAGACCCTGCCTTCGCCGAGTTCCATGCTGCCCGCGAGCGCCGTGACGTCGCCGTCGTTGGCGACCTCGATGGGGACCCCCATCTCCTTCGCCACGTTGAGATACATATTTTTGATGTAGTCGCCGTATTTCGCCTTATCCACGTTCAGAAAGAGCGAGGCGACCATGATCTTGTTCCCGATATACACCCCCGCCGAGGAGACGCCGATGCAGTCTACGCGGGGCATCTTGGAGGCGGCCGTCTGCATGGCCGTGAGGATCTCGCGGTAGTGATAGCGGGGATCGGTCTCCGTCTTGGGGTGCCAGACGACCTCCTCGCTGTACACGGGCTTGCCGTCGATGACCGCGCTCACCTTCCGGTCGCTCCCGCCCGCATCGAACCCGATGCGGCATCCGCCGAGGTGGCCGCCCACCTGCACACAGGCGCGCTTTTCGGCGGGGACTTCGTGAAGTTCAACGACCTCGAAGGGCCTTTCATAGACGCCCGCCATGAACGCCTCGTCGAAGGCGCGTTCCCCCGCGGGGCTATACGCCTCTTTGAGGCGGAGATACAGCCAACGGGGGCCGTGGATGCCGATGCGGTAGCCCCCGCATACCCACAGCATGGTCTTGGCGATGCGCTCGACGATGCGGTAAGTTTGTTCGCTCTCCCCTTTGGAGACGTCGAGGGCATAGAGATGGTTATAGCCGCCGTCCCGCTCCACGGCGAGCGTCACGCGGTCGGTGGGACCCGTGAGCGTTTTCCTGTAATCGGCGAGCGCCGCGATCATGGGATAAAAATTTTTATCGAGTTTGGGCAGAATCATACTTTTCTCCTTTGCGACCATTATACACCCTGCCGCAAGGAATGCAAGAGACATTCTTTCCCGCTTGTATCAAAATATTTCAGAAAAATAATTTTAAGAAAGAATTTGAAAAATTTGTACAATTTTCTCAAAAGTGCTATAATA